>BJHM01000010.1 GCA_014192625.1 Planctomycetota bacterium
TCGATGCAGTTTATCAGGCTGCGCGTGCCGCCAGAGTTTCAGGCCACTGCGCAAGGCCTCCTCGGTGCCGTCAGCTCGGGCATCTGCAGTGCCTTGTGCACGCAGATTGCGGGCAAGGCCTACATGGCGATTGGCGGCGGCACGTTCTTCTTGATGTGCGGAGTCGCTTTCGCTGGTCTTGTGCTCACGCTGGTATTGCGTCAGCGCCGCCGCGTTCAGCTCGTCTAATTTTTGTCGCTGTGCAGCGTGCGCACTGCACAAGCGAGCATAAAGGCCAGGGCGATCAGGAGGCCCAACGCGGCGAATCGCATGCCGAGGGTTGCCACCATTGGTCGGTAGAACATGGCGACTCGGTGCGTGCCTTTGCCGAGCAGGATCACGCGGGCGCCATCATCGGTGCGCAGCAAAGCGTGCGATTGGCCATCAACAAAGGCACACCAGCCGCGGGCAAAGGTCTCGTCGATCAGCAGCGCGCCTTGGCCGTTGCCTAATTCTGCAACAAACTCTTCGTAGGTGCTGCCATCGGCGACCCGTTGGACGCGCGCGTTTTCATCGGCGAGGCACACGAAGTCGTCGGGTAGTCCGATGACTGCGAGCCGTGGTTTTTTTACTCTCGGCAGCAGGATGGGGAGGCCAAGGGGCGCATAGCTGCGCGTCATGGCAAAGACGATGTGGGCGCGCGGATCAGATCGCCTTGGCGCAGCGGACTCGATGCCCGGCATTGCGGGAGTTTTCAATCCCGTCTGCGCGGAAGGCAAAGCTGCGACAGGTCGCGGCGTGCGCGTTGCTCCTGCTTGTTCTTGTAGCGTGGAGGTCGCGAGCCAGCAAACCGCCGCTGCTGCGAGCACGGTCTTGAAGCCGAGGATGCCAAGCCAGCGCCAGCAGGTAAACAGCAGGGAAAGTGCGAGCAGCACGGTCGCCTCGACATGGAACCTGTGCGTGTCTGCGCCAAGCAGGAACCCGAGTGGTGCAATCGACGCACTGGCGACCAGCAGCCACACGGTTGCTGCGCGGCGACGCAACGGCTGATCGAGAAAGTCATCGAGCCCGCTAGCACCGAGGACCACGAGTGCAAGGTGTAGCGGCCACCACAGTGCCTCCGGTGTTTCCTGCCAGGGTGCTGGGCCAGCGAATGGCGAGGGCACGAGTGGCAGCAACACCGCGATGCCGATGCCAAGTAAGCCAATCGGCAACCAGCGTTCGGCTGGAGTGTGCCGTTGGTGCCGCATGAGTCCGAGGGCGGTGAAGAACGGTAGCAGCGGTCCGGCGACGCGTTGCAGAGCTCCCAACAGATCGGGTGGTGGCGGCAGGTCAACCGGCACTCCCGGAGCATCGGCCTGACACAGCCAGATCGGTGCGGTCAAAAGCAGCAGAACCGCAGCGCTGGCAGTGCCGGTGGCAAACATGCTCATGCGGCGGCTCGGATCGTGCAGCGCGCGGCGCACGAGCCAGAGAACGATGGTTGCTGTGACGCAAGTTGCGGTCACCGTGCCACCGGTGATGAACGGCAATGCCAAGGTAGGTGCGAGGCAGGCACCGAGCATGCGATTGCGTTCACTGCGTGCGTAGCGCAAGAACACTTCGATCGGCAATGGTGCCCACGCGATGGCTGCGACTTCAGCGAGATGGCCGCTGAGCGAGCCCATGTGTGCGCCGAGGCCGTAGGCGGCGCCAGCAACGAAGGCGGCGTAGCGGCTTCTACCTTGCGCGCGCAGGAATCGGAAGCCGAGGGCGCAGGCCAATGCAGAGTGCAGTGCGGCGAGCAATGGCAACCAATACGCATCTTGGCCGCGGCCGAGCAACCACCACGGCGGGTAGAGCAGTTCTGCGCCACGAGTCCAGAGTGGCGCACCAGATCCCATCGGGTCCCAGAGCAGCGGTTCACCTATGGCAGCGAGGCCATGCGCCGTAGCCATGCCAGATGCCAGAGTCTGATCGCCTTCGTAGCCATCGCTAAGGCCGGTCATACTGCCAAGGGTGTGCACAAGCATGGCAACGCAAGCCAGCGCGATGGCTGCGATCACGCCTTCTCGGCGACCAGAGCCATACAGGCTCACGCGGCACGCACCTGCAGATGAATCGTCACAGGATCATTTCGACGAGCAGCGCAAGCAGGCTTGAGCAATGCGCGGTGGCGGGCTGAGTGGCAAAGAGCGGTATTGGCGGCGCGTTGGCATTCTCTAAGCTGATGACTTACCGGTATGGCAAAGCAATCCGAGACTGAAACCATTCATCATTTGCCCGCCACAGTGCTCGGCATTCTTGCTGCGCTAGCAGCAGTGGCCTCGGTGGCATGGGCGCAAGGACCTGCCGGGCCAACGCCAGCGGAGTGCTTTGCTGCCGATGCGGCGGCCAGCATGCGGGGATACTTTTCGATGGCTGCCAGCTTGCTCGCTGCGTTGTTGACCGCGATTCTGCTAACCGTGAGGTTGCTGCCGGCGCGGTTCGCGGCTGATGGCTTTGCCTGCCTTGCCAGTGTGGTTTTTGCCAGCGGGCTACCGCTGCTCTGCGGTTCTTTGTCGTGCTCGCGTGAGGCGTGGACCGGCCCGATCGCGGCAAGTCTGATTGCCTTTGGCAGTGCGCTGCTTTCGAGCGTGGCGGCACCCCTGGCAAGGGATCGATCCGTTTTGGTGCTCGGCATCGTTGCGGCGTGCGCTAGCTTGCCGACATTGACGGCAGTTCGCTTCGCTCGGTCGCGCAGTTTTGAGGCCCGTGAACTGGTGGCGCTGGTTGCACAAGCCGCCCCAGATCGACTGTCGGGCGATGGCGTTGCATTGCTGGTGGAGGCAGGTTTGCGCGCCGAGGTGAGGAGGGCTGTGCCCTTGGCGTTGCGGCCGCCGTTTCGCGCTACTGCCCTGCACGTAATGGTTGCCGAATCGGGCACCATCGCGGCGCAGTGGCTGCAAAGAATGGAGTGGCCGGTGCTGCGGTTGCAAAACAATGAATGTACAAGGCTGCCAGCAGCGGCGATCAACGCTCGCTTATCCGCCGGCGAACTTGCGGTGCAGGGTCTTGTTGCGCGGACTGCTGGCCTGGCGCTCGACATTGTGATTCACGGCAAGCTAGCCATGCAGGGGAGCGTGGTGATCCTATTCACGCCGGTGGGTGAGTTTTTGTTGCCTTGGCAGCCTGCACAACCTGGGGACTTCACCGCCCCTTCAGGCCTCGACCCGCTGCTGCGAGAACGCTTTGTTGCCCTCGACTCGCTAGCATCGGGATTTCGCATCCGAGCTGTCGTAGTGCCGCCTGATAAAGCCGATCTATATGGCTTCTGTGACCTTCCCCTGTGAATGCTGTGAACGCAGAAGCTAAGATTCCTGACACGGAAATTCGCTCTGCAGGCATGGGTGCGCCCAGTGGCGAATTGACATTTCGTGGCAATTCGTTGCTCGGATTGTTGCTGATCACTTTGCTCGCGATTGTGCTGCGATTGTGGCAGCTTGGCGATTGGTCGATTTGGGTTGATGAAGCGCATACGTGGCGCGACATCACGTTGCCACTGGATTCGTTCCTTGACAGTGAGCGAGCCTGGTATCCGTTATCTTTTTTGGGTCTGCGCGCATTGGTCGAGTCGCACGTATTGCCATCGCTCGATGCGTACTGGCTGCGTCTGCCGTTTGCGATTTTCGGCATGGCCAGCGTGCCTTTGCTTGCGTGGTATGGCAGATCGCTGGTGGGGCGCCGCGCTGCCTTGACCGCGGCGTTGTTCTTGGCGGTCAACCCGTGGCACATCTATTTTAGTCAGAATGCGCGTGGTTACGTGCTGGTTGCGTTCTTCGCGATCCTGTCGGCGGGCTGCTACTGGCAATCGATACAGCGTGGTCAGGTGTGGTTGCGCGTAATCGCACTCGGTTTGGCGGTCCTAACTGGCGCGTGTCACATCACGGGGCTAGCACTGCTGCCGATTTTCATCGCCTTCCCCGTGCTCAGTCATTGGCAACGAACGGGGCATCGCGTTTGGATATGGCTAATTGCACTTGGCGGTATCGGGATAGTGCTGCCGATAATCATTTGGTTCTTCCCGCCATTCCTGAGCTTTCAGCGGGCGAAGTCAGAAGCCTCGATAATGCACTTCGTGCATACCTCTTTATTCTACTTCCGGCCATCGATGCTGTGCGCAGCACTCGCTGGTGTCTGGCTGATGATTCGCACGCGCATGCAAGGCCGCGGCCTTTTTCTGTTGTGTTGGCTCTTAGTGCCAATGTTTGCCGTTGGCGTGCTCGGCAGCACCTTCGTCAAAGCCACCGCGCGGTATGCCTTTTGCGCGCTGCCAGCGCTCATGTTGCTGGCGGCAAGTGCCTCAGTGCGACTTGGCGAGTCCTTGGTTGCTGGATTGAGCTATCGTTCGGTGCGCTCTCGCATAGTGCCGATGTTGGTGTTGCCCATGATCCTGTTCTTGGACATGGCATCGTATGACTACCTATATTTTACTAGCCAACACGGCGACCGCGCGCGCTGGGGTGAATCGGCGGCCTTGATCCAGCAGGCTGCCAAGGGTCAGCCGTATCTGGTCTACTCGATCAACGAGCCGAGCCTTCAGTATTACCTTTGCCCTGATCATTTTCGGGCCCAAAAGCAGGCCCCAAAACCAACTGGCACGGTGGTGGGCATCCATGACTGGGAACTTGCCCGCGGTTATCCATCCCAACTAAAAAATGCCGATGGTTCGCTGCCGCCGGGAGCTCTCAGTTCAGGTGGTTGCCGCAGTTATTTTGCGGCGGTCGAGCAGGATGCCGTGCAGCACAAGCGCGCGGCGTTCTTCGTCATCACGCTGCCAGAGATCCATGAGAAGGACCCGAGTGGGGTGCTGCTCAAGCATTTGCAGGAAGAATGTCGACTGCTGCAGGTCTTGCCGTGCTGGGTCGGGCCGAAGGACGAAACCATCTATATCTTTAGTTTGTTTCGTCGCTGACCACCGGCGCAGCGTTTTGGCACGGGATCGAATCCAGGCTCGGTGAATGGGTGGCAGCGCAGCAACCGGCGCAGCGTGAGCCAGCTGCCGCGCAAAGCGCCGTGTTCGCGCAGCGCCAAGAGTGCATACTGCGAGCAGCTCGGTGAAAATCGGCAGGTGCGCGGCTTCCAAGGCGATATCAGCCTCCGGTAGAGCCAAACCGGCAGCATCAAGAGCCACTTCATCGGTCGTTCGCGCGGTTCACTTGGCGCGCGGCGGCCGCCGCCTCTGCCCCTTGCCGGAAACGATTCGCTGGACCAACAAAACCAACTCCGCCTGCAGCGTTGCGAAGTCGAAGTGCTCGGGGCGCTGCCGCGGAATCAGGATCAGATCGAGATCGGGCGGCAGAGTCGGGCGGGCATGCCGGAAGGCCTCGCGCAGGAGTCGTTTGATTTTGTTGCGGCACACGGCGGCACCGTGTTCTTTGCTGACAGATACACCGAGCCTCGTGCCCGACGCGTCATTGCGCCGCAGAGCTACGACCGTCATCCATGCTCCGGCGGCACGCATGCCGCGTTGGTAAACGCAGCGGAAATCGCTGTTTGATAGCAGGCGCGCGGTGCGGGGTAGGCAAAGGCCGGGCGACTTTGTTGGCGCCATCACTGCTTCAGCGCTGCAGCTGCTTCGATGACGTTGGGATTGTCAGGCGGCAGATTGGTGGTGGCGAGGAACTGGCGCAAGTCATTCATGGCTTCGTCGATTCGACCTAGCAGCTTTAGCACCCGGGCGCGGTTGTAGTGGTCTTTGCTGCGCGTCGAGTCGAGTCGCAGCACTGCGTCCAGTTGCAGAAGCGCTCCGTCGTAGTCTTTTTTGTCGAACAAAAGAGTGCCGAGAAAGGTGCGTACCTCGATCTCCTCATCGCGCAACTGTTGCAGGTTGCGTTTTTGCTTAGTCTCTTCCTCGAAGATGGTCGTGCGGTCGATCTCTTTCTCGAGCGACTGCTGATCGCCCTCGGCGATTTTGAGATAGGCCTCACCATTGCGGAACACCTGATCCCGGTCTCCCAAGGACGCGGAAATCTGCATCAGGTGGTAGTGGCAGAGCAATTGCATTTCGCCTCGCTCCAATAGCACTTCGAGCATTTCTGCCGCGGCGCGGTATTCGACCACGGCCAACAGTTCGCTCTGCTCTGCAAGTTCGGGCTTGCCTGCGCTTTTATACTGAGCCGCTTCGCCCGTCAGGCGCAGGCCTTGTTTTTGCCTGGCTAGGGAATAGACGAACAACACGTGGCGTTCGTGTCGATTGGGGCTCCGTGTTGCGTAGACCGTGGCAAACTCCGTGCGGCTTCTGTCGAGCAACTGGTGCTCAGAGCCGCTGGCAGGCTCGCTCATTCGCAACAGAACTGCCGCATAAAGCGACCGGAGCCCGTAGTTCTCATTGTCGATCGCAAGACCGCGTTCGCAGACGCCCAGTGCTTTTTCTAGTCTGCTATCGCGGTAATACGTCCGCGCACTTTCCTGGCACATCGAAAGGTCCTGCTGCTGATCAGTAGACAGACTGTGGCAGGCGCAGAGTGCTAACAACATTAAGGACAGGCAACGCATGCTTTGAGGTCTTATGGAGAGGCTCGTCAGGGGCGAGACAGAGAATAGGCAAGGCATCTTTGCGAGGAAGAGTGTGGCAGTTGCGGCGGGAGATTTCAGCAGGCCAAGCAGCCGTTGTGAAACTTGCTTTTGCCGTTGCGCGAGGTTGTGGGTGACGGACGGCGCATTGCACTGGCAGTGGCGACAAAACGGGTTCTTCAGGGAATCTGGAGTTTTGTGGGTGGTGGGGGTATTGGAGATGAGGTCCTGTCCCTTTCCAAACATCAGAAATGATCGCAATCGTATTCGGCGCCAACCTCTCCTACTACGTGCTGCTGATTATCGGCATGGCCCTCAGCATGCTGGCTGCAGGTTCAGTCAAGAAAACGTTCGCGCGCTACTCGCAGGTGCGCTCCCGCTCTGGCAAGACCGGCGCACAGGTGGCGGCGGCGATCCTGCAGGCGCATGGCATAAACGATGTGAGGATCGAGCCAGTGAGCGGCACCCTGTCGGATCACTACGATCCACGCAGCAAGACGCTGCGCTTGTCGGAGCCCGTTTATCACAGCGATTCAGTGGCTGCGCTCGGCGTTGCCGCGCACGAAGTGGGGCACGCTATTCAGCACGCACAGCATTACGCGCCGCTGAAGTTTCGTTCGGCCTGGGTGCCGGTCGCTGGCATCGGCAGCAGCCTCGGTGAGATCACCATCTTCATTGGCCTCGGGCTCTCCTACTTTGGTGGCAGCATGACGGTCGCCTGGATTGGGCTAATCCTGTTCGCCGCCGTCACGATATTCACCTTCGTTACTTTGCCGGTGGAGTTCGATGCGAGCCGCCGCGCGCTGGTGACCTTGGAACAGTCCGGCGTGCTAGTGGGCGATGAAATCGTTGGCGCTCGCAAGGTGCTCAACGCGGCAGCATTGACCTATGTCGTCGCTGCCGCCGTCTCGCTCATGCAACTGGTCTATTGGGCGATGCAGATTCTTGGCACGCAACGACGCAACGACTGATTTGCGTAACGGCAGGTCGCTTGCGGGCGCATCTCGCCAGCAAGCGAATGCTAGCTTGCGCCCGCTTCGATAGTTGTTGGGCGACAGGCTTTGCGCGGCATCGTCGCACGTGCTCGCAACCTGAGTTCACAACCTGCTAGGCAAGCAGCTGTGTCTGCACCTTGCCAAAAACGTCCGTGAGGCGCATGTCGCGGCCGCCAAATCGGTAGGTGAACTGCTCGTGGTTGATGCCCAGCAAGTACAGGATCGTCGCGTGCAGATCGTGGATGGAGACTGGGTCTACCACCGCGCGGTATCCGTAGTCATCGGTTTCGCCGTGCGCAAAGCCAGCCTTCGTGCCACCGCCGGCGAGCCACATTGTAAAGCCGAACGGATTGTGATCGCGGCCATCCTTGCCCTGGGCAAAGGGTGTGCGACCAAACTCGCCGCCCCAGACAACGAGTGTTTCGTCGAGCAGACCCCTGCTTGCTAGGTCCGTGAGTAGTGCGGCAATCGGCTGGTCCACCATTCTGCAGTTGTCTTCTAGTCCACGCCGCAGGTTGTCGTGTTGATCCCAACGATCGTGACCGGTGTCCATGCAGGTCAGTTGCACAAAGCGCACGCCGCGTTCAACCAACCTTCGTGCCAACAGGCACTGACGGCCGTAGCTGCGCGTTGGTTCGTAGTCGCTCGCCATGCCGTAGAGGCGCTGCAGCGAGGCGCTTTCGTTGTGCAGGTTGAATAACTCGGGGACCGCGGTCTGCATGCGGAACGCAAGTTCTTGGTTCTTGATGGCGGCGGCGATCGGGCCGGCCTGATTGGTCGCCGCAAGCGTGTGGCGATCCAGCTTGTCGAGCAGATCGAGTTTGCGGCGCTGCTGCTGTTGTTCTTTTTCGTGCGGCGTGATGTTGGCGAGCGGTTCGCCGCGCATGCGCAGCATGGAGGCTTGCGCTTGTGCCGGCAGAAAACCGCTGTGAAAGTTATCGCTGCCGCCGGGCGGGATGAGGCCGCCATTCAGCACGACGTAAGCCGGCAGGTTTTGGTTTTCGCTGCCTAGCCCATACGCGACCCATGCGCCCATGCTCGGCCGGCCCTGCAAGCCGCTGCCGGTGTGGAGAAAATAGTTTGCGTTGGTGTGCTCGCTGAATTCCGAAGTCATGGAACGCACAACGCAGAGTCGATCTGCTTTTTCTGCGAGGTGTGGCAGCACGTCACTCACCCAAAGCCCGGACTGGCCACGCTGGCGAAACTTCCAGGGTGAACCGAGGGTGTTGCCATTGTTGTTGAACTGGGTGGGCGACTTTGGCATCGCAAACGGCTTGCCGTCGTCCTGCTGCAGTCGCGGCTTGTAGTCGAAGGTGTCGACCTGGCTCGGACCACCGTCCATGTAGAGAAAGATGACGTTGCGGACCCGCGGTGCGTGATGGCGCACGATTGCACCGCCGTTCTGCTCTGCATTCCTTGGTTGGAGCAAGTGGGCAAACGGCAGCATCGCAAAACCGTTCCACGCGCGGCGCAGGAACTCACGGCGGCATGGTTGCACAGGCGCGTTGTGCTGGCTCATTGGATGAACTGAAACTCTTTACGGTTCACGAGGACGTGTGCGAGTTCGGCCCATGCGTCTGTGCTGCGCGCCCCGGCAAGATGCGCGTTGAGGAACGCATTGCAGTCGGTGGCCTCGTCAGGTGATGGGTTGCGCGCGAAGGCCGCGAGGAACAGTTGATCGAGCGGGTCTTTTTTTTGGTTGCCTTGCAGCATGAGTGCGTGCTCTGCAGCCAGCCGCGCCATGCTGTGCGTGAAGCGATCGTTCAGCAGTGCGAGTGACTGCGCTGGCACGTTGCTGACGTTGCGCGCGCCGACAGTTGCGAACGGCTGCGGGGTGTCAAATGTGGCAAGTAAGTCATCCAGGAAATTGCGTCGCACGGCGAGGTAGATGCTGCGGCGGCCATAGCCATCGAGTGGCCCTGATTCTGCCGGTTTGCCACGGGCGCGGTCGTCGGAATCGAGCGGCACGGGCACCGAGGGGCCGCCCATTCGCGCATCCAGGCGACCTGCAAAGCTCAGCAGTGAATCGCGCAGTGCTTCCCCTTCGAGTCGTCGCAGGTTTTGTCGGTGCAGCAGCAAGTTGTCGGGATCGATGGCCTGTGCTGCCTCGCTCTCATCGTTGCTGGCAAGGCCATAGGTGCGACTGAGGACGATGCGCCGAATGGTGCGCTTCCATGACCAGCCATTCGCCATGGCGGCTAAGGCAAGGTGATCAAGCAGCTGAGGATTTGACGGCAGATCGCCGAGGCGGCCAAAGTTGTCGACCGAACGCACCAGACCGCGGCCAAACAGGTGGTGCCAGATCCGGTTGACGAACACGCGGCTAGGCAATGGGTTGCTCGGCGCGAAGATCGATTCGGCCAACTGCAGGCGGCCGCTGCCGCAGGGCAATGTCATGGGGGCACTGCCCGAGACCGCTTCGAGAAATTTACGGGGCGCGAGTTTGCCAAGTTGATCGTGATCGCCGCGCAGGAAGATGTGCTCGTCCTCGCCGCTGCCATCGGTCATGCCTGGCAGTGTGTCGTTTGGCGGCAGTTGTTCGAGTGCTGCGCGATAGGCTGCGAGGGCGCTTGCCTCTGCAGGGCCATTGGTCGATAGCGTCACCGAGGCCGATCCCGCGGTGCTGCCGGCGATGGTTTCGTCGGCAGTTTTTCGCGGCGGCTCATTCTGTGTCGAATAATAAATGCGGCGCACTGCGAGCCAGCCATCGCTCGGATACTCACTGTTTTCGTGATCCGGATCGGCCAGGTCTTGGGTGGGTTGATCGATGCACTGCAGGTGCGCACGCGAGCCGCGCCACCGTTGCAATGAGAAGGTGATCCAGTGCGGATTTGGATTGTTGACGGCGCGGTGCAGCTCGCCATACAGCGGATCGCGCAACAGATTAAAGCCATCAACCACGAGCAACAAACGGGCGTTTTCGCCGGCGACCTCGACGTGCAGGTAGTCCTCAAGGATCGTGAAATCCGGCGACAGCAGGATGCCGGTTGCTTGCGAGCCAGTGCTAGTGCTCATCGCCCAACTGCCCGGCAATTGGTGCAACGTTACGGAGTGTTCGTTTTGGCGGATCACGAATGGGCCGGTGCATGGGGCGCTGCAGAAGCCAGTCCCGATCGTTGTGAAGCCAGTTGGCAGCGCCGGCGCGCCACAGTCACCCAGCAGCCGGTCCGTGCTGCGCAGCGGTGGCAGTGCTACCGGCTGCAAGCCCGGCATCGTTGCCAGTGCGGCAAGCTGTTGGTGGGCATTGCGCGCCAGTAAAAGCGCCGCCGCATTGACAACATGCAGCGGTTGTTGCACGTAGCGGGAACTCTTCACGAAGCCATAGAACGCGTAGTAGTCGGCAGTGCGGATTGCATCGAACTTGTGATCGTGGCAGCGGGCGCAGGCCACGGTCATGCCGATGAAGGCTTTGCTGAGCACGTCCACCTGATTGTCGATTCGGTTCGCTTGATGCTGTTTTGCATCCACTGGCGAATGGGTCTGTTCGGCAAACCACCAGAACGCGGTGCCCTGGACCGATTCGTTGCGATTGGTGGTTTTCTCGATGCGCGGTTTTGTCAGCAGATCGCCGGCGATGTGTTCTGTGCCGAATTGATCGAATGACACATCGCTGTTGAATGCGCGAATCACGTAGTCGCGATAGCGCCACGCATTTGGCATCGGGAAATCAAACTCGTGTCCCAGCGACTCGGCATAGCGCACGATGTCGAGCCAGTGACGGCCCCAGCGTTCGCCGAAATGCGGGCTGTCGAGAAGTGCGTCGACAACGAGCGCTCTGGCCGGCAACGAGTGGTCGGACAGAAAACTAACGACCTCGGCGCTGCTTGGTGGCAGCCCCGTGAGATCAAAGTGTACGCGGCGCAGCCAGGCGGAAGGTGCGGCATCGGCGGTGGGCGCGAGATTGCGGCTCTCGAGTGCCGCAAGGATGAAGTTGTCGATCGGATCCAGCGGCCAATCTGTGGTGCGCACAGTTGGTGTAGGTGCCGCCTTGACCGGCTGCCATGCCCAGTGCCGTTGGCGCTCGGTGAAATCAAATGGCGCGTCGCCAGGCACGGTGTTTTGTGCCAAAAGCATGGCACTGGTGATGAGCTTTAGCCCAGCGATTGCCAGCACCCGAACAGAATCTTGAGCCATGGACATCACGGCTTTGAGGTTAGCACATCTTCACTATGGCAGGACCTTTCCTGCGCCGGTACTTGCGCCGGTGTTTGCTACGTCCATGATCCGCGCTGAGCCGAATGAAGAACCCTGTAAAAAAGTCCTCGCGATCTGTCGGCAGAAGTCCCAAGTCTCAAGACCAAGAACCAGCGAGCAAGCCAGCCGGCGGGCAGGTCGAGAGGCTGCGCACGGTTCAAGTGGCAGCAGTTGCGCACGGTAAATCACTGTTGCCGTTGGCAGGCCACACAGCGCTGGTCACTGGCAGCAGCAGGGGGCTTGGCAAGGCCATGGCGATGGCGCTCGGTGCGGCCGGCGCAAAAGTGGCGATCAACTACCAGAATGGTCACGAGAAGGCCGAGCAAGTCTTCGCTGAGTTCAAGGGTCTTGGCTATCAAGGCGGCTTGTTTCGCGGTGACGTGATCGACGCATCCGACACCAAGCGGTTGGTGCGCGAGGTAGGCAAGCAGCTTGGCCCAGTCGACATCCTCGTGATCAGTGCAACGCCCGATCAGCCGCATAAGCCGATCGAGGAATATGACTGGGCGTTTTATCAGTCGATGCTCGACTTCTTCGTCAAGTCGCCATACCTGCTCACGCGCGAAGCGTTGCCGATGATGAAGCAGCAGCGTTGGGGCCGGATCATCAACATCGGCAGCGAAGTGTTTCGGCTCGGGGTGCCCAACTTCAGTGCCTACGTCGCCGCCAAAGGTGCGCAGACTGGCTGGACGCGGAGCATGGCCCGCGAACTGGCGCCTCATAACATCACGGTCAACATGGTGTCGCCAGGCTGGATCCCGGTGGAGCGCCACGCCAACGATTCGCAGCGCGATAAAGATTGTTACCTAGCAACCATCCCGATGCTTCGTTGGGGGGTGCCCGCCGACATTGGTGGGATCATCTCGTTCCTCGCGAGTGACGCGGCCTCATTCATCACTGGTCAAGACGTTGCCGTGAACGGCGGCGTGACCGTCTGCTGATCCCAAGGATTCCTGCCATGCATCTACTGCTCGCCCATGCCGTTCTCCTGCTTGCGACGATTGTCTGCGCGCCATTGAGCTCGCAGGATCCCGTTGCCGTGCCGACGAAGAAGCCGAGGCTCGCCTTCGTCACCAATTGCGTGGCGGAGTTCTGGACCGTGGCGACGTTTGGCGTCGAAGCAGCGAAGAAGGAATTTGCAGTCGATGCCGTGGTGCGTATGCCGCCCAATGGCACCGCCGAAGAACAGCAGCGGATCCTGGAGGACCTTTTGGCCAAGGGCGTGCAGGGCATCGCGCTGAGTCCCAAGGATCCGGAGAACATGACTGCGCTACTTGACAAGGTTGCGGCACGCGCAGTGTTGATCACGCAGGACTCCGACGCGCCAAAGAGCAAGCGCTTGTGCTATGTCGGGATGGACAACTATGACGCGGGCCGCATGTGCGGTCAGCTGGTGAAGGAAGCGCTGCCAAATGGTGGCGCGATTGTCGTGCTGGTTGGCAATCTCGATCAGGACAATGCGCGCCGCCGCCGTCAGGGCGTGATCGACGAGTTGCTGGATCGCTCGCATGACTCCATGCGGTTTGACGCGCAGGATGCGACCCTGAAGGGCGGTGCATACGAGATCCGCGCGACCTTTACCGATCAGTTTGATCGGCAGAAGGGCAAGGCTGCGGCGCAGGATGCGATGGTGCGATTTAGCGACCTCGCCTGCATGGTTGGTCTTTACGAATATGAGCCGCCGTTGATTCTGGAAGCGGTCAAGTCGGCCAGCAAGCTCGGCAAGATTGCGATCGTCGCGTTTGATGAGAACGAGGCGACGTTGCAGGGCATCCTCGATGGCCACATCCACGGCACCGTGGTGCAGAACCCATATGAATACGGTCGCCGCTCGCTGCAACTGTTGAGTGAGCTATTGCGCGAGAGTGATCCGACGAAGCGCGCCGCATTGCTGCCAAAAGGCGGGTTCCTCGACATCCCAGCGCGTCAGATCCGCAAGGACAACGCCAAGGCGTTCTGGGATGACCTAAAGCAGAAGACCGGCAAGAAGTGAGGCGGTGATGCGCCGACCGTTGCTCGAAGTCCTCGGGATCTACAAGTCCTTCCCAGGCGTGCGTGCGCTGCAGGATGTTCGTCTTTCGCTCGGCCACGGCGAAGTGCTTGCACTGATCGGCGAGAACGGTGCCGGCAAGAGTACGTTGATGAAGATTCTGGCCGGTGTGCACAGGCCGGATGCGGGCGTGTTGCTGCTCGACGGCGCGCCGGTCACACTGCCATCGCCGCGCGCGGCACTCGACCTAGGCATCGCGCTGATTCACCAGGAACTGAATCTTTGCGACAACCTCTCGGTAGCTGGCTCCCTGTTCCTTGGCCGCGAACTGCGGAGCGGGCCGTTCTTGCAGCGACGAGCGATGGAGCACGCAGCGCGTGCGGTGCTCCTGCGCGTTGGACTTGATGTGGATCCACGGCGACTCGTCGACACCTTGGCGCCTGCTCAGAAGCAATTGCTGGAGATCTCGCGCGCGCTGCTTGGCAAGGCACGCATTCTCATCATGGATGAGCCGACTTCGAGCCTGACGCAGATTGAGGCGGAGCGACTGTTCGCGGTGGTGGGCGAGTTGACGGCCGCAGGCGTTGGCGTGATCTACATCAGCCATCGGCTCAATGAGGTGACCGCAATTGCCGATCGCGTAGTGGTCTTGCGCGACGGCCGCAATGCCGGCGAGATCAACGGGGTAGATGCGACAAACGATCGCATGGTGTCGATGATGGTTGGGCGATCCTTGTCCGGTGTGCGGCGTGTCCCGCATGAACCGGGTGAAGAGGTCCTGTCGGTGCAGGGTTTGCGCACCGCTGCATGGCCGGCAGCGCAGTGTGACCTGTCACTGCGAACGGGCGAAGTGGTCGGCATCGCCGGATTGCTTGGCGCTGGTCGCACAGAATTGCTGCGCGCCTTGGTTGGTGCCGATCGCGTGTTGTCTGGTTCGATCACCTGCGGTGGGGTTTTGTTGTCCGGTCATGGTCCAGCGGTAGCAGCGGCGGCCGGGCTGGTGCTGGTGCCAGAGGATCGCAAACAACAGGGCCTCATCCTGTCGATGAACGTGCGTGAAAACCTGTCATTGCCGACGCTGCGAAGTCGCGGCGTGCTGGTGGATCGCGAATACGAACGTGAACTCACCGAGTCAAAGATTCGAGACTTGGCGATAGCGACTCCACACGGCGAGCAGCGCGCCGGTGCGCTGTCGGGCGGCAATCAGCAAAAGATCGTGATCGGCAAGTGGCTCGCTGCAGCGCCCAAGGTGTTGCTATTGGATGAGCCGACGCGCGGCGTGGATGTCGGTGCGCGGGCTGAGATTTATGCGCGATTGCATGATTTGGCGGCCACTGGGCTAGCGGTCTTGTTCGTCAGCAGTGAGCTTGCTGAAGTGTTGACGCTGGCCGATCGCGTGCTGGTCATGCATGAAGGCCGCATTCAAGGGACGCTCGGTTTTGCAGAAATGACCGAGCAGACGATCATGACGCTGGCCACTGGAACGGGGGCCGCATGAAGAAGCTGATCGGCATCGCTTCACTGCTGCTGCTCGTTGTGGTGATCGCGTCGCTGCTGTCGCGCGACCCAGAGACTGGCACCCACACATTTCTGACCGCCTACAACATCGAAAACCTGCTGCAGCGCATTGGCATGTTTGGCGTGCTCAGCATCGCCGCGATGTTTGTGATTGTGACTGGCGGTATCGACCTGTCGATCGGGGCGGTGGTTTGCGTGGTTGGTTGCGTATTGCCATGGCTCACGCGCGACCTCGGCTGGTCGCCATACCTGGCATTGCCGGCAGCGCTGTTGCTAGCTGGTTGCATTGGTCTGTGGCACGGCCTGTTGGTCACTTGGCTCGGGCTGCAATCGTTCGTGGTAACTCTGTGTGGCCTGTTGATCTATCGCGGTTTGATGCGTTGGTTCACACACGACCAGACGATGGGCTTTGGCAGTAGTGGTGATGGTCTGCGCTATCTTGCCACGGGTCGCATCCAGGTGACCGCGACCTTCGGCTTGCCGGTCGCCGCGCTGTTGTTGCTGGTCGTGGCGATTTTGGCGGCAGTGTTTATGAATCGCACCGTTTGGGGGCGACAACTGTTCGCGCTGGGTCGCAACGAGGAGGCGGCGCGTTTTTCTGGCGTGCCGACGCGGCGACTCTCGCTGCTGGCTTACGTTTTGTGCTCGCTGTTGGCTGGGCTTGGCGGCGCGCTGTTCGTACTCGACGTGAACTCCGCGCAAGCGTCGAGCTTTGGCAATTTCTATGAGCTTTATGCAATCGCTGGCGCGGTGCTTGGTGGCGTAGCACTTCGTGGCGGCGAGGGCACCGTAATCGGCGTGGTGCTCGGTGCGGCGCTCATGCAGGTGCTGTCGAATGCGATCAATCTAGTCGCCGATAGCACGCAACTTGAGTTTGCAGTGGTTGGCGCAGTGATCCTGTTCGGCGCGGCTGCCGATGAAGGGGTGCGCAAACTGCTCAGTCGGCGCCGCGCAAGCTGAGCAGCAGACAGCTCAACCTTTGAAGGCGAGTCCGCAGTCCGGGCAGCGCACTGCATTTGCGGTTGCGAAGGATGCTCCGCACGCCGGGCAGTTGGTAGTTTTACTGTCAAAGTCCGCAACGCCGGAAGCAGCGCCGCCACCGCCGGTGACCAACGATTGCTCGTATTCGGTGAGTATCAATTCTGCCCTAGGCTGATCTGTGCTCGCGACCGCGAGCCAGGCTTTCGGTCCGCCTCAACCGCCTGCCAGGGGCACAGTCCAAGCTTTCACGCCGCCGCGCTCAAGGACCCGTTGTAGTTCGGTTGCGATGTCGAGATTGCCGTGAAAGATCACGGCTGGTGTCGGTGCTTTGGTCATGACTTAATCAATTCGTATTGGCGCAGCTATTAGATGCGCGGTGCAGCAGCGCGAATCTTGTCGCTCGCCTGGTCCTGATACTTTTGGAAGTTCTTCACGAAGCGGGCGGCGAGATCCTTCAGCTTGGCATCAAACGCGGTCTTGTCTGCCCAGGTGTTTTTGGGATCTAGCAACTCGCTCGGCACATTCATGCACGAGGCCGGCAGCTCAAAGCCGAATGTCTTTTCGGTGGTGGTCTTCGCCTTTGCCAGCGAGCCATCGTGGATCGCGTCCAGAATGGCGCGGGTGTATCTGAGGCTCATGCGCTTGCCAACGCCGTAGCCGCCGCCACTCCAGCCGGTGTTGACGAGCCATGCTTGCGCGCCGGTCTGCGCGATCTTGGCCGCGAGCAGCTCGGCGTATTTGGTTGGGTGCCACACCATGAACGCGGCACCAAAGCATGCCGAAAATGTTGCCTCCGGTTCCTTCACGCCCATCTCCGTGCCCGCGACTTTTGCAGTGTAGCCCGAGATGAAGTGGAACATCGCTTGGTCCGGCGTCAGCTTGGCAACCGGCGGCAAAACGCCAAACGCATCGCAGGTCAGGAAGATGACGTTTTTTGGGTGCTTGGCTACGCAGGGTATCTTTGCGTTTGGAATGAACTCGACTGGGTAGCTGCAGCGCGTGTTCTCGGTGATCGCCTGACTGCTGTAGTCGACGGTGCGCGTGTGCTCGTCGAAGATCACGTTTTCAAGCACGCTGCCGTAGCGAATCGCCTGGTAGATCTCTGGCTCGCCTTCCTTCGACAGGTTGATGCACTTGGCGTAGCAGCCGCCTTCGATGTTGAACACGCCGTCGTCGCTCCAGCAGTGCTCGTCATCACCGATCAACGCGCGCTGCGGGTCGGCCGAAAGGGTTGTCTTGCCGGTGCCCGACAGACCGAAGAACAGCGACACATCGCCGCCCTTGCCCTCGTTGGCAGAGCAGTGCATCGACATGACGCCCTGCTTTGGCATCAGGTAGTTCATGATCGTAAACACGCCTTTCTTCATCTCGCCCGCGTATTGCGTGCCGAGAATCACGAACTCGCCGCGCTCGAAACTGAGATCGACCGAGGTCGAGCTGCTCATCTCGCTGGTCAACGGATTGGCTGGAAATAAGCCTGCGTTAAAGATCGTGTAATCGGGCTCGCCGAAGTTCTGCAACTGCTCCGCATCCGGGCGAATCAGCATGTTGTGCATGAACAGCGCGTGGTAGGCGTTCAGACAGATGATGCGGACCTTGATGCGATACTTTGGGTCCCAGCCAGCAAACCCATCCATCACGTAGAGTTGGTCGCGCGTATTGAGGAAGTCGATCGCGCGCTGCCGGTTTACCAGGAAGGTTTTTTCCGTCAGCTTGATGTTGACGTCGCCCCACCACACGTTGGCGTTGCTTGGCGCCATGTCGACGATGCGTTTGTCTTTTGGCGAGCGGCCAGTTTTCTGGCCCGAACGCGTCGCCAATGCGCCGCTGGCGACAATCTGTCCCTCACCTCGTTTCAGCGCCTGCTCGTAGAGAATCGCGGGCTCCGCGTTGCGGAGAATGTTCTTCACGGCGATGCCGTATTTGACGAGATCGAATTTGGGCATTGGCGGATTGTTGGCGGGGCCGTTTTTTTGGTCGGTCCAAGCAATGGAAGGGCAAAGAGGGTACCGGTCCACGGGCCTGTGTCACCAGTTCTTAGCGCGGGTTCTTACCGAAAATGTGCCAGCATTCGTAGGGCCGCCGTTGAATCCGGCCGTTCATCCCGCATGCCAAGCGCGTGCGCAAAAAGGCGGGGAGTCGGTTTGGGCGCTGCAAAACCGCACCAACTAGGTCGCTCGGCAGCAACCAGAGCCCGCCCCCAGCGTTGCGAAGCCGGCAGGCTACTTGGGCGGTGAATCGAGGCCTAACTTCTTCAACTTCGGCGGGATCAACGCTCGGCAGTATGAGTTGGTCGGGTTGTTGTTGAAGTAGTTCTGGTGGTAGCCCTCGGCGAGCCAGAACGTCGTCGCAGCAGTAAACTCGGTGACGATCGGCGCTGACCAGTGTGACTTTGCCCGTTCCATCGCCGCGAGCGCGGCCTTTTGCTGCGCATCGGAATAGTAGAAGACCACCGAGCGATACTGCGTGCCCTGGTCGTTGCCCTGGCGGTTTTTCGTGGTTGGATCATGGGCCAAGAAAAACCAGTCGCACAGTTTTTCATAGGGCAGCTTCGCAGGGTCAAACTGCACGCGCACCACCTCGGCGTGCCCTGTGGTGCCGGAGCAGACGTTGTCGTAGGTCGGCTGTGTCGCAAGACCGCCCATGTATCCGCTCTCGATTTTTATCACGCCATCGATTCGTTGCAGCACGGCCTCAATGCACCAGAAGCAGCCAGCACCGAACGTCGCGGTCTCTGTCGCGCCTTGGGATTTATTATTCACACTATTTTCTGGCTGGGTTTTGGCTTCGACATTGCGCTCGGACGCAGCAGTTTGCTGCGCTACCGCAGGTGAGATCGGTTTTTCATGCGGTGCCGGTTGCGCGGGGCTACTGCCGGTGCAGCTGGCAAGGTGGCAGGCACACAGCAGCGAAATCAGGGGTGCCCAGAGGCTGCTTCGGGACGGTTTTGTCATTGCCTAATGGTCGGTTCGCCGGGCGGCTAAAGAAAGATGCGTTGAGGTTTCGTCAGGCGGAGGCTTTCAGTCTGTCGGGTTGACCTTATCATATTTGCAGGTCACGGCGCGATGCCTTGACCCCGCACAGACCGGCCTGGATCAAGCGACTTCTTCAACGGCCTAGTGCGTGCATTCATTTGATCAGCATGAAGAAGTCGGACTGGAATGGGCAAGAGACTCTACGTCGGCAATCTTCCTTATGACACCGATGAAGGCTCACTCCGCGATGCGTTCGGCCAAGATGGCCGAGTGGTTGCGAGCGTGCACCTCGTCATGGATCGCGAAACGGGTCGTCCCCGAGGCTTCGCATTCGTCGAAATGCAAACAGACGAAGAGGCGAAGAAGGCAATAGCTGCACTGGACGGCCAGGACTTCCGCGGCCGCATGCTGCGCATCAACGAAGCCGAAGACCGACGACCAGGAGGCCCCTCGGGTCCTGGCCGTGGGCCCAACGGGCCACCGCGCAGTGGTGGCTTTTCGGGTTCGCGTCCTGCTGGGCCTGCCGGTGGCGTTGGCCCACCAAGGCCTGTTGGCGACCTCGGCTCCGGACCACGGCGGCCTAACTTTGGCGCAGACTCCCTGCCGGTCGAAGACCGCAGGAAGTTCGGCGAAAAGAAAAAGGTCAACCGGAAGCACGATGAGAATCCGGACTTCGGTGGCCGGCGTGGCGACCGTCGATTCGATGACGACGACGAACCCTGAGCGGCAGGACTCCTCCCTGAGCGGCAGGACTCTGAGCGGCAGGATTCCTCTCCCAGCGGCAGCACTCCTCTCCGAGCAGGACTCGCTGCAGATCTCGCCGCCTGCAAGGCGCGCGGGGTTCTCAGGTAGTCGGTGTCAAAAGCGAGCCGAGGCGCGGGTTCTACTAGCGGACTGCCTGCAGGTGCTGGGCTTTGTCGAGCACTTGCGTGAGTGCTTCGATCACGGGCTTTGCGCCTAGGTTGCGCACGCATGGAAAGCCCAATCGGTGGCAACGTAGCAGCAGTTCTTGGCAACAGATGCCGCCACAGCCAGCGCAGTCGGCGTAGGCCAAAGCGTGCACGGTCTTGATGTTTGGCCGCACGTTTTCTGGGTAGGGAAAGAAGTAGCCAGGGGTGGCGAGGGCCATTGGCACGATGGTGGGAACGAACGCGATGCCGGCCGCGTGCGCCAACCCTGAGTCGACACCGACAAAGGCGCGCGCCGTCGCCGCAATCGCGATGGCCTGCAAAATGGTGGTCATGCCGCGCAGGTCGCGGACGTTTTCGGGAAAGGCTTCGGTCGTAGTTGCGTTCGTGCCCAACACAGCGAAGGTCTCGCTAGGAAACGCTGCAAACAGTTCGCGCCAGCGTGCCAGCGGCCAATCCTTTTTGCGCTGCGAACTCTCGATGTGGCAGACGATGGTCGCCTTGCTGAGGCCAAACTGGGGCGCCACCGTTTTGTCCTTTAGCGCGTCTGGCAGCCATGGTTCGCTTGGCACTGCGGCATGAATGCCAAAGGCGTCGAGCACCGCTCGATGGTAGTGGGCCAGGTCCAGCAGCACGTGGCGCCGGTCTGGATCGGTGCCGGTTGGCTTGTGCAGACTCGAAACCAACAGGCTGCGGTGCGGCCAGTTGCGAATCGGCGCTTGCAGTGAGCGGTCGATCCAGCCGTCGTAGAGCACCGTTTGCGGCGCGGCAATGGCGGCAACCAGGTCGAGGCTGGCACGATTGCCGTGGCACAAATGCAGATCGCCGATCACTCCTTTGACCGTCGGCGGCAATGCCGCTAGTGCACTGGCGCCGCCGAGTTTTCCATGCCAATCGGCGCTGGCGTCGAGCGGCACGAACTGGTCCACCAACGGGGCCAGGACGCACGCCGTTTCGGGGCGACCAATGGCGATAATGGGCCGCCCAAAAAAGCTTCGGTAGTGCCGGACGAACGCCGCCGCCAACAGGGCATCGCCAAGCCTTCCGCCAGCGATGTAGATGATCGGCGCGAGTGGCCCTTCGAAAGGCTCGCTCGCACCGCCCGGGCGAGCAGCGCTGACGCCCGTCGTTTTCCATGCGAGTAGGCGATGGCCAGTCTGGTAGAGCCACCGGTTGATGGCCTGCCAACGACCTTTGCCTGCCTGCATGGGTGCTTGATCGGCTGATGACGGGGGTGTCCTTGATGCCCGATGCCGCCCATCCGTTGGGCAGTTTGAGTGCAGTCGAGTCGCAAGGACTGCCGATCGAAGGCATGCACAAATTTCTGCCACTGAACACCATGCCAAGCCCTACGCTCCGCACAGAATCCAAACCCGCTGCCCTGACGCCTGCCGCCGTTGTTTCGATGATGAACCAGACCGTTCCGAAAACCGCAAAACTCACGATCGGTGATTTGCAGATTGATCTGCCCATGCTGATTGGCACTGAGAACGAAATTGCAATCGACATTCGTCAGCTGCGAGCAAAGACGGGGGCGATTACCTACGACCCTGGCCTTGGCAACACGGGCGCGTGTTCGAGCAAGATCACCTTTCTCGATGGCGAGCAAGGCACTCTGCGCTACGCCGGCTACTCGATCGAAGAGATTGCACAGAAGAGCAATTTCGTCGAGGTGATGTGGCTTTTGCTGCACCAGCGCTTGCCGCTTGCCGCAGAGCTCGCGCAGTTTTCGCACGACATCACGTATCACACGATGTTGCACGAGAACTTGAAGCAGCTGTTTAGCAGCTTGCCCAAGTCCGGTCATCCGATGGCGGTTTGCGCTGCGTCGGTCGGCGCGCTGTCGACCTTCTACCAAGATTCGAGCAGTGGTAGTGACGAGCACAACTGGATCTCGGCGATCCGCCTGCTAGCGAAGATGCCGACGATTGCGGCCTACTCCTACAAGCACAGCATCGGTCAGCCGTTCATGTATCCGCGCAACGACTTGTCGTATGCGGCGAACATCCTCTACATGCTATTCGGCACGCCGTGCGAGAAATACGAGCCGAATCCGGTGATGGTTCGCGCGCTCGATTTGCTGTTGATATTGCATGCGGATCACGAACAAAACTGCTCAACCAGCACGGTTCGCACAGTCGGCAGTTCTGGTGCCAACCTGTTCGCGTCCGTGTCCGCCGGTATCTCGGCACTTTGGGGACCGCTGCACGGCGGTGCCAATCAGGATGTGATCGAGATGCTGCTGTCGATCCGCGAAGGCAAGCGGACGGCGAAGGAGTTCATGGAACTCGCCAAGAAGAAGGACAGTGGCATGCGGCTCGTGGGCTTCGGTCACCGCGTCTACAAAAACTACGACCCGCGAGCGCAGATCCTGAAAAAGGCCTGCTACGAAGTGCTCGACCAACTCGGCCGCAAGGACTCGTTGCTCGACATCGCGATTGAACTCGAGCAGATTGCCCTCAACGACAGCTACTTCGTCGAGCGCAAGCTCTACCCGAACGTCGATTTCTACTCGGGCATCATCTACAAGGCCCTCGGCATACCGGTCGAGATGTTCACCGTGTTCTTTGCGATTGGCCGTATGCCTGGCTGGGTTTCGCAGTGGCTTGAGTGCCGCAAAGACCCCGAGACGCGCATCACTCGTCCGCGTCAGATGTATACCGGGGCGACAGTCAGAAGCTACACGTCGGTCGAGAAGCGCTGAGCAGGTTGCTCGCGCTCGCGCTGGCAACGACGATTGCGTATGAGTGACTCGGCAAAGAACAAAGCCGAGTTCTCATATGAAAAAGTTTCGTCTGCTGTCGCTTGTCACCTTCGTATTTTCCGGGCTGGCTAGTCAAGCGCCGGTTGGATGGCAGCTGCCACCTGAGCCGATTGCGCAACTGGTGACGGCGGTGCCTGCGCCGACCACGGAGCTGAGTCCGTGCCGTCGGTTCCTGTTGTTGATCGAGCGCGAAGCCCTGCCGGGGATCGAGGTATTGGCGCGGCCCTACAAGAAAATGGCGGGTTCGCGCATTGACCCAAAAACTCGCGGTCCGCAACTCGGCACCAAAGTGCTGCGCATTTTGTTGCGCGATTTGGCTTCGGGGCAGGAACGGTTGCTCGCGATTCCTGCAGGCCACGTGAGCAGCGGTGGGTTTTCGGCAGATGGTGAGCGTCTGGCGTTTTTGCGAGCGACCGATTCTGGCATCGAGCTTTGGCTTTTGCTCACTGCTACGGGAGCGGTGCAGAAAGTTGCCGGCGTAGTGCTCAATGCGGTGCTCGGGCAACCAGTGCAATGGCTGCCGGATCAGAAGTCGCTGCTCGTGAAGCTAGCGGTCGATGGCGAGCCGCCGCTCGATCGCGCGTCGCCGATCGGGCCAAGCGTGCAGGAAACGCTTGCCGGGCAAAAGGCGCAGGTGCGCACCAACCAAGACATGCTGCAGAACGAGCATGACGCGCAGTGGTTTTCTTATCTAGCGACTTGCCAGTTGGCGCGCGTCGATGCGGCGACCGGCGTAGTCACTCCCTACGGCAAGCCCTTGATGATCGCTTCGGCCGATACTTCGCCAGATGGCACTTGCGTGCTGCTTACGTGCTTGCAGCGGCCATTCTCATACTTGGTGCCATGGCGTTCGTTTCCGACTCGGACTGAGTTGTGGGATCGCGATGGCGTGCCGATGCGGCTCCTTTATGACGCGCCACTCGAAGAGAATGTGCCGATCGGTGGGGTCCCGGTTGGGCCACGCATGATCCGCTGGGTTCCTTTATTGCCGCATGCGTTGGTGTGGTTTGAAGCACTCGATGGCGGCGATCCAAAATCCACCCATACCCCGCGCGATCGGCTGCAATTGTTGACCGATCTGACTGCTAATCCGACCACCTGGGCAGCGCTTGCACATCGTGCGCAAGGACTCTCGTTTGGTGCCGGCCAGCAACTGGTGCTATTGAGCGAGGTGCAACGCGAAACGCGCCGCCAAAGGGTCTACAGCTTGGCGCTCAGCGAGTTGTCGCAAGGACCGGTGATGCTCTACGAACGTAGCGCACAGGATGTCTACGGCGATCCGGGCACGCCGGTTAGCGAAGTGATCGCCAATGGCGAAAAAATCATGCGCCAACGCGGCACGCGGTTGTTTCGTGCTGGCGATGGTGCGTCGCAGGACGGCGGTCGGCCATTTCTCGATTCTTGGGATCCTGGCGCTGGGATTGCGAAGCGGTTGTGGCAGTGTGAGGTGGGGCGCTACGAGCAATTCGTCGCCTTCCTCGATGAGGATCGCATTCTGATCCGCAGCGAATCGCCGAGCGAGCCGAGCAATCTCTATGAGGTTTTTTTGGCCACCGGCGCGCGCAAGGCGATCACCAACTTCCGCGATCCGGCGCAGGACTACGCCGGCAAGATCGCAAAAGAACTGCTGCGCTACACCCGCGCAGATGGCGTTGCGTTGTCCGGCACGCTCTACCTGCCGCCTTCGCATCAACCGGGCGATACGCATCCGGTGCTGATCTGGGCCTATCCGCAAGAGTTCACGCAGGCTAGTGATGCGGGGCAGGTGCGTTCGGCGCCAACGCGCTACACGGTCCTTGCCGGCAGCTCGCACTTGTGGATGTTGCTGCATGGTTATGCGGTGCTGGATGACGCGGCGATGCCGATCATTGGCCCTTTGCACTCCGCCAACGACACCTATGTGCAGCAGCTCGTTTGGAACGCGGCGGCGGCCGTGCAGATGTTGTGCAAAAAAGGCGTCGCCGATCCGAAGCGGATCGCGGTAGCTGGCCACAGTTACGGTGCGTTCATGACCGCAAACCTGCTGGTGCACAGCAAGTTGTTTGCCGCCGGCATCGCGCGCAGTGGCGCCTACAACCGGACGCTTACTCCGTTCGGTTTTCAGAATGAGGAGCGGACTTTTTGGGAGGCGCCCGAGGTCTATCAGGCGATGTCGCCATTCGCGCATGCCGATCAGATCAAGACGCCGATCCTGCTGATCCACGGTGAAGACGATGACAACCAAGGCACGTGGCCGATCCAGAGTTTGCGATTTTATGCGGCGATCAAGGGACACGGCGGCACGGCGCGGCTTTGTCTGCTGCCGAACGAGGCGCATGGCTATCGCGGCCGCGAATCGACGCTGCAGTGCCTTGCCGAAATGTGCGCGTGGCTCGATCGATTTGTAAAGAACGCGCATTGAGCCGCTGTGGTCCCGTGGCTTGCTGCACAGGTGCACTCGAGTTGCCCGCTGGCTGGCAACGCGATCAGCCGCGCGGCAATTCGAAGCCGCGGCGGTAGGTCTTTTTGATGAAAGCTTCCGCGGCGGGACAGTTCTTGGCGCGCATGTTTGCGGCATCCCATTCGATGCGCTGTCCCGTCCGCAGCGCCACGTTGCCGAGCAGGATTGCCTCGGTGAGTGGCGCTGAATAGTCGAAGCTGGCCATCGGCTGTTGATTATTGAGGATGCCTAACAGCCATTCTTGATAGATGCCTGGCGAGCGCGGCAGGAAGGGCTTTGGTGCGGTGTAGCCCTGAAATTGCTTGCGCGGATACAGCTCAAACGACTCGCCGTAATCGGTCGGCGAGTAGAGGGTGCCACTGCTGCCCTTCAGCAGAAATCCGCCTTGCGCGATTTGCACGCCAGGCAAAAGGTCTGCTGGTGGCAAGCGGCCCCCGTCATACCAAGTGAGCACGACCGGGCCTCGGTTGCGGTTTTTTGGGAAGCCAAAGCGGATCGTCGACTTGGTTGGCGCGGTCTCGTCGTTATTGCCTTCGGCGGATGCCTCGACCCAATCCGGCGCGGAAAGTTCCAGCGCGAAGAACGGCAGGTTGGCAACGTGGCACGCCATGTCCCCGAGTGCGCCAGTGCCGAAGTCCCAAAATCCGCGCCAGCTAAAAGGCGTGTAGCCCGAAAATGTGTCATTGGCGGCAGCAAACGAACGCTCGGGCGCCCCGCCGAGCCATAAGTCCCAGTGCAGCGAGGCCGGTATCGGGTCGATGTGTCTGGGCTTTACAATGCCCTGCGGCCAGATCGGTCGATTGGTCCACACGTGCACTTCACTGATCGTGCCGATGCCGCCGCTGCGAACCACTTCAGCCGCGCTACGAAAGCCATCGAGGCTGGTGCCCTGGTTGCCCATCGATGTGATCACGCGCGAACGCTTCGCCGCAACATGGAGCAATCGCGCTTCCTCGATGGTGTGCGTCAGTGGCTTTTGCACGTAGACGTGGTAGCCGAGCTGCATCGCGATCAATGCCGGCAGTGCATGGCTGTGATCGGGCGTGCTGACGATCACGGCATCAAGTTTCTCGCGGTCGAACAGGTCGCGATAGTCGTGATAAAAAGTTGCGTTGGGTTTTTCGGCGCGCGCGTTGGCGGCTTGCAAGTCATCCACGTCGCACAATGCAACGATGTCGTGATCTTTGCCGCAGGCCATCAGGTCGACGAAGCCTTTGCCGCCGCAGCCGATTTGGGCGATGCGCAGTCGCTGGTTGCTGCCAACAGTGCGACTCGTGGTGGTGCCGCAGGCTGCCACGGAGAAGGTGCTGGCAGCAACCGCGGCAGACATGATGAAGTGACGACGCGAAGAACCTTGCTCGCTCATGCGGTGACTCTACCGCGCAGGTGCCAAGGTCACAGTCGCGCTATTTGAGATCAGCTTGCTTTGACTTTCACGGTGGCCCCGACCCGGTCCAGCATCCGACGCAGTTCATCAAAGTCAGGATGCTTCATCCGCACCCAGGCGTTCGCCATGTAGCCCGCCTCGATGCCTTGGGTCGGCGTCGAAGTCTCTGGGAAGTGAGTGTCGATGATCCACGGACTGAACTCGCGAAACATGGTCTCGATGCCCTCGTAGCTGCGAATCTTGCCGTCGCGATCCGGGCGCAGTGCGATCATGCCGGCGCAAAGTCCGCGGCTTACGCGTTGTTCGATTTTGCCGAATACCACTGCCTCGGCCCACGCTCGGTAGATGTCAAACTCGTTGGCGGCGCAGTAGAGGTCCCAGACTCCAACGCCGGGCGGCCGGCATCCGATCTCGGAAAACTTCAGGCCCTTGTCGCCGTAGAACCATTCCATATGGGTCGCGGAAGTCCAGATGCCGAGCGCATCGTTGACCTTTTGGCCGAGTGCGCGCAACGCGGCGTAGTCGGGCAGATTGATGCGGTTGGTGGTGACGATTTGTGGCGAGATCCAGCGCGTCCGCATCGCCTCCAGAACATTGGGGTAGTAGTGCGTGGCGAAGTCGATAGCGACGCGGCCAGCAATCGTGATCGTGTCGTAGAATCCTTCGTGACCGCTGAGGAACTCTTCGATTGCGATCGCGCTGCCATTTGGCACGCCGAGTGCGGTAAGGCCCTCCACAAGCTGCGCGTCGTTTTCGACCTTGCGCGTTCCGGCGGCGCCAGCGCCATCCAGCGGCTTCAGGATCAGCGGAAAGCCATGTTGTTTGGCAAACTGGCGCGCGTCATCGACGGTCTGCACGCGGCCGCTGGCAGCGCACGGCACAGCGCCCGCGCGCGCCGCTTCCTTCATTGCCGGCTTGTCGCGGCAAAGCCACGCGGTGCGCTTCGTGGTGCCGTAGATGCCAAGTATTTCACGCACGTGAGCGGCGGTCATCACGTGGGATTCCACCGTCGCTTCGAGGCGGTCGATCGGCCGCTTTTGCTGCAGCTTTTGCGCTGCGATGGTCATCGCGCCTTCATCGACTACTGAACGCACCTGTTCAAACGCGAACAGTCCATTTCGCAACTCTGGCGGCAGCGCACTGCTTTGCCGCTCGCTGATGGCAGACACCGATGCACCAGTGGCAAGCAGGCCACGCAGGAACTCGCGCTGATTCTTTGGGAAGGCTGGTTCAACCAGGACGATGTGCATGGTTTGCGCATGATGCCGTTAGGTCACCTGATGTGCCATGCGCATGCAGCCGTCAGCATGTCACGGCGATAGATTTATCGCGGCAAACAAATGAACAGCCGGTGTGCGCGCTGTTGCGGCAGATTTTGAGTGCCTTGGAGTCTTGTGGCACTCAGCTGCTTACGAGCGAACGGTACAGTCGTACGTAATCCGGGCCCTGTTTGTCCCACGAGAAGTCCATTGCCATGCCATTCTGCATAAGTTTTTGCCAGCTTTCCTGATCGCGCCAATTTTTGAAAACCCATTCGAGCGTGCCAGCCAGCGCATGGCTCGAAAACTCTTCAAAGCAAAATCCCGTGCCCTCACCCGTGCTTGGGTTCCATTGTTGCACGGTGTCTGCAAGCCCACCGGTGCGACGCACAACGGGCGGCGTGCCGTAGCGCAGGCTATACATCTGATTTAGACCGCACGGCTCGTAGCGGCTTGGCATCAAAAAGACGTCGCTGCCTGCTTCGATCCAATGGGCAAGCTCGTCGTTGTAGCCGCGAAAAATACCGACTTTCTTTGGCCACGTGTCGCGCAACCACTGGAAGTATTTTTCGTGGTGGGCGTCGCCTGAGCCGAGCACGCACAGGCGCATGTCCTCGCGCTGCAGAAAAATCGGAATCGAATCGGCGAATAGGTCGAAGCCTTTTTGCGAGGTGAGACGCGAGACGACGCCAAACACCAGCGACTTTGCGCCACTCTGCAGGCCAAGGCGCGACAGCAGCGCCTCCTTCATCTTGGCTTTTCCGCGCAGATCGGTTTTTACATAGCGGTGCGGGATCAGCGGATCGTTTTGCGGATCCCAGTCGCCGTAGTCCACGCCGTTGACGATGCCAGTGAGATCACTGCTGCGAGTCCGTAGCAACTCGTCGAGGCCCATGCCGTGCTCACTCGTTTGAATCTCTTTGGCATAGGTTCGGCTGACGGTGGTGAGCTTTGAGGCGTGCAGCACGCCAGTCTTCAAGAAGTTGAATTTGTGGTCTTTCAAGTCGCCGTGGTGCAGTAGTCCGCGCTGGTCACCCAAGCCGAGCGAGTCGATTACATCGGCGCCGAACATTCCCTGATAGCCAATGTTGTGGATCGTCAGGATCGTGCGCGAGGCGGCAAACATCCGATCCCAGCCGTAGGTAGTTTTTAGGTAGAGCGGCAGCAGCGCAGTGTGCCAGTCGTTGCAATGAAATACGTCCGGCGCAAAAGCAAGGCGCTGGCAGGCATCCAAAACAGCGCGGGTGAAGAAGGCAAAGCGCAGCCCCTCGTCGGCATCCTGGGTGTAGAGGCCCTGCCGATGGAAAAGTTCTGGGCAATCGACGAAGTGCACTTGCGCCTTGCTCTGTGGCAGCGTGGCAGTGCGGATTGATGCGCGAATCGTGCGCTGACCAATGCGAATGTCGAGGTCGGCGGCTCGTGCGAGCAGTGTTGTGACCAGGTCGCTTTTGGCAATGCTTTGGTAGAGCGGCACGAACAATCGCACATCGTGACCCTGACGGTCGAGATAGCGGCCGAGGCCGGCTAGCACGTCGGCGAGACCGCCGGTTTTTGCGTAGGGCGCGAGTTCGGAAGCGAGCAGGCAGATTCGCAGTGGGCGCATGGGATTCGATCGGCATGCAAGAGCCGCACTGGCTGCCTGCAAAGCGCAGGCAAAGGGATACCCGCATAAAAGCAATGGTCAAGCACCGCAACCAGCACCTTTGCATCCCGGTTGTCAGCGCGCGCTTCCGCTTTCACCTTTGGCGGCTAACCTCGAACCACAGTCATGCCCAACGTTGTCTTTGTCGCGCCATTTGCAATGGCGAGCACCGTTCGTTTTGTACGGGCTGCTGCGAGCCTGTTTGGCGTTCGTCTTGGCGTGATCTCGCAAGAGCCACCGGAGCGGCTGCCAATTGATCTGCGGCAACAGTTGCATGGGTTTTCGCAGACCGATGACGCACTCGGTGTCGATTCGTTGCTGGAAGCCGTCAAGTCAATCGAACGGCAACTTGGCTCTATCGACTCGCTGATTTCGGTTTTAGAGCCGTTGCAGGTGCCGCTAGCGATGGTGCGTGAACGATTGCGGATTCGCGGGATGGACGCGGCTACGGCGCACAATTTTCGCGATAAGGCGACGATGAAGGAAGTGTTCGCTGCGCATGACTTGCCATGCGCGCGGCACCGGCTGTGCTCGGATGCGACGCAGGCTTTCACGTTTGCCCGATCTGCTGGCTACCCGTTGGTGGGGAAGCCGCCGGCTGGCGCAGGTGCAAAGACCACCGCGAAGCTTGCTAATGACAGTGAACTACAGGCATTTCTCGTGAGCACAAAGCCGGCTGTCGGTCAGGAAGTGCTGCTCGAAGAGTTTGTGCAGGGCCGCGAGTTTTCGTTTGATTCGATCACGCTGCACGGCGCAGAGATTTTCCACAACATCAGCGACTATCACCCGACGCCATTGCTGGTGCTGGAAAATCAGTGGATTCAATGGGGTGTCGTGCTGCCGCGTCACATTGATGGTCCGCCATACGCAAAGATCCGCGAGGTTGGGCCGCGTGCGTTGCAGGCGCTTGGCATGTGGACTGGTATGTCGCACATGGAGTGGTTTCAGCGACCGGATGGCAGCATCGCAATCGGCGAGGTTGGTGCGCGGCCGCCGGGGGCACAGTTCATGACGCTGATGAGCTACGCCCACGACTGTGACATGTATCGCTTGTGGGCGCAGTTGATGATCTATGAGCAGGTGACGCCGCCAGTGCGTTCCCATGCTGCTGGGGCCGCGTATTTGCGAGGCCAAGGCACGGGCAGAGTCAAAGCGGTGCACGGCCTCGATCAGGTGCAGGCATTGATTGGTGCCGTTGTAGTAGAGTCGAAGTTGCCGCAGATCGGTCAACCGCAGGCGGAGAGTTACGAGGGCGAGGGCTACGTGATTGTGCGCCATCAAGACACCTCGGTGGTCGAGGCGGCGCTGCAAACCATTGTCTCCAACCTGCGCGTCGAACTCGGCTGAACTGCACTGCGGCGGCACGGAGTCCTTACCCGTGAACCGCAATCAAAGATCATCATCACTAAATTGGGTCAACGGAGTTTTTTTGTGAATATCGTATTCCTGAGTCCTGGTTTTCCTGCCGAGATGCCGTTCTTTACCCGTGGCCTTGCTCTCGCCGGAGCGCGTGTCTATGGCGTCGGTGATCAGCCGCGCTCGGCGCTGGCGGCCGAGGCAGAAGAGGCCCTGTTCGACTATTTGCAAGTTGGCAACCTCGGCGACGAGGCGAGCGTGATCGATGCGGTGCGTCGTTGGTTGCGCGGCAAATCTATTGATCGGATCGAATCAAACTGGGAGACGCAAATGCTGCTCGCTGCGCGGATGCGCGAGGCATTTTCAGTCCATGGCATGACAGTCGAGCAGACTCTGCCGTTTCGCGACAAGGAGACGATGAAGCAACTCGTCGAGCGCGCGGGCATTCGCGTGCCGCGTCACGCGCGCGCTGTGGACCTGGCGCAGGCATGGGCTGCCGTGGAAAAAACTGGCTACCCAGCGATCGTAAAGCCGATTGCCGGGGCTGGCAGTAAGGACACGCACCGGTGCAATGACCGGGATGAATTTAACAGGGCGCTCACGGCGACGCGCCACGTAGCAGAGCTTTCGGTCGAAGAATACATCGATGGTGAAGAGTTGACGTTCGACACCGTCTGCGCTCACGGCTCGGTGCTCTACCAAAACGTCGCGTGGTATCGGCCAAAGCCGTTGGTGCTCGCCAATAACCCGTGGATTTCGATGCAAAACATCTGCCTGCGCGAGCCCGACCAAGGCATCGGCAAGGTTGGTGTCGAGCTGGGTCATCGCGTGTTGAAGGCGCTCAACTTTCAGACCGGTTTCACTCACATGGAATGGTTCCTGAAGCCGAACGGCGAAGCGGTGTTTGGTGAGATCGGTGCGCGACCGGCCGGTGCGCGGCTGGTGCACGCGATGAACTTCGCCAGCGACATCGATCTGTTTGCCGGTTGGGCCAATGCCGTGTGCCATGGCAAACTTGGGTTCCAAGTGACGCGAAAATACAACTCGGCAATGGTGTTCAAGCGCGCGCAAGGCGATGGCACAGTGCGTGAACACCAGGGGCTGGCCGGGTTATTGGCGCGCTACGGCGAACACGTTGCGCATCTCGAACTTACTCCCATTGGGCAGCCGAAGAAGGATTGGCAGAAGGTCGTCGTAGGCGACGGTTGGATCGTAATACGGCACCCGGACCTAGCCAAAACTCTGGCCATGGCCGACGCGTTTGGCAGTGAGCTCCGAGTCGTCGCTAATTGATCTAAACAGTAATGTGCGACGTAGCGGCCTTCGGTGAATAGCATTCGTGGCGTGAATTTGCGCCTTGCCCTGATCGGTGTGTTGCTTTTTCTAATGCCTGCGTGTGCGCCGCCTGCAAAAACTGCGCAAAAATCACCAGTCGCGCCGCTGGTGGTTTCCATGGTCGACATTTGCCTAGTAAAAATGGCGCGCACGCTCGATGTGACTGGCGTGTTGGCGGCTCAAGAAGACCTCGCGCTCGGGTTTCAAGTTGCAGGTCGCTTGCGCGAAATGAGCGTCGATGTCGGCGATCACGTGCAGGAAGGTCAGCAGCTCGCAAGCCTCGAGCTAGCCGACTTTGTATTGGCGCAGTCTAGGTCTCGGGCTGCTCGGACTGCTGCCCGGGTCAAGCTTGGAATGTCTGCGGAAGGCGAGGATGTGGTTATTGAAGTCGAGTCGGCCGCGCACGTGCGCGAGGCGCAAGCCGTCCTTTCGGAAGCCAAGCTTGCTTGTGATCGGATCCAGCAACTGGTCAGCGGCAAGCTACGTGCGCCAGTGGAACTTGATGCAGCGGTGGCCGCGTGCCAGATCGCTGACAGTCGTGTGCAGGCCGCAAGGGAGCAGGTGCAGACCTGGCTTGCTGAAAGTCAGCAGCGCGATATTGAGTTGCAGCAGAGCAATAAAAACCTGCAGGACAGCAAGCTGGCCTCGCCGTTTAGCGGTCGTGTTGCAGAGCGGCGTGCGGTAGTTGGCCAATATGTGCAGGCTGGCGTGCCGGTGTTGGAGTTGTTGCGAATGCAGCCGATGCGCCTGCGGCTATTGGTCCCTGAACGAATGGCTTCTGATGTGAAGGCCATGATGCTGGTGAACTTCACTGTCGATGGTGGTGGCGCGGTCGTTGTGCAAGGCATCGTTCGCCGGATCGGTGCCGTTATTGATCGGAGCAACCGGACCCTGCTGGTCGAAGCAGAAGTGCCTAACCTCGATGATCAACTAAGGCCGGGATCGTTCTGCCGCGCCAGCATCATTGTGCAGCCTGATCGGCAGGTGATGGCCGTGCCCAAAAATGCAGTGGTCACATTCGCTGGCATTGATCGGGTCTACGAAGTTGAAAATGGGGTCGCAAAAGAGCGGCCGGTGGTGATTGGACGTGCAACTGGCGACCTCGTCGAGATTCAGAGCGGTGTCGAGCCGGGGAATTCGATCATTCAAGACGCACGCGGCCTGTTGCCAAATATGCCGGTCACGGTGAGGGGCTAAGCCATGCAGAAACTCGCGGAGATTTGCATTCAGCGCCCTGTGTTTGCCGCCATGTTGATTCTGTTGCTGGTGGTTGTCGGTGTGGTCGGCTTTGAGCACCTGCCAGTGGATCGCTATCCGGCCGTCGAGTTGCCGCGCGTGATGATCCGCACCGAGATGCCAGGTGCGGCGCCAGAGGAGATTGAGGTCAGCGTCAGCTATCCAATCGAGGAGGCCGTAAACACCGTTGAAGGAGTGACCGAACTTCGCTCGGTGAGCTCGCCAGGCGTATCAATGGTGATCGCCACATTTGATCTCGGTCACGATATCGATATCGGTGCGCAAGACATTCGTGATCGTGTGGCGCAAGTTGCGCGTCGCTTGCCCCGTGAGGTCGACCCGCCGGTGGTCAACAAGTTTGACAGTGACAGCTCGCCGGTGCTGACGATCGCGCTATCGGGCGCGCGCTCGTTGCGCGAACTGACCGAGCTTGCAGACAAGCGTTTGAAGCGCCAACTTGAACGCGCCATCGGGGTTGGTGAAGTAAGGGTCGTGGGTGGCCTTGGCCGCACGGTGAACATCTGGCTCGATGCCGCACGGCTAGCTGCGTATGACCTGCCGGTCACAAAGATCCGTGACGCGATTGCGCGTCAAAACTCAGACATCCCCGGCGGCAACGTGACCACGGAGCGCAGCGAGAAAACGCTGCGCACTCTAGGTCGCATTGTTTTGCCAGCATCATTTATGGACTTGGTGGTTGAGACCCGCGACGGGGTGCCTCTGCGGATCTCTGACCTCGGGGTGGCGGAGGATGGCACCGAGGAGCCGCGATCAACGGCGCGACTCGATGGCATTCCGACGGTAGTGCTCGAAATCCGTCGCCAATCGGGCAGCAACACAATCGCCGTCATCAACGCGGTGAAAAGTCTGTTGCCAAAAATTCAGGCAGGGCTACCGGCTGACCTGCGGTTCGAGGTGATCCGTGATCAGTCAAGATACATCGAGGCGGCGCTGCATGAGATCGAGGTGCACCTGATTGTCGGTAGTTTCCTTGCCTCATTGGTGGTGCTTTTGTTCTTGCGCAGTTGGCGATCGACATTGGTTGCGGCAATAGCGATCCCAACATCGGTGATCACGACGTTCGCATTGATGTGGGTGTTTGGCTTTACGTTGAACAGCGTCACCATGCTTGCTTTGGTGTTGATGGTCGGCGTGGTGATTGATGATGCGATCGTCGTGCTGGAAAACATTCACCGCTTTGCGAGTGAAAATGGAGTGGACTCGTTTACTGCCGCACGCGAAGCGACGCGCGAGATCGGCTTGGCCGTTATGGCGACGACGATGAGTCTCGTCGTGATCTTCGTGCCGGTGTCCTTCATGTCTTCGATCTCCGGACGATTTCTCTACCAATTTGGGATCACAGCCGCGTCCGCGATCCTAGTCAGTTTGCTGGTCTCGTTCACCCTGACGCCGATGATGTCTGCGCGTCTGCTGCGTAATGAAAAACAGCGCAACAAACTTGGCGGTGCAAATAGCGCTCAATGGTGGGAGCGCGGTTACCTGGCGGTGCTGCGTTATTGCCTGCGCTTTCCGCTGCTCACGATGCTGTTTTCGCTGGTCGTAATGGCCAGTGCCGTGCCGCTCTATAACTGCGTGCGGCAGGATTACATTCCAAGCGATGTCGACGAAGGTGAGTTTGACATCAACATCAATGGGCCAGATGGCCTCGGCATGCAGGCGATGGATGGGGTGATTCGTGCAATTGAACTCGATCTAAAAAAACTGCCGGAAGTGCGCACCGTGTTGGCCACCACTGGCGGGCAAATGATGGGTGGCGTGTCCTCGGGAGGCATCTACGTAAAGATTGCGCCACATTCTGAACGGCGTTTTTCACTGGATCGATTGCTGACTGCGAGTTTGCAAGGCGACCCCATGGCTGCGTTTCGCGGCAATTACAGCCAGCGCGAAGTCATGGCTCGCATCCGAAATAGTCTGAAGAAGTATGTCGACCTGCGATGTTCGCTGCGCAATCAGGGGGGTTTCAATCTCGGCGGTGGCAATTTTGAGATCGATTTTGCACTGCGTGGTCCGGACTTGAATCATCTGGTGAATTATGGCCAGCAATTGAAGCAGGCGGCCATCGACGCTGGCGGCATGGTCGATCTAGATACCACTTTGCGCCTGTCGCGGCCTGAGTTGCAGGTTGAAATCGATCGGCAACGTGCCGCCGACCTTGGTGTTGATACGCAGGACATCGCGTTTGCATTGCGCTTGTTGGTCGGTGGTGAAATGGAGACCTCGCGCTTTCGCGATACCGCGCTTGACGAAGAATACGATGTGCGAATGCGGCTGCGGGCTGAGGATCGGACTGATGTCAATACGTTCGGCGGACTGCTCGTGCCGCGCGGTGGCGCTAGGCCGGTTCGGCTTGACAACCTCGTGCAGATTCGCGAAGGCAAGAGTGCCTCGCGGATCGATCGCGTCGATCGGCAGCGACAAAATAGCCTGCGCGGCGGTGTGGCCCCAGGTGAGGCGCTTTCGGATTGCACCCAGAAGTTGCGCGATGCGGTGCAAAAGCTCGATATGCCGCCGCAGTTTAGCTGTGCCGTCTACGGCAAGGCGCGCGAGCTTGAGAGGACCTTTGATGAGTTAGTAGTCGCGTTCCTTTTGTCGCTGGCCTTCATGTACATGATCTTGGCAGCGCTCTATGAAAGCCTGTGGCAACCGGCGCTGATTTTGTTGTCGTTGCCATGCGCCGCGCCGTTTGCGTTGGTTTCCTTGCTCGCTGCCAACGAGTCACTCAACCTCTATTCGGCGCTCGGCATGCTGGTGTTGTTTGGCATGGTGAAGAAGAACTCGATTTTGCAAGTCGACCACCAGAATCAGCTGCTGGCTGCTGGTATGCCACTTGAGCAAGCTGTGCTGGTCGGCAGTCGAGACCGACTTCGTCCGATCCTGATGACGACGCTGGCGTTCGTGGCCGGAATGTTGCCGCTAGCACTTGGGTCTGGTCCAGGCGCCGAAGAGCGGCGGGCGATCTCGGTGGTCGTTATCGGCGGGCAGATTTTGAGCTTGTTGCTGAGCCTGGTCCTTACGCCGGTTGCTTACTCATTCATCCAGCGGCGGTTGTTCGGTTATCGCTGACCAGCAGTGCGCGGTCGTCTTTGTCGCCATTGCCAGGTTGCAGCCTCGCAAAATCCGGCGACTCATAATCCATTGCGGCTGCGAACGATTTCTGTAGCTCATTTAGGTCGTTATCTTTCAGCCGCAGCTTTGCCACCGGGAAGACCAGTTGTTCTTCGGTATGAAAGTGATGCTGGCGTTGCGCTTGGTTTCTGGCTCTTTTGAGTTGCCGCAGGTTTGCAGGCGATGGATTCAAAAGCAGCCATGCCCTCCGCAGCAGGGCTTTTGTGCGTATCGTTAGCACAGCGAAACTGCAGAAATCGACAGTTTCGCAGGTTGCTCATTGCGGCCATGATCAAGCTATGACATCGGTGTTTGGCATTCTGAACGTCACCCGCGATTCGTTTTCCGATGGCGGTATGTGGCTTGAGCCATGGGCAGCGATTGCCCGCGGCCGAGATCTGCACGCTGCGGGTGCTGATGTTATTGACGTTGGTGCTGAGTCGACCAGCCCCGGTGCAGAGCAGGTGCCAGCGGCTGTGGAAATCGCACGATTGGCACCGGTGGTAAGGGCGTTGCAGGCCGCCAGCATTGCCGTCAGCATTGACACCAGCAAACCTGAAGTCATGGCGGCCATGGGGCTAATGGGCGTTGATTGGCTCAATGATGTCAGCGGCTTTCGATCCGATGCTGCTGTTGCAGCGGCAGCGGCAACCAACGCGCGGCTGGTTGTGATGTTCTCGCGGTCTAAAGGGCCCCGTGCTGAACAAATCGATCGCGATGCCGATGGTTTGCTTGAGGAGATTGAAGGTTTTTTCGTGCAGCGCATCGCCGCTCTCACTCGCGCCGGTGTCGAGCGCTCTCGCATCATTCTTGATCCAGGCATGGGTTACTTTCTTGGCACCGGTCCAGAGTCAAGCCTGTGTGTGTTGCGCAATCTGCCTCGCCTGCGCCAACTTGGTTTTCCGCTGCTAGTGTCCGTGTCACGTAAGTCGTTTTTAGGCGCAATCAGCGGTCGACCTATTGCAGAACGTGGTCCAGTATCACTTGCAGCAGAAATCTTTGCTGCGGCCAACGGTGCCGACTGGCTCCGAACTCACGATCCTAGGGCACTTCGAGATGGGCTCTCGATCTGGCAGGCGCTTCGCCCTGCTGAGCGGTCAACTACGTAGGTAGAAGCAACCATGAACAGCTAGCGCGAGTGCCGCCGATCAGCGGTGCATCGCGAGGACGCTGTCACGAAGGTGATGACAACGCTCGCGCAAAGGAAGCGCGTATGTCGTCAGCTATAGAATCGCGAGCCATTAGTGCTGGTCGCCAGAAGGATGGGAAAACCTTCCAGGTCGTCAGTTTCCGTCTCGGCGCGGAAGAGTACGGAATCAACATCATGCTGGTTCAGGAGATCATCCTGATCGGCCATATAACCCAGGTGCCTGAGGTCCCGAGTTACGTGCTCGGAGTGATCAACCTTCGGGGCAATGTTATTTCCATCATCGATCTTCGTCAGCGCTTTGGCATGCCGATGCAGCAAGCGACGGACGAGACTCGAATCGTAGTGACCAATCTGCATGGTCGCACGGTCGGTTTCGTCGTGGATGGCGTGAGTGAGGTGTTGCGCCTGCAAACGGACGACATCGCGCCGACACCCGCGACATTGCAAGCGCAAGGCAAAGACTACATCCAAGGTCTCGCCCGCCGCGGTAGCCGGTTGTTGATTTTATTGGACATGAAACAAGTGCTCGGAGCCGACGGCATTGCCGCCGTAACTGTGGCACACAGCAAAGAAACCCAAATCACGGAGAGCAAGTCATGAGTGTAACTAAGACCCGTAAGTCACAGAGCAAAGGCAGCAAGAAGGTCGATTCTTCGGCGCTCATCGTTGCCTCGCTTTCAAAGTCCCAAGCGATGATCGAGTTCACCTTAGAAGGCATTGTCGTTGCTGCCAACGACTTGTTCCTAGGAGTGCTGGGCTATAGCCGCGAAGAAATCATTGGCCAGCATCATCGATTGTTCGTGACTCCCGAATATGCACGCACGGAGGAGTATCGAGAGTTCTGGAGCAGACTGCGCAATGGCCAATTTCAAAGTGCGGAGTTTCTGCGCGTCGGCAAAGGTGGCAAGGTCGTCTGGATCCAGGCAACCTACAGCCCGGTATTTGCAGCCGACGGCACAGTCATCAAGGTTGTCAAACTGGCGACGGAAATCACCAGCCGTTACTTGGCGCAGGCTAAAGTTCGTGCCGAAGCTGCGCGCGACCAGTCTGCGCTCAACGCAGCGGCGACCAACGTGTTGGTGGCAGACAAGGACTTCAACCTGATCTACGCCAACCGCAAGTCGCTTGACACACTTCGCCAGCTCGAGCCGGTGCTCCAGAAGATCTTCGGTATTCGCGTCGATCAGATGATTGGCATGAACATCGATCGGCTCCATAAGGATCCGAGTCACCAGCGTCGGCTCGTGAGCCAACTCGGTGAACGCCTGCACCAGACCACGATCCGGCTTGGCGATGAGTTGCTCGATCTGAGCGTCTCAGCGTTGCAGGACGAAAAGGGTTCTTTCAGCGGTGCTGTCGTCAACTGGGAGCTGGTAACCAAGGCCCGTCGTCAAGAGTTTGAGGCCAAACGCGCTCAGGACTCGGTCGACGTAGTTGGCACCAATGTGTTGATCTCCGACGCGGACTTTCGCATCGTTTATGGCAATAAAAAGTCGCTCGATACGCTGCGAAAACTTGAACCGTTGCTGATTGAAAAGTTTGGCGTGCGGTTCGATCAGATCATTGGCATCAACATGGACCGCTTTCACCGCGATCCCGCTCACCAGCGCCGCGTGTTGTCTTCGTTGCGCGATCGCTCACATACGGCGGAGTTCCCGCTTGGCAACGAGATCTTATCGCTTACCGCGTCGGGCCTGTTTGACAGCAAGGGCAACTTCTCTGGCGCAATCGTCAACTGGGAATTGGTAACCCAGACGAGGATGATGGAAAGCGAGGTCAAGCGCAAGGCACAGTTCGAAGCAGCTGCCGCAACCGAACTTCGTGACCGTGTAAATGGACTTTTGGCGCTGGTCAATCAGGCTGCCAACGGCGATCTGACCGTGCACGTCGAATCAAAGGGTGAAGACCCGCTGAGTCAGTTGACCATGGGTGTTGGCCGGATGATCAAGGATCTGCGCAATATCATCGTGCAGGTAAAAGATGGTGCTGAACAGTTCACCCAAAATGCAGGCACGATCTCGCAGACCTCGAGCAATCTTTCCGAATCGTCACAGACCAATGCCGCGACGGTTGAAGAGATGACGGCGTCCGTCGGCCAGCTTGGTGAGAGCATCAAGTTGATCGCGCAGAATGCTGGATCGGCCAATTCACTAGCAAGCGAGACGAGTGCACGAGCTGCCGTCGGTGGCGATGCAGTGCAGAGATCGGTTGCGGCGATGAAGGAAATCAGCAAGTCGAGCGAGCAGATCGGCGAGATCATCCAGGTGATCAGCGAGATCGCGAGCCAGACCAACCTGTTGGCCCTAAACGCAGCGATTGAAGCTGCTCGCGCTGGCGAGCACGGCCTTGGCTTTGCAGTCGTCGCAGACGAAGTTCGCAAGTTGGCGGAACGCAGCAGCGAAGCTGCCAAGCAGATCACCACATTGATCCGCGAATCGACGCAGCGTGTCGGTGAAGGCACCAAGTTGTCCGAAGAAACTGGCACTGCACTTAAGCAGATCATTGAGGGAGTGCAGCGCACGGCTGACTCGATTGCGCAGATCGCCACGGCGACGGACGAACAGTCCGCCACCGCACAGGAGGTAACGCGAGCGATTCAGAACGTGGCCCAGCTCACCGAAGGCAACTCCGGGCGCGCGGAAGAGATGGCTGGTTCCGCTGAGGAATTGTCTGCCAAGGCGCTGTCGATGAAGGAACTGGTGCGCCGCTTTACCCTCTGATTTGGTGCTGAGATTTCCAGGAGAACATCGTGGTCGAAACGAACGCGGATCTGATTGCCGATTACCTAGGCGAGGCAAAAGACTACCTCGAGCAGCTCAACGAAAAGTTGATGTTGCTCGGGGATGGTGTTCCGCCGCCTGAGTTAGTCAACGAGATGTTTCGCAGCGCTCATTCGCTGAAGGGGCTGTCGGCTTGCTTCGGCTTTGAGCGCACCACGATGCTCACGCATCGCCTAGAAAATTTGTTGTCTGCCATCAAGCGCGGCGACCTGGTTCCGGAGCCAGTGCTGGTGCGAACGATGTTTGATGCCGTCGATGTTCTCGATGCGTTGACGACGGAGATCTCGCAGTCTGGCAGTGAGCAAACCAAGATCGAAGAACATGTTCTTCAACTCGACGAGGCGTGTGGCAATCGCGCTACGGTCGTTGCCATTGCTTCGGCTGGTGGAATTGTTGATTCGGCTGCCACCGCAACAGGCACGGATGCTGTGCATGCGCCTGCCGCTAACAGCGCAGCTATGCCTGCGGTAGTCGCCAATGGCCCAACCGCCATTGGCCCAGGTTCCAATATTCCAGTCGCAGCAGCACTGGGGGAGCAGCGCAAACAGGGGGCTTTAGCCGAGACCGAGACCGTGCGCGTTTCGATGGACCGACTAGACAAATTGCTCAACATGACAGGCGAACTGGTGATCGCTCGGTCGCGCTTCCAGCTTGCATGCAAACTTTTGCAGAGCATGCCGCGAATCCGCGATCTGGAGCTACTTGTGCAAGATGTTGCGCGCTGCATTGAAGAGACTTTCAATGCGCGTGCTCCAGAGGTTCGTGAAATGCAAGTGCAGCGTTTGCGTGGCCAAAGCAAACGCCTAAGCACCAGCATGCAGGAGTTCAGTGGCCTAGTGAACTTTGGTCGCGACATTGAAGAAGCGACCAATGATCTCGAAGGCATCACTGGTGATCTGCACACTGCGGTGCTGGAGACGCGCCTGGTGCCCCTAGAAGCGGTGTTTCGCCGGTTGCAGCGTGTTGTGCGCGATACGGCAGAGCATGCAGGCAAAGAAGTTGCCGTGGAGTTTCTGGGCGGTGACACGCAGGTTGATAAAAAAGTTGCCGATGAGTTGCTCAACCCACTCGTTCACCTAGTTCGCAACTCCATTGACCATGGCATAGAAACACCGGATCGGCGCATCGCTGCGGGCAAGCCGCGCCAAGGAAAACTACTGTTGCGGGGCACTCAGCTCGGCAGCACTGTGGTGGTTGCCATCGAGGATGATGGTGCTGGTATCGATCCGCAGCGCGTCGCAAAAAAGGCGATCGAGGTTGCGGCGATCACCAAGGAGCAAGCAGCTGGAATGTCGGATGCTGAGTTGCAGAGATTGATCTTTCGCGCCGGCTTCTCGACCGCCCAGCAAGTCACGGAACTTTCCGGACGTGGCATGGGAATGGACATCGTTGAGACCGCGGTGAAGAAACTTCGTGGAGTGATCGAGCTTGATTCCGTAGTGGGCAAAGGGACTCGCTTTTCGATTCAGTTGCCGCCGAGCGTGTCAATCTTGGCCTGTTTGCTGCTCGAATCGCGCGGGACTACGTTCGCGATCCCGCTAGCTGAGGTGCGAGAGATTGTGCGTCTTTTGCCTGAACGTTTGGAATCTGTGCAAGGGCGATCTGTCGTTTGCGTGCGTGAACGACCATTGCCGATCTATGGCCTCGACGAGTTGTTCACCTTTGTGCGTGGCACTACCCTTGCTGGTGATCAGCCAGCACATGCGGTGGTCTTGCAGTCCGGTCGCTTTCCTTGCGCGTTGCGGGTTGACCGATTGCTCGGCAAAGAAGACCTCGTCATGAAACCACTTTGTCACGAACTCGCTCATGTGCGAGGCTTGGCTGGTATGGCGGTTCGCGGTGATGGTTGCGTGACCTTGATTCTTGATCCAAGTTCACTGGGGGATGTGCGAGTTGTGAGCGGCGGGCGGTAATGACATGGCCGTCACGGATCGATCGGTAATCAACGTGCCTATAGGCGAGATCGAATGCGGGCGTGCACCGCAGATCTTGACGACCTTGCTTGGCTCGTGCGTCGGTTTCATCGTGCAGGATCTGAAGAACCAGATTTGTGCACTGGCGCATGTTGTGCGGCCTAATGGCACCGGAGCAGGGATGGGGCCAGGATATTTCGCCGATCGAGCAGCGCCTACGGCGCGGGATGCCGCGATCCGGATCGGTGCCGATCCGCGACAACTGATGGTCCGGCTAGCTGGTGGTGGTGCGATGTTTGATGCCAAACTGGCGGCAGGCAACATTGGCCAACTCAACGTCGCCGCACTGCGTGAAGTAACGCACAAACTTGGCATGGTGTTTGGTGGTCAATTGGTCGGCGCACGCGACGGTGGTTGTATTTTGGCAGTTGATACTGTCACTGGTCGAGCCGAGGTTCGTTCGCTCCGGGAGCGAGAGTTTGGTGATCGTGGCTGGCGAACGCTGGTCGATGAGATGCTGCAGCATCCTTCTAGGCAGCCGTGACCGGGCTTCCCGTCAACGTTGGTTTGGCACTGCGCGATCCGACCCTTTCTGCGTCGCTAATCGAGTTGCTTGCTTCGGCCGGCATGACGGTTGTTGATGCCGCGAAAAATCCCTGGATGTGGCTCGTGCAAGACGGAGAAGGATTTTTTTTGCGGATGAAATTGGCCAAAGGTTCGCCGGTCGTATTGCTGCGGGATCACGCTGATGAACGAGAGCCTTCCACTGACGAGCGAGCGATCGGGATTCTGGCGGCAATCGCGTTGCCGGATACGACCAAGCTGCGAAGTATATGGGAGTGGTCGGGCCGCGTTCTCTCCGCACTAAAGACGCTGCGAAAGCGCGGCGCGCCTGTTTCGGTGCGTATTAACCCGCTTGGACCGGCAATGATCGCCATCGGTATTTCAACCGGTGGCCCACCGGCGCTTGAGACGGTCTTTATGCAGCTTGCAGGAAGTGAATTGCCGCCGATCGTCATCGTTCAACATATGCCGGATGGGTTCGTTGAATTGTTGGCCCAACGGTTGACGCAGAAAACCAGCTATCCGGTAGAGGTTGCCACTGATTTCATGTTGCTGCGCAGAGGGCACGCCTATCTCGCTCCGGCAACGCACCACCTTGCGATTGGTCGTCGTCCTGAAGGGTTTTGTAGCCGGCTGAAAGACTTACCGCCGATCCGTGGTCATCGCCCGTCGGCGGAAATCCTATTTGAATCGCTTGTGCAGCTCGGCGTGCTTGGCCTTGGTGTGATCATGACCGGCATGGGCGGCGACGGCGCGCAGGGGTTACTCGCGCTGCGAAAGGCAGGCTGGTCAACTGCGGGGCAAGACGAATCCACTTGCGCCGTCTATGGCATGCCCAAGGTTGCGAAGGACATTGGTGCGACCGAGATCACGTTGCCGCTCGAGCGGATCGGAGCTTGGATCCGGGTGGCTGCCGGACGCGTTGTCGTGAAGTCGCCGGCCTAATATTCTCGTTTGGGCCTGTGCCGGAGCGCGTTTTTGTGTCTTGTTTGGCTGCACGCAGAGTTTGCGCGATACCTAGGTGCGATACCTACAAGACGTATTTGTGCGACGTGAAATCTAAGGTTGTTGCTCACGCGCAGAGAAAACGGAGCACGGATCCATAGCCTTCGTTGCATGCAGGGTTGTCGGTTGCCTTTTGCACTGCCGATCTGGCTTGGTTTTTTTAGGGTGATCCGTTTATTTGGCAGATGCCTGAATAAAAAAATTGGGAAGCAAAATATGGATATCGACTGCAATCCAGTTCTGATCAATTTTGTGAGCCATAGAAACTTGGGTTCCGTTCGCATCTCACTCATGCTGTTTTCTCTTGTCTCGGCTTTGTTGGCGCAAGGAGCGGTGCCGCAAGAGATCCCCAAATTGATCGCACCAAAGGTTGCCGCGCCGGTGGTCCTTGATCCGGATCCTTCTGCACAGGATCCTGCCCTATCTTCGGCGCAGGCAAAGCCGTTGATTGTCACCGCTCTGCGTGTGGAGGAGAGTGTCTTTGCCGCACCGTACGCAATTGATCTGGTGCAGAGTGCGGAGGTGACGGAGCGCGGCTATCGCACCTTGCCGCAGGCACTCCGCTATATCCCATCCGTCATGGTGCAGGAGACGGCGCCGGGGCAAGGTTCGCCTTACATTCGCGGCTTCACCGGCTATAGCAATCTCTTGCTGATCGACGGGGTGCGGCTCAATAACTCCGCGTTTCGCTCAGGTCCCAATCAGTATTGGAGCACCGTTGACCTGTTGTCCGTCGATCATATCGAGGTGCTAAAGGGGCCCTCTGGTGCTCAATATGGCAGTGATGCCGTGGGCGGCACCGTGCAAGCGTTCACCAGAAGTCCGACCATGCCGGTTGGGTTTGGTAGCAAGTTTGGTGGCAGCACTTACCTCCGCTACGCCTCTGCTGAAGATACGTTCTTTGGTCGCGGCGAAGTCAGTGTTGGGCATGGCTGGGAAAACGGCACGGCCACCGGCGTATTGATCGGTGGCGACCTGCAATATTATGGCGACGTCGAAGGTGGCAGTTCCACGGGACGGCAGCAAGAGACTGGTTACGAACAGGATGATTTTGATGTCAAGGTGGAGCACTCACTTGGCAAGAACGAGCGCCTTGTGCTGTTGCATCAGCAAGTGGCACAGATCGATGTGCCGCGCACGCATTCCACCATCTATGGCAGGAGTTATGCGGGCACCACGGTCGGCACGGACTTGCGCCGCAACTTTGACCAAAATCGCAACCTGAGTTACCTGCAATACCACGCAACAAAGCGCGGTGGCGCGATCGATGGGATTCATGCCAACGTGTCGTGGCAAGAGCAGACCGAAGACGAAGATCGCATCAACGCGACCAACGTTGCGACCCAGCAAGGATTTGATGTCGGCACGCTTGGCGCGTTCTTGCAGGTTGAGAGTGAGGTCGGTGATTTGGGGCGGCTTGTCTATGGCGCCGACTACTACCGCGACACGGTTCACTCTTACGGACGCAACCTGAACACTGGTGTCATATCAATCCAAGGACCGGTTGCTGATGACGCTTCGTATGAACTGTTGGGTGCCTTCGTGCAGGACACCCTCGCACTTGGGGATCGCACAGAGTTGACCTTGGGTGGCCGCTACACGTATGCGGCGGCGGATGCCGACAAAGTGCGCGACCCTTCGACCGGCAGCCAGATTGCCATCAACGACGAGTGGCAGAGTCTCACAGGCAATGCCCGATTGCGCGTTGACTTGTTGGCGAACCAATGGAATGTCTACTCGGGAGTGTCGCAGGGTTTTCGCGCGCCCAACCTCAGTGATCTGACCAGTTCCGGGATTGCGCGCAGCGGCGAGATTGAGATCCCGACTCCTGGCCTCAGCCCAGAGCACTATCTTGGTTATGAGATTGGCACCAAGGTGTTGCTGCCCACCGCCTCGCTGCAGTTGGCGTGGTTCTACACCCAGATTTCAGACCAGATTCAGCGCTACCCGACAGGTGTTCTTACTCCAACTGGTTCTGCAATCGTTACCAAGGCGAACATTGGCGACGGCTACATCCAAGGCTTCGAGGCGCAAGGCGATGTCGATTTGATCGAGCATCTCAAAGCATTTGGCTTGGCAAGTTATCAATATGGCCGCGTCACCAATTACGAAGCGGCTGGCTCTTCGCTGACGGAAGAATACACCACGCGTTTGATGCCGCTTTCGAGCATGGTTGGACTCCGTGTGGACTTGCCAGACTCGACGTGGCATGGCGAAGCTTTGGTCGCGAATGTGGCGGATGCGGATCGCCTGTCCTACGGGGATCGCCGCGATACGCAGCGCATTCCACCCAATGGCACCCCTGGCTACACGATTGCCAGCATTCACGCGGGTTGTGCGATGTCGGATCGTGCGTCGCTTGACTTCGGCATCGACAATATCACGGACGCTGACTACCGCGTGCACGGTTCAGGCAGTAACTCGCCGGGGCGCAGTTATTGGCTCGGCATGAAAGTGACGTTCTAGCAAATAAAATGCTGCCAGACCAAGGCGAGGACAAAAGTCTCTGCGAGCGGTTCCTTCCCCTGCTAGTTGCGCGCTGTACGAAGCGCGATGAAGGCTAGTTGCGCTCGCCTGTCGCATGCGAGAAAGCTGCGCGATTGACACCTTGTCATTCTACTGCTGATCAACAAGTTGGTCGCCGGCACTTGTATGGACCAAGCAGTCCAACCATGGAGCGCATAGAGTGAATTGATGAACCGTCGTGCGCTTTGGTTTCAACACGCGTGGGCAATGGTTGTGTGCTGCTGTTTGCCGAGTTGCATCACCAAAAATCCCACACTGCCGCGGGCGATGATTGAATGGCGGATGGCGCACGAAGAGGAAGGGCAGCAGCTCGAACTTTGGCGTGATGGGCGGGTTTTGTTACGCCGGATAGATCGAAGTGGTGATCCGCAGAGATCGACTTTGATCCGTTCCTTGCCTAGTTCCGAGGCTCGCGCAGAAGTGATCGCAGCGCTAGACATTTTGGTGCTCCGTTTGCCGCGCTGGGTGTATTTGCCTGCTTCTGCGAGCAGTTTGCGCGTGGTGCTTTATATCGACGGCGCTGTGTGCCAGGAGTCGTTCGTTGCTGTGCAGAAGGACCTTCGCGAGTGGCTTCGCGCGATCGCAAACACGGATGCCGCCGTGTTGTCATTCGTCGACCTGCTGCTTGCTTCGCCCGTCTCACAGGCGGCGTTCACATTCATGCCTGGCGATGACCCGAACAAATTGCTGCCGCTGCTCTCCACAGCATGCCCTGATCGGTCGTTGCGCGAGCTTGCTTGCCAAATCGTGCAGGAAGAATACGCCTTACAGATTCTACCTGCATTGCGGACCTCCTTTGCGGAGACACTACGCAACGATGCCGTTGGTGATTATTTACTGGCAGTAACTTTGCTTGCGCTTGGTTGTGTTGACGGTGTTGCGTGCGTGCTCAATGCGGCATTGGCCAAGGAAAACGTGACTATTCTCATCGCGCAAAAGCTCAACGCGGAAGAGCTCAACGCGCAAAAAGCCAGCGCATGCGCGCTGTTGGCCAATTACTTCCGCACTCGGTTTCTAAATCACCCAGACCCACTGCTTGCGCCAAATCTGTTCTTGGCATTTATCGCCGAGCATCGAGCAACGCTGGTGATGGATACGCGGCGTCACTGCTTTGTGTTCAGCGAGCCATAACGATTGCCGAGCAGGACCACTGGCAGTGGTCCTGTGGCATTACTTGCCTTGCTTCTTCTGCGCTTTTTGCCACGCATCCTTCAAGGTCACCGTGCGTAAAAACACCAACTCTGACGGCTTGCTGTCTTTGCTGTCGCAGGTGAAGTAGCCGATTCTTTCAAACTGATATCGATCGCCACCGCGTGCATCCTGCAAGCTTGGTTCAAGCTTGCCGCGCACGACGACCAACGACTTCGGGTTTAGGAACTCGAGGAAGTCGTGCCCTTCTTGTTCGGCCGGGTCCTTTACCGTGAACAGATGCGACAGGAGGCGCACTTCGGCATCGAGCGCGTGCGCTGCGGATACCCAGTGGATAGTCGCCTTCACCTTGCGTCCGTCAGGTGCGTTGCCGCCCTTCGTCAAAGGGTCGTAGGTGCAGCGCACGGCCGTGATGTTGCCATCAGCATCTTTGTCGATGCCGGTGCACTTCACAAAATACCCGTAGCGCAACCGAACTTCGCGCCCTGGTGCCATGCGGAAGAAATCTTTTGGCGGGTTCTCCATGAAATCGTCGCGCTCGATCCATAGCTCGCCTGCGAACGGCACCTGACGCGAGCCTGAGGTCGCATCTTCCGGGTTGTTGATGGCCTCGACCAACTCGACTTCACCTTGTGGCCAGTTCTCAATTACGACCTTGAGCGGGTCGAGCACGGCCATGCGACGTTGCGAAGTCTTGTTGAGATGTTCGCGCAAATGGAAGTCGAGCAACTCGTGCTCGTGCGTGCTGTTGAAGCGCGCGATGCCGATGTGCTTACAGAATGCGCGCAGGGCCTCTTTCGTGTAGCCGCGCCGACGCATGCCGCGCAACGTCGGCATTCTCGGGTCGTCCCAGCCTTGCACGTGGCCGCCTTCCACCAATTGCAGCAGCTTCCGCTTGCTGGTCAGCAGGTATTCGACGTTGAGCCGCGCAAATTCGATCTGTTGTGGCTTGTAGATGCCGAGCGAGTCGCAGAACCAATCGTACAGCGGCCGATGGTGCTCGAACTCGAGCGTGCACAACGAATGCGTGATGCCTTCAATCGAATCCGATTCGCCGTGGGCCCAGTCGTACATCGGGTAGATGCACCACTTGGCACCGGTGCGCTGGTGGTGCATGTGCCGGATGCGATACATCACCGGGTCGCGCAGGTTGATGTTGGCGTGCGCCATGTCGATCTTCGCGCGCAACACCTTTTGACCGTCGCCAAACTTGCCATCGCGCATCTCGAAAAACAGGCGCAAGTTTTCTTCTGGGGTCCGATCGCGGAACGGGCTGTTTTTACCCGGCGCGGTCAACGTGCCGCGCGATGCTGAAATCGCCTCGGCAGTCTGATCATCGACGTAGGCAAGGCCTTTTTCGACAAGCTGCGTTGCCCAAGTGTAGAGCTGCGGGAAGTAGTCGGCGGCGTAATACATGCCATCCCAGCTAAAGCCGAGCCAGCGCAAGTCGGCTTGGATTGCCTCGACGTATTCTTGGTCCTCAGCAGCGGGATTGGTGTCGTCCATCCGCAGGTTGCACCGGCCGCCAAATTCATTTGCAACGCCAAATGACAGGCAGATTGCCTTCGCATGACCGATGTGCAAATAGCCATTCGGCTCTGGTGGAAAGCGTGTGACGACTTGCTTTATCTTGCCGGATTGCAAGTCCGCGCGGATGCGTTCGCGGATGAAATCGGTCGGAGAAGTGTCGGCGGCCTCGATCATGGAGGAGTGTGGTAGCGGCAGCTTGAGGGTGGGGCAAGTATGCTGCTGCACTGATGACTCCGCCGCCGCTGCCTTTATTGAAGTCTGCCCCCCGATCGGCCTTGCCTCGACTCGACCGCCACAAGCCCAAAGGTGGCGTTGTTCGTTCGTCGCGGAGTTCTCGCTTTCGCGCCATAGTTTTGATCGCCGTGCACCTGTTGATTGGTATTCACGTTGTGCAATGGCTCATGTCCGGCACGACGGTTTCGCCGGTAGAACCATCCGAGGCTGGCTATCTGCTGGACGCGGGCAAGCTCAACACAGGCTTCATTTTATTCGTCGTGTTGATCTTGGGTACCCTGGTCTTCGGCCGCTGGTTTTGCGGCTGGGCTTGCCACGTTGTCGCGCTGCAGGACTTGTCGGCATGGCTGCTCGGCAAGTTCGGGATGCGACCTCGTCCGGTGCGTAGCAGGCTGCTCGTTTTGTTGCCGTTCGCCGTGGCGTTCCATATGTTTTTCCAGGGACAGGTGGAGCGGTTTTTTTACGGGGTAGCCAATAAGCCGATCGAGACTGCGTTCTTGACGACGGATCTTTGGGAGCGGTTTCCTGGGCCGATCATGGGATTTCTCACCTTCCTCGTCGTCGGTTTCCTGATCGTCTGGTGGCTCGGCGGCAAGGGCTTCTGCACCTATGGCTGTCCCTATGGCGCAGTCTTTTCGGTGGCAGATCGTTTCGCGCCTGGCCGTATTCGTGTCACGGATGCCTGCGATTCGTGCGGCCATTGCACTTCGGTCTGCACCAGCAATGTTCGCGTGCACGAAGAAGTGGCGATTCATAAGCAGATCGTCGATCCAGCGTGCATGAAGTGCATGGACTGTGTTTCCGTCTGCCCAAAGGAAGCACTGTATTTTGGCTTCACGACGCCAAAGCCCTTTGCCATTAGCCAGCAGAAGATCAAGTCGCGTGCCGACTTCACTTGGCCCGAGGAGATCGCGCTAGCGGTGGTCGCCTGCGCGTCCACGGTGGCCTTTCGCGGCGCTTGGTTTTTTGAGCATGTGCCGTTCTTGATGGCGGTTGGCCTTGGCGTAATCACTGCGGTGTTTGCGCTACTCGGGTGGCGCATCCTCGTGCAGCGCGACGTGAGTTTTCAGCACACCCGAATGAAGCAAGACGGTGTGCGGCTTTCGGCCGGCACGTGGTCGTTGGTGTTCGTTTTGGCATGGCTGCTGCTCGTGATTGATACGGGGGTCGTGCGCTATCACTCTGCTGCAGCCAATGTGATGGCTTTGAGCATCGCGAGCTTTAATGAGCCTGCGAAGCGCAAAGCCGACCTGCAAGCGATGGACGCAAGGCTGCTGCGTGCGCAGTCGTGGTCGTTGTTTGTTGATCCAGAGATTCATCGCAAGCGCGGTCTCGCGCTGCGGGATCTAGCCATGCTAAACAGCGACAAGAATCTGATGTTGGAAGCGGAGGCTCAGTTGTCGGCGGCACTCTTGCATAGGCCCAGCGATCCATCTGTTTTGGTCCCGCTGGCGGACGTTTTGCATGTGCTTTTGCGTGATGACGAGGCGTTCTTGTTGCTGCAAAGGGCCAAGGTCGCTGCACCCAATAACGAAGAAGTCCTGCAGCGATTGCAGTCGTTCCAAAGCGGCGGTCGGAAGTAGCGCGCGCTAGAAACGAGTGACGGCCTGCAGGCGATCCTGCAGGCCGTCACTCGTTCGACAGAGTTAGTAGCCGTCTCTCGATCGGACGCTTACGGGCAGCCAGTCATGCCAATGCGGACTCCGAGTCCATTGCTCACATCCACGCCGCCAAGCACCGCGCCTGCGGTGACGAGGCTGCCGGATTGGAAGTTGATCTGCATTGCGTCGATGCCAGGTGGAATCGGCAACGGCAGCGTTGCATTGCCTAGCGCGTCGGTCAGCACGAAGGCAAACGTGCCCATCGTGGTCGCATCGAGGAACTGGCTACAGCCCAAAGCGAGTGGGATGTTCGCGGTGCCAAAGCTAAACAGTGTCACCACGCCAGTGACCGGCGTAGTGGCGATTTTTAGCGCGAAGGACGGTGCTGGGATCGTGGCGATTCCGTTGGCAGAGAGCCGCACGTTTGATGTGCCGCAGCCAGCGCCGAGGTACACGTTTGGCACCGATCCTGGAATCGTCGAAGGAACTACCACCGAGAGGGCGCCGAGGCCGATGCGTGCTTCGTCAAACGTAACGTTGCCGGTTACCGGCGAGGCATCGCTGTCGAACCAGTAGTTGAAGAGCGTGTTCCAGTTTTGTGGGTTGGTGGAAGGGGCCAAGAATGCAATCTCGCTGGTGCCAACGCTGGTCGTCCATTGATTGAGTGCATTGTCGTCGATGTCGCGGAAGCCGAGATTGAAGACGCGTGCCGACGAGCAGGTCGGGATTCGGAACGCAGCTGCACCGCGGTAGTTGTCGACGTTTTGGACGACGTATTCGTAGTGCCAAAGTCCGTTGGTTGGTCCGGTCACTTTGACGGCAACTGCAAAGCGGCCATCGTCGTTCCCATTGCCAGCCATCGTGACAGTTGAGCCGGTCCAGCGATTCAGGATCGTGCCTGCGAGGACGGCACCGTTATTGGCAGAACTCCAGGCGCCGGTTGTTACGTTGCGCGTGTAGGTCACGCCGCGGCTCATCAGGTTGTCGGAGCGGTTAACCTGGCTTTCACCTTCGTGGATGAGGTGAATCTGTGACCAGTATGATGCGCCAGGGAGGGCGAGGTTGCTTTCCTTCAGTGTGACGCGGTTCTTTACAGCGCCAAAGCCAGTCGTGCTGAGACTGCGGATGCCATCGGTGTTATTTGGTGCGCCGACTTCGGGATCGCCGCGATCGAAATAACTGCCAGTGTGATTCCACGTCCCCAAGAACGGATTGATTTCATCGGCAGGGCCAAGGTAGGTCTGGCTCGCGTTGTTGCCCGCGGAGTATACATCGCCGCAACCGACGAACATCTGGCTGCCCGAGGTTGGATTTGAGCAAGGCAAGCAAGGACCAGAAGCAGTGTTCAAGGACAAGAACGCGTGCTTGCAGAAGGATCGATCAGAGACCTGTTCGAATCGGTCGCTTAGGAGCCGCGCGATGATGAAGCCAAACTTGGGATGGTTTTCACTCATTGTGGCAAACCATGGGATCGCGATGGATCCATTGTTGCACATGGTGTTGCTCGATGAAAAACCGACTAGTCCGCCCGGATAAGCTGCGCCGGTGCGGCCCCAACAAGTCGGGCTGCCGATGTCGTATAGATTGCCATTGAGGCCAGGCACAGTGTTTGACTGCGCGGCCAAACTTGCAGAGAGGGCCGCAAGAACTGCGAAAGTGAAAATTTGTTTTTGCATCGTAGATCTAGTGCTAGGAACACCAGCCATCAAGTTAGTTGGATCATGCCAATTTCTCATGAGATAACCGCTTGGGGACAGTGATTTTACGGGTAGTTTTTGCTTGATAGGGGCCGAAAATCACACGCAAGCAAAGCCGATCGCGTAGCAAAACTCGCAAAACCGAGTGGCTGACAGAGCCTCATTTCGGCGCGCAACAAGAGAGTGCGGTCTGCAAGTGGCACTCTCAGGAACTCTTTGTCATCGAGGTCCACCTCAACTCGATCGTCAGAGACCCTGAGGACAACCTGCACCGGCACGCCGTTGTTGAAGTGGCGAAGGCGGCGGGTGTCGTTGTGCGCAGCGTCCATGTCGTCTAGGTTGGACAAGCCGCATACAGCACCGCCCCAGCCGCCTAGCACGAGCGTCAAATGGGAGCCGCGCACGGGAAAGGTCAGCCCACAGAAGAAGTCGTTGCCTTGCAGTCGTACGGCCCGGAGGCGAAGTTCATATTCGCGTGGTAGATTCGGTGCTGCGATGACGCCGGTTAGCGGACTGCCGGCTTCGAGAATCATCGCGCCATCCTGCATGTGGATCGTGCCGTCGCCACCAAAGATCACCGGGGTCCAGGGTGCAAGCGAGGCTTTGCTGAATAGCGATTGCCAGGTCGATGCCGGTGACGTGACGCACCCATCGAGGCACAAAAGCGACAGCATTGCCAGTGCGCGAATCACCTGCCGGTGAGCACTGGCAGGGTGCTCTGTTTTAGAAATAGGATCGCCATCGCGTTGCGTTCGATGTCCTGACACCCGCTCAAATCTGCCGGCCAGCCGCCACTTTCCTGTTGTGCGCCGCACAACACCATGGCGCCTTCAAAATACCAGTCGCGGTCTTGGATCAGCGCGATGCCCGACAGCAGCGCCGCGCGTTCGAAGCCATAGAGGTAGTAGTAAAACCAACTCTGCCTTCGTTCGACGTACCCGGGGTGGCAGCGCACTGAGAAGTTCTGCGCCAGCCACGCAAATCCGGAGTTGCGTGCAGCGGTGGCGGCGTTCTGGAGTCGCGTGAGTTTGGGGCCGCCCTGGTCGAGCAGCGCCGCCTGGCAGATGGCAAGTCCGGTGATGCCCGCGCACGTCATGCTGCCCCACACCGGCGAAGGCCCTCCGTTATCCTTTGGATATTGGTAGTTCCAACCTGCGGCTTTGGTGCTGAAGCGGCTGACGGTCCGCTTGTACGTAGAGTCGCCTTGCATGCGCGCCATCGTTCGGTAGTCGACAAGGTCGAGATCGGTCTTGCCCTGGCCCTCGACTTGTGCGCTGAGCAAATGGTTGGCGGCGGATTCCCATATTTGCGCCGCCACTGGCACGTCGCAGAGATGCGCTGAGTAAAGACCCAGCAGGCCGTATTGATTTACGGAGTGGTCAAACCATTCACCTCGCACATAACCAAAGCGCAGGAGTGATTTCGATGCGGCACCAATGGAGTGATCGCTCGGATCCATCTCGACGCGGGTGTCAACGTTTTTGAGCAATTGCGCGGTCCATGCGGTCATCAGCAGAAGGTCCGCAGCAGTGACCTTGCGCTTGCTTGGCCGGTCGATCGCACCATCTCGCAAGTTTTGCCACTCATTTTCGGGGGCGTAGTAGGCCTCCAGTGCCATCAATGCGTTGCCGAGCGAGTAGGTGTCGACTAAATTTCGCTGCCGCAACTCGGTGAGACAGCGCTGCAGAACCTCGTCTTTTTTGTCAACGCCACCCTTGATCAGTGCCAGCAGGCCAAGTGCGAGGCGACCGCTGTTGTAGCTGCGATTCGAATCCTTGGCATCCGGGGTTAGTCCAAAAAAATTGCTGTTCGCGTCGGCCAACTGCGTGCGCAAATGCGCAGTGCCTTTTTTTAGGGCCGCAATGACGAGCGCCTTGAATGCCGTGTCCTGGTTTTGGTGGGTAGTTGCGAGCTGCCAGCTTTCAACTTGCTGGAGTTCGGCGGCCACATCTTTAAAATTCTTGCCGCGCAGGATTCGACCGCTCAATTCGCTTCGCATTTCCAACACGCGTGCGCGGCCATCATTGATTTCGAGGCGGCGCTGGATCTGAAGTTTGCCATCAAACTGGTAAATCGCGTTTGACTGTCCATGCCACTTTACGAACCTTTCCGTGTCGCCTTTGAGTTCGATTTCCTCGGCCGAATTGACAGTGAAGTCGAGCGTCTGCCAGCCATCTGCGGCAACCGGGAGTGCTTTGCCGCGCAGGTTCAAGTCGCCAAGGTGGTAGAGGCGGAACACAAAAAGGCTGAGGGGCCCGCCGGTCCTGCCGCGCTGTAGGTCCATGCCAGCTAGCCAGCCGAGCTCGCGTAGGTCCCCGGCGTTGTCGCGCAAGCGCTGTCGGGCGGGGTCGAGTTCGCCAGAAAGAAGCATCGGTGGTGGTCGGTAATTGCCAAACAGATCGCCGTAAACTTGTGCGCCGCGCTCCCGATCCTCACGGAGCACTTTTTGGATGTCTTCGCTCGTCTTCACCCCCGGCGGCAGGGTCGTAATGCACCCGATCGACAGGTCGAGAAATTGTGCGCCACCAATGTTGTTGCACTGCACGGCGATCAAGTTCTCCCCCGACGTGAACGATTGCAGCGCTTTGCCCATTAGCACAAAGAGATGGTTGCGGCCGTAGCTATCGTCCTCGAGCAACTGTGTGCCGTTACAGGAGACCTTAAAGCCGTCATCGTGGTCGATGCGGAAAATGATGGCTTGTGGTTTGCGTTTTCCGAGATCGAGTTTGCCGCGCAGGCAAAGAGTGCCGGTTTTCCAAGCCGTACGTTGTCTTGGTTGCAGTTCCAGTTCGTTGCCGAACTCGCTGGTGCCGATTGGCCAGCCGGAGTCGTCGAAGGCCGTGGTGGCAAAATCTGCTGGCTGTTTGCCGAGTTCGCAGGTGTGGTAGCGCCAGTCAAAACCACCGTGATTCGCGTCAGGGATGAGCCATTGCGTGCGCATTTGCGATGGCGGGCCGGAGACTTCCCAGCGCTCGCTCTTGCGGATGTAAGTGATCGCGCCGCGCGGGGGGATGTCCCATGCGAGGGACTGAGACAGCACCACAGAATGACACAGCAAAGTGGTCAGCGTCGCGTTGCTTAGCCAATGCATCGGTGTGCGAAGTTTGCCAAGCACCTGCCATTTATCGAGTGCCGAGTAGCGAGATTTTTCAAGCACGTTATTGCACGAGTAATTGCAGTTCGGCACAGGCGGCAAATGCGCGGTCATCAACTTCGCGTAGCGCGGTGAGGCGGATGGCGTGGATATCTTTGGCGGGCTCGGACAGCAGCACTTTGACTGGCGATCCTGCGGCAGTTTTTGTGAAGGTGCCGCGCGCCACTTCCCGCCAGTTGTTCGCGGCATCGAGCACCGCGAAGGAGTAATCGGCAATGGTGCCATTCATGCCTGAAGGCCGCGACAAGTAGCGAAAACCGGTCACCGTGACTGACTCCCCGAGATCGATGGCGAGATGGTGCGGGTAAGGCTCGGTCCAAGGCTTGTAGCGCGAGTGCCAGATCGTGCTTGGATCGCCGTCAAAGGCATTGTTGGCGCATTCCTCGGGCGCTTGCTCGCTGCTGCATTCGAGCAGTGACCACTTGCTGGTAGTAATGCCAAAGCAAGCTTCGGCAGCGCGCGGAATGCCGATGCTGGTGCGATCCTTTGCTTCGTCAGGTAGGCCAATGGCGCGAACGATCCCGCCACGTGCCAAAGTGAACGGATGTTCATAGCGCGGTGATGCGGATGACGGCGGGCTGCCGTCAGTCGTGAAGCGCAGATTGCCTTCACCGCCAATTGTGATGCTGCCGTTGCGGTCGCGCAGGATCGTGGGGGCAAAGAGCAGGTCCGGTGCGCGAAACACGGCAAAGGTTTTGATCTTCGCTGCGCCACGGCTCTGTTCGATCCAGTAGCGAAGGCCCTGCACCTTGGTCGGCGGGAAGCGCAGCAGCCGGCGCATGCCGATCGTTGTGCCAGCTTGGAACTGCCGCCACTGCTGGCCGTCCCATGAGTCGATGCGGAATGACTCGACGCATTGGCCTGCGTGTTCGACGTCCTCCGCCAATTCAATCACCGACACCGTGCGTGCTGAGGGGAAATACAGCTCGCCAGCAAAGTCGTAGGTTTTCTTCAGTGCATCGGCGGCGAGGTCCTTGGCAAAGGTGGCACGCAGACACGCGCCGAGGTCACGCAGCACCGCACAATCGGCCTCGGCAATTCGGCCATTGGTGTTGGCCGGCACGTTCAGCAGCAACTGTGAGTTGCCACCGACCGCTGCGTAATAAAACGCGAGTAACGTGGGCAGTGATTTTACTTGATCATCTTCAGCGGGATGAAAGAACCACGAAGGCCGGATCGAGACATCGGTCTCCGCTGGCCACCAAAAAAGGCGGCGGGCATTCGCAAGGGCACTGCGGCTGCCGAGATCTGCTGCTTCGTTGCGCGCAGCCAATCGAGTCAGTGATTGCCACGCGTTTTTTGAGTCTTCGAAGGCGGCCGCATCGTCGCTATCAAGCGGCAGCACGCTCCATTCTTGTGCCCTAGTACGGCCAGCATCATTGCCGACCCAGCGCACATCTGGTCCGGTGATGGCGAGCACGGCAAGCGGTTGAAGTTTGCGCACGATGCGAAACATGCGTTGCCAGTCAAAGACCGCGGGGTCGTCTACTGGACAGCCTGCCCGGTCAAACCAGACCTCGAAGAGCGGGCCGTAGCTGGTGCACAGTTCGCTCAGTTGCGCAGCGAACACTTCTTGATACGCACCGGTGCCAAACGCCTTGTTGTTGCGATCAAGCGGCGAGACGTAGATGCCAAACGCAAGTCCGTGCTGCCGACAAGCTGCCGCTACTTCGCGAACAACATCGCCCTTGCCATCACGCCACTTCGAATGCGCCACGCTGTGCGTTGTGCTGCCAGTCGGCCAAAGACAGAAACCGTCGTGATGTTTGCAGGTAAGGACGAGGCCTGTCATGCCAGCATCCGCAAACGTCGTTGCCCACTGCTCGGCATCGAGCCCGGTTGGTGCGAACGTGTCCGGCTGTTCGTCGCCGTCACCCGACTCGCGGTCGGTAAAGGTGTTCATGCCGAAGTGCACGAACGCCGTGAAGCCGAGTTGCTGCCACGCAAATTGCCGCGCACTGGGCCGGACATTGTTCGCTGCCGCTGCAATCTCGTCTGTGGTTTTACCAGTCGGGATCACCACGGGTGCTTGCGCCAGCAGAGTTACTACAAGGCATGGCCAAGCGAATGCAGGGTGAAGCATGTATCGCAAGATACAAAATCAGCGCTGCAGATGCTGGTCGAAGAATGTGAACACGTCTGGCAGCGCGATTTGCACGATCGAAAGGTGTTCCACATCGGGGTATTCATGCCAACTGCTGTTGATGCCAGCGGCTTGCAACTTTTGGTGCAGTTTCTCACTGGCACCCTTGCCGAAGTCGGCGCTGCCGGCGGCGACGAAGAACGGCAACTTGGCGAGTGCCGCGCTCTTTTTTACCACGCCGCCGCCGCTGATTGCCGCGGCTGCCGCAAAGCACGCTGGGGTCTGCATGACGGCTTCTATGGTCGCCATAGCACCCATGCTGTGACCGATGATGAAAACGTGTTTTCGGTCGATGGGGTAGCGAGTCGCCAGCGTTTCGATCAGTGCCGGCAGGTCGCTGCCGCCAAAACCGGCAACCCGTGGCGCGCACAGAATAAAGCCGCGTTGCGCACACAGCTTGACGATCGCACCGTCACCATAGCCGTCGCAAAACAGGTTTTCAGAGCCGCCAGCGCCATGCAGTGCAAGGACCAGCGGGATCAGTTCTGTGGCAGTTGCCACAGGTGGTGGCACCACGAGTCGGATCGTCGTGGTTCCCTTGCCAGTCGGCACGCGCAGCCAGAATTGTCCGACGCGTTCTTTTTGGTAGTACGGCGTTGCCTCGGCGATTTTTGCCAGCGCCTCACATTCGCGCAGTAGCCGCTCGCCAGGCAGGATGGTTTCTTCGGACCGCTGCTTCGTCATGCCTTGCAGCATTCGCGTGAGGTGCCGTTCGGTCGCTGCCTCGATGGTGGTGCGCTCGACTGTTTGTTGGTCGCGTTCGAGCAGCAGCGCGAGCCGCGCATCGAGATCCTTGGCAAGCGAGAGCCCTTGCTCTCGCACGACCAGGTCTTTGCCGTTTTCGCATATGCGCCACTGCAGCGTGTGATCGCCAGGCGGCAAATGCGCAAGTGGCAGATCCTTGATCAAGGGCAACTCGTCAAGGGTAACGGATATGCGTGGCTGCTTATCGATGCCGAGAATGGCGACCAGGAGTTGCAGCTTTTTGCCTTCAGGCTTTGGTTCTGGGTAGACGCTTTTGCAGGTGAACTGGAGCGTGCCTTCGCCAGTGCTCAAGAGCCGGGCAGCCAGTGTCATTTGCAAAGACCGGGCGAACCGCTCCTCGGGGGATGGTGCCGTTTGTTGCAATTGCCAGTGAGCGGCTTCGACGCCCAGTGCCACGCCGCGCAGGTCCATGCGGAAGAACGATTGCACAGCGTCATTCATCGCCACGAAAGCCGCGCGAAGCGCTAGTGGATCCGATGCCAAAGCCAATTCGCGCTCGAACGCGCGCAGCCGCAGGCCGAGTTCGTAGCGATCCACTTGTGCGAAAGCCGGAGTCAGAACTAAACCGAGTGCGAGGAGCTTTCTGATTGGCGAACTCATGATCTGCATAGTTTGCCGCAGGCAGGCTTGCCGGACAGGACAATGGCGCAGTTCTGGCTATTGGTCTGCGATCCTTGGTCAATCGCTCGATAAGAACAAGCGACATGCTGCGCGCCTTTTTTATCAGTTGTTGTTCCATGCTACTGTTCGGCCAGGAGCAGGTTTTCGTGTTTGCCAAAGGATCCGTCACCGTCGAAGGCGTGGTGTTTCCTTACCAATATCTGCGGCCAATCACAGTTGGCCCGGATCGGCTGCCTTTTTTGGTCTTCTTGCACGGCGCTGGCGAGCGAGGCACCGACAACGAATTGCAGCTAAAATGGTTTTGCCGCGACATGGCTACAAAGGCGATGGTGCAAAAACATCCATGTTTCCTGCTCGCGGTGCAGTGCCCGCTGGATCGCATGTGGGTCCCTGTATCGTTCGCTGAGCGACAATCGCGTGCACTGGCACCCGATCTGACGCTGCCGCAGCGCGCCGTGCTTGCAGCCATGCAGACACTGATGCAAACGCATGCTGACGAGATCGATTTAGACCGCGTCTACCTCACCGGCTTGTCGATGGGTGGTTTTGGCTGCTGGGATTTAGCCATGCGCGATCCATACCGGTTCGCTGCGCTGGCGCCGGTGTGCGGTGGCGGCGATGAACTGCAGGCACACCGATTGCTTGGCTTGCCGATTTGGAACTTTCACGGTGCTAACGACTCGGCAGTGCCGGTAGCGCGATCGCGTTCGATGATCCAATCGCTGCGATCATTCGGCCATCCGGTGCGCTACACGGAGTTGCCGGGCGTTGGTCACGACTCGTGGCTGCAGGCCTACGGCAAAGACGGGGTGATCGATTGGCTATTTGCGCAAGATCGCAGAACAGAGGGCCGCGGTGCCGCTGCCGGATTTGCTGTGCTGCCGTTGCCAGAGCACATCCTGTTGCGAGACGGGGAGTTTGTGGCTGCGGCAGGCATGTGCGTGTGTGCGGCAAAAGAACTTGCTGCGCCAGCAGAGTTGTTGGCGGCGTTGTTGCAACGCTGCACGGGCATCCCGGTAAAGGTGGTTCACACAGCCGCGCAAAAAGGTTGTGTGGAATTGCTAATGTCTGCCGAAGGTGCGCGCGAAGTGGTGTTTGACGATCAGGTGGCCATCGTTGGTCGTGAGCTTGCAGACTTCTGGCGCGGGGTCGCAGTGGTGGTGCAGGCACTCGGTAGCCGGCCAGGATTTGCCGCGCCGCATGGCGTAATTCCCATCGAGCCTGATCGAGACTTGGTGACGCTGGTGCTCGATATGAAAGTGGCGGACATTTCGGACCGCTGTTTTTCGGCCGTGGTGGAGCGTTGTTTTTGGTTTGCGATACCACGCATCCAGTTCGCTACCGAACCATCCGAGGCAAGGCATTTACTGGCAGCTTCGATGGGTATCACGCTTTGCAGCCCGCTTGTTGCCACCGGCAACTTGTTGCCGATACGGGAGCTGTCGCTGCCCGCAAAAAGTGACTCAGAGCTGCTGCGGGCTTTGCCCGTCGCGTTGCCATTGTTGCGTGAAGCGCCATCGGCCGAACGCCTGCCTCAGTTTCATGTCAGGCTAGCTAATGCCGCGCGAACGATCGGCTGGTAAAGGAGCCGCAGCGCATTTCTTTCGCATCGCGTATCCTTTCACCCTGCATGGACGATGAAGAAACGCTGATCGTGCGCCTGCGGGGCGGCGAAGACGATGTCTTCGGGGCGCTGTTCGAGATGCACCGTATGCGGTTGCGCCGCATGGTGCAGTTTCGGATCGATTCCCGCTTGCTCTCGCGTGTTGATGCCGACGATGTCGTGCAGGATATTTTTCTAGACGCGCGGCAACGGCTCTATGCGTTCCGCGAGGATGCGCGTTCGCTCGGCTTCTGGCTGCGCCTGATCGCGCAGCAGACGCTGATTGATCTCCATCGCAAACATCTAGGCGCCAGCATGCGCACCGCGGCCCGCGAGCGGGCGTTCGCGCAGAGTCACGGCATCTCGGGTTTTGTCGCGGGCAAGTTTACTTCGCCGAGCCAAGCGATGATGCGTGAAGAACTCAAGCAGCAGTTGCAGCAGTCGCTGGAGTCGATGGACGAGATCGACCGCGAAGTCTTGGTGCTGCGTCACTTTGAGGACCTGGCTAACAAGGAAGTAGCAGACCTGCTGCAGATCGGCGAGAACGCTGCCAGCAATCGCTACGTCCGGGCATTAGGGCGATTGAAGGGACTCCTGAGCCAATTCGGGCCACCATGAGTGTCACTCCGCTGGATGATTCGCGTGCGCCGCTTGACTTGTTGATCGAAGATTTTTTGCAACGCATTCGCAAAGGCGACTCGATCACGCCTGAAGGCTTTGCCAAGGCAAATCCGCAGCATGCCGATGACTTGCTTGAGTTGTTGCCGGCGCTGCTGGTGCTTGAACAGGCCAAACGCGAACGTGAGACGAGTGCTTCGGGTGCACGGCGTGCGTCGGTGCCAAAGCTCGAGCAGCTCGGCGAGTTTCGTATTTTGCGCGAGGTTGGTCGCGGCGGCATGGGCGTGGTGTTTGAGGCAGTCCAAGAGTCGCTGGGCAGGCATGTGGCCCTCAAGGTGCTGCCGCAGGCGAGCCTGTTGAGTGGCAACCAGCTCGAACGCTTCCGGCGCGAAGCCAAAGTCGCAGCCAATCTGCATCACACGCACATTGTGCCGGTCTACGGCAGTGGTGAGGCCGATGGCTATCACTACTACGCGATGCAGTTCATCGCTGGTCGCGGGCTCGACGGAGTCATTAGCGACCTCATCGATCAAAAGCCTGCGTTGTTGCCCACGGATCGGGCTCTCCGTGCGGTTGCCATTTCGCGCATCGGCGAAGATGTCGCGCAGGCTCTGCACCACGCCCATGAACTCGGCACGATGCATCGAGATGTCAAACCTGCAAACCTGCTGATGGAGCCGAATGGTCACGTTTGGGTGACCGACTTCGGGCTCGCGAAGGCGCTGCAATACGATGGTCTTACGCACTCGGGCGATGTGCTTGGGACGCTGCAATACTTGGCGCCCGAGCAACTCGCTGGGATCTACGACGTGCGCAGCGAGGTGTATTCGCTCGGCCTTGTGCTCTACGAACTGCTCGCTTTGCGACCTGCGTTTCGGGCCGAGACGCGCAGTGAGCTTTTGGAAAAAATTCGCGCCGGCCGTTGCGAGCCGTTGCAGAAGGCCTGCGTCGATATCCCGCGCGACCTTGCCACCATTGTCGAACGCGCCATCGCGGTCGAACCGGTGCGGCGCTACGGCGATGCGCTCTCACTGGCATTGGACCTGCGCGCGTTCATCGAGGATCGACCGATCGCTGCGCGGCGCACTTCGCAGCTCGAACATGCATGGCGATGGTGTCGTCGCAACCGCGCGCTGGCGGCGGCTTCCTTGCTGGCGCTGGTTGCAACCTTTGGCGCGGCGGTGGTTGGCTGGACGTCTTACTTGGTCACTGACGATGCGCTGCTGAAAGCCAAGTCGAGTGCACAGGAGGCACTTGCGGCATCGAGTCGCACCGAAAGCAATTTATTGCTGACATTGGCGGCGTTTGAAGGCGTGTTCGATGCGTTGGTTGGGCCAGATCCACTGCACGCCATCGTGGATGACGACAATGATGACGCTGGCTCTGTCGTTGCCATGCGCTCGCCGGTTGACAAGAAGGATGCTGCCGTGTTGCAGCGCATGCTGAACTTCTATGACAAGTTTGCGGAGCAAAATAAGAACAGTATCGGCCTACGCGAACAGTCGGCCCGGGCGTATCGGCGCGTCGGTGGAATCCAGGCACGACTCAGCAATATTGAAGGTGCGATCGTTGCGTATCAGAAGTCGCTGCAGCTTTACCGTGACGTTCCGCAACGCGATGCGGTGCTTGAGATCGCTACTGTTCAGCAGGAGTTGGGACAGGTGTATCTGCGTCTTGGCCGCGTATCTGATGCGCGCATCGCCCTCACGGATGCCTTGCGGCTACTAGAGGCGAATGTCGCCGACGGCAGCCATTCTTTGCGGTTCCTGCGAGCGCAGGGACACTTTCTCATGGCGACCATTTTCGATCTGCGCAGTGGCGGAAACTCGGCTGGTGGCCCGCCGGGTGGCCCGCCGGGTGGCCCGGGTGGCCCGCAGGGAAGACGTGGTCTTTTCGGCTTGGCCGAGTTGCCCGGTGGCCCGCCGGGTAATACTAATGCTGGGCCGCAGGGTAGAGGCTCTGCACGGCCAGAAATGGTGCGCGATATGCAACAGCAGCTCCGCGCGGCCCAAGTACTACTCACGGATCTACTGAAGGAAACGCCTGAGGCTCCGGATGTGTTGTTGTTGCAGGCCCGGGTGCTGATCGCAAACCTGCGGCCTACTGTCGAGGGGCCCCAGAAAAGTGAGAGTGCGGACCGAGCAACTGCGTTGGCGATCCTGACCAAATTGGTGGAAGGTCAGCCGGATAACGACGTGTTTCGTTTTGAACTCGCGGAGGCATTGATGTCGCCGCCGCAGCGCAACCTGGATGCCAAAACGCTTTCGCAAATCCTGACACATGCGACGCAATTGGTTTTACAGCAGCCGACCAACCTTGATTACCAGTCGCTGCTAGCTCGCGCGTACAAAGGCTCGGGGCGCGCATTGCGACGCAGCAAAGACCTGGTTGGCGCGGAGCGTGAATTGCGCGCAGCGATCGCAATCGAGGAGCCGCTTGCCGAGGTTCAGAGTCGCTCGCTGCGCTTCCAAGAAGGGTTGATCCAGTCGCGCTTGGACTTGGCCAAGCTGCTGCTGGAGCAAGAGAAGGTTGATGATGCACGCACGCAACTGACGTTTATCTGCAATCAATTTGCCGTCCTCGCAGAACGCAATGGGCCGCCGCCGCGATCGTTATCTGACCCGGAGCGCATACGCGAACTACTTGATCTGCTGCAGCGAGTTGGCTTGACTGCGCGCGTAACGCAGATTCGTAAGCAGATCGAACGGCGTGGCCGCTAATTCATGCGGCATGGATTGCGCATGCGATTATGTCGTGGTTGTCGCTCGATGCGTGGGTGGGATGGTTAGTCTGTTGGCATGAGCCGCCGCGCTGCAGCGCATCTTGCAATTCCCGCGAAGAGGCCGTGGCACAATCACAAACCATCGCAGCGCAGCCGCCCTCATTCGGGCGCGCTCCTTGTGCTGGCCGTTATTGCTGGCGCGTGTCAGTTGGCGATCACGGAGCCAGTAGACCCGTGGCAATTGCAAAAGACCTCTTCTACCGCGAGTTTGCGCGGGCTATCGCCAGTGGATTGTTTGTGTGCATACGTTTCGGGTTCGCGCGGGACCGTGTTGCGCACCGTGGATGGCGGTGGCACTTGGGAATCGATTGGTCCCGCTGGCAAGCAGGCGCTCGATTTTCGTTCGGTGTATGCGTTGGATGCACAGCACGCCTGGATCGCCAACGCGGGAAGTCCGGCGCAGATTTATCGCACGAGTGATGGTGGCCGTAGCTGGGCATTGGTCCACGAGGATCGGCGCGCTGCGGCGTTTTTTGATGCGATGGCTTTTTGTGATGCCCAACATGGCCTCGTATTCGGGGATCCAATCGATGGCCGCATGGAGTTATTGGCGACGGCGGATGGCGGCGAACATTGGCGAGCACTTGAGTCGCCCGAATTGCCAGTGGCGCAGGTTGGCGAAGCTGCGTTTGCCGCCAGCGGCACGTGCCTTGTCGCGCGCAAAGCGGCCACGTTCGTGCAAGTCACCGGCGGAGCAGTAGCGCGCTGTTTTTGCACCGACGATGGCGGCTTGCACTGGCAGGTCACGCTGCTGCCGATGGCGCAAGGTAGTCCTTCGCAGGGCGCCTTTGCCATCGCGCTCGACAGCGGGTCCCACTTGGTCGCAGTGGGCGGGGATTATCAGGCGCCAGAAGTGAGCGCGGGAACCGCCGCGTGGAGTGGCGATGGCGGTAAAACTTTTCATGCGGCAAACGCCGGCGGGTTTCGTTGTGGCGTTGCCTACCTAGCAGGCTGTGGCAAATGGCTTGCGGTCGGGGATCTAGGCTCCAGCATCAGCAGCGATGGTGGCAAACATTGGCGGACCATGCCTGGCGCAGGTTTTTATGCGGTGCGCTGTGGCCGCGATGGCTCGGTCTGGGCCTGCGGCAGCGGCGGTCGAGTGGCGCTACTTAGTAGCGAATCTCTTGCTGGCGTTCGCTGATTCCGCACGCCGTATCGGGTAAAAAGCACAGATGCGCTGCCTGGTCCCCGTGGCCTTGTTTGTTTCTTCCCTAGTCATGCTGCCCGCGCAACAGGCGGCGGCAAAACCCACGCTTGCGTTGCGTGCGCTGTTTTCGGATCACATGGTGCTGCCGCAGCAGACGCTGGTCCTCATGCGTGGGCTAGCAGAACCCAATGCGCATGTTTTCGTGCACACGCCCTTTACCGCGGAGCCATTCGAAGGGATCGCGGCCGCGAGCGGGGTCTTCATGGTCGGCGTGATGACGCCTGAAGCGGGTGGCCCTTTTGAACTGGCCGTTGTGAGCGGCACCGAAAAGCTGATCTTGCGGGACGTGCTGGTGGGCGATGTTTGGCTTGGCTCGGGGCAGTCCAACATGGAAATGCCGGTCGGCAAGACCGACAACTGGCAGGGCGGCGTGAAGGATTGGCAGCAGGAATGCGCCGCCTCTGATCTGCCGGAAATGCGGCTGTTCACAGTGGCGCGCCGGACTTCGGCGGTGGTGCTCGATGATGTTGCGGGTCACTGGGAGGTCTGCACCAAGGAATCGAGCCAGCGCTTTAGTGCTACCGCGTTGTTCTTTGGCCGCGAGCTGCTGCGCCAACGCCGGCAGCCGCTTGGCCTTGTTGTTAGTTCTTGGGGCGGGACGGTCTGCGAGGCTTGGACCAGTGCGAACGGCTTGCAATCGCTGCCAGAGTTTGCGCCTTCGATCGAACAGCTGACGGCTGCCGCCGACGATCAACGGCCGCTTCAGGAACGCGCTGCCGCGTTCTGGCAAGCCGTCGCGTTGCGCGACTCACCCAATGGCGCCGTGCGGCCGGAGGCGATTTTGTTTGACGACCACGAATGGCAATCCGTGGCGATGCCGCATCTGTGGTCCAAGTCCGGGCTCGGCGGCTTTGACGGGGTGGGTTTTTATCGCACGCAGTGCATGGTGCCCGAGGCGTTTGCCGGCAAGGAGCTAGTGCTATCGCTTGGTGCCATCGACGACATGGACACCGTTTGGTTTCAGGGCGAGCGCATCGGCGGCATGGAGTCAGCCGGTCAGTGGCAAACTGCGCGGCGCTATACCATCCCGGGTCGGCTGGTGCGCGCGGGCAATGCGGTGCTTGCGGTGCGGGTCCTCGACACCGGTGGCGAAGGCGGCTTTGCCACGGACGCTGAAGCGATGCGGATGTTTCCGGTTGGCGGCGAAGCTGGCAGCATCGGCCTCGCCAAACAGTGGCGTTTTCAGTTGGGCGCAGCGATGCGCGATTTGCCGTCGATGCCGAGTTCGGATCAGTTTGGCCCCAACACCCCGACGGTGCTCTGGCAAGCGATGATCGCGCCGCTGCTGCCGTTCCCGTTCCGCGGCGCAATCTGGTATCAGGGCGAGTCCAACCGCGAACGCGCGGCGCAATACGCCAAACTATTTCCCGCGATGATCAACGACTGGCGGGCCGCGATTGGTTTTCCGTTGCCGTTCTACTTCGTGCAGATCGCGCCGTTTGGTTATGGCGGCGATACTGGCGAGCTCTTTGACCTGCGACAGGCGCAGGCGGCCGCATTGTTGCTGCCGGAGACTGGCATGGCGGTGACGACGGATGTTGGCGACGTCCGCGACATTCATCCGATCGACAAGCAAACCGTCGGCCTGCGCTTGGCACGACTGGCACTGCGCTACACCTACGGCGACGAAACCATGGATGCAGACGCGCCAAAGCCGTTGGGGGTTGAGGTCGAAGGGCGAAGGCTGCGCGTTCGCTTTTCGACTGCGCCCGGGGCCATGCGCGCCGGCAAGGATGGGCCGCATCATTTCGAGATCGCCGGTGTCGATGGCGTCTATCACGCAGCAACGGCGCGCGTCATCGGACAAGCGGTCGTTCTGGAGGCTGCCGCGGTCACGATGCCACGGGCGGTGCGCTATTGTTTTGCGGCTACGGCAATGGGGGACCTATGGAGCAGTTCAGGCTGTGCCGTTGCACCATTCGTTTTCAAAGTGGCAGCGCGTTGATGGAATGGCGGTCTGTTGAGTAGCGGCGAGACTTTTCTGCTAGGCTGTTTTGCAGATGGACGACGTTGTTCTGCATTCTAATTTTCGTTCAGAGACACCTGGCAGGATTGCGCTTGCAAGCAACCAGATCCATGTCTGGGCAATCGCGCTAGGCGGCAGTAACGACCGTTTCACCACGTTGTTGTCGCCTGCAGAACAAACGCGTGCCGCGCGTTTCCAGGTCGCCGATCATCGTCGTCGATTCGCGATTTCACACGGTGCACTGCGCGCGATCCTCGCTGGCTATACCGGACAGGATGCGCTGGCGTTGGAGTTTGGCTCGGGAACGCGTGGCAAGCCTTCGCTGCTGTCGGCAAGTGGCTGGCACTTCAACCTGTCGCACTCCGCGCAGCTGGCGATGGTCGCGGTTGCACGAATCGAACTCGGCATCGACGTTGAGAAGCGTCGGCACCTGGAAAGTTTGCGCCAGATCGCAAACCGCCACTTTTCAAAGGTTGAGTTTGAACTGCTGGAGGCCTTGCCGCAAGGCGAGCAACTGACCGGCTTCTACCGTTGTTGGACGCGCAAGGAAGCCTATGTAAAGGCGATCGGCAGCGGCCTTGCGTCTTCCCTTGACGTGTTCGACGTATCGATCAGCGCAGAGCCGCACTTTCTTGGGTTTCGCACGGGTGACGATGTGCCAGAGGACTGGGACCTGATCGATATTTCGCCAGCACCCGACTACACGGCGGCGCTGGCGGTGCGGGCTCGCAACATGACCGTGCACACCTTGGCGCTGCTCGACGGCTGAGCTAGCTAGCGGCGCTTGCTGCCCCAACTTCTCGTTGGCCAAACTCAGTCCGGAAGGACATTTTGGGTAAGCATTTTGATCTTCCATTCGCTGCCGAGAGTGACTCGGGCCAGTCGCTCGGCGGGCAGCACATCGTAGCGCGGGTGGGCAAACACGATCGGCCGCAAGGCGATGCTCGACTGCGGGTTGCTGTCGTCATCAAATCCTTGCGCGGAAAGCATGAAGGCAGTGGCAAAAGCATCGCCAGATAGTTGGCGGCCGCCATCGACCAGCGAGCCATCCGGCAACCGATAGATCACCTGCAGGTAGGACTGGCGGCCGAGGTCGATTCGCAGGGGCTTGCCGTCGACCATGAGCTCGAAACTGCAAGTGTTGCGGCCTTCGTTGGACGGCTGGCTTGGAATCGACAGGTAGCCAGCCATGTGAAGGTATGGCAGTTCTGCGTGCAGTTGTTGCCAGGCCACATTGATTGCCAACGAGTTGAGCCCGTGTTGCTGTTTGAAGGACTCCGCCAGGCAGCGCAAAACTTGGTCGGGATTGTCGCGCCGCAACGCTTCCAAGAAGGTCGTTAAGGTGGCCTGTGGCGTGTCGTAGGCCTGCGGCACCCAGGGGCTTTTGTCTGGACCACAAAATGCCCGTGCCATGGCGCAGCAACCAGAAAATGGCAGCAGCAAAACCGCCGCCAAAAGGATTGCAAATAAACGGAGTAAGGTCATCTCGGAGTTTTTGGCCGTCTTCTGGATATACTGCCTCGCTCGCATCCATGAAACTGGCAGCTGAGTGGTTCCTGATTTCGGAGCCCTGCATCCGGTTCTTACGTAGCTTGCAAGAACTCTCATGAACCGCAATCTGCTTCCGCTGCTGTTTTTCACTGCCCTTTCGCCGCTCGTTGCCCAAGGTGGAGCTGCCCCAGTGCCAGTGCCCGCCAAGGCCAACACCTGGTTTTCGATCCTCGATCAAGACCTCGGCACCTACTTTCACCACGAAGAAGCAGTTGGCCACTTTCCCTTCCAGAATCCCAGCAACGAGCCGTTTCAGTTCAAAAGTTTCGGTGCGAGCTGCCAGTGCAGCCGTGCGTTGATCCGGGTTGGTGGCCGGCACTACGAATACAGCAATAAGCCAACCCCAAACATGCTGGTCCGCATCACTGAGGATGCAACTGGCAAGAAGGAAGAACGGGTCTCGCAGATCGATGTCGGTGCTAACGAGGCCGGTGAGGTAGAGGTCCACATGGATATGGCCGGCCATACTGGCATCAAGCAGGCCTCGCTGGACGTGCACACCACGGATCCAGTCACGCCGTTCACGAAACTGCAATGGCACGCGACTGGCGCGCAGATGTTTGTGCTTTCGCCAGCCGACATCAACCTGAACCAGATGAGCTGGAATGAGTCGCGTGAGTTTTCCCTGGTGGTCACTTCACCGGTAAACAAGGACTTCAACATCATCAAGATGGATGACGCGGGCCCTGACTTTCACGTCGCCTACGACAAAGAGGTCAAGGATGGCGCCGCGGTCTGGACCATTCACGGCACCTACGGGCCGATTGCCAGTGAGGCTGGCGGCGGCGGCGCGCTCAAGTTTTACACCGACCTCAAGGGCGAGACTACTTTCATGGTCCGCGTGCAGGCGCTGGTGACTGGGCCGCTCGATGTCAAACCGGGCAGTTTCTTGCCCCTGGGCAGGATCAAGAAAGGCACCGCGCGCTCGGAGAAGATCACCTTTGAGCCCAATGACGGCAGCGATCTCGATGTGACCTCGGTGAAGTTTGATGACTCCTCGGTGGATGTGAAGTTCTTGTCCTACAAGACCACCAAGGATGGCAAGAAGCTGATCGTCGAGATCGAGGTCAGCAAAGACGCGCCAAAAGGGTTACTGAAGGGCACTGTGGTCGTTGGCCTAAACCACGCGGCAGTCAAGGAGCGTAAAATTACGTTCAACGGCTTCATTCGCTGAGCAAAGCGCAAATCGTCTTGCTGCTCGCAAGGCAGCATGCGTGCGCTAAGGTTGCGTTTGAGTGAGTAGTCCAGCCAATTTGAGCCGCCTCTTGCTTGAGGGCGGAGTTCTCGATGCCGATCGGCTGAAAAAGGCCGAGGGTGCCGCCCAACAACGTGGGCAGACCTTGGAGCGCGCCATCGTGGCGCTGGGCTTGGCGGAGGAGAACGCTGTGTGGCGCTGCCTGGCAAAAGCCTACGGCCTCAAGTTTGTTGATCCGGCCAAGCTGCAGATCGCACCTGAGGCAGCCAAAAAACTGCCGATCGATCAAATCGAACAGAACGAAGCTCTGCCGGTGCTTTTGAAGGATGGCGTGCTGTGGGTAGCTATCGATGACCCGCTAAAGACCTTCGTTGCTGACAACCTCGCATTCTTGGCCGGTTGCAGAGTGCAGTGTGCGCTGATGCCGCCAGCGGCACTGAAGGATCAGATTCGCAAACTGCGCGGTGGCGCAGTGCCGACCACGGGTGCGTTTGGCAAGGGTGGCAAGGGGGTGGCAGAGGACGGCGAGGATGCGCCGATCATCCGCTTGGTGCAGAAGACTCTCGATGAGGCGCTCGACCAGCGCGCGAGTGACGTGCACGTCGAGCCGTTCCATACCCGCCTCCGCATCCGCTATCGCATTGACGGCGTGTTGAAAGAAATCGCATCGCTCGATGCGGGACTTTTGGCGCCACTCACGTCGCGCCTGAAAATCATGGCTGGGCTCGATATCGCCGAGAAGCGTAAGCCGCAGGACGGCCGCATTTCGATCAAGTCGCGCGGCCGCGACATCGACGTGCGCACCTCGGTGCTGCCCGGTAGTCATGGCGAAACGATTGTGATGCGTCTGCTCGACAAAGAACGCGGCTTGATGAGCCTTGAAGCCCTTGGCTTTGATGGCGTCGACCGCGATCGCTTTGAACGGGTGATTGCGCGGCCAAATGGCATCGTTTTGGTCACGGGGCCGACCGGTTCGGGCAAGACCACGACGCTCTACGCAGCATTGCAGCAGCTGAATCGGCCGGACGTGAAGATCATCACGGCTGAGGATCCGGTCGAGTTCAATCTGCGCGGCATCAATCAATGCCAAGTCAAAGCGCGCATCGGTCTCTCCTTCGCCCGCATCCTGCGCGCGATGTTGCGGCAGGCGCCCAATGTCATTCTGGTGGGTGAGATTCGCGATCGTGAGACGGCCGAGATTGCCGTGCAGGCCGCATTGACGGGGCACTTGGTGTTTTCCACGCTGCACACCAATGACGCACCGTCGGCGATCACCCGCTTGTGCGACATGGGGGTGAAGCCGTTCTTGGTTGCGGCTTCGGTTCAGGCCGTGCTGGCGCAGCGGCTAGTTCGAGTCGTTTGCAAGGAATGTCGCGAGCCGATGGTGCCGTCCGATGTGGAGCTGCGTTCGATCGGCATTGATCCTGCCGGGATGCCCGCCAACACCACGATCTACCGAGCGGTCGGTTGCCAGAGTTGTGAGCACACGGGCTACCGAGGCCGCATTGGCATCTACGAAATGATGGCCATGGATGAAGGCCTGCGTGAGATGACCTTTCGCGGCGAGCCGATGGTGCGTCTGCGAGAATATGCGTTCCACTCGGCCGGCATGTCGACGCTATCGCAAGATGGCGCTCGCAAGGTGATGTCCGGGCGGACCACTATCCAAGAACTGTTGCGCGTGACGGCTGCGGTCTAGACCAAGAGCAAATCCGATGGACATTTTCGCGTTGATGGATCTGACCTTTGAAAAAGGCGCTTCCGATTTGCACATCAGTGTAGGTCGCAAGCCAGTGCTAAGGCTTGGCGGTGGTCTGCACGAGTTCGGCGATGCCGTTCTGCAAGCAGCGGACACCGAGGCGCTTGCCAAAGCGGTCACTCCGCAGCGCAACTGGGACGAGGTGCTGCGCGTCGGCACGACGGACTTCGGTTACGCGCACAAGGATAAGTGCCGCTTCCGAGTCAGCGTGCTCACCCAGAAAGGGATGCGCGGCGTGATCATGCGCCAGATCCCAAAAAAGCTGCTCTCGTTTGATCAGATTGGCCTGCCCGATGCGGTGCGAGAATTACTCAACCTGCATCGCGGGTTGATCCTCGTCACTGGCCCAACTGGTTCGGGCAAGACGACGACGCTGGCGACGATGATCGACTGGGTAAATCTCAACCGCGATGTGCACATCGTCACGATCGAAGACCCCATCGAATACTACCATTCCCATCGCAAATCACAGGTCACACAACGCGAGGTAGGCACCGACGTGCCAACGTTTGCGGAGGCAATGCGCCGTGTGTTGCGTCAGGACCCGGATGTGATCTTGCTTGGTGAAATGCGCGATCTGGAGACCACCTCGGCGGCGATTACCGCCGCGGAGACAGGTCACCTGGTGTTTGGCACCCTGCATACGACTGGTGCTGCGCGCACTGTCGATCGCATCATTGATCAATATCCCAAAGAGCAGCAAGAGCAGATCCGTTCGCAGTTGTCGCTCTCGTTGGTCGCGGTCGTTTCACAGATTCTCATTCCTGCAGCTGGTGGTGGGCGTTGTGCCGCATTTGAGATCATGCTGAACAATCCGGCGATCGAGAACCACATCCGCAAGTGCGAGACGTTCAAGATCCCATCGGTGATTCAGACGAGTCGCCGACAGGGCATGGTGCTGATGGACGACTCCCTGCTCGATCTGTTTCGTGGTGGCCGGATTGATAAGGAGGTCGCACTTGAGCGGGCCTTTGATCGCAAGGCCTTTGCGGCACGGCTTGGCATGGGCGGAGCGGAGTAACAGATGGCGGCGCGTCGAATGCTGGGCCAGATCCTGAAGGAGCAAGGCGCTATTCACGAGGGCATGATCCAGGAAGCGTTGCAGGTGCAACGCGACCGCGGTGGTCGCATCGGCGAGGTGCTGCTGCAACTTGGCCATATCCAACACGGCGATCTAGCGCGCGCGCTGGCGGCGCAGGCCGGCCTTGAATTTTGGGACCTGGAGAAAAATCAACCGAGTCAGGAGGCCGTTGCCAAGGTCGACCTCGCCACAGCGCGAGCGTTTGGTGTTTTGCCAGTGCGCCTCACTGGCAAGAAGCTCGTGGTGGTGCTCGCCGACCCAGTGCATGCGTCGATGTTGCAAGACTTGGCCTTCACGACCGGCTGCGAGATTGAAGGTGCGATCGCGGATGAAGCGCTGATTCAAAGCGGGCTCGACAAGTTTTATCGCGAGGACGCGGTAGCTGCGAAGGACCGGATGAGCGCGCTCGTTGCAGATCTATCGCAACAGGGCACCAAGATCGATCTGGAGGACAAGGCGGCGATGGCCGCAGCGGCCCCAGTCGTAAAGCTACTCAACTACATCCTCTACCAGGCGATCCGCGACAAGGCATCGGACATCCATCTGGAGCCGTTCGAGAATGACTTCAAGATTCGCTACCGCGTCGATGGCGCGTTGTTCGAACTCGAGGCACCACCGCCGCACTTGGCCGAGGCGCTGATTGCGCGTGTGAAGGTGATGGCGGATCTCGACATCGCCGAGACGCGGTTGCCGCAGGATGGTCGCATCGAGTTGACCGTGGGTGGTCGATCCATTGACCTGCGTATTTCGACGCTTCCGACGATGTTTGGCGAGTCGACCGTGCTGCGCGTGCTCGACCGCTCGGTCGTGTCCCTTGATCTGGAAAATCTTGGCATCGACGCTGGCGCCAAGGCGCAGTTGCGCAAGTTTATCGATCTCCCGCACGGCATCGTGCTGGTGACAGGGCCGACCGGTTCGGGCAAGACGACCACGCTCTACGCGATGCTCAATGAGGCCAACCGCGAAGACGTGAAGATCATCACGGTCGAAGATCCGGTCGAATACGATCTTGAAGGCATCGTGCAGATTCCGGTGCACGAAGACATCGAGGTCACCTACAGCAAGGTGCTGCGGACAATTTTGCGGCAGGATCCGGATGTGATCCTGGTTGGTGAAATCCGCGATCAGGAGACTGCGCAGACTGCGATTGAGGCCAGCCTGACGGGGCACTTGGTGTTTTCCACGCTGCACACCAATGATGCGCCGTCGGCGATTACGCGCCTCGTCGACATTGGCATCGAGCCGTTTTTGTTGACGGCCACCTTGCAAGGCATTCTGGCGCAGCGCCTAGTGCGTCGCGTTTGCGTTGGCTGCAAGGAGTTCTACGAGCCATCCGACGAGGTGCTACGGCGACTCGGACTGGATGCGGCGCAGGTTGCCGGCAAGAAATTTGCGCGCGGCAAGGGCTGCAATGTCTGCAACTTCACCGGCCATAAAGGTCGTATGGCGATCCACGAGATCTTGGTGGTCGACGACCGAATACGCGAGCTGATGCTCAGTAGCGCAAGCACTTCGGCGCTCGCTGCGGCAGCTTTGGAGGCGGGAATGGAGCCGCTGCGAGCCTCTGGTTTGCGGGCGGTTTTTGAGGGCACAACCTCGGTAGAGGAATTGCTCCGCGAAGCCGGATTTGGTTGATCTGAAAATGAGTCCTGACGGGGCGTTTGCAATGCACCGCGCCCCTCGGTAGATTCCCCGCCCTCATGAAAGTCCGTGTCCGTCGTTCTAGTCTGAAGCGCAAGAAGAAGGTTGGCTTCCGTACCCGCAGCAAAACTCGCGGTGGCCGCAAGGTCATCAAGCGCAAGATCCGCCGCGCTGGCAAGTTCCGCGTTGGGTAAACCAGTCCTGCTGGGTTAGTCCTGCTGGGTTAGTCCTGCTGGGTTAGTCCTGCTGGGTTACTCCTGCCCGCCTTCTGTTGGGCACCTTCTGCTGGCATGACTTGCTTTGCAGATCCCACTTCAGAAGTGTTTTGCTAGCCACTTCTCTGTGACGTGCTGGCACAGCTTGTGCCAAGGCTTTTGGTTGGGGTTTTGCCCCGAATGTCGCTCCGTGGCTACGGCCGGGTCACGGTTCTGCCAACGATCCCCCGCCAACCGCGAAGGCCGCGCCAACCGCGAAGACCCCGCCAGCCGCGAAGACCGCGCCAACCGCGAAGACCCTGCCAGCCGCGAAGACCCCGCCAACCGCGAAGACCCCGCCAGCCGCGAAGGCCGCGCCAACCGCGAAGGTCGCGCCAACCGCGAAGACCCCGCCAGCCGCGAAGGCCCTGCCAGCCGCGAAGGCCCCGCGAACATCAAAGACCGCGCCGTTTTGCTGCGCGAGGGGCTTTTGGGCGCAACCAGCGCAACCATGTTCTTGACCGGGATTCTACTGCCATCGCTTGGTGGCGATTTGAGCAATGACGTTTTGCAGTTCGGTCAAAGCCCGGGCATTCGTTGGCGCGTCGTCACGGATCGCCGCCGTTACGAGTGAAGTTTGCGCGCCCGTTGCGCATTGATTGCAACGCGCATTGCGCCGTCGAGCAACCGGCTTCCGCAGTGCTGCTTCGGCAACACGCCACCTTGGTAGAGTTGCGCGTCCGCAAAAAAATCTGCGCGGCGCAACTGCGATCAAGTTGTGGCGGTCAGCTTGGCAGTTGGCGCTTTAGGAACGCCATGTCATCCGCAAACTGCGTCAGTGCAGCGCGGTCGCTTTCTGTGATTCCTGTGATCAGCACGGTTACGCGCACGGCGCCATCGTCAATGGCTTCGGTAGCGGAGACCTTGCCAACGATGTCGAAGAAGCTCTTCTTGATCATCTTCACTTGAAACTTCAGCCGGACTTCGCCGTCCTTGAAGAACAGCTGGCGTGCCATTTCGCTGCTGATGCCGCCCTTGGTGCCGTTCCAAGTGAACTGCACTTTGTAGCCGTCCGCGTTGGCCATTTTGCCCAGCAGAGCAGTGCGGCCGCCGAGCATCTTGTTGCGAATGTCGTCGGGGAAGTGGATCAGCACCTTTTCGCTGTCCACCGGTGCCTCGCCAGCGAGCTCGCGCTGGTTGAGCCGCTTGATGATCGACTTCTGTGCTTCTTGATCGGTCTCAAACATCGACACCAGCTTGTCGATGCCGACTTTGCGCATCACATCGCGGACGAAGTTGGATGGTCGAGCAATCACCAGTTCGCCGTTCTCGGCTCGGCAACGCTTGTGCACCTTGATGATCGCGCCGATGGCGGTTGAATTGATGAAGGTGACCTTGGACATGTCCAAGATCAGGTGGCTCATCCCGCGCTCGATCAGGTCTTCGACTTCCTGTTGCAAGGCAGGACAATAAAAAGTGTCGAACTCACCCTTTAGGGTCAGGCTGGCAAATTCGTCGTGAAAGCTTTTGTCGATCTGCATGGGCGGTTGGTTTTTGGAGCAGCGGAGTGCCGAGGCGAAGATATTGGCGTGCTCTGTAACGGCAATCAATGCGCTAGAGTCTACAGAATCGTATGAAAGGATTTTTCTTCTGGAAGCAGCCAAAGCAGGCGGCCCCCATACCGCGAGTGACCTCTGCTGCTACCGGTGCGGCAAAGTCAACTGCCAACAGTTCGACGATCCTCACTGGCGATGCGCGTGAGGACTCGCGTTCGCTGCAGATCCTGCTCGACACGATTACAGAAGTGACCGCCAATGTCGATTTCGACGCGGTCTTAAACAGCATCGTTGCGCGGTCCCTTCAGGTTACGCGGGCCGAACGGGCCTTCCTGTTTCTTGGTGACTCGGCGGACTCCCTGGTGGTTCGTGTATCCCAGGATCGTGAGGGACCGGCGACCGGCAAGGATCCGGTCTTTAGCAAGAGTGTCGTGCGGCGCTGCCTTGACGAGAGTTTGCCGCAGCGCAGCGTTGTGCAGTCGGATCAGGCAGCACTAGAACTCGGCCAGTCGGTCTATGACCTCAAGCTGCGGGCTGTTATGTGCGCGCCGCTGATTGCGCGCAACCGGACGGTGGGTGTCATCTATGTCGACTCGCGTGCGCAGCGGCGGGAGTTTAGTGAGCGCGACCTAGCATTGTTTGGCGCGATCTCTGCGCAACTTGCGATCAGTATCGAGAACGCTCGCCTCCATGCAGATTCGCTCGCCATGGTGCGACTGGAAAAGGACGTCGAAATCGCGCGTCGCATCCAGCAGCACTTGCTGCCGGCGGTGCCCAGTGCGCATCCAGGTGTCAGCCTGTCGCTGCGCTACGTTGCGGCGGATACCGCCAGTGGCGATACCTACGATTTTGTGCCGCTCAGTGACGGTCGCATCGCCGTGATGATCGGCGATGTCACTGGTCACGGCGTTGGCGCTGCATTGCTGACGCACGCGGCGCAAGCTGCGTTGCGCAGCTACCTGGAGTTGCTCGACGATCTCAGCCAAGTGGTGACGCGGCTCAACAGTCGCTTGGTCGCGTCGGTCGAAACCGGCATCTTCATGTCGTTGCTGCTTTGCATCATCGACCCGAAGCGGCGGACTTTGCAGTATGTGAATGCTGGCCACCCTGCATTGCTGCACTGTGGTCGCCACGGTGTGCGAGAGTTGGAAAAGACCGGCATGGTGCTTGGGGTGGTGGGCAATCAGCAATACCAAGTAAGCAAGGAGGTAACCCTCGAACCTGGCGACTTACTGTTTTTGCACACGGACGGCGTCGACGAGGCCATGTCGCCCGCACGCGAAGTCTATGGCGAAGAACGTCTGCACAAGCGACTGACGCAGCTGTGGTCTGAGTCGGCTGAAGGGGTGCTTGCCGGCCTTGAAGACTCGTTGCGCCAGCACACCAACTCGGTCTTTGGTGACGATTTCACGATGATCGCCGTGAAGCTCGCAAGTATCAGTCCCTGCCCCACGTAATTGGTGTTGCATGAAAGCGAACTGGATCGTTTTTTCACTGTCGGGGCTGGTCCTTCTCGCCGGTGCCGGGATCGGGTTCAAATCGTGGCGCGAGCAGGCGACCAAAGAGGCCAGTATGGAACAGCTCGTGGCAGACGTCGACTCGGCGTTGGCCGCAAAACCTACCGATAGTTCAGAGCTGTCGCGGCTTTGGTCGCGGCTCGAAAAAACGGCGGTGCTTGGTGATGATCCCCGCGTGCCTCTGTCGCAGGCGCGCATTGAGCTTGCCCGGGGCCATTTTGAGAGCGCGGCGAATCTATTGGAGCCGCTGGTTGGCATCGGCTCCTCGAATCTACTCGCGCTGCGCGCCGGTGTTTTAGCCTGGCAAATGTGGTACGCACGCGGCGGCAAGGATGCCAATGAGCGCGATCAACTTGGGCGAAGGGCCCTGCTGTTGGCCGAGAGCGCGTCCCAGCTAGGCGGCACGGTCGAGGATGCGTTTGCGGCTTGGCAATGTGCGGTGCGATTGCCGGAAGATCCGGCCATGCAGCGCTTCCGCGAACTGCTCATGCAGCAGTTTGCGGATACCTTGCAAGCTCGCACCGTGTTGGCGCTCAGCAACGCACAACTCGATCAGTCATTGCGGCCGATGCAGGTTTTGGCGGAGGAATGGAGCACGGCGATAACGGCTGTAGAATCTTCCGCGCCAGCTCCTGCGGTGGTGCCGATGGAGTTGGAGCTGGCGATGGCGATTTTGGATTTGCAGCACCAGGAGATCGACCGCGCAAAGCAGCGCCTCGCCGGGCTCTTGCAGCAGAATCCCAGCCTGGTCGAGGTGCGCAACTGGTCTGCGACCGTGTTTCATATCCTAGCGTTGAATAATCAGGGGGCAGAGCGCGACCGCTATCTGCGGCAGCGTGACCAACAGCTTGGTTGGCTCGATAGCAACGCACAAAAAGAGGATGGCCGACGCAACAAGTGGCGTGAAATGCGCGGCACCCGCTAACGCCAAGCCTCGTTCTTGGACTGGCTATTAAAGCCGCCCCGCAGTGGTGCCGATCCTCGCCACATGCGATTGCTGGGTTGCTTATTCCTACTGCTAATGCTCGCGCGTACTGCGTGTGCACAAGAGCGACTGGCGTTTGTCGAACTCGAAGATGGGCGTGCATTTTCTGGGCTGGTGATCCATCTCGACAGCAACACCATCGCGCTGCAAGTAAACGGCAAGCTGCAGGCGTTTCGCACTGCGCAGGTTAGGCACTGCCGCTTCGAGCGGGCACCGGGTGCAGATCCAGAAGGCGTCGCAGTCGTGGCGCAAGATAGAGAGCCGCCCGCGGTCGTTTTCAATCGCTCGCCAACACCGCAGGCTTCCGGTACGCCGGTTTTTTTGCGGCGGATGCAATCGATCGAGCGCTGCTACCCGTGGCTGGAACCCACCAACGAAGCGCAGTGGGCGAGCCTCGGCATCAGCTTCTTTGCCTTGCTGTCGTTTGCGATTCACCTGTCGTCTCGGATCTGCGCTTCGGAACGGTCCGGCTTTGGTCGGGCGGCAGGCCTGTCGCTTTGGGTCATCGCCACCGTAGCAGGCCAGGCTGCGCTGCTGCCAGACTCGTTGCCGGTGCTGGCTATAGCTGGCATCGTCAATGCTGTGATCTTGGTGCAACTGGTGCGCAAGTTTTATGCGCTGCCGGCGTTCACCGCGCTGCTCTGCTTTGGCCTCATGTGCCTCCAGGGCGGCGGGCTGTTGATGGCGCTGCGGGTGCTCGATGTGGCTCTGCGAGCAGTTGGCGGCGTGCAGGGTTAGACGCGCGCCCTTCGGCGGGTTGCAATATCACCGGGGTCGGCACCGTGATCGCCACCGCGGGCGCAAAACCTGCTGGATTTGTCGCTGCGCGGCCAGCGTGAGGGCAATCGTGAATCGGCAATTTGCTGCCGTTTTTGGCACTCTATTGGCCAAACCGAGCGATCAGAGTTTTCATTCGTGAGCCGAACGGTAGCCCGAGCGATTGACCCTCCTGCGTGCAGTCTCTAGAAGGTTTGGCCGGCAGTGGGCAACCCACGGCCTGCGGCAAGGAATCCATGAGCAATGCTTTCGTGTTTGATGTGACGCAAGAGACTTTTCAGCGCGACGTGGTCGATCGTTCGATGAAGGTGCCGGTGTTGCTCGATTTTTGGGCCGAGTGGTGCGAGCCGTGTCGGGTTCTTGGGCCGTTGCTCGAGCAACTCACCGAAACTTATGGCGGCAGTTTTTATCTCGGCAAAGTAGACACCGAGAGCGAACCTGAGATCGCCCAGTCCTTCCAAGTGCAGGGCATCCCGTTTTGCGTGTTGCTCGCTCTCGGCCGGCCCACGGATGGCTTTCAAGGGGCGCTGCGCGAGACTGAGTTGAAGCGCTTTTTGCAGCGCAATTCGATTGGTCCAGCGAAACCGATCGACTCAGTGCTGGCAGATCCTGAGCACAAGGTGGTGGATCCCAATAGCCCCGAGGGCCGTCTCACCGCGGCCATTTCGGCCTCGCGGGTGGGCGATGCCGATGCCGCGCGCACCCTGCTTGCTGACTTCCCCGAGGATGATCCACGGGCGGACCGGGCGCGGCGACTTTTGGAGGCGTTGCCGTTTTTAGATGCCACGCTTGCTGCTACAGGCACCGGTGCCGAACAGCTGCTGGCGCGCGCTCGTTTGTTGCTCATGCAGGGCGATGTCGAGGCGGCGATGGAGCAAGTGCTCGGCTCGGTAGCCGAGGACAAATCATTCCGGCAAGGGCTTGCACGCAAGGGCATGCTGCTCTGCTTCCAGTTCTTGGCCGAGAACGACGAGCGCATCGATGCCTTTCGTCGCCGACTCGCAACGCTGCTCTACTAGCTTTGCTTTGCTAGTGTCCGTTCGGCACTGGGCGCAGCTGCGGGTCTTCGTTTTTTAGCGTCAAGTTGATGAAGCTGCCGTCCCGTGGCACGTCAGCACGCCCCGACCAGGTTTTACCCTCCCGGATCTGCTGCGCGAAGAGCACCAGCAAAACGTCTTCGGGAAGTCCGCAGAAGGAGAACGTGCCGTCTGTGTCGCTCGTGGTTGCCCGCTCTGCCGGAACTAGTTTGCCGGTGGGGTCGCGAAGAATGACGGTAGCCAATGCGATGGGCTTGCCTTGCGTATCGAGGATGCGGCCGCGCACGATCGCAAGCAGATCGAGCTTTAGCGTGACCGAGTCTGACAACGCCAGCGCCTGTTTGGCGGTGCCATACTGCGCGTCAGTGACGCTGAGCATTCCGGTCGCGGCAATCGGCCCGAGGCTTGTAATGCCGAGATCGTTCGTCGGGCTGCGGATGGTCGCTGGCGAGGCATCGTCGGGGATAAAATCGACCATCACACCGACCGCGGGCTGTGCGTCGCTGGTGAGCACGCGGCAGGACAGGGTGCGCCCCGTTTTTAGCGTGAGCACAGTGTCGTTTGCGATCGTTGAGTGCGCGACGGCCAGTGGCGCAAAGCCGGCGGCGGTGACGATCAACCATAGGTCGCCTGCAAGAGGCGTGCATGGCACAAGGATGCGTTGTTGCGCGTTTGACGTCGAGCAGGCGAGGACGCGGCGAGTGCCGCTGCTCGATTGTGCGATCAAAAAGGCTCGCGCCGAAGTCGATTCAGGCAGTCCCGATAGTTGAATCGAGAATAGCTGGTCCGTAGCTGGCGGCGGCCCTGGTAACTGCAGCGTAGCTGCCTTGTCGCGTGCGCTTGCCGCGCGGATTGGCACTGAAAGCAACAGCCGCGGCCATTCGGCAGTGAGTTCTGCATTTTGCGCATCGCCAAGTAGCGTGCTGCTCGTGCGGGACAGATCGAGCAGCGTTACTTGCGGAAATCCGAAGGCGCGCACGATGGATGGCTCGCTCTGCGTCAATCGCAGGCGGTCTGGTGCCGGTGGCAGCACGGATTGCTGGCCCGAACTCAGAGTGATGCGCTGCCAGCGAAAACCTTCGGCGAGTTCGCACCAGATCTCGTATGTGCCCGCGGGCAAACGCACGTCGGTGCCCGATTGTGCAGGCAGGTGATGGCGCGTGCCATCGAAGGCGAGCCACGCTGGCCAAAGCGTGCAGGGCTCTTTGCCGCCGCAATTGAGTTCTGCCATCGGCATGAGCTGCATGCGCACGGCACGCGAAGGCATCACCATTGGCTCGATGGCCCCCAGTCCATTAGCTGTGCGCGCCAGTAGCAAGCCTGGCAGTGCCGATGGAATCAGGAACTCGCCGCGCGCATTGCTGTGCGATTCGATGGGTGGCGCAGGCAGCACGTAGCCAGCCAGTGCTGGCAGGAAGGACGCTTCACATGGCTGCAACAGAATCACCGCGTCCGTCACAGCAGCGCCTTTGGGATCGCGCAGTATGCCTTGCACACTCACTTGCTTTTGGGCCAGAGCCGCAGAGGCAAGAAGCAGGGCTATACAGGAGTGCTTTCTCATCGGCAGGCTCGGTGCATAAAGCCTAGCCGGAGTTAAGCGCAGCAGGGCCGCGCGGCCGCAATTGGCCGCCGACAACTGGGGCCCGGCTGGGTCAGGGTCAGCTCTCCGGCAACTCGTCGCGCCGCTTGATGACCTTGGCGACTAGTCCGTATTCCAATGCCTGACCGGCATCGAGCCAGAAGTCGCGGCGGGCATCCTCCATCACCTTGTCTGCCGTGCGGCCCGAGGCCTCGGCGATGATTTTGTTGTAGCGGTCGCGCAGCTTCAGAGTTTCGCGAGCCGTGATCTCGAGGTCGCTGGCAGTGCCGCGGCTCGTGGTCGATGGCTGGTGGATCATGAAACGGGCTTCCGGCATGCAGAAGCGGCGCTTCTTGTCCGTCGCAAGCTGGATCAGAATGCCAGCCGAGGCGCACAGGCCGTTTACCACGGTAATCACTGGTGGCTTGATGAAGCGCAGCAGGTCGTAGATCGCAAAACCAGCATCGGCACTGCCGCCTGGCGAGTTGATCATGACCGTGATCGGCTTCTTGCTGTCCTTCTGCTCCATTGCCAGGCAACGGACGGTTGCATCGCGCAGCATCCGATCATTGACCGGGCCGCTGAACAGCAGCGTGCGCGCGTCGATCAACAGCTTCTCCATGCTGAGAGCTGCTGGGCCGGCTTGTTTGCCGCCATGGTCGCAATCTTCCTCATCTTCATCGTCGTTGAGGAACCGGCGGGGATCGAGATCTGTGGGGTTAGGTATCACTGTGGCTAGTCCTTGGCAGGCACCAGGGGTGCTGCTCCATCCAAATCGGGTTTCCATGGCCAGAGAGTTGAGTCCAGGAATGTCCAAGCGCGGTGGATAGCCCATAGGCTGTTGCGGCGCAACGTTGCAGATGGATGTGCGATCGTGAGTATTGCAAAAAGCTGCCGCCGTAAAGCTCTGGCAAAACACAAAGGTCTCTTGCGCGGCGAAGATCCAATCGCTAACCTCCTGCGCCATCGAGTCGGGCTGTGCTAAACAGCTTCACGCGATAACCGGTCACGAGATTGCGGCGATGTCTGCGTCTTATCCTGCGCTCGAGTTCGCAGTTGCGGGTATCCGGTAGGTCGGTAGGACCGGGATGTTGTCCTCCCGAATGCATCGTCAGGGCGTTCCTGACGGTCAAACAGGCGCGGGTTGCGGTTTAGACCGGACTCGCATTGACCAGAGGCCTCGCTAGCGGGGACTCTAAACCTGGCGAACCAGGTGTTGTTTCAACTGGTGCGCAATGCACACGTTGGTTTCGGGGATTTCGGCGCGAGCTGTCACCCAAGGTTGCACGGAATGAGTATCGAGAACGAGTTTCAAGGCGGTGGTTCTGGCGATAATCCGGACCAAGGTGGTGGCCCTGATCGTCGGCGGTGGCGTGGCGGTCGTCGCCGTCGTCGTCGTGGCGGCCAAGGTGGCGGTGGCCAAGGCGGCGGTGGCCAAGGCGGTGGTGGCTACAGCGGCGGCCAAGGTGGCGGCGGCGGTGGTTACAGCGGCGGCCAAGGTGGCGGCGGCGGTTACAACGGCGGCCAAGGTGGTGGCGGCGGCTACAGCGGCGGCCAAGGTGGCGGCGGCGGCTACAGCGGCGGCCAAGGTGGCGGCGGCGGCTACAGCGGCGGCCAAGGTGGCGGCGGCGGCTACAGCGGCGGCCAAGGTGGCGGCGTAATCCCTGCGGATTACGTTCCCGAACCCGAAGGGCCGACGGAAGCTACTTCAGGTGTACTGGAATACAGCAGGGAAGGCAGCGGTTGGCTGCGGCAGCGGCGCAACAACTACTTGCCGGACTCGGTGCCGGGGGGCGACGTGTTCGTTCCGACCTCGTTGATCCGTGCCCATCGCTTGATGGAAGGCAGCGAGGTTCATGGCCAGGCGGGAGTCCCTTCGCGCGGTCAGCAGCGCACGACACTGATGCAGGTCGAATCTGTGGATGGTGTTTCACCGGCGGAGAATCGCGAGCGCAAGTTGTTCAAGGAATTGACCGTCATCGACCCCGAGCCGATGTTCGTGCTCGCGCCTAGCGATGAAGACATCAGCCTGCGGATTGTCGATTTGCTGTGCCCGGTTGGGCGCGGCCAGCGCGGCCTTGTGGTAGCGCCGCCACGATCAGGCAAGACCGTCCTGATGCAGAAAATCTGTCATGCGATCACTTCGCAAAATCCAGACGTCGTCATGATGGTGCTGCTGATTGATGAGCGGCCCGAGGAGGCGACTGGCTGGAAGCGCAGTGTCGGCGGTGCCAATAGTGAGGTGCTGGTTTCGACTCTCGATGAGGGGCCAAAGCATCACATCGAAGTCAGCGAGATGTGCCTCAAGCGGGCGATGCGCTTGGTCGAAGTCGGCCGCGACGTCGTCATCCTGCTCGACTCGATCACACGATTGACGCGCGCCTACAACAGCTTTCTCGGTGGCCGCGGTGGCGCGACCATGTCGGGCGGCATTGGCGCCAAAGTGCTGGAGGTGCCAAAGCGATTCTTTGGTGCGGCACGCAATACCGAGGAGGCTGGTAGCCTCACGATTCTAGGTACGACGCTGGTCGATACTGGCTCGCGAATGGACCAGGTGATCTTCGAAGAGTTCAAAGGAACCGGCAACATGGAGCTGGTGTTGAACCGCCAGCTCGCAGAGCGCCGCGTGTTTCCCGCGATCGATATCGAACTTTCCGGCACGCGCAAGGAAGAGCTGTTATTGGGCAAGGACAAGACGCAGCGCATCTACACATTGCGCCGCGTTCTCGCGCGCATGAATGCACTCGATTCCATGCCGCTGCTGATTGACCGGCTAGAAAAAACGAAGAGCAATCAAGCCTTCCTCGACTCTTTCCGACTGGATGATTGATGATTCGGTCGGTGCCTTGGAGTAGTTTCAGGGCACGTCCGTGCTGTATTTTTCAGTAGTTTAGGCCCGTTTGCGGCCGTTCCGTTTTTGCTAAAAATATTGCCATGATCGAGGTCGACAGACTGACCAAGAATTACGGTCTTGCCCGCGCCCTGAAGGGGATTTCGTTCTCGGTAAAGCGCGGCGAGGTGGTTGGCTTTCTCGGTCCCAACGGTGCCGGCAAGTCGACGACGATGAAGGTCCTTACCGGTTATCTGCTGCCGACCTCGGGCCGTGCGCAGATTGCCGGGCACGACGTGGTGGATGAGTCGCTGGAGGTGCGTCGCCGCATCGGCTACCTGCCCGAAAGCACCCCGCTCTACAGCGAAATGCGGGTTGATGAATACCTGCGCTTTTGCGCTGAGATTCGTGGCGTAACGGCAGTCCGACGGGTGACCGCGATTGACCGCGCCGTCCAGTTGTGCGGACTTTCGCGAGTGACTGGCAAAAACATTGTCGAACTGTCGAAGGGTTACAAGCAGCGCGTTGGTCTGGCTCAGGCGATCGTGCACGAGCCTGAGGTGTTGATTCTTGATGAACCAACCAGCGGTCTCGATCCAAATCAGATCGTTGAAGTTCGCAACCTGATCGAGCGACTCGGCAAGGAGCACACGGTCATTCTCAGCACGCACTATCTCCAGGAAGTCGAGAAGTCCTGCACGCGGGTGATCATCGTCAGCCAGGGTGACATCGTTGCCGACGACACGCGCGATCACCTAGTCGCATCGTTGCCGGCGATCGCTGTCCGTGCGCGGATCATTGGCCCAGAAGACGACGTTCGTTCGCAGCTTGCTGAGTTGTTCGTCAACCGAAAGATCGCCATCGTGATCGGTGAAAACTCCGTGCTGAATTGCACCATTGAGATTGGTGAAGGCAACGCCCCTGCTGAGGCGGCTCTAGCACATCTCGTCGTAAAAAATAACTGGTCGCTGCTCGAACTCAGTCGCGAGCGCGCCACCCTTGAGGATGTGTTTCGCCGCCTGACCATGCAGGCGAGCGTGGAGGCCCTCCATGCGTGAAGTCGCCGTCATCTTCCGCCGCGAGCTGAAGAGTTATTTCGTCTCGCCGATCGCATACGTGTTCGGCGTCCTGTTCCTTGCCGTGCTGCTTCTGCTTGCCTTGATCCTGCGCTTCGTGCCGCTCGACAACGGCGCACAGGCAAGCTTGCAGGGGTTCTTCTGGTTAATGCCCGTGGTGTTTTTGTTCTTCTTGCCAGGCCTGACGATGCGGCTTTGGGCGGAAGAACGAAAAACCGGCACGCTCGAACTGCTGATGACCTTCCCGGTGAAGATCGGGCACCTCATCCTTGGCAAGTTCTGCGCATCGCTGATCTACCTTGCGGTGGTGCTGGCACTCACTCTGGTGTTGCCGGCGACGCTCAGCGTTTATGGCAATCTTGATTGGGGGCCGGTGTTGGGCGCATACCTTGCGACTCTGCTGCTCGCCTCGGCCTACATCGCCACTGGCATGTTCTGGTCGAGCATGACGCGCGATCAGATCGTTGCGCTGCTGCTCGGCCTCGTGACGCTGTTGCTGCTTTACGCGCTCGGCTTTCCGATGCTGCTCGAATGGTTGGCCGGCAGTTTGCCAAGCTGGCTGCTCGACTTGATGAACGGGATCAGTCCGTACAAGTATTACGAGTCGATCACTCGCGGCGTAGTCGATACCCGTGACATCGTCTACTTCACCTGCTTTTGCGGCTTCTTCCTGCACTGCAACGCGCTGGTCCTTCAGGCCCGGCGCGCGAAGGGTTGATCGCCATGTTGCCAACAAAAAAATTGCCGCTCAGTGGTGGCAGCGCGCTTGCCACGCTGCTGCATGTCCTCGTGCTGTTCGTGATCTTTGGCCAGATCGTCTATCTCGCTTCGCGCTATCGGCTGCGCTTCGATACGACGTCTGACAGCATGTATTCGCTGACGGAATCGACCTCGCAAATCATTGGCGGCCTCGACAAGCGGCTCGTCATCGAGGCCTACCTGTCGCCCAAGGCGGACCTGCCATCGCAGTTGCGTGACACCCGCACGGTGCTCGACAACTTCCTCGATGAGCTTGTGCAGATGGGCAAGGGCAAGGTTGTGGTGCAGCGCTACAATCCGCTCGACGACAAGGCCATTCAGCAGAAGTGCGAGCGCGTTGGGATCAAGCCAATCGACGCTCAGTCGAATACGACCAGCGCTCTAGAAGTGCGTCGTCATTGGCAGGGCTTGCGGTTGGTCTACGGCGGCGATCGGCAGAAGATCATCGAGCAGATTGCGCCGACTGCCTCGACCTTGGCCGAGGCGCAGATTACGCCGGCCATCAAGGATGTGATTACCCGCGAGAAGAAAAAACTCGGCTTCATGGAATGGCCATCCGAGGTGACGGCGGCAGGCGGTCAACCGCCGCGCGGCATTGGCTGGAACTCGGTGCGGGTAATGGATGCCATTGCGCGTCGCTACGAGTTTCAAAACCTCAAGGATGCCGAAGGCGCGCTGATTCCTGATGAGATCGGGATTCTGTTCCTGTTTCGCCCCAAGGACCTGAGTGATCGGGAAAAGTTTGTGCTCGATCAGTTCGTGATGCGCGGCGGCACGATGGTCGTGCTGGCGGACGTGGTTGATTATTCGATCGGCCAAAAGCGTACCTTTTCGCGCACGCCGATGGCCCTCGACGAGAAGGGCAGCGAGTGGTCGTTCCGCGAGCAACTGCTCTGCTACGGCATTGACTTGAAGGATCAGATTGTCGCCGACCTCGATAACCGAGCATTCTCACCACTCAACGCGATCGAGTCCTATGGCTTCCCGACGCAGCTAGGCATGCAGTCGTTGCGCAGTGGCTATCCGTATTTTTTCCATCCGCAGGCGTTCGATTGGAAGCAGGAAGCGGATCGTCTGGCCACGCGCAATGGGCAGAAAGATGTTGAGGCGGCCGCCGATTTCAAAGCGCGGTTTCGCCCGGGCATCGACTCCGACGAGTTCTTGTTTCAGTCGTTCAAGAAGTTTGGCCGCGCCCAGTGTTTTTATTGGCCATGTTGGACCGATTTGCGTCGCGGCAGCGCGGGCATCGACCTACCAGCTGGGGTCACCGGCAAGGTGATGTTGTGGTCGAGCCCCATGGCGCTAGTCGAGGTGCCGCCGGCCAATCTTGATCCATTCAGCGGCGCCGATGTGAAGGACCGCGGCCAGAAGTACGCCGACTTCATCAAGAAGTTTGATGAGCGCCTGCGTAGCGAACCGCGTTTGCAGGCACCGTTGATGGTGGACTTGGCAGGCAACTTCCCGTCCTTCTTCGCCGGGAAGCCGCGGCCAAAGAAGCCATCTGAAATCAAGGAAGAAGAAGCGGCAAAGAAGCAGGCGATTTTACGCGAGGAGGAGATGGAAAAAGCCGCCGAGGCCAATCCCGCTTTAGTGAAAGATGCCGATAAAATCGCGCAACTTCCCGATCAGAAAGATGCCGATAAAATCACCCAGGGTCCCCCCAAGCAAGACGCCGAAGGAGTAACGGAGGCTGCGCAGAAGGATCCTTTACCGATGCTTGCAGCCAAGGCACCTGGGCGCATCGTTGTGATCGGCGATTCCGATTTCCTGCGCGATGATTTTGTCCGCGGCGAATATCAGCAGATCGGTGGACCAGCTTCGCTTTATGGCGCGCTGTTCTTTGGTGTGATGCTCGACTGGTTGAGTCAGGATTCCGACCTCATGTCGCTCTACGCGCATCAACCAATCGATCGCAAACTCCAATTGCTCGCGGTGGATCCAGGCAAGATCGAGGATCCGCGCGACAGCGAGAAGCGCCTGCGTAGCAAGACCAACGTGATCACCGCAATCAACGTCGCGATCCCGTGTGGCCTGCTGTGCTTGCTGGGTGCAATTGTTTGGTTGATCCGGCGCGCCCAGAAGCGCGCGTTCCTCGCCGCTATTGGCAACTGACATCGCTGCACATCATGAACATCGCCAAGCAAAATGTTTTGCTGCTCGCCGCTGCCGCCCTGCTCGCTGTGCCGACTTGGTTGACGCTCAGTCGTGAGCGCGAACTATTTGTCGACATCGCGGCAGTGCCGCACATGTTCGAAGGCTTCGCGCCCGACAGCGCGATGCAGTTGACCCTTGCACTGCCCAAGGGTTTTGCGGTCGCTCCTGCGGAATCAGGTGCCGAACCCAAGAAGCCTGCGGTTGAATACGACTCGCTTGCCTTCGCTCGTTCTGAGAAGGGCTTTGTCCTGCAGCAGTCGCTGCAGTCCCCCGACCTGACGGGGGCGCCGGTCAACAAAGACGCACTTGAGGCGCAGGTCTTTCGGCATCTCGCCTCGTTGCGCGTCGACAAGGAAACTCTGGTTCAGGCCGATGCGACGGATGAGCAGCTTGCGAGTTACGGCCTTGAGCCGGCGAAGGCGTTTGTCATCCAAGTTAGAAACGCCTCCCAAGCGCTCATTGTCGACCTGCGAGTTGGCAACGATGCTGGTGGCAAGGCGACCCAGTCGACGGTGAGTGGCACCTTTGTGATGAAGGGCGACAACCGCGATGTGGTGCTGTACGAGCCGAGCCCGCAGGCAGGGGTTTTTACGCGCAGCATTAAACCTGATCCTTGGATCGACCGCACGGTGCTCAGGTCGCCGCCCGACAAGACGCGCAAGATTGCGATCCGCAATAGCGCTACTGACGGCAAGCTGCTTTCGTTTATCCATCCGGAAGGCAAGGGCAGTTGGACAGTCGAAAATCCAAACGAGTCCTATGGTGCTCTGCGCCAACAAGACATCGAGATGCTCGCGCAGCGACTGGGTTATGTGGTCGCGCAGGACATGAAGCGCCTGTTGCAGGGGGCCAACCTGAAGGCGCTCGGGCTGGAGCCGCCGCAAATGGACCTGGTCGTCACGTATCAGGATGGTGCGGAGGAAAAAACCATTCAGCTTGGCATCGGCAACAAAGTTGATGGCAAGAATGAACGCTACTTGCGGAGCAGTGCCAGCTCGTTCTTGATGACGTGGGGGTCTGCCTATGTGGACTTCTTCGATAAGGACCCGAGCGGCTGGTTTGATCCCAAGGCGATCACCGGGCCGAGCGGCGAAGTCGTGAAGGATCCTGCGCCAAAGGCTGCTGAGGAAAAGCCAGGTGTCGTGGATTCCCCAAAAGGTCAGGCGGCTGGCGAACAGACTGCCGCCCCGCTGCCGGGACCGGCTAAGCCAATCGGGCCAAAGCCCGAACCGCAAAAGCCAGCTGGTGGCGGTGCGCCGTAGCGGACACTTAGTAGTTTTCCTACTTGTCTGGGAATCCGCCTGCGGCCGAACTTCAGCATCTCCTCCTTCTGGACGGCCGGTGCTTGAGTAAGGTGCTCTAGCCCCGGCCGTTTTTTTCGAGGCAGTTCGGGCGCATGATTGTCGGCCTGATGTCGGCGTCGTTTCCACCCGGTGTGTCTGCCGAGCCCATGGTGCGCACTTTCGTGGCACGCGCGCTCACGATGCATCGACTGCGTGCGATGCGAAGATCGGTGGTGCTCGCTGGTTTGCCGTTCGCTTGCGTCTCGGCACTGGCATCGCTGTGGTCGATCCAACTCGCCGCGTGGCTGTTGCTGATTTCGCTTCTCGCGGTGGTCCTTCTGGTGGCAATTCGACAGCAGGCAATCGCGCGGCAGGTCGCCCGTCAACATGACGTTGCGGTGCGTGGCATTGGCGCTCAGGGCTTTGAAGATGAGTTGCGCACGTGGCTCGAGCGCGAGGGGCCCAATCAGGCAAACGGGATGAGCGAGTGGCTGTTGGCAGAACTCGCGTTGGCTGTTTTGGCAAAACCTGAGCCGCAGCTGCGGACGAATAGCTTTCGATTGGGTGGCATCCGCTACCTGTTTCCGCTGCTGGTGGTGTTGCTGTTGCTGAAGCTCATGCTGCCCGACCTTTCGGTCGCGCTCCCTGGGCTCTTTGCGCAAAGCGGTCGGGGTAGCGTTGCTAGCTCGAACAGCGGGGAAAAGCAGCGGGACAACGGCGGTGCCGCCTCGGCAGAGACGGACGAAAAAGCGAAGCAAACTCCGTCTGCAACCATCGCGCCGCCGCCGCCGATTCCTGATCCACCTGCAGACGACCCTGCCGACGAGCCGCCGCAAAAGCCGGAGCCTTCGTTGCCAGCACCGTTGCTGCAGTTGCCGAATGATCCGCGGGTAGTTGTGCCGCAGTTTATTGGCGATGGACCAACGCGGCGTGCGATGGCCGATGTCGTATTAGTGCCAGATGGCTTGGGCGCTACTGCCGATCTCGAGGGCCAAACTGGCAATGGCCCATTGCCGCAGCAAAAAACGCAGGCGGAAAAGTTCGCCAAAGCAGCCGAGAAGGCGCAGCAGAGTCGGCATGTGCTGCCAGTTGAGCAGAGAATCGTCAAACGGTTCTTCGCGCTGCTGATGGCGGGGGACAAGTGACATGAAGGCCCGCATGTTGCCGACGATGCCGGATCCGTTTCCACCGGCGTTCCGCACGATGCTCGATGCGATTCTGCGTTTTCAGCATCGCATCGCTGGCGGCCAGAGCGAAGTGCTGCGCGCGCGGCATCGTGCGCTTTCACAGAGCGGGACCTTTGCCGGACACAGGTCCTACGTGCGCGGCGACGATCTGCGGCGGATCGATTGGAATGCGTATGCCCGCACCGGCAGCATGTTCATCAAGTTGCTGGAAGAAGACGACCGTCGTGCCACCACGGTATTCGTCGACGCTTCGCCCAGCATGCTCTGCGGCAACCCGCCGCGACTGGTCACCGCGCTGCGCCTCGCTGCCATCCTTGGTGGCCTAGCACTCGTGCATTTGGATGGCGTGCAGCTTCGGGTTGGCGCGGTAGACCAATTGCTGCAAGGTCGTGGCGCTGTCGCCGATCTGCTGCAACGACTCGCAGCCGTGCGGCCTAGCGTGATGGAACCGATGGACTCTGTGCGTGCCCTTTTGCGCGCTGGTTCGCCGCGCAAGGTGCATTGGATCAGTGACTTTGCAACGCCTGCGACGACGGAACCGGTGTTGCACCTGTTGCGTCGCCACAGTCGGCATGTGACCGGTTGGCTGCCGACGTTGCCTGATGACCAGACGGCGCCCGCGCTGGGTTTTACGAGCGTGGTGGACCCGGAGACTTTGTTAGAACGACGGATTGTGATCAATGCCCAAATGGCCGCTGCATTCGCCGCCGAGCTGAAGGTTTTGCAGCGGCAGCAAACGCAGATTTTCTCGTTTGCTCGGTTCCCGTTGCAGCGCGTCTCGTTGCCAACCGCAGAGTTCGAGGTCAGTGACTGGTTGGAGGCGGGATGGAGCTTCCGACGCTAACTTCGCCGTTGCAGCTGTGGTGGCTTGCGCTGCTGTTGCCACTGATCTTTTGGCTGCATCTGCCGCCGCGCCCTCGGCAAGTACATTGGACCGCGCACCTACCACAATGGCTGCTCGCCGAACGAACCGTGCGACGGCGACCGCCGCGCTTTCGCGCGTTGCGATGGCTGCTGCTGACTTTGGCAGTGATTGCTGTGGTAATGGCCCAGAGTGGCCCGCTGAGCAAGTCGCAACCTGGCCCGCGCAAATTGCTCGTGCTGCTCGATGGCAGCGCCAGCATGGCAGCACCCGGCGCAGATAGTTGCTTTGCCCGTGCCATTGAGATCGTGCGCAAAAAAATCGCCACGTTGCCGCTGCACATCGAGGTTGAGGTGGTCCGAATCGGCGCAGAGGTCACTCGCATGTCGGGTTCTTTTGCGCGTGCGCTGGCGGTTTCTTATGAGCCGATGGGGGAATTGCCGGCGCCGCTTTCAGAGTTTGCGAAGGCGGCCTCGGCGGACCCTGAGACCGCCGTTTGGCTTTTGACCGATGGTCAAGTGGCGGCGGGGGAGGTGCCGGGTTTGCCCGCGGGCGTTGGCTACCAGAGTATTGGTCAGCCAAAAACCAACGTCGCGTTGACAGTGGAACAGATCGAAGATGCCTGGCCGCGCCCACAACTCCGCCTGCAGATTGTCGTGCACAACTTTGGCCCACGGGTGCCGTGTCACCTGCGAGTTTCTGGAGCATTGTCTGCCGCGGTGCCCGATCAGCTACTCGATCTGCCGGACATGGGCAGTAGTGAGATCCGGCTAGATCTCTTGCGCAGTCCAGTTGGCGGTGAGATCACATTGCGAGTGCAAGCCGACGGCGACGCACTTGCCAGCGATGATGTTGTGTTGTTGCGCGTCTGTCCCTTGCCGGTGCCGCGCATCGCGGTTTTAGCGGATGATCAGGGGAAGGTGTTTGTGACTGCCGCCGCTACGGCCCTTGCCGAGGAAGTGGGCGGGAGCGTGGTCGACGGCAAGTCTGGGGAGCAGGTCAGTTTCCTTTTGATCGAAGGCGGCAGCACGGAATTGACGGCGGGCAGTGAGGCGTTTGCCGCTTTTGGGGTGCGCTCAGGAGGCGCCAGTGCGGAGTCCTATGCGCAGCCAACCGGCATTGATTGGGAGCGCAGCTCGCCGTTGCTAAAGGGGCTCGACCTATCCGATCTCTACATCCAAAACGCGCTGCTTGCACCGTTGCCTCTGGGCCTCGTGTTGATTAAGGGCTTGGATTCGAGCGGTGCATCGAGGCCGTTGATGGTCCTCTGTAACGGTGCGCACGCGGCGTCGCTGCACACAGCATTTCGACTGCAAGACAGCAACCTGCCGTTGTTGCCCGCGTTCCCGCAGATTCTGCGGCGAATGTTGGTGGCCGCAAAGGGTGGTGGGATCGCCATCCCAAAGCCAGCACGCCCATCGTTGTTCGAATCAGACCTCACTCGCATTCCTGCGCCACGCGAAGTAGGCCTTTTGCCGCTTGGTGCGCCGGGTGACGACCTTGCGCCACTCTGTCTATTGTGCGCAGCAGCACTGGTGGCGTTGCGACTTTGCCTGCGCTAGTCGCAAAGCCTTGGCAAACAGTCCGCGCGAAAATCTCCGCTGTGCTAACTCCGCTGTGCTAACTCTGCGTTGCTAACTCTGCGTTGCCAACTTTGAGCTAAAGGCGGCAGGGCTTTAGAACTTCACGGCACCGCATGCAGCAGCGCGGAGGATGTTGTTTGCCGCATCAAACGTGATGCCTTGAAATGCGAGGTTCGTACCGCCGATCAGCCCTCGGGCCGCCGGCGAAAGAGGAAACTGCATGGTGTCCACGTTGCTGCCGCCGGCAATCTGGAAGCCCAGCGTGATCGCGGATGCGAGATCGAGGCAGGCCATGCCACTTGAGCCCGGAACCAGTGTGCCGAGTTCGATTGGTGAAGCGCCGAAGCCGAAATTGAGCAGGTAGAAAATAAGGTTGCCTGCTGGCGCGCCAAGGTAGGTGTAGCCAACCGTGTCGGCGCGGCCCGGGTGCAGTGGGACAGCGCGCGCGTCCGGATGAAGCGCACTAAAGAAGCTGGCCGTGCCTGGCAGCGTATTGCTCAGCGAGTAGCTCACCTGATTGGTGACCACCGTGATCACGCCGCGGCCAACCGTGCTCGACACGAGCAGATCGGCTTGACCTTGATGCGCACCGCCAGCGTAGGAATAGATGCTGTTCGCCACATCGTGCACCAGCATGTAGCTGTTGGCGGTGACGCCTCCGCTGATCGCGCCTTGCCCCTTGTCGTCAAAGATGGCAGCGAGCCCGCCAGCGCCGAGGCTCGTGTGCAAAGACAGGCCGTCGTTGGGCCAGGTCGTTGGTGTGGCGCTGGCATTTGCTGCGCCAGCCGCTCGAAACTGCACGCCGATAAAGATGTCTTGGTTGTTCGGCAGTGCGATTGGTGTCGCGAAGGCGACGGCAATGACCCATGCGCCGCGCGGGTCTGCGATTGTGCCGCCAACAGGCGTTGTGAACGGCCCCATATGCACCAGTTCGTTCGTTCCGACTGGCTGATCGGGCGCAAAGTTTGGAAAGCTGGGGCGCGGCGTTGCCAAGTCTTCGCCGTAGAGCCGAATGTCATATTGCTCCTGCCCGCCATTCAGCGCGTATTGGTCTTGCAGGATGACCTGTGCACCGAGCACCTGGTTGCTACCAGCACTCGCGTTGCCGTAGCTGCGGTAATCATCGCGGTCGATCCGGAACAGGATCTGCACCGGGCCAGCACCCTGCGGGCCGCGCGAAGTTGCACCGGTCATCACGTTGTGGGTGAAGCCTGCGGGAGCACTCTGCGCAAGCACGGAAAACGCAGTGGCAAAGACACAACCAAGCAGAGTGAGCTTTTGCATAAAATGGGTTTAGCGCAGCGTCAAAATGAGAACGCCATCACGTGGCTCCAGTCTAACAATGAGACCACATTTTATTTGGGGTGTCTTTTGGGGAAGGCGCGCAGGCACAGCAAGCCCCCGGTGCTTCGATGGCCTCGGCTCGATGCTATGGCTAGATAAGGGGCACTCCGTGCGAACCGGCAAGCGGCAAAAAATATCCGATCGATAGCTTTTTCTGCTACCTGCGCAGTGGCGACTGCTTCGCTGTGGCGGCAGCGTCGATCTGCGGCTGCACTTCAGTCGGCAACATCACCATGCCGTAGGCGTCGTCGCGGTTGAGATCCTTGCGAAAGGTGGTCCGCACGGTGCTCAAGGATCCGTCTTGGTGCCGATACCAAGCCACTCCTGCTACGTCCACGACTTGCTCTACGACTGGTGCGAAGGGACGCTGTTGCGGCCAAGGGATCGGCGGTGGGTTTGTGACACCATTGAGCGAGGGCCAAGTGCTGCCATCGGGGTAGTGGATTGGCGCGGCATCTAGCACCATTTTTGGGGTGTCGGTGACACTCGTGCTTTTTGCGGGGGGCGATTCTGGCGAGGGTTTGGCCTGCTCCGGCGAAGAAATATTCGGCATTATTTTCGGCGGCGGCGAATTTATTGGCTGCATTATTTTGGCGAGGCCGAGGCCTCCGCCAGCAAGGGTCACGACCAATAAAAGGCTGCGGAGCCAAGGCACGGGCGGTGGTGACACGGGTGCTGGGTCGTCCATTTTCAGCCGAGGGTGGCCGATACGGGTTGAGAGTCAAGGACTTGTTCGCGTCAGCACCGTTGCGTCAAGGCCGATCGGTACGTATAACACTCCGCCCTTTCCTGTTGGCAACTGCTCCAAAGCTAGCGACGAATCGATATGACCCTCGGCATCCTGGGCAAGAAGCTGGGCATGACCCAGATTTTCAAGGACGACGGCACCTGTGTGCCGGTCACCATCGTGCAGGCCGGCCCCTGCAAGGTGTTACAAATCAAAATGGCGGCCGCCGTAGAGCATCCCGAGGGTCATCGTACCTCGAGCATGAACCGCGGCAAGAAAGGCGGCAAAGCTACTCGGCCGCGTTCGGCTGATGGCTACTACGCCGTCCAACTTGGCTTCGACGACAAGCCTGCGCGCGTGACGAACAAAGCGCAGATTGGCCACAACAAAAAAGCCGGTGTCGATGGCGGCAAGCGCTTCGTGCGCGAGTTCCGCATGGACAGCGCGCCGCAGTTGAAGGCTGGCGATGATGTCACGGTCGGCATCTTGGAAGGTGTAAACCACGTCGACGTGGCTGGCATCACCAAGGGTCGTGGCTGGGCCGGCACAATCAAGCGCCACAACTTCAGTTGTCAGCCAGCATCGCATGGTAACTCGCTCAACCATCGCACCGGTGGTGGCATCGGTCGTACCAACTCGATCAGCAAGGGCGTGCCCAAGGGCAAAAGCATGGCTGGTCACTACGGCGTCGATCGCGTCACAGTTCAAAAACTGGAAATCGTGAAGCTCGATACCGTGCGCAACTTGGTTTACCTGCGCGGCGCGGTTCCGGGTCACAACAACGGTTACCTGCTGCTCAACAAGTCCACAAAGGTCAAGCGCTGAGGCGTTTGACCATTTTGGTTGATCCATACCGCACTCGAAGCATCTAAGGATTTATCATGGCACGTTCACGTCGGCAGAACGGCGGTCCCACCCGCGACACGTTCAAGAAGAAGCGCATGGGCAAGGGCTGGGCAAGCAACAACAGCAAGCCGAAGGCTTCGCGCCCAGTGCTGCGGATCACCGAGCCACTGGCCTCGGACATCAAGAAGGACTGATCTTTGACCAGTGTCGGCGCCGACCGCACCGCAGATGTTGTGGTCGTGGGCGCTGGCGCTGCGGGACTCGCGGCGGCGACCTTTGCCGCTGCTCGTAGTCGCCGCGTGTTGCTGCTGGAGAAAAAGCCACAGCCAGGTCTGAAGATTTTGATCAGCGGCGGTGGTCGCTGCAACGTGACCACGACGCGCTCTGGCTCTGACCTTGAGCAGCAATATGGCATGGTGCGTGGTCGCTTTTTGCGGCATGCGCTGCGCGCGTTTCCGCCGGTGGCGGTGCGTGAGTGGTTTTTGTCGCTTGGCGTGCCACTGCAAGAAGAGGATCTGGAAAAGCTGTTTCCGGTGTCGCAAAAGGCGCGCGATGTGCTCGAAGCCCTGTTGCGCGGTGCGCGGAACGCTGGCGCAGAATTGATCACCGACTGTTCGGTGACAGAGGTGCGTCGCTCTGCGGCTGGCTTTGCACTGACGACCAACCAAGGCGCGATCCATGCCAGTGCGCTGGTGCTGGCGACTGGTGGCCGCAGCTATACCAAAACCGGCACCACGGGTGATGGATATCGCTTCTGCACCGAGCTTGGTCATACCGTCACCGCGACGTTTGCGGCGCTGGCACCACTCGTTGTTGATGCGGCCTGGTTGCGCGAACTGCAAGGCATCGTGGTGACCACCGCAGAAATCGCGGTGCTCGAATCGAGTGGCAAAGTGATCCGGACGCGGCGGCGACCGATCCTGTTCACACATCACGGACTCTCCGGGCCTGCGCCCATGGATCTTGCGGGCGACATCGAGGAACGGAATGGCGCATTTTTGCGGCTCGACTTTGCACCGGATGTCGCGCGGGAAGAGCTCGATCAGCAGTGGCTCAACATGGCGCGCACACTGGGCCGCAAGCGCGCTGAGGCGCTGCTGCCACGGGAATTGCCTGAACGATTGCGCGTTGCGTTGTGCGAGCTTGCTTTGGTGCGGGATGTGACGCTCGCAGAGTTGACCAAGGATCAGCGGGCGCGGTTGCTCACGGCGGTGAAGGACCTGCGGGTTCGCTGTGATCGCAGTCGCGGGTTCGAGCACGCGGAAGTCACCCGTGGCGGCGTTTCGCTCGATGAGATTTCTGCTAGCACGATGGCATCAAAGCTCGTGCCTAATCTGTTCTGCTGTGGCGAACTGCTCGACCTTGATGGCCCCATTGGCGGGTTCAACTTCCAGTCGGCTTTCGCCACCGGCCGTCTGGCCGGAATGTCGTCGTGAGTCCGGTTGCGGCGAACCCAGCGCCGCACGCCATGCGCACCACGATTTATGCCGTTGCCTCGCCACCGGGAGCTGGCGCGCGCTCAGTGATCCGAGTGTCGGGTCCGCAGGCGCGCGCAGCGGTTGCGTTGTTGTTTGCCACGCCGATCCCAACCGTGCGCAGTCAGTTTGAGGGGCGGTTGCGCGTTCGCGGTCGTGAGGTTGCTGCGCTGGCGTTGTTCATGCCGGGGCCGCATAGCTACACCGGCGAGGACATAGTCGAGCTGCACGTGATAGGTAGCCCGCTACTGTTGCTCGAGATCCATGCCGTGTTTGCCGCGCACGGCGCAGCGCTGCGACTTGTTGCCGCTGCACCTGGCGAGTTTACGCGGCGCGCATATGCCAACGGCCGCATCGATTTGGCGCAGGCGGAAGGGGTCTTATTGATGATTCATGGCGAAGCGGAATCCGCTCGCCGCCTGGGGCTGCAGTGGTTGCAAGGCGGGTTGTCAGAATGCGTCGCGCGGATCCGCGCGCAACTGCAAGACGCGCTTTCGCTGGTCGAAGCCGGCCTCGACTTCACCGACGGCGAGACTGGTGCTGTGCCGGAGATCTTGTGGCGCGAACCCCTGGCGCGTGCGATCGCTGAAGTGGAGGTTTGTTTAGCCGCGATGCCAAGCACGTTGCCAGGTGGCGAAGTGTTGTTGCTCGGCGCTGCAAATGCCGGCAAGTCTTCGCTGTGCAATGCGCTGGTAGTTTGCGATGCGTTGCTGGTCGATGCCGTGCCGGGGACGACGCGCGATCTCGTGCGAGTGGAACTGGCGGCAGGCGTGGCGGTCTGGGATGCGCCCGGCGATCTCGCCTTGCCCAGTGAGTTAGATCAAGCAGCACTGTTGTTGCGCGACCGACTTGGGTCGCGCGCAATCGCTGCTGCACTGGTGATTGACCCAGCCTTGCCGCATGTGCCGAACACTACGTTGCCATGGTTGTGCGTCATTCAGACCAAGGCGGACCGCAGCGAAGAGGCGTGTCCCTTGCCGGTTGCCCTTAGGGCGCTGCCGCGTTTTTTAGTGAGTGTGGTCACCAATGCTGGCATCGCAGAGTTGCGCAACTTTCTCGTGGCGCGCGGCAGTGCGCGGCATCGCGCCGCTTGTGCGCCACTGCGCGAACTGCTCGCCAATGTGCTGCTAGGGGCAAAACGCGCGGCAGACTCGCCAGCCGGAGTGGCTGGCGAACTGGTCGGCGCAGACCTCGATACGGCACTCAGAGAACTCGGTGGTATTGACGGGACGCACGCACCGGACGATCTGCTCGACCGCATCTTTGGCCGGTTCTGTCTCGGGAAATAGCGACTCAACCGTCTTTGACACACAAGGGCTTGTGCCAGTATGGTCTCACCCGCTGGACGATGCGTCGTGCCGAGGTCAGTCGGCAGATGACATCGACAGCAGGCTGTCCATGCGCTGTCCGTATTGCAAGGCCGACAACGATCGGGTTATCGACTCCCGCGCTAGCGCGGATGGTTTTGCCATCCGTCGCCGACGCGTCTGCGCCGATTGTGGGCGCCGGTATACCACCTATGAGCGCGTCGAATCGGCACCGCTCCGCGTGGTGAAAAAGACCGGCGAACGCGCCCCGTTCGATCGCCAGAAGGTGTTGTCTGGCATGTTGCGTGCGTGCGAAAAGCGACCGATATCGGTCGAGCAACTCGAAGTGGTCACCGATCGCATCGAGCGCCAGTGTCTGGAGGCTTTTGATAAGGAGGTGCCGAGCAAGGTTATCGGCAACCTCATCATGCAGGAGTTGCGTCAGCTTGATCAGGTGGCATATGTCCGATTCGCGTCGGTTTACCGCGAGTTTAAGGACGTGAGTCAGTTCCTGGATGAGTTGAAGCCAATGTTAGAAAAACGCCGGGAGGGCGGGGGCGATGAATCGGCGGTCGGAGCACCTAGTTGAAAAGCGTGATGGTCGCACGGAGTTCTTGCGGGCAACAAAGCTCGCGCGGTCGGTTCACCTGGCGCTGCACAGCGTTGGTGTGGACGAGGACTGGCGCGCGCTTGAAGTGACCGCAACCGTGATCGCTGGGCTACGGCAAAAGCACGCCGAATCGGCGCAGCATGGCTATGCCAAAAGCATGTTGACCACCTTGGAGCTTTCCGATGCTGTGCAGAGCGTCTTGATCGCCACCGGTCAAGCCGAGGCTGCCGTGGCTTATGGCACGGTCTCGGTCGAGCGCAGTCGGCGGCGCAAAGGCTTTGATCTTGCTGCGCGCGGCATCACAACTGGCGGCAGCAAAAAGTGCGGCATTACTAATGAAGGGCCAGCCATGTTGCCGCTTCATTCAGAACAGCTTTATTCAGAAGAGCGCCAGCCGCGCTTTTCGCAGGATTAGTTCATGCGCCTAAAGCGTCTCGTCGCGCGTGGCTTCAAGTCGTTCGCGGATCGTACTGAGTTTGAGTTCGACAACCGGTTGACCGGGATCATCGGCCCGAACGGTTGCGGCAAATCCAACGTCGTCGATGCCATCAAGTGGGTACTCGGTGACCAGCGCGCAAAAAGTCTGCGCGGCAACGAGATGACGGACGTCATCTTCAAGGGCGCCGAAGGCCGCGATGCGATGAGCATGGCGGAGGTGACGATTTCCTTTGAGGATCCGACGGGTTCGTTCGATGGCCGCACTGAGATCGACATTTCGCGTCGTCTGACGATCGACAAGGAGTCCAGTTACCTGGTCAATGGCCAGGAAGTCCGACTGAAAGACGTGCGCGATGTGCTGCTCGACACCGGCCTCGGCACAGGCGGCTATTCGGTCATGGAGCAGGGCCGCATCGATGCCGTCCTCTCTGCCAACCCCGAAGCGCGGCGTGCGATCTTCGAGGAGGCTGCTGGCATTGCGCGTTTCAAACTGCAGAAGAAGGAGGCGCTGCGAAAACTTGATCGGACGGACCAAAATCTTGCTCGCGTCACCGACCTGCTGGAAGAGCGCAGTCGGCGCATTCGCAGCCTTCGCATTCAGGCTGGCAAGGCGCGGCGGTTTCAAGAACTGCAGGCCGCCCTGCGCGATCTGCGCGCCGCGGTGGCCGTGATCGACGGCACACAGCTGCGCGAACTACAAGCGCAGCAGGAGCAATTGTTGCTCGATCAGGAGCAGGTCCTTGCGCATGTCGAATCGATGCGCGACGAGGCCATGCAGCGCGTGCGCGCGTCCGATGGCACGATCGCGCGTTGCGAACAGGCACTTGAGACGGTGCGCAACGAACTGTCGCGTTGTGAATCTGAGTTGCTCACGCATCGCGAGCGCGCCGATGCGCAGCAGCAGCGTGCGACCGAACTCGCGAGCGATGCCGAGCGTGGCAAGCAGCGCGGCCGTGTGCTGGCAGAACAGCAGCATGAGCGCATGGCTTCGCTTGCCGAGGTGCGCGATGGCTTGGCGCAGCGGGAGCAAGCGCTGATCGATCTGCATAAGGACCTGGCCGCGCAACGGCAGGCCGTGTCGGCAGCACAACAAGAACTTCGCCGACAGTCCGAGGTGCGTGAGACGATTCGGCAGCAGCAACTTGCGCTGCTCCATGCGCGCACCAAGCGACGCAACGTGGCCGTTGATCAGCAGGCGAAACTTGAGTCGGCGCGGGCCCGGCAGTCACGGCTTTTGGATCGCATGGCGCAGCTTTTGACCGAGTCGGCTGAGCTTTGTCAGCAACGGTCCACTGCAAGCAGCGAGATCGCGGAGATCCACACTCGCGAGCGCATCCTGCGCGAGCGCGAGCAACTTGCCTTCGTCGACTTGCGCGATGCGGATGTTGCTGCGGTAGACCTTGCCACTCAGGAATCCGCGCTGCGCAATGAGCTATCGCAAGTCGAGGGCCGCCGCACGGCGTTGATCGACATGGAGGCGCATTTCGAAGGTCTCGACGCGGCACCCCGGTATCTGCTGCAGTCAAAGCCCGCCGGATTGCGCGGCAGGCTGCTCGACCTGCTCGAAATAGACCTCGCCTACAGCAGCGCACTTGAGGCGGCACTTGGTCAGTATGTCCAGGCTCTGGTGGTGGACACCCGCGCCAATGCCACGGCGATCATTTTGGATCTACAGGAGCGCCGGCTTGGCCGCGTGCTGCTGCTCGTTGAGGAAGATTTTACGTCGGCGCCAGAAACTGGCTTGCTGCTCGGATTGCCAGCTTTTGCACAGCGTCTGCTCGATCTCGTTCGCTCGCCTTCGGCGAGCAACTCCAGTAGCCATCTGCTCGCGTGGCTGTTGCGCGGCGTGGTAATGGTCGAGAGTCTCGCGGGTGCAGACAGCTCTCGTGCGGATCTTTGCTTCGTCACGAAAGCAGGCAGCCTTTCGTGTGGGCCGCGGATCGAAGGAGGCGCCAGTGCGGAAGGTCACAGCGGTCTCGTCGTTCGCCGTTCGCAGATCCAGGAACTCGGCATTTGCGCTGGTCTGGTGGAGGCCCGGTTGCAGGAATTGATTGGTGGCAAAGAACTCGCAGTGTCGCGCGTCGAGCGGCTGAAGCTTGAACTCCGGCAGCTCGGCGAGTCGTTGCAGTTGCAGCGGCGCAGTGGCCAGACTATCGAAGCTCAGCTGGCTCGCGTGACGGCCCGTGGCGGCGACGTGCAGCGGGAGATTAGCGAACTGGAAGACGAGAGTGCCGCGCTGCGATTTACATTGTCTGGCGCACTCGCGGTACTCGGACAAGTGTTGTTTGACCAGCATCTCTTGGCGCGCAAGGAAACCGAGCTTCAGGTCGTGGAAGAGTCGATCAGTGAGCTCATCAGGGATGGACAGTCGGTCCTCGATGCCGCTTCCAATCGCGAACAAGAATTGCGTCTTTTGCAAGCCAAGGCGACCGAAGCGCGCGAAGGGTTGTTGCGCACGATCCGGGTTCATGAAGATGCCTTGCGCGAAATTGATCAGGGGCTTGACGAACTCGCAGACCGCGTTCAGCAAAGTCTCACGGGAAGTGAGCGGGCGGCCGCAGAACATGCGCGGCTGCAGGAACTCGCGATGGTTGCTGGCGAGCAGTTGGTGGTGCTGCAAGAGTTGCGCGATCAGCGGCAGGCGGAAGTCGACGAGGCGCGTGCGACCCGTGATCGTGAGAACCTGCTGTTGTTGGACTGCGAAGACCGCCGCCGCATTGGTGCAGAATCCCTGTCGCGACTGCGATTGCAGCTGGCGGACAGCGGGCATCGATTTGCGCGACTCGAAGAGCGGTTGCGCGAAGAAACTGGTGTCGAGCTGCGCCGTTGCCTTGGCGAGATTCACGGCATCGGCATGGTGCACGATGCCAATATGCAAGGCCCGCCTGCGCCGATGGGCCTGGTCGAGGTTCTGCAAGGACCGCCGTTGCCGCCTCGGGTGGTCTCTGAGTGGTTGATGATTTCGCGGCTCTGGCTGTTGGATTCATTCCAGCCCAGCGAAGCGAAAAAAGAAGTTCAGGTCCTGCAGAGCCAGAAGGATCGCCTGGGTGCTGTCAACTTGGATGCGGTGCTCGAATTGGATCAGGAGGAAGGTCAGTTCACCTCGCTCGAGCAGGAAGTCGGTGACCTCAAGGACGCACGCCGTTCGTTGATGGAGACTCTGCGCAAGCTGGAGGTCGAGTCGCGCGGGTTGTTTGAGCAGACGTTCTCGGAGGCGCGGAAGAACTTCCAAGAGATCTTCCGCAAGCTATTCCAAGGCGGCAAAGCGGACATGTTCCTCGGCGAGAGTGAAGACCTGCTCGAGGCTGGCATCGAGATTGTGGCACAGCCGCCAGGCAAGCAATTGCAGTCGATCAACCTCCTGTCCGGTGGCGAGCGTTCGCTGACCGCGGTGGCGATTCTGTTTGCCCTGTTCAAGGTTCGTCCGTCACCGTTTTGCATCCTCGACGAAGTGGATGCGGCGCTCGATGAAACCAACGTTGAGCGGTTCTTGCGGGTGCTGCGAGACTTCACTACCGATACCCAGTTTTGCATCGTCACACACCACAAGCGAACGATGGCCGAGTGTCAGGTGCTTTATGGCATCACGATGCAGCGGCGCGGCGTGAGTTCTCGAATCGCAGTGTCGATGCAGCAGGTCGATGGCTTTGCCGAGCCGGTGACGGAGATGGTGGCGGCGGTGCAAGGGCTGTCTGATCCCGCACGCAAGCAACGCATTGCTGGCGAAGAGCAGGTTGGCTTCTGATGTCATGAAGTTTGCGCGCGCAGCGATGACTCTGTTGGTCGCTGCAGGCCTTGATGGCCAATCAGTCCAGACGGAGGCGCATCGGACCGTGTGTGCGCAGTTGTTGCGCGAGGTAGACCTACTGCGGATCGCGATTGGTGCACCTGCAATCCTGCTCGCGACGGTCGACTTGCAGGAAGCAACGGGCATTGAATGGCGTTTTGCTGCTGGCGTGGGTGGAACGCATGGCGGGTTGCCGATGGATGGTGCCGCCGCAATCGTGCGAGCCGGTTCGGTCAGCATGGTGGTGACTGCTTTGGCAGTGGTTGGCCGCACCATGGCGCTGCGACTCGCTGGCCGCTACGAGGCTAACGGGCGGTGGTTTGAGCTCATTCCACGCGGTGCGGATCTCGTCTTCGATCCGTGCATCGGCAGCGCTACAGTTCAGCACCTTGTCGGCGAACAACTCGTGAGCATGGATGCTTTAGGAAAGACCGATCGGGTGTTGTCAGTGCTGCCCACCGGGGCGGTGCAAATTGGGGCCGTTGCGTTTTCTCGCGCGCCTGACAACCGGCCGCTGCCGCCGCCTGCGCTGCTAGCTCCATTGCTCGGCGAATATGGCTGGCCGCACGCGCAGATTGTCGTTTACGAAGTTCGCGGCCAACTTGGCCTCGTGCTTGATGGCAAGGTGCGCGAATTACCGAAAGTGAACCCAGACGGTTCCTTCACCCTGTCGCCTGGTTTGCGCGGCTCGGAGGTCATGCGTTTTGTGCGCGACGCCAAAGGGCTGGTCACCGCACTCGAGCTCGACTGGGTGTGCTGGCCAAAGATCGTGCACCCGGCAGACGGCGCGTTTCGTATTCCGCTGCGGCAACCGCTGGCCGCAATCCGTGCCGCGATGGCGGCTGCCACTCCGCCCAAGGCGGAGGCACTCATGCGCACTCCTTCCCTCGTGGATCTGCGCAGCCTCTCGCCCGCGCTGTTGTTTGATCTCAGATACGCGACGAACGACAACTTTCTGGGCGAGCGCGTGTATGACGCGGCGGTGCCAATGCTGCAGCGTGAGGCTGCGGTGGCGCTGCAGCAGGCGCAGCAGGAACTTCGCGCCCAAGGCTTTGGCCTCTGTGTCTTCGATGCCTATCGGCCGTGGTCGATCACCAAGCTGTTCTTTGAAGCGACCCCCGACAACATGCGGCAGTTCGTGGCCGATCCGGCGACCGGCAGTCGGCACAACCGTGGCTGCGCGGTCGACCTCACGCTCTACGATTTGACCACTTCTGAGCTGGTGTCGATGCCCTGTGGCTTTGACGAGTTCACGACCCGCGCCTATCCAGATTGGCCGGGTGGCAACGAGTTGCAGCGCTGGCATCGGGACCTATTGCGCAGCGCGATGGAGCGAGCTGGGTTTGCGGTCTACGAATACGAGTGGTGGCACTACGACTTTGGCGATTGGCGGCAATACCCGGTGCAAAACCAGCCGCTGCGCTGATTTGCTTGGCTGCTGCCTCGCGCGGCTTGTTTCCGCTGTGCCTGCCTCGCTGTGCCTGCCTCGCTGTGCCTGCCGCGCTGTGCCTGCCGCGCTGTGCCCGCTAGTGGGAAGAGAATCGGCGCGGTGACGATGCGCGCACCACTCTTTGCAGCGACGAACTCCAGCGCGTTGCGGCAGGCATTGTATTCGTGATCGATACCGCGCTGTGCCTGCCCCGCTGTACCTGCCGCGCCAATCAGTCGCTGGCAACTGCGGGTTACTGGCGGAAGTGCTTGCTTAGCTTCAGCGACTGGCCTTGGTAGTGCGAACTTAGACGCTTGTCGCCGTACACAACCTCGGGGTCCTGCAGGGTGCGGAAGAACGCCAACTTGAAAAACACCTGCCCGTCCTCGAGTAAGAACGGCACATCATGTGGCCGCACTTCGAGCACCGCGCGGGTGCCTTTGTCGCCGCCAAATCCGTTGTCGAAGAAGCCTGCATAGTTGGTGCGCAATTCGCCGATGCCGACGTCGTATGCCGCCATCTCGGCAGCGAGGTGGCGTGGGACGCGCACCCGTTCTTTGCTGGCGAAAATGTAGAACTCTTCTGGCTCGACGATCATCCGGCCATCGCGCGGCTCCAGAATCGGTTCGAAGAATGCGTCCGCATCGTGCGCATTTTCGAGTGCGGTATCGACAATCGAGGTGAACCGGCGCGCGGTGAAGCCAATCGGGTCGCTGATGTCGCGATCGTTCTTTAGTGCGACGCCCATGCAAAGGCCGCGGTCGATGCGTGCCTGCTCGATTGGGATCGGCCGACCGTGATCGTCAAACAAAAGTGGCGCGCGCAGATACTCGGCGCGCAATTCTTCATCGCTGAGTTCGGATTTGCCTTCCGCAAAACGGATCTGGCAAAGCGACAGGCCGGTGCGCACCCGCACCGGAAAACTGCGCGGCACGATTTCGAGAAACATCGGCCCGGTATAGCCCTGCGGCACGGTCTCGAATCGCCCGCAACGGTCGACAAGTAGACGCGTGAACAGGTCGAGGCGGCCGGTGGATGATTTGGGGTTGGCGCGCGCCGGACACGGCAGCGGTTTTTCGATCCGTTCCAGCAGCGGAATGATGTAGCAGTGGCCCTTCTCGAGCACCGCGCCATCGGTGAGATCGAAGGTGTAGAGCGTCATCGATTCCAGGCGATCGCTGACGCGCACACTTTCCGGCAAGAATCCAGATCGCACGCGATAGCCGCGGGTGGCCAATCGCAGGTCGAGCGAACTCGGCTGGATCTGGGCCGGGGAGATCCCCGGGGTGCTCTGGAGGACGCCCGATTCGATGAGGGCGCGAATCTGCTGATAGACGAGGATTCCGTTCGACACCGCCTCACGGTAGCGGCCCGCGGCCGCGATTTCCTGCTTCCGATCACAGTCTGTTGCGACATTCCCATCGCGAAGCTTGCAGGTCGCCATTGGCCTAGGACGTTTGGATCGCTACCTTGCGCGCCCTTCGTTAGCGACCCTCATGAACATTCACGAATATCAAGCCAAAGAAGTGCTCGCGCGCTACGGCGTGCCAGTGCCCAAAGGCATCCCTGTCGATACGCCCGATCAAGCCGCCAAAGCATTCGCCGACCTCGGCGGTGGCCTGGCCGTCGTCAAAGCTCAGATTCACGCTGGCGGTCGTGGTAAGGCCGGTGGCGTAAAATTGGTTCGCACCAAAGAAGAGGCGCGGGCGATTGCTGAGGGGCTGATCGGTCGGGTGCTCGTCACGCCACAGACGGGCCCCGAGGGGCGCGTCGTGAAAAAACTTTACGTCACGCAAGGTGCGGAGATCGCACGCGAGATGTATCTCGCCGTGGCGATGGATCGCAACGCGCGAGCGCCGGTCGTGATCGCTGCCGCTGAAGGTGGCGTTGATATCGAGGACCTGGCGCACAACAAACCGGCTGCTCTGCTGCGCGTGCCGGTGCATCCGGTCAAGGGTGTGCAGCCGTTCCAGGTCCGCCGCATCTGCTTCCACCTTGGCCTAAAGGGCGAGCAGTTGAAAAGTGGCGCGGCCGTGATCAATGGTCTGCTCAGGGCGTTCCTCGACACCGATGCTTCGTTGGCAGAGATCAACCCGTTGATCGTCACCAAGGACGGCAACGTGCTCGCACTCGACGCAAAGTTGAGCTTTGACGACAACGCGCTGTTTCGGCACAAGGACCTTGCTGCCTACCGCGACCTCAATGAAGAGGATCCCAAGGAGGTCGAGGCGAAAAAGTTTGACCTCAACTACATCGCGCTCTCCGGCAACATCGGTTGCATGGTGAACGGCGCAGGACTCGCGATGGCGACGATGGATGTGATCCAGCAAAAAGGCGGCATGCCCGCCAACTTCTTGGATGTGGGTGGTGGTGCCAACAAGACTCAGGTCACCAACGCGTTCAAGATCTTGCTCAGCGACCAAAACGTGAAGGGCATCTTGGTCAATATTTTCGGCGGCATCATGAAGTGCGACACCATCGCTGAAGGCGTCATCGCCGCAGCGCGTGAGACCAAAATGTCCGTGCCTTTGGTTGTGCGCCTGGAAGGCACCAACGTGGATCTCGGGCGCAAGATGTTGCAGGAGTCAGGACTAAACCTGCAAACCGCGACTTCGCTCGACGAAGCAGCGGAAAAAATCGTCAAGGCAGCAGGGGCACAAAGATGAGCGTACTCGTCAACGGCGACAGCAAAATTATCGTGCAAGGCATCACTGGTGAAGCCGGCATGTTCCACACGAAGAACGCGCTCGCATACGGCACCAAGATGGTTGCCGGCGTAACGCCAGGCAAGGGCGGACAGGTGACCGCCGATGGCACGCCGGTGTTTGACACCGTCGTCGAGGCGAAGAAGGCAACGGGGGCCACCGTTTCGGTGATTTACGTCCCTGCTGCGTTTGCAGCCGATGCGATCTGTGAGGCGGTGGACGCTGGCCTCGACCTTGTTGTGACGATCACCGAAGGCATTCCGGTCGCGGACATGGCCTTTGTGCGCAACTTCATGCAGGGCTCAAAAACACGCCTGATCGGTCCCAACTGTCCAGGCATCATCACTCCGGTCACCGACCAGAAGGGCTGCAAGATCGGCATTATGCCGGCCTATATCCATAAGCCCGGCAAGATCGGCGTGGTGTCGCGCAGTGGCACGCTTACCTATGAGGCCGTGTGGCAGCTTACCTCGGTGGGTCTCGGCCAATCGACTTGCATCGGTATCGGTGGCGACCCGATCAAGGGCATGGACTTCATCGATTGCTTGGAGCTGTTCGAGAACGACCGGCAGACCGAAGGGATCATCATGATCGGCGAGATCGGTGGTTCTGCCGAGGAGGAGGCCTGCGATTACATCAAGGCCCTCGTCAAGAAGCCGGTGGTTGGATTTATCGCTGGTGCCACTGCTCCGCCGGGCAAGCGCATGGGACATGCTGGCGCAATCATCAGCGGCGGCAAGGGCACGGCAAAGGACAAGAAGGCCGCAATGGCCAAGGCTGGCGTGCATGTATGCGACACGCCATCAGTCCTTGGGATCACCATGAAGCAGGTCCTGAAGAAGTAACCCAGTGAAGGACGTTCAGGGCAATTCCGGCAGAGATCACTGGTTTCGCCAGCTCACGCCGATTTTGCTGCTGCTGCTGCTGTTCGTGATCGTGTTTGAGCCAGCCGTTGAGACCATGGTGCCGGGCCACGCTTGGTTTCGGCAACAGTTCGGCGATCACTTCCTGCTCCGGTTCGCCTGCGGGTTGTTGGTGTTCTACGTTCTGGTGCTATGGGGCGAGTGTATCAGGCTCAACAACGGGCTAACCGCGGTCCTAAAGGCCATGCGCGAGGCACTTGTCAAAGCCGGTGCAGTTGACAGCGGCATGAGTGCGCGCCTCGACGCGATCCGCATGCTGGTGGCGGCCATGCAGTCAGACGATTTGGCGATCCGGGCGAAGAGTCGCGCCAACTTGGTGCGCTTGGTGGGGCAAGACTTGGGTGACGACCCACTGGCATGGCGCAACTGGCTCGATCAGCAGCCGGCGCAAAGTCCGCCCAGCTAGAACAGGTTTTTGGTTGGTAAAAAATGACCGACTGCGGTTGTGACAGATGATCGCGTCGGCGGTATAGTGACCAAACGAGGTTTTTTAAATGATCGCATTCTTGGGATCTCCTGTGCAGTGGGCTGGTGTCATCCTGATTGCGCTGCTGCTGTTTGGCCATCGTCTGCCCACGATGGCGCGCTCGCTTGGCGGCTCAATAACTGAGTTTAAGAAGGGCCTCAAGGACGGCAGCGATAGCAATCGCAACGGTGGCGGTAGTTCCTCCGGCGGTAGTTCCTCCGGCGGTAGTTCCTCCGGCGGTAAAGATGGCGGCGCAGGCGGCAACTGAGAAGCGATTGGCCAAAGCGGTCCGTTGAAATCTCGTTTGGGTTGCTGCGTTCTATGTTGCATCGATACGGCTTTAGATCAGCATCGCCAAACTCGTGACTGACACACTTCCGCTGCACGATCTGACCGCGCTGGTGCGACCGCAACTTGAGCGGCTAAATCGTGAGTTGATTCAAGACCTGCTGCCCGGCCAACGCGAAATGTTGCCGCTGGTTGAGCACGTTGGCGGCTACCGCGGCAAGCAATTGCGCCCCGTCCTCGTGTTCTTGTCGGCGATGGCGGTGCGTGGTGCGAGTCATGGCGGCGCCATCAGCGACGATGTCGTGCACGTTGCCAAAGTGGTGGAACTGCTGCATACGGCGACTTTGGTGCACGACGACGTGCTCGATGGCGCCAACATGCGGCGCCGTCTGACGACCGTCAATGAACTCGCTGGCGTAGAGGTTGCGGTCCTGCTTGGCGACTACATCTATGCCAAGGCCTTCCACATGGCCGTGCAGTTGCCAGACCCGACCTGCGCACGCTGGCTGGCTGAAACGGTGCGCGTCATTTGCCAAGGTGAGATCACGCAGATCCTGCATCGCTTCGATCTCGCTTGGACGGAGTCGCAGTATTTTCAGGTGATCGCGGAGAAGACGGCGAGCCTCTATGCAACAGGCTGCCGCCTTGGCGGTCACTACTCGGGCGGCACCGAAGCGCGTTTGCGTGCGCTTGAGGAGTTTGGTTTGGAACTCGGCATCGCGTTCCAAATCGTGGATGACTGCCTAGACCTTGATGGTGACGAACGCTTGGTTGGCAAGTCGCTGGGCACCGACCTCAGCAAGGGCAAGATTACCTTGCCGATGCTCTATCTGATGCATCGCGATGCAGGTGCTAGTCAACGGTTGCAAACCGTGCTCGGCCTTGGCGAGGCGGAAGCGCTGCGCCGGTTGCGTTCCGAGTTTCCACTGGAACACGCCGTCGCATATGCGATGGAGGAAGCGCAACGACGCGTTGCCAAAGCGCAGGCGTCACTCTCAATCCTGCCGCCGTGTGCTGCTCGCGATGCCTTACATCAGATCGCAAGCTTTGTTTTGAGCCGTCGCCTCTGACCGATTAGTCAGGCACACTTATTTGGGTGCGCATGACTCAAGACTCATCAAGCAGGTGCGCTTTGGGTTGGCTCTCAGGTATTGTTGGGTTTCGAAAAATGAGCTCCGTCAAAATTTCGCTCCTGGTGTTGTTCTTTGCGGCAGGTTGCCGCCCATCCGCAGTGGCAGAACTTGGACCTGAGGTCGTGCTCAGTAGCGAACAGCGAAAGTTGACCTGGGATAGCAGTATCAATGGGCGCCTCTTGATTCAGGAGCCGGTCGCCAAATGGACGAGCGAAACGCCTGCTGGTTTTGAGTCTTTGCCGCCAGCGCCTGAGCGGTTTCGCCATCTGCTGTGGCAGGTGAAGGGCGAGCCGGACACGGAGTGCTACCTGACAGCGGGCGTGGCCGGAGGGCTAAATGCCAATGTTGCGCGTTGGTTTGGCCAGTTTGATAAGCCGACGCTGTCTGCGAGCGCGATCGATGCGCTGCCGGCGATCACGGTGCTTGGCATTCAAGGTCACTTGCTAGAACTAAACGGCACCTACACCACTTCTGGAAAAAAGCGGAATGGGTTTGCCATGCTGCTCGCATTTGCCGTCGACGGGGACCTGGTCACGACCGTTAAGTTCACTGGCCCAGAGGCCCTTGTCGAGCGGCATAAAGCAGCGTTTCAATCACTCGTCGGTTCGATCCGCGCCACTGGTGTTGGCTTCACGAACCCAAAGCCGGCGAACAACAACGCGGGACCGACCGCGGGACCGACCGCAGGACCGGCCAAATCGTCGAGTGCAGAATTCTCTGCCGTGTCGCCGTTGTGCTTCGAAGAACTGCCGCCAGCGCCTGAACGGTTTCGCCATTTGCTGTGGCGCGTGAAGGGGGAGCCCGAGACGGAGTGCTATCTCACGGTTGGTGTCGGCGGTGGCCTACGGGCAAATATCGACCGTTGGTTTGGCCAGTTTGGTCAGTCAGTGCCGGATGCTGCGGTGCTCGCTGCATCGCAGCAGGTAAGCCTTTTGGGCAAGGTTGGTCAGTTGCTCGAACTTAGTGGCACCTTCACCGCTGCCGGCAAGGCACGCGAAGGGTATTCCATGTTGCTGGTCTATACCGTCGAGAATGATCAGGTGACGACCCTGAAGTTCACTGGGGCCAAGGATGTAGTGGCGAAGCACAAGGACGAGTTCTTGGCACTGTCGGGCTCGATCACGGCAGGCCTGGCAACGGTAAAGACCACTGCAGATACCGAGGTCGTAAAACAGCCGGCCAGCTTGGCGCCGGCAGAAGCAACCCCGCCAAAGGTGGCGCCGGCTGATCATAAAAACGAAGGCAGCGCGCCGTTCGTTGCCGCAGTCCCAAAAGACTGGCAGCCAAAAGCCAACTCCAGTAAGGCCCTGCACTATTCCTTTGGCCAGGGTTCAGAAATCTATCTCGGCCAACTCGGCAATGACTTGCTGGCAAACATCAACGTCTGGCGCGGCTCGCTCGGGCAACCGCCAATCGAGGCAGCGGATCTGGTTACGATGCCAAAGGTCGAGTTGCTAGGACCGGATGCCGTGCTGCTCGATATCACGGGCAAGCTGGAAGATCCATTCACCGGCAAGAAGCTCGACGATGCGCGCCTGTTGCTCGCTGCTGGCGTTCGCGATGGTACTTTGGTGTTCGTGAAGTGCCTGGGACCCGCCAGTGAGGTGCTGGCGCAGCGCGCCGCGTTCGTGCAGTTTTGTGAATCGATCCGGAGGGCGCCTTGAGCGATTTGTTGAAGCCCGCCGCGGCCTCATCAATCTGGCGCTCCGTGCTCGCCAGTCTCGGCTCGATGAAGGTCGCGGTGGTGATCCTGCTCTACCTGGGCATATTGGTTTTTGCGGGAACGATCGCGCAGATCGACATGTCCGCCTACGACGTGCAGAAGCGCTACTTTGAGTCGTGGACTGCGCCGCTGTTTTTTGGTTTGCATGGCCCTGGGGGCCTGCCGGTGATGGCGATGTTATTCCTCACCTTGGTGTGTGGCGGCGTTCTGCGAGTGCGCTGGCACAAAGGCAACCTTGGCATCCTGGTGGCGCACATGGGGATCCTGCTGCTGTTGCTCGCTGGCTATGTGAAGTATCAGTTTTCAATCTCCGGCATGGTCGCGCTGTTTGAGACGGAGTCCTCACAGAACTTCGTCAGCTTCCACGAGTGGGAACTGGCTGTTATCCAGCAGGACGGCTTAGCGGTGCGCGAGCGGACCGTGTCTGCCGATGAGTTAGATGGTGCGCATGATGGCTATGTCATGGTGGGCGGCGGCGCGCATGGCGAATTGCCGTTCTCGTTTTTGGTTCATCACTGGCTAGACAACTGCGAACCGCAGCCTGCGTCCAGCACCGTCAACATCCGCATGCCGATCGTCGATGGCGCATACTTGCGGCCGCTCGACACCAACTTGCGCAAGCGCGAAGTGAACATCGCTGGCTGCTATGTCGAGGTGCGCGCAGCAACAGGCCCCGTGCAGAAGGCGATCCTCTGGGGCTTTGAGTCGCGGCCAATGCTGTTCAATGATGCCCCTTGGGTGTTTGAAGTAGCAGGCCAGCGTTATGGCTTGATGCTGCGACGTAAAACTTGGCAACTGCCATTCACCCTGCGTCTGGATCAATTCAAAAAGCAAGACCATCCCGGATCCGCGATGGCCCGCGACTTCAGCAGCTATGTTACGGTGCAGGAAGCGGGGCGAGATTTGCCGGTGCGCATCTTCATGAACAATCCGCTGCGTCGAGACGGCCACGTCGTCTACCAGACGCAGTTTGGTCAGGACCCGCGCAATAAGCGCTATTACTCGGTGTTCGAGATTGGCAGGAATCCTTCCGATGCCTGGCCCGAATGGTCGTGCTATGTAATCGCCGTGGGCCTGCTGTTGCACTTCGGTCGAAAACTACTCGGCTATATCCGAGCACAGGCGCGGCAACGCGCGGGGGCTTTATGAACCGTTGCATCGCGTTGGGATTGTTGCTGCTGGCGCTTTTGCTGTCTGGGTGTGACCGCAAGAAAACGCAGGTGGACGAAGCTCTGCGTACTAGGCTTGATTCGTACGCGCCTTCGTTGGTCGAGGTCGTAGCCTCGCTGCCGGTTCAGCATGACGGACGAATCAAACCGTTTGGCACGTTGGCGGCATTTGCTTTGTATTTCACACATGGCCGTCGCGATTTGCAGTTTGCCTGGGCCAACGCCAATGGTGGCGCAGCACAGGCGGTGACGCTCTCGTCTACCGAGTGGCTGCTCGACATTGCCATGCACCAAAAACAGGCGGATGCATATCCACTGTTTCGGGTCGAGAACCGGCAGGTGATGGACGCCATCGGCTATGCCCGTGATGGCGGTCAGCGGATGGACTTCGATTACATCAGCTATGCGGATCTGTTGCCGTGCCGCGACCAGCTAAACGAGCAGGCAGAAGGCGCAGGCAAGCACGAAGGCCCGGAGCAGTCGACACTCGATCGCGCAATTTTGCGGCTGGCTTCGCAGGTAAGGGTCTACGAAGAGCTCCAAGGGGCATTCGCCCCGTTTGCGCTTTTGTTCCCGCTCAAAGGTGACGCGCTGCAGAAGCTCTACGGCAAAGATCACGTGAGCCTTGTTGAATTGCTGCAGAAGGGCAATGAGTTCGGTGCGATGGTGCAGCAGTTTGCCAAGAGCCCAGCGGATAAAGCCGCTGGCAACGTGCTCGAAGTTGGCCAGTGGCTTGCGAGCTACGGTGAATCCCAGAGCGAAAAGATCGGATTCTTCCCACCAAAAGAGTCACTCAAGGCTGCGGAAAAATGGCTCACGGTCGGCGATCTGATCCGTCCAGCCATGCAGGGACGATTGCCGGCAGAGCAGATGGCCATGCTCGAGAGTCTCGATGCTGCGTGCGTAGGAGACCCTGCTGATAGTGCGCCCGCATGGTCCTTGCTCCATGACCGCGTCGTTGCCGCGGCGGCTTTGCGTGGCGAACAAAGTCGTGTTGCCATGGAGGCTGGCTATTACCAATGGAGCCTGCACTACAAGGCGCTGCACATTGGCTTCCTGCCCGCGTTCTTTTGCGTCCTGCTGCTCTGGCTCATGCCGCGCAGTCGCGTGCTGTGGTTGTTTGCCTTTGTGCTGAGTGCGGTTGGTGCCAGCTTTGTGATCGGCGACATCGTCCTGCGCTGTTTGATCCGCGAACGCCCACCGATCACGAATCTTTACGATACGTTTTTATTCATCACCAGCGTCGGCACGGTGGTCGCACTGGTGACCGAAGTAATCAACCGCCGCCGCGTCGCACTATCCATCGCGCCGATCTTCGGCAGCTTGTTGGTCATGCTGGCGCGCAAGTTTGAGGTTGAAGACGGTCAAGACACGATGAAGCAGTTGCAAGCCGTGCTCGACAGCAACTACTGGCTGGCAACGCACGTGACCACGATCAACTTTGGCTACGCCGCTGGCATGATTGCCGCGCTGTTTGGCACTGCGTGGTTGTTGATGGGGGCGTTGCGCATCTGCCGCAATGACGAGGCGCTGCATAAGAGCGTCGTGCGCATGACCTACGGTGCCACCGCGTTTGGCCTACTGCTCTCGGTAGTTGGCACGATCCTTGGCGGCGTCTGGGCAAACGACAGCTGGGGCCGCTTCTGGGGCTGGGACACCAAGGAGAATGGCGCGCTGATGATTTGCATCGCGCAAGCGGCGCTTTTGCATGCGCGCATGAGCGGCATGGTGCGCGACTTTGGCTTCTGCGTCGGAGCCGCACTGACCGGTTGCGTAGTTGCGTTCTCTTGGTTTCACGTAAACCAACTGCAGGTGGGGTTGCATAACTACGGATTTTCCGAGAGCACGGGACAGGCATTGGCGATTTTTTACGCAAGCCAGCTAGGCCTAGTATTGGTGGGCGTAGTTGGCCGGTTGTTGCCAGTGCGCGCACCGACTGCGGCTCATGGACGAATGACCCAAGGCGCGTTGCCGACCAAGTAGTCATTTGCAGCAGCTGCGCCGTCGTGCTATCCCAGCTTCACATGGCAAGCATCATCGACGGCAAGGCAGCAGCGGAACTCGTTCGCGGCGCGGTGAAAGTAAGGGCGGAGGCGTTCTTGCAACAGCATGGACGCAGCCCATCGCTGCACGTCGTGCTGGTTGGCGATGACCCGGCCTCGCAGGTTTATGTGCGCAATAAGGAGCTCGCGGCGCATAAGGCTTCGATCAGCGGCCTTGTGCACCGGCTGCCGATTGCGACGACCCAAGCGCAGTTATTGACGAAGGTGCAGGGGCTCAGCGCCGATCCCGCAATCGACGGGATCCTCGTGCAACTGCCGCTGCCCAAGCACCTCGACGAGCAGTCGATCATCGCCTGTCTCGATCCGCAGAAGGACGTCGATGGCCTGCATCCATACAATGCGGGTTTGCTCATGGTCGGCCGTCCCGGCCTGCGACCTTGCACCCCGAGCGGTTGCATGCACCTGATCGAGGCTGCTGGTTGTGACCCAGCAGGCAAGCACGCCGTCGTGATCGGCCGCAGCATTCTGGTCGGCAAGCCGATCGCGCTGATGCTGCTCGAGAAGAATGCCACCGTGACCATCGCGCACAGTAAGACAGCTGACCTAATGAGCGTCGTGCGACAGGCGGACATCGTGGTGGCCGCCGTTGGCCGCGCCGATCTGGTGAAGGGCAGCTGGCTAAAGCCCGGCGCAGTAGTCATTGACGTTGGGATCAACAAAAAGTCGGACGGTAAGCTTTGCGGCGACGTCGATTTTGCAGAGGCGATGGCGGTGGCAGGTCACGTGACCCCGGTGCCTGGCGGTGTCGGGCCGATGACCATCGCCTGGTTGCTTGCCAATACGGTTTTGGCGGCAGAGCGTCGGGCGATGAGTTGAAGACGAAATCGTTTGTTCCACAGATCTGATCGGTCGACAACAAGGATCGGTAGGCCCTGAGATTGAAAAGAGCATGAGCTACGACACGAGCTACAACCGATTGGGTTTCCCGCGAGCGACGCCTGCGATCAGTCGGCTGATCTTGATCAACGCCGTCGTGTTCATCCTCAACATGCTGCTCACTGGCCGGCTGAGTGACGGAGCGGGTGGTGATTCTGGTGCGTGGTTTTGCGTGAGCTGGTCGCTTTTGTGGGAAGGCTACGGGCTTGGTCTTTGCCGGTTGCTGACCTATCAGTTCACGCACTCTTTTAGCGACCCGATGCATCTGGTCTTTAACATGATCGGGCTCTATTTCTTTGGCCGGATTGCAGAGCAGCGAGCCGGCTATTGGGGAACGATCAAGCTCTACCTGTTTGGTGGCTTGTTAGGTGCGGCGGGGCACATCGCCATGTATGCGCTGCGCGGCTCTCCTGTGCCGGTGGTTGGCGCGAGTGGTTCCTGTTTTGCGTTGTTCCTGTATGCCGTTTGCGTTGCGCCGCGCACCGAAGTGATCTTCTTCTTCGTGCGTGTCCAGCTGATCTTTCTGGGCTTCCTGTTCTGTGGGCTGGCGTTTTATTCGCTGTTCGTGGAACTGATGAGCAATGCAAAAGGCTCAGTCTCCGACTCGGCCCATCTCGGCGGCGCCTTGGCCGGCGTATTGGCCTTTAAGTTCGATTGGTTCCGCGACCAACAGCAATGGGGCGTGAAAGCCGGTTGGTTTGGGTCAATGCGTGCCCGGTTCAGGCACTTCGTGCAACAGCGTAATGCGGCAGCGCTGGCGAGTGACCAGATGGAAGTGGATCGCATTCTGGCCAAGGTGCACGAGACCGGGTTGCCCTCTTTGACAGGGCCCGAACGTCAGGTTCTTGAGCGCGCCAGCCAAAATAAAAAGCCGCGATGATTGCCGCGCAATCAGCAGTGCGGTGCGCGCCGCCATGGTTGGCGGTAGGATCGTCTTACCGGCGGCTTCCGCCATAAACGAGCCCGATGCTGCGCACCATTTTTTCGCTGTTGGTTCTCGCCCTCCTCCCCACGTTTGCTGCCGCACAAGATGCGCAGGTGACTAAGTTCGTCACCGAGTTGAATCAAGGGATCCAACTGAAGGACGACAAGCTGGTCGACAAAGCACTAAAGCAGCATCCGCAACAGGCGCTGCAATACTTCCAAGACCTTCGGCTCGCGATCTTTGCCGGCCGCGGCAAGGACATGCAGCCAACGCTCGACGTGTTGAAGGTGAGTTGGCTGCGCGCTTTTGAGCAGGCAAAGACGCTCGAAAAGGTCGAGGGCTGGATCGAGAGTCAGGATCAGAAGAGCTACGAGAGCTTCGCGAAATACCGGGGCAACGTCTTGAAAGCCTGGGCTCAATTTGAAGAGGCCCAGAAACTTGGTGGCAGGAAAGCGATTGAGGATGCGCGCGACACTTTCATGACGGTCGCCCGCCAGATGGAGACAACAGGGCACAAAATCGAGGCGGCTGAGGCCTGGAACTATGTTGCGGTCTGCCTTAGCAAGATCCCGGACAAGACTATGCAGGACCGCCGCGATGCGGTCCTTGCGCTGGAACAGTTCGTCGCCTTTCGCCAATCCTGGGACTGGACCAAGGACTCGTTCTTTGCCCAAAACCAAAACTTCATGAAGTCGGAGAAGGCGAGGATTGAGCTCGACGAAAAGGCCGGCGACAAACGTAAAGCAGAGGGCTACGGCGACAGTGCAAAAGGCATCGAAACGTTGGTGATGCCGAAGTCCGTCGAAACAACCTGCGACCTTGTGTTCGAATCGATGGCGGCATTCGATGCCGAACTGGACTACTCGCAAAAAGGCGGCCCATTGCCAGCGTTCTGGTGGAACCTTTCATTTGAAAAAGAGGCGAAGAGCAAGCAGATGACTTGGTTCCGTCGGATGGAACTGCATCTGGCTAGATCCGGTGCCAACAAGTTTGCGGTGACGACCAATCCTGCAGAAGTGAAGCTTAGTCAAGAAGTGGAGGTCGGCGGCAAAGCCAAGCCGACGACGTTCTATCTCGATGCCGAGAAGAAAGTGCCGTATGCGATGTACTTTTGGACCGGCTCAGACAAGGAGCACATCGGCGAGGCCGAAGTCAACCTGTCGCCGTCCGATTCCAATACCCCAGTTTATTACCGTAGTGCTGCGAGCTTTAAGACCACCGTCGCCGGAGAGCCGATGGTGTTCTACGACGACAACACGAACGGCCGGCCGATGGACAGCGATCCCATGGACGGCAAGTTTCCGATGCATACTCTCGGCGTGGCGACGCGCGAAGCGCCGCTGCTCGATTCCATGCGCATTGGCAAGGGCCCGCGAGTGCCATTCTCCGAGTTCGTCTATGTTGGTGGGGCGTGGCGTTTTGTCCATCGGATCAGCGAACTGAAACTCGGCACGAGGCCGCTCAACCCCGAGTATTTCAAGACCGGTAAGGTGAAGTTCACTTGGGCGGGGCCAAAACCAACCACGCCAGTGCAGTTGGTGATTCGCGGCATGGGGGACTTTGCCGCTGCTTGCTTTGATGTCGCATCGGGCAAGGAGGTTGAACTGCCAGCAGGTGATTGGCAGGTGCTATGGGGCCGGATCCTGCAAGGCAAAGGCAGTCGCGCGCAGATGGGCACGATCTATGGTGCCGACAACAAGCCCTTCACGGTTGAGGCGGGCAAGACGTTTGAACTGAAGATGGGTGCGCCATTCTCGCTCGCGTTTGAGCGTGGCGGTGCAGATACCGATCCCGAGGTCAAGATCGACAGCACCCGTATCGGTTTGCGTGAGAGTTCTGGTTGCATGATCTCGGAGCTGCAAGGCATGAGCCTCGTGCTCGAGGTGTTGGCGGCGAAGGAGAAAGATGGCAAGGGGAGCAAGGTGATCGGCAAGTTCATGAAGTTCACCGACTCCGAGTTGCTCAACGCGATTTCTCGCAACAAGGCCTACGCGGACCTGGGTTTGATGCTCGCGTGCTTCCCGGTTCCCGAAGGCAGCAAGGACACGATGGAACTGAAGCTCAAGGTGCCGGCAGGCTTCAAGGTCGCCTTGGCGATGAAGAAGCACCCATTGTTTGGCGACCTGAAGTCCGCCTATCAATGAGTGCCTGCTGCCCCGCAGAAGGGTCAGCGCGAATCAGTTGGTGAAGGTGCAGCCGCGTGGGACAACGACGATCCCGGAGTCGGATACATGGAACCGCTTGCGGTCCTGCTCGATGTCGTAGCCGATCACGGTCCCATCAGGGACGCGCACCCACTTGTCGATAATGACGCGCTTCAGTTTGCAGTTTTTGCCGATGTTGGCGCCGCGCATCACGATGCACTCTTCGATTAGGGATCGCTCGTCGACGTAGACGAGGTTGCTGAGGATTGAACGGCGCACGCCGCCGCCACTCACGACAACGCCAGGGCACAGCAGCGAGTCGGTGACTTCGGCGCGGCGGCCATTGCCTTCGCTAAACACCGTCTTTGCCGGGGGGTCGTTATGCCACAGTGTGTAGGTAGGCCAATCACGCCGGTAGAGATTGAGCTGTGGCGCCACGTTGCACAGGTCCATCTGCGCATCGAAGTATGCTTCGATGGTGCCGACATCGCGCCAGTATGGCGCCCGGTCGCCGGGCAGCCCACGGAAGTGGTGCGCATAGACCGGCACTTCGCGAATCATGCTCGGAATGACGTGCATACCGAAATCGCCGCCCTTTCCTTCCGGCTTTGCTTGGTCTTCGCGTAGTCGCTTCGTCAACTCCGTAGTCTCAAACACGTAGATGCCCATCGATGCGAGGCAATAACCCGGGTCGCCTGGGATCTCTGGCGCATTCTGCAGGGGCTTCTCCAAGAACCCGGTCACGCGACCATCGTTGTCGCATTGCAGAATGCCAAAGCGGCTCGCCTCGGCAATCGGAATGCGCACCGCACCTACGGTAAGTGCGGCCTTATTGGTCACGTGCTCCGCGAGCATGTCGCGGTAGTCCATGTGATAGATGTGATCGCCGGACAGCACGAACACATTGGGTGGCCGCCATTCCTCGATCGCGTCGATGTTGTGATAGATGGCGTCTGCCGTGCCGCGATACCACTGGCCGACCGTCACGTGATGCGGTGGGCTGCAGGTGATGAATTGCTCCAGCCGGCGCGGCAGGAAGTTCCAGCCAAATCGAATGTGCTCTTCTAGGGAGCGCGCTTGATATTGCGTCAGCAGATGAATGCGCCGCAGGCCCGAGTGGATGCAGTTGCTGAGCGTGAAGTCGATGATGCGATAGCAGCCGCCGAATGGCACGGCAGGCTTCGCACGGACTTGCGTGAGGGGCTTCAGGCGATTGCCTTCACCGCCAGCAAGGATGAAAACTAGTGTGTTGCGAAGGTCTAGGTTCGCCATGTTGCTTTGGTAAAATTGCGAACTTGCATAAGGATGCAGTTGAGATCTCTGCGAACAACATGAAACACCAAGGAAACTGCTGGCCAGGATGATCTGGTCATACTGCTTGCACCGTTGCGATGAGGGGGCGGTCGCGTAGGCTCGGGGACTCCTTGCTAGTTTCCGCCACCTTGCCCATGCATGAACCCTCGGTCAATGAAGTGCCTCCCGTGTTGTCAACTGCTGCGGATGCTCTCGAACAGGCTCTGCAACGTGAATGGTTGTTGACCGACGGGCTCGGCGGATACGCGTGCGGCACTGCTGCCGATGTCGCCACGCGGCGCTACCACGCCTGGTTGTGCGCCGTGCCACCGGGCCGCAGTGAGCGCGTTCGGTTTCTCAGTTGTGTAGACGAGCGACTCGACACGGACAACGGTGAGGTCTGCCTGCTATCGGCGCACTGGCGCAACCTGCCCGCGCCGACCATTTCGCAGCTGACGGCGGTGTTTCACGCGCACCCGGTGCCGACTTGGGTCTTTGGTCATGGTGAAGTGGCGTTTGAGCGCTCCCTTGTGATGTTGCCGGAGACTCGGGCGATCCTGATCCGTTGGCGAAATCTGGGCAAGAAGACTGTGCGACTGCGGGCGCGTCCGTTGCTTGCATGTGAACCTGCGGACGCGCTGATGAAGGAGCGCTTGGTGAGCACGCAGATGCAGCGCCTGCAAAACGCCGTGAGCTTTCAGCCGGACCCTTTACTGCCGCCACTCTGGATGTCGCAGGATGCCGGCGGCGTGTTCCATGCGGATCCGTGTTGGTATCACGATTTCCAGCACGATGTCGATGCCAGTCGTGGCTACGACGCGGTCGCGGATCGCTGGTCGCCGGGCATTCTCGAGATTGAACTCGCACCTGGTTCGGCGTGCGTCGCGGCCTTCTCGGTAGGCACCCCAGTTGCCTTGACCGCGCAGGTGTTTGCCAAGGCGCTTGCGCTGCGTGTGCAGCGAGCGCAGTGGGCCAACCAAGTGAGCTCGAAGCTGGCCGCAAAACTGCGCCACGGGGTAGACGACTTTTTCTATCGGGATGAAAGCGGTCGATTGGGCATTCTCGCGGGCTTTCCTTGGTTTGGCGAATGGGGCCGCGATGCTTTTATTTCGTTGCCCGGCCTGACTCTGGCGGCGGGCAGGCCAGAGCGTTGCGTCGCAGTGTTGCGGGCGGCGCTGCCGTTTTTGCGCGATGGCTTGCTGCCCAACATCTACGGCGTGTCGCCAGAGACCAGCAACTATGGCTCCGCCGATGCGGCACTTTGGTTTGCGCTCGCGGTGCAACGCTTTCACGACAGCGGTCAGACAAAGCAGGTCGTGCGCGACATGTTTGGCAGTTCCTTGATCGGCATCGCGGAAGCCTATCGTCGTGGCACCGCGCTGTTGCTCAGGGTCGACGATGAGGAATTGCTCTGCGCTGGTTCGGCCAGGTTGAATGTGACCTGGATGGACGCGCAGCTGCCAAGCGGGCCGGTCACACCAAGGCACGGACAACCAGTCGAATTGGTCGCCGTGTGGTGCAGCCTCCTGCAGCATCTCGCCGAGTTGTACGGCGGTGAATGGACGGAGCGCGCGGAACGGGCAGGGGCCGCATTTGTGCGCCGTTTCTGGCGTGCTGACGCACAATGTCTGTTCGACAATGTGTGCGATGGCAAAGGCGATGCGGCGATGCGGCCCAACATGGTGATCGCCGCCGCTCTTGCGCGCAGTCCGCTCTCGATGGCACAGCGCAGTGGCGTAGTGGCGGCGGTCTTTGGTTGTCTGCGGACTCCGCTCGGCTTGCGGACGCTCGCCCCGATGTCGGCTGCGTATCGCGGTCGCTATCGCGGCGATGTCGAGGCACGCGATGAGGCCTATCACCAGGGAACGGTTTGGCCCTGGCTGTCGGGCTTCTACGTCGAGGCGGCGCTGCGGTCTGCCCCGGATTCGCAGCGCAAACAAGTGGCGCGAGAACTGCAGGCTTGGCTCGAGAATCTCTTGCCCGAAGCCGACCGGATTTGTGTGGATCACATCAGCGAGGTCTACGACGGCGACTTGCCCCAAACTGCGGGCGGCACCTTTGCACAGGCTTGGAATACCGGGGAATTGATCCGTGCCGTAGCCATTTGCGCTGATGTCGAGGGTCGCTCGTGATCGACGTGGTGTTCTATTTTCAGGTGCACCAGCCCTACCGGCTGCGCAAGTGGCAGCCGCAGGATCGCATTCTCAAACTCGACTACTTCGATGAGCCGCTCAACAAGTTGGTCGCGGAGCGAGTTGCGGAACGTTGCTATCTGCCGATGAACAAGGTGCTGCTCGATCTCATCGAACAGACGGATGGCGAGTTCCGCTGCGCCTTCTCGCTGTCGGGCACGGTGATCCGTCAACTGCGGGATTGGGTCCCTTCGGCACTCGATAGTTTTGTGGCACTCGCGCAGACTGGCAATGTCGAGTTTCTTTGCGAGACCAGCCAGCATTCGCTGGTCGCCATGCTCGATGGCGATGAATTCGCCGAACAGATTGCGATTCAGCGCGCGACGATCACCGACCTGTTCGGCAGTGTGCCAAAGACGTTCCGCAACACCGAGCTGATCCTCGATAACGGGATTTGTGCGAAGGTTGAAGCGCTCGGGTTTGACACGATGCTCGGCGAGGGTGCCGACCGATTGCTCGGCTGGCGCAGCCCGCAGGTGCCATACCGACCGCGTGGTTGCCGCAACCTGAAGCTGTTGCTGCGCAGTTACTCGTTGTCGGACGACATCGCGTTTCGGTTCTCAAATCGACAATGGTCTGGTTGGCCGCTGTTTGCCGATACCTTTGCGACCTGGCTCCACGACAGTCCCGAACCGGCGCAGTTCCTCGGGCTGTTCATGGACTATGAGACGTTTGGCGAGCACCAGAATGCGGCTACTGGCATTCTCGATTTCATGCGAAAACTGCCGGCCCACGTCCTGACCAACGATCGGTTCCGGTTTCGCACGCCTGCACAAGTCTCGGCCGAGCGATCGGTAGTCGGCGAACTCGACATTCCTGACCCCGTGTCATGGGCCGATGCCGAACGGAATGTGTCTGCATGGCTCGGCAATCCGATGCAGCGTGCAGCACATGAAGCCCTGCACGCCCTGCGTGGCCCGATCATGGCGCTAAAGGATCGTCGCCAAGACCTGCTTTCTGCATGGCGCGATTTGACCACCTCCGATCACGTCTACTACTGCGCGACGAAGCATCACAGCGACGCGGAAGTTCACGATTATTTTAGCCCCTACAAATCGCCACATGCGGCCTTCGTCGCATTGATGACGGCGATTGATGACCTGCGTGTGCAGGTGAACAAAATAGCTGCCTCGCAAAAAGCCTACTGAACTCCACATGTCCGACCGTCCCTTTCAAATTTTTGAGATCAGCTGGGAAGTTTGCAACAAAGTAGGCGGCATCTACACGGTGCTGACGAGCAAGGCCAAGACAGCAGTTGAGCAATACGGCGATGATTACTTTTGCGTCGGCCCACAGTTGGCCGGCGCGGGCCAACAGCCACCGTTTGAAGAAGAGTCCGGGCATGAGGAGTTTATCGAGTCCTGCCGCAAGGTCGGCTTGCCGGTGCGGATTGGCCGTTGGCGCATCGCGGGCCGCCCGCGCTGCATCTTGATTGGGTTCTCCAGCCTCTACGCGCAGAAAGATGGTGTTCTGGCGGGACTGTGGGAGCGGCATCAGGTCGACTCGATCGCCGGTGACTGGGACTATGTCGAGCCGGTGTTGTTTGCGACGGCGGCGGCGATGGTGATCGAGCGTTGGTGGGAAGAGTATCTGGCACCGTATCATCGTCGCGCCATTGTGCAGGCGCACGAGTGGATGACAGGCGCTGCACTGCTCTACCTTCGCGAGCGCATTCCGAGCATCGGAACAGTGTTCACGACCCACGCAACCATGCTCGGTCGGTCGCTCGCTTCGCTGGGCATCGACCCTAGCAAAGGCCTTGGCGACAAGACCTCAGATGAACTCGCACAGGCGCATGGCGTGCGGGCGAAGCACAGTCTCGAAGGGGCCTGTGCTCGCAAATCTGATGTGTTCACCACGGTCAGCGAAATCACTGCCGCAGAGGCTGAGATCCTGCACGGTCGCAAGGCGACGATGCTTTTGCCCAATGGCATTGATCTTGATGTCGTGGACCATTTGGTTGGCGACGATCGCACCGCGATGCGTGCTGCAGTTGCGAAGTTCGCCGGAGAGTTCCTCGGCGAGGATGTCGGGGACGCTGCGTTCCTTGCGTTGGCGGGTCGCTATGAGTTTCACAATAAGGGGATTGAGCTCCTGCTCGACGCGATTGGCAAGATGCAGGACAAGCCGGGTCGCCGCGTGGTGGTCTTCCTGTTGGTGCCGGCCGGCAACTCAGGCATCCGTGGCGAGCTACTTGAACGGCAACGCGGTGTAAAAGCGCATGGACCGATTGGCATCTGCACTCACAACGTGTTTGACGAGGAGCGCGATCCGGTTCAGCAACACTGCAAACGCCTCGGCATCGACAATCATCACGGGGCACGCGTAAAGGTCGTGCAACTGCCGATCTACTTCAGGCCGGATGACGGGATCTTTGGTCGCGAATACGAGGCCGTGCTCGCGGCGATGGACGTTGGAGTCTATCCGTCGTTCTACGAACCATGGGGCTACACGCCGCAGGAAGCGTTGGCGGTAGGGATCCCAACGATCACCACAGATCTCGCTGGGTTTGGCCGTTGGGCCAAGGAGGCAGGCGTTGGTCCGGCGGATGGGATCACGGTGCTCGCACGGCAACACGTGCCATACGCCGACGTGACAACTGCATTGGTCAATGCTCTAGAACGGTATCTCTGTCAGCAGCCGGCGGACGCAGTAACCGCAGCGCGCTGCCGCCTGACCGCCGAGCGCACTTCCTGGAAGGATTTGTTCGCGAACTATCGCAACTCCTATGCCTTGTCGATCACCGCAGTGCAACAGCGCAGCACTGCTGGCATCGTGCAGTTTCGCCTACCTCGCCGGGCGCTGCCTTCGCCTGGTTCAGGGACCACGCCCCGGCTGGCTTTGTTTGAGGCGGCGGCAACGGTGCCGACTGCGCTGCGTGGACTGGATCGGCTAGCGCGCAATTTCTGGTGGAGTTGGAACCCGGGCGTGAAAGAACTGTTTCTGGCACTAAGCCCCGAGTTCAGCTTGGAGGGTGAGAGCCCCGTGCGCTGCCTGCAAAACGCAAGCCTCGATGTCCTGCAGCGGCTCGCCGCGGACAAAGATTACCTTCTCCGACTGCAGGCTGCGGTGGACCGGTTGGAGCACTATCTTGCTACTGGACCAGTGCCGATTCTGGCTGGCTCAGACGGAGCTGGCAAAGGCGGAGCCGCCATCGATCCGCAGCATCCGATCGCATACTTCAGCGCTGAGTTTGGCGTGCATCCGTCACTGCCGATTTACAGTGGTGGCCTTGGGATTCTCGCTGGCGATCATCTGAAATCCGCCAGCGATCTTGGCATCCCCTTGTGTGGCGTGGGCCTGTTCTATCGCTGCGGCTACATGGGGCAGCAACTTTCTAGCGATGGCCAACAAGCGGCGATTGACCGCGAGAACGATCCGCGCCAACTGGCTGTTGAGGCGGTGCGCTCGGCAGATGGTCGGCCGATTGAGATCACCGTTCCGATGCAGGGCCGCGATATCGCGCTGCGCGCATTCAAGGCAATGGTTGGGCGAGTGCCGCTCTATCTACTCGACGCCAATTGCCCGCAGAATCGGCCTGAAGATCGCGACATCACCAAGAACCTCTACGGCGGTGAAACGGAGACTCGCATCCAGCAGGAGATCGTGCTGGGCCGCGGTGGCGTAATATTGTTGCGCACGATGGGGTTGTCACCGTGCGTCTATCACATGAACGAAGGCCACGCAGCCTTCTTGGTTTTGGAGCGGCTCAGTCGTTTGGTGCGCGGCGAGGGCATCACCTTTGAGGCTGCCCGCGAATACATCGCAGAGACGACGCTCTTTACGACTCACACGCCGGTCCCCGCTGGTCACGATCGCTTTTCTGAAGACCTCGTGCGCCGCTATTTCGGCAACGTTGAAGAGTGGGTTGGCATGCCGTGGGATCGATTCTTCGCGCTCGGCGTGGCTGGCACTGCGCGCGAGTTCAACATGACGTATCTGGCGCTCAACTTCGCCAACTTCGTGAACGGTGTTGCCAAGCTGCACCGGCTCGCTTCGCAGCAATTACTGCTGCCGTTCTGGCCGGGATTACTGCAGAAGGAGGTCCCGGTTACTTCTGTGACGAACGGCGTGCACCTCCCAACTTGGACGCATGATGGCGTGGCGGACTTGTTGCGCAAAGGTGATGAGCCGGTGCGGCCGTCAGACTTTGCCGCTGCAGCTGGCATTGATCGCAACGAACTGTGGCAGGTGCACCACGGCTCCAAGTTGCGCATGATCGAGGCGGTGCGCGCCTCGTTGACACGTTCGTTTCACGCGCGCGGCGACAGTCCGGTGTTGCTCGGCGCGATGCTTGCTGGGCTTGACGAAGACGCGCTCTACCTTGGGTTTGCTCGCCGCTTTGCTCCCTACAAGCGTGCTACGTTGTTGTTCACAGACCCTGCGCGGCTCCGGCAGATTCTCGCGCAGCCTGGCAAGCAGGTGCGCATTGTGGTGAGCGGCAAAGCGCATCCGCGCGACAAGCTTGGTCAGGATCTGTTGAAGCACATCGTGCAACTGACTCGCTCGCCGGAGTTCATCGGCCGAGTCTTCTTCATTGAGGACTACGACATCGGCGTGGCTCGTTCCTTAGTGCGCGGGGTGGATGTCTGGGTCAATACTCCGACTCGCATGGAGGAAGCCAGTGGCACATCCGGCATGAAGGCGGCCGCCAACGGGGTCCTCAATCTCTCGATCGCCGATGGCTGGTGGCCCGAAGCAGCCGACGGCAAGAACGGGTTCACCATTGGCGCAGGTCAGGTTTACTCCGACCCGGAACTGCAAAATCAGGCGGATGCCACAGCTCTCTATCGCCTGCTGGAAGATGAAATCGTGCCGGCTTTTTTCACGCGCAACAGCGATGGCTTACCTGATGCATGGTTGGATGCGATGGTGCACTGCCTGCAGACCATCCCGCCGATGTTTAACACCGACCGCATGGTGCGCGAGTATTGCGATCTAGCCTACCGCCCGTTGGCGCAGCGGTATTTTGTTCAGCAGGCGGCAAACAAGGCCCCTGCGCGCGAACGCGGCAAGGAAATCGCTCGGATCCGCAACGCATTCCCGCAGGTGAAGATCGTCGCGGCAAACATGAGCGACCTGCAGGACTTCAAGGTTGGTCAACACCTTGATGTGCACATGGATATTGAGGTTGGTGCGCTCACGCCCGGGGATCTTGTGGTGGAGTTGATTGTTGGGCGCATCGTTGGGGCCGAGTTGGCAGACCTCACGGTGGTGGCGTTGAAACATCTCGGGTCGTTGCGCGCAGGCGTGGAAGGATTTGAAGGGAGCTTCCGCGTTGAGCGTGCTGGCCGATACTCGCATGGCTTGCGAGTGCGCGCTCGCGTGCCAAACCAAGCTGCAATGCTGCGCGGACTTGTGCTCTGGGCATGAGGTGCTGGTGCTTGCTAGATCCGACCCGCCGTAATTCCCTGCGTAAAGTTGACTAGATAGCCCATGGGATTTTGCTTTGTTCGCTGCCTAGACTCAGCGGCAATGGTTGCGAACATTTCGCAAGCCTTACCGGTCAATAGCGTTTTATGGTTTGGTCCCTGACGTGAGTGTGCATGGGGAAACTCAGCGGCGCCCAGCATCGCGGGTGGGTCCACGCTTTACTTTGGACGAGTTGGCAAAAATCGCCGGAGTTTCGGTCGCAAGGTTGCGTACATGGCAACGGCGTTCGCTGTTGACTCGTGAGCGTGGTCCACGCTCGCTGTTCGGCTTTCGAGCTTTGGCGCGTGCCCGATTGCTTGCGCGTCTCGATGCGGATGGCTTCAGCCCTGCGGGAATCGAGCGAGCGTTGCGCTCCGCTCGCGTGCTGGTTGCGGATGACAATCTCGCACTCGCAGGTCTTGTTCATGCAGGCTTTGGGCGATTGCATGCGATTCGCTTGGCTGATGGCTCATTGCAGCAGCTAGGTGGCCAGCGCATTTTTAATTTTGCCCCTGTGGTGAATTGCAGCGCAGTGGTGGACATGCGTGCTCCGGCAGAATGGTTTGAGCTTGGCGTCAAGGCTGAGAACGAGCAGCGATTGAAAGATGCGATTCGGATCTATCGTCTCGCGCTGCCTGAATGTGGCGCGCCAGCATGGTTCAATCTCGGCAACTGCCATGCAGATCTTGGCAATACGAGCCTTGCCATCGAGGCATTCATGCGGGCGGTTGACTGTGACTCTCACTACGCAGCCGCTTGGAACAATCTTGGCATCGCCTTTGGCGTTCTGCGCCGCCATAGCGAAGCACAGGTTGCACTCGAGCGGGCTTTGGAGATCGTCCCGCATTACGCGGACGCGCACTACAACTTGGCTGATACGCTGGCGGTCACCGGCGATATCGATGGCGCGCGCAAGCATTGGCGGTCCTACTTGTCCTTCGACCCGAATAGTCGCTGGGCCGAACATGTGCGGCAACGACTGCGTGAAGGTGGGGCCGGCTGAGATTTACCAAATTGCAATGGCAAGGCTCTCGTAGCCAACTCCCCGTGGTCGATTAGCCTATGTTGCCAATTGCCGCCAGTGGGGGTTTGCAGGTAGCTCCGTTGCAGCGGCAACTAGGAAACAAGGAACACTTCATGCGCATTCTATGTTTGGTGGTGCTGTTACTCCCAACTTGCATCTTTGCTCAGGGCCGACCCGCAGAAGCACCTGTTGCTAAAGAGCAGAACTCTGAGGGGGCGGCAAAGGAAACGGCACCAGCACCGGGATCACCACGTCGCGTTCGGGCCGAAGCCGCAGGAAAAGCGATGGGTGGGCAAGCCCCGGCGCCAAAGCCGCCGACCGATCGCGCGGACATGGAACGGCGGCTGAATGAGTTGCAAGTTCGCGTTGACCGGATGCAGCAGCAACTTGCTAACCGGATGCATCCCGGTGCGGACATGTCCTTGCGAAGTGACGAGCTACAGCAACAGAGTCGGAAGGAGCCGTCCTCGCGCGTCCCGATGCCGCAACCAGATGGGCAAGGCAACAGTGCACCGCGCGATTTCAGCGGTGGTTCGCAGATGCGCGGTGGGAATAGGCAAATGTTGCGGCAGCGGATTTTGCAGGGCATGCAACAACGTGCTGCAGGCCGCCGCAACCAGGGCGGCCCGATGCAGGTTGATCGCAACCAGGGTGATCGCAACCAGGGTGGCCCGATGCAGGGTGATCGCAATCAGGGCAGTCGCAATCAGGGTGGCCCGATGCAGGGTGATCGCAACCAGGGTGATCGCAATCAGGGCAGTCGCAATCAGGGCGGCCCGATGCAGGGTGATCGCAACCAAGGCGGTCGCAATCAGGGTGGCCCGATGCAGGGTGATCGCAATCAGGGTGATCGCAATCAGGGCGGCCCGATGCAGGGTGATCGCAATCAGGGCGGCCGCAATCAGGGCGGCCCGATGCAGGGTGATCGCAATCAGGGGGAGCGCAACCAGGGGGGCCCGATGCAGGGTGATCGCAAT
>BJHM01000011.1 GCA_014192625.1 Planctomycetota bacterium
GTGATGCACCGTGATGCACCGTGATGCACCGTGATGCACCGTGATGCACCGTGATGCACCGTGATGCACCGTGATGCACCGTGATGCACCGTGATGCACCGTGATGCACCGTGATGCACCGTGATGCACCGTGATGCGCCGTGATGCGCCGTGATGCACCGAAATGCACCGTGATGCACCGCAATGCACCGTGATGCACTGAAATGCACCGTGATGCACCGTGATGCACTGCCTGCTGCTGCTTTGCTAGCGGTGCGCGGCGGCCGCGGCTTTATGAAGATTTCGGATCCCAGCTGTCGGCACTCGTACGGCTGCGCGGTTTTGCAGTAAGGTGCCGTTCCGCAATGGCCGCAAATGACCGCTAGCCACGAAGAACGTGAATACAAGCTGCGCGCGTTCGCGCCGTTGTCGGTGCTGGCCGTCGATGCGCTGCTGCTTGGCAAGAGCATTTTGCCGAGTGAGTGCCAACACGTGGACACCTACCTCGACGACGAGCACGCGAGCTTGTTGCGCGGCGGCATTGGGTTGCGATGCCGTCGCACTGCGGCTATCGCGCACCTGTGCTGCAAGTCCGATGCGGCGTTTGCGGGTGGGTTGCACGTCCGGCGCGAACTGGCGATGCCATGGGAGCCGCTTTCGTTGCCGGACACCGCTGCCGCCTTGCCGATGGCGCTGTGCGATTGTGTCGAGCCCTTTGTGCTGCATCGACCGCTGCTGCCGATCGTCAGCTTGACGGTGGTGCGGCACAGTCGCCGCATTGTCGACGGTGAGCGCGTGCTCGGTGAAGTGCTGGTGGATTTTGTGACGGCGAATGCGCACGCCGACCGTCGCGCCGAGTTTGTCGAAGTGGAGATCGAGGTTGGTGAGGATCTGTTGTTGTGCGCCGAGCTCGCGGGACAGTTCGCTGCTGCGTTGCCAGTCGCGGTTGCCGACGACAATAAACTTTCGCATGCGTTGACCCTGCTCGGCCTTTTGCCAGCGATCGAGCCTTCGGTGGTCCCGCGCTCGGTGGGCGATTTGTTGGCGCAGCGCTTCGCGCTTCATCTTGAGGGAATCCGCGCCGCCGAGGCATCGATCCGCAGTGATGGCAGTGCGGAGTGTGTTCACAGCCTGCGCGTTCATCTGCGGCGGCTGCGCACCTTGGTGCGAGCGTTCTGCACGTCATGGCAGCCGCACGAGGCGGATTGGCTGACCGATTACTTGTCCGAATGGAATCGTCAACTGGCGGAGGTGCGCGAGTTGGATGTCGCGCGAGCGGAGTGCGATCATGTCCTAGCGCAGCTGCCGTTGGCGTTGCGGGCTGCCGAAGAACTGTTGCTGATGGAGCAGGCCGCGTTGCGTGCGGCAGCGCTTAGTAGCGTGTGTGCACACTTGCGCAGTGCGGGGCACCTCGCAGCGCGCGCGCGGCTGGAGAGCAGCGCTTGGCCTATGCAGTTGCAGCCGGATCCGCAGCCCACACCAGCGGGTGAAGTGGCCGCGCAGCGTCTTGCGCGTGCGGCGGGCAAACTTCGCAAGGGGATTCGCGCGTTGTCCGAGCACGTGGACTTGCCGCAACTGCACGAGGTGCGGCTGTTGGTGAAACGCCTGCGCTACCTCGCGGAAGAATGTGCGGCGGTGTTGCCGGCGCAACGCACTCGCGTTGTGCGCCGACTGCAGGCCGTGCAACTGGCGGTCGGCACGGTTTGCGATCACGACTCCGCAGCGCGGCGTTACCTTGCCATGCTTGCCGGTCCCGCTTTGCCTGCGATCATTGGCCTACTAGGTGCGTGCGCCGCTTTGCACTACCGCATGTGTCAACGGCAACTGCCTGCTGCACTGCGCGCATTACATCGACTCGACCGCCGGTCGACCTGGCGAAGGTTTGATCGCTAGCGATCAGCGCCGCGCGTTCTCAGCGTTGGCGGGCAAGCGCAGGTTGTATTCGACGTCCACGCCAGCCGTGATCTGGAGGCTCTCGTGCAGCAGCGTGCGAGCGCCATCGAGCACCTCGATGCGCCAGCTGCCTGCTAGCAGCCCGTCGATCAAATACGATCCATCTGTCATCACCTGGGCGCGGAACAGGCCGCTGACCCGATCTGGCAGCGGTGCATCTTCGCGGGTTGCGGTCAAGATTAGTTCGCGCTGCGGCAGTGCGAAAAGTACGCGGCCGTGCAGCGACGCCATCGAGGCCACGATGTCGATTGGATCCACGCGGGTGGTGATTCCTTGGGGCAGTTCGACGCGCGTTGCCGGGTCGTCATCGAGCAGCAACCGCGCGACCCGGTTGCGAAAGCCTGCTTCGCGCCGTTCTACCTGCACGCTGTGCTTGCCGGGTGTCAGGTCCTGAATCGAGTAGTTGCCGGATTGCGGCTCGATCGAAGCACGGCGAATGGGACCCGCTTCGTGTTGAAACACGACGCTGGCTACCCGCCCTTCAGTCCAGGGTGTCACCGTGCCGCTCGCACTCGCTCCAGCGGGCAGTTGCAGTGATAGAAACGGCGGCGGCGCGTCCCACTGCAGGTGAATGTTGTGCTGTTGCAGTCGCGGCTTCTCCGGATGGATTGCGACTAGCTGGTAGTCGCCCGCCGGCAGGGCCTGCATTGCAAACGTCCCGTCCTCGGCGGTGCGCGTGAGGTTGCCATCGCGACCATCCGCAGTCGCCATGGTCACATCGGCAAGGGCCACCGCTTCGCCGGCTGCATCGCGCAAAATGCCGCGCACTTGCACCCCAGGTTGAAGGCGAATCTCCGTCGTTGCGACTGCGTCCAAAGGCGCATCTACCAGCACTCGCGCTGGCGCGAACTGCTCGGTAAACACGAGGACCAGGTGGCGGCCGCTTGCAGCAGCGCGCAGCGTGAACGATCCGTCGACACTGTGTTGCGTGCGCGCATCGGGCGGCCTTGACCAGTAGGCAGGGATCGGCTCCTCGAAGGCTTCGGCAAGTGTTGCGCAAAAGTCGGTCACTGGCGCGCCGGTCTGTGCGTTTTGCACGCGGCACTGAATGAGTGGTGCGCGATGGATGACGATCTTTATGTCGCTTCGGTGCTCGCGCAGCACCGCTTGGTTGGCAAGCAGGAAGTCTTTGTGCTCCACCAAGAGGCGCACCGGTTCGAGTGGCAACTGCTCGGTGCGAAACCTGCCTGCCGCATTCGTCCGCATCGCAACTGCCGATTGCGGCGGCGTCGGCACCGCGGTCACCTGAGCGCCCTCGACGGGTTGGTTTTTTTGGTCGACGACGATGCCGTTGAGCTGCAGGTCAGATTGTTGTCCGGTGGCGGCTTTGCGAACGACTGCTGTATCCGTGGCGCTGTCCGGCTCTGGTTTCGCGTGCGCCGCACCGGTCACGTTTGTTGGTGCGGGGTCTGTCGATGCGGGTTCTGTTGGTGAAAGCGGCGTAGCACGCCACAGCAACACCGCTGCAATCGAAAGGGCGATCGCGCAGCAATAAAGGAGCCGGCGCCAGGCGGCGGCAGTTCGGCTGGCCGCTTCGTGCGGCGCCATCAGTTGCGCAGAGTCTGTCCGGTGTTTGGCAGACCGGCCGTTGTCGCAATCGCGTTTGGCGTCCACAAAAACATCGACGCGCGATTGCCGGTGCCCTGCAACTGCAGCGAGAAACCTACCGGCGTAGCCTCACTCTCACTCGGCGTGATGGCGGTTGCCGAAAGGCCGCTCGCCGGGCCATTGCCAGCCGACATCGTGCCCTCATAGGAAAGGAACTGAACGACGACGTTGGTTGGCGACACGAGTGCCATGCCGTCCGGTGCGCCGTTCTGCAGCACCAACGCGAACGACCGCGTGCCGAAGCCGTTTTGCTGGCTCGGAAACGTGCCCGTCAGCGCGAGCGTCGTGTAGGACAGGCTGTTTGCGCCGTTGTATAAAACGAGGCTCCATCCCGAAAGGCTCATGCCGGCAGTGCCCGCTAGCTCGATGAACTCACCGGTATCGAGCCCCGTGTTGTCGTAGTGAAACTCGTTTATCCAAGGCGTGCTCGATGGCAGCGGCAATAGGGGAATAGCCTGAACCTCGGCGCTGGCGATCGAGATCTGGCCAGTGTGGTTGACCGCGTTTAGGACGTAGAAAAACGTCTTGCCATTGATCACGCCAGCGTCGTTGAACTCGCTCAATCCCTCGGTGCTGCTGACTTGCGTGTATGGCCCGCCGCTCTTGCGGCCGCGGAAGATGTTGTAGTGATCGAGGTCTGGCTCGGTGTTGTCACTCCAGTCCAGCGTCACAAGCGCATTGCCGCTCACGGCCGAAAGACCTTGCGGTGCAGCGGGCGGAATAATCGTGCCGCCGCCACCGGGGATGCACGAACCGCTGAACAGGCAGGTGACCCACTCGGGGTGGTCGATGAATGGATTGCGGTTGCCTTGATAGGAGTAGACGACGTCGTTGCGGTGCAGTTCTTTGGCATCCACCGGGTCGGCGATGTGCCACTGCAGCAGGGTGCTCAGGATGCCCATGTATGCGACGGCGTCATTGCTGCCGGTGTTGGACGCGAGGATCAGATTGATGTCGTCCGTGAGGATCAGGTTTGGTTCTGCAGCACCAGTGATTCCGTGCGTGCCGCCCTCGTAGCGGACATCAAGGTAGAACAGTGCGCGGGCGACATCGCCGCGGCGATCCCCCCAAGTTTCCCAGCGCCCGGTGGCGGTTACGGCATCAGTCCAGTTGGAGTTGCCGGGGTAGCTGGAAGCGCCGCCACCAGCACCGTTGTTCAGGTCCGTGGTGCGTTCCGCTGCGGCCGCATTGGTGGTAGCGAACGGTTTGTTACTGCGGGAACTGTTGTAGGAACTGTCGCAGAGAAACAAGCAGTGGCAGTCGGAGTATGGGTAGTTCGTGCCCGTGTCGAGTGGGAAGCCGTAGCTCTTTGGCCAAGAGTGTTCGCGGTCGTATGGCCCGGTGCCGTTGCCAACCTTGGCGTAGCTGCTGTTCTTGTAGAGATCGAGGATGCTGCCCGCATTGCTTGGATTCTGGTCCGCTTGTTCGAGCACGACCCACGTGTCGGTGCCGCCCGACGTGTAGGGGATCTTCGTGTGGTCGTCGATCTTTGCGTGCAGCGTCGTGCGGAGAGTGGCCGCGGTCGCTGAGTTGATCGAGTTGTAGTAGGTGGGCGGAGCCTGGGCTTCGATGAGTGCGCACAGGGCCAGCAGGATGAAGACGTTGGCGACGATTCGAGGCACAGGGGACTCCGCGCACATTGGGACACCGGACGCGATCGGCAGAGCATATGCCGGGCAAAGTCCAAACGGGCAGCAGCCACGGTTTTGGCGGGCAGATTTTTGCGCTTGGGTGCAGTGCGGTGCGCGGCAGTTGCGCTGCAAAGCAATCGGATATCAGGGCCACCGGGTATTTCACCAAGGCCGCCCGGCGCTAAGCGCAGCTCAAAACTTCAGCGCGAGTTCGATTGCGTCGAGCTTGTAGCGGCTGATGAGGTCATACCACTCGCGCGTCGTGATCTTGCGGCGCTTGGAGATGCGATGGCGTTCGCGCAGCATGCGTGGCAAGCGCCACAACGCTGCGGTGTAGGCGCGCAGCAGGATGAAGGCGAGATGGAACCAAGAGTATTCCTTCACGAATTCGCTCGACAGGCCGGTATGCGTAGCTGCGGCATAGCCCTGCATCAGGTAGCGGTTGAGCGTGAACATCGGACTCGTGATCAGGACGAAGCGCGGCAGCAGCTTGATCGCGTTCCAGATGCGGTTGCGCTCGACGTGGTAGGCCTTGAACTTCGAGTAGTTGCCAGCGGTAGCAGACTTGTGATGGCGAATGCGCGAGGTCGGCACATAGAAGCACTTATAACCCGCTAGCTGCGCGCGCATGCCGAGGTCGAGGTCTTCGAGGTAGCAGAAGTAGAGCTCATCAAACCCGCCGACGTCATCGAGCATCGTCTTGCGGTAGGCGCAGGCAGCACCGTGTGGTGCGAGCACCATCTCGGCGCGATCGTATTGCCCAAGATCTTTTTCCTGCCAGCCGCGCGGACGACAGACGCCGTCGGGATACAGCAACAGGCCGGTCGAATCGAACACGCTCGGATCCTCAAAGCGGTTGATGCGGCATGCCAGCGTGCCGACCTGCGGCTTGTCGGCGATGAACTCCATCAGCTCGGCGATCGCCTGTGGTTCGGCAACCGCGTCGTTATTGAGCAGGAAAATCCACTCGCCAGTCGCGGCTGCGAACGCCTGATTGTTGGCGCGCGCGAAACCTTCGTTCTTGGCGTTCTGAATCAGCCGGAAGCGCTCGCCGTAGAGTTGCCTTGCCTGTGCGATGCTGTCGTCTTTGCTGCCGTTGTCGACGATCAGGATCTCCAGGTTGGTAAAGGTCTGCGCGAATAGCGAGGCGAGGCACTCTGCGAGCATGGCGCCGCCGTTCCAGTTGACGACGACGGCGGTGACGCGGGGCAGCGGCTGCATGGTCTGTGGTAAATCGGTCAGCGAGGGTGGCGGAGATTACCCCGCCTTGGGACGACGAGCGTGCACGATGTAGCCGAGTGTCGTCAGGCGCTCGCGGTCGAGGCCGTCGAGGAAGGGCAGCAAGATGCCGATGGGGCCCGCGAGCAGCGCGAAAAATGGCAGCAGGAGCCAGCGAAAACCGCCCTGAAAGAACAGCACAGCATCGAGCACTCGGCGGCCGAGCAACGTGAAGAACCCGCCCGTAGGTGCGATGCGAAGGTCGACAAAGCCGGCGCGCGTGAGCAACAGCTCCAGGCCATAGCGCGTGTAGCGGAAGTAGTCATGTGGCACTTGGTGCACGCCCCATTCCTGCGGCACGACCAGCAGCAGCTCGCCGCCCGGGCGCAGCACGCGACCGATTTCGGCGAGCACGATGGCAGGGTCTTTGGTGTGCTCGAGCACGACGATGTTGATCGCTGCTGTGAAGGTGCCGTCGGCGAATGGCAGCTGGGTGAGGTCGGCCACCGCGTCGAGGCTGCGATAGTCCCATGCAACATCGCCGATGGCGAGATCGACGCCGACGTAGCGGCAGTGTCGGAAGTAGCGCTGGTATTGGCCTTCGCCGGCACCGGCATCGAGCAGTCGCGCGCCCGCAGGCAGTGCGGCTGCGAACTGCAGCAGGCTACGTTCGGTCGCAACTTCAAAGCGCAGCACAAGGCCACGCAGCCAGAGCGGCACGCGTTGCATCAGGCGGCGATGCCAGGGGGTGTTCTTTGGTTGCTGCACGGCGCGGAAGTGTAGCGTCTGTCATGCGGGCATGGCGCGCGTTCATCGCGTTGCTAGAGTTCGCGACCTCGATGTCCGTTTGCCCAGTCTGTATGTCTGCACGCACCCGCCTTCGTTGGCGTGGACTGCGCGATCGACTGTTTGCCACCACCGAAGAACGCTTCGATGTCGCGCATTGCCGCGACTGTGGCGCGCATTTCCTCGATCCGATGCCGGCGTTTGCAAAGCTCGCGGCTTACTACCCGGATGACTACTGGGTGGGGCCGAGCGATCGAAATCCGCAGCGCGCTGCGCAAGGCGGACTGCTGGAACGGTATCGCATGTTTGTGTTGCGCGATCATGTCGCATTTGTTCGCCATGTGCTCGCGGCGCAGCGCCAGCGCAACCAACTGGTCAAGGTGCTCGACGTTGGCTGTGGCGACGGCTCGTTTCTTGAGGCGCTCGGCGAGCGCGGCTGCACGGGAATGGATTTATCGGTGCCGGCATTGCGCGCGGTGCGAGCGCGCGGCATCCAGGCGGTGCGCGGGATGCTCACGGACTGCCCGCTCGCCGCCGGTCAGTTTTCGCTGGTGACCGCGTATCATTTCCTTGAGCACGTGCACCCGATTGAGCCGGTGCTGTACGCGATGCGCAAACTGTTGGCCCCCGGCGGTGAGATTGTTGTCCAGGTGCCCAACTGCGACAGTTGGCAGGCAAAGCTGCTGGGTCGTTTTTGGGCCGGCTACGACGTGCCGCGCCACCAGGTCGACTACAGCGCGCGCACGTTTTGCCAGACGCTCGAACGCTGCGGCTTTGAAATCGTCAAAACGAACCATCACTGCCTGCGCGACAATCCAACTACAGTCGCAAACAGCCTCGTGCCGTGGCTCTACCCGCCAACCCGCATGTCGCGAAAAGGTGGTGCCAGGGGACTGGGCGCTGTGCTCGCCAACCTTGCATATCTGGGTGTCACGCTAGCAAGCATGCCGTTCTGTTTTGTCGAGAGCCTGTTCTCGCACGGCGCGTCGGTGATGGTGCACGCGCGGCCGCGCACCGAAAAGCCGTGAGCTGCTAGGTGAGCGCGCTGCTCTGCCGCTGCACTACAACGTCAGTGCGCTGCGATCACTTTGGCAGCAGTCGGTAGCCGCGGAAACCCTGCGCCTGCACCGGCTCAAAGGTGAAGCTTTGCGGCAGCAGGTCGCGCGCGGCTTCGGCAAGTTGGGGGACTGGTGACGACTGCATGCGGGACAGCGCGCGTTCGCTTACCAACAGCTCCTTGCCTCCGGCAATCGATGGCCGCCACAATTGAAACTGCAAAGCAAACGTTGCTGGCACAAACGGCAACTGCTTCTCTTTGGCGATCAGGGCCACTTCGAGTTCCAGATTGCCGCGCACCGTGAAGCACTGCTGGTCCGGGTGACGGCGCGCGATCCACGCACGTTCTTCCGCGTTGTCGACCAGCACATTGAGCGGTGCTTGTTGTTGCAGTTCATGGAAGCCGGCCGCATAGCCGATTGGATCAGGCGGCCAGTCGTGCGCCCGCACCTGTAGCACGCCTGCGACGCAGGCAATGGCAACGGCCAGCACGGCAGCGCGGACCGGCAGTGCCAGCATCGATAGCAAGACGGCTGGCACTGTGGAACCAAGCAAGAACGAGCCAAACTCAAACATGCCGCCGTGCGGCAGCGCTGGTCCGGTGGGCTCTAGCAGGCCGAGCACGATCGTGGTCACGAGCAGGTAACCAAGGACGCAGATGGCAAAGCTGGCGACCGCCGTACGCAATCGCGGGACGCGCAACGCGACGAACGGCAACAGGCAGAATGGCATGTAGGGGAGCAACCATTCGTGCCAGAGCACGTGGGGCACGAAGTCCGCGCGCACCGTTATGCCCATCGCATTGTTTGCCATCGTTGCCTGGCCACTTACAGAAGCGAGTTTGGCCAGCAGCAGCGACAGTCCGGCGTGCGTGATCAGCAGCACGAACATGTGCGGCACAGTTGTTCGCAGCGAGCGCGCTGGCCAATCCCATGCGATTTGCATGAGGCACAGCGTCAACACCAGCAGGTGACCCGCTGCATGACAGCCCGCAGCCAGGGCCGACGCTGCGCCAGTGAGCATTGCAAACGACCATCGTCCGGTGCGCAGCAAGTGTGCGAATGGCAACCAAGCCAATGCCGAGCAGGCAAAAAACAGCGCGTCGATTTCGACGACGGTCGAGGAATGCAAAACGGCAGGAGTCAATCCGCAGCCAAATGCCGAAAGCAGCGCGCGTGTGGGATCGATTCCGAGTGCTAGCGCTGTGCGGTGCGTGAACGCCGCGCCGAGCGCGCCGCCAATCGCAGATAGCAGTCGCAGCGACTCGTAAAGCGGCAGGCCAAAAAAGCCGCATAGCCGCGCAAAGACCCACGCGAGCGGTTGGTAGAGCAGGTTTAGTTGATTGTGCAGCTCGCCGTTGTGGACAAACTTGAGGTAGCTGAATGCGTCCAGGCCGTGGAAGGCGTTTTGGCCCATTGCCAGATACAGCGAGAACATCGCCGCGGAAGCGATCCAGGTGGCCTGTGAGCGCGGCACGCTCAGTTGCCTAAAAAGTTGCGCAGTTTGGCGGCCACCGTGCCCGGGTCATCAGCCCGCAGGATTGTGCTGCAAACGGCGATGCTGCTCACGCCGAGGAACTGCAGCGAACGCAGGTTGTCGAGACAGATGCCACCAATTGCGAACAGGGGCACCTTGCTGGCTGCCACGGCGGCCTCGATCAAATCGGGCGCGAGTCCAGTGGCATATTCCTTGGTTGCCGTGGGGAAGCACGGCCCAAAGCCAACGTAGTCGGCACCGGCATTGGTCGCCTCGTGCAATTGCGCAAGACTGTGCGTGCTGATGCCGAGCAAGCCTCGGGGCATGATGCGCCGTGCAGCGTCGGGGGGCATATCGTCATCGCCGATGTGCGCGCCATTCGCCCGGCCGCGCACGGCGAGCATCACGTCGTCGTTGACGATCAGCGGCACTTCGTAGCTGGCGCACAGGTCGCGGCACCGACGGAATCCGGCATCATCCGGAGTTTTGCTGCGCCACTGCACAAGGTCGACACCACCGCGGATCGCGGCCTTGAGCGTCTGCCACGGATCTGCCGTGCACAGTTGGGGCGTGAATAGCAAGTAGAGCCTGCGACCGGCCAACATCGACGGTAGAGCCTATGGCCCAAGCGTGGCCAGCGCGAGAACTTGCTCCGCCTTTGCCGGCACCGCAGAGCAGTCGTGCACGCAGCGGTGCGCGCGCGTAGCTTCATGCACTGTGTTCCCGAACCAGTTTGCACCCAACTGCGCGCTCTTTGTCTTGGGCCTCGTTGCGGCCATTGGTTTTTTGCGAACTGGCATGCTTGCGCGCGGCGGCTTACTGCTCGTCATCCTGCTGGTTGCGATGGATGCTGCGCTGGTCGTTCGCTTCGTCTATGACCGAACGGACGAGGCCTACTTGATCAGCCTTGCAGTGATGCAAGTGACGGCGTTCTCGGCGCTCGGTTGGTGGGTGCTGCAGTGGGGCCTGCGCCGATGGTCCGCCGACCGAAGCCAGTGGGAGCAGCTGTTTGCCGATGCGACCCGCCACTACATGCGCAATGAGTTGAGTGCGGCAGAACAACTTTTTTTGCGACTGCGACGCGTCAACCCTTGGGACCCAGCGTCGGCGATCGGCTTGGCCAACGTGCAGTGGCGAAGCGGCCGACCGAAAATTGCCAGACGACTGCTGCGCGCGGCCCGCAGCCTCGATCGCAGCGGAGCCTATGCCAATTTGATTGGCGAGCAGTTGCGCAGGCTGGGCTGAGTTCGCAGCAAGCCGATATTTCCTGCCCCGCGACCTACCGGAAAAACTTTGTTGCACGGGCGGAAAAGTTTTAGGATCAAAGACGAATTGGCGTGGGACCTTTGAGACGGTTTCGTTACGAACCGTCACCTGTCTTCCCACGCAAGTAATCACGCACATGCAACACGCTGTTCTTCACGTTGTTTTGCGGCACGTTCCTTTGAGGCCGTTGTCGGTTTCGCTGCTCCTTGGTGCCTGCCTTCTGGCGCAAGGCGGTTTGCCGCCGGTGCCGGTGCCCGCGGGCAACCCGATCACTCCGCAAAAGGCGATCCTCGGCAAACTGTTGTTTTGGGAAGAGCAGATGTCGTCCGACAACCGCGTCGCGTGCGGCACCTGCCATCGTGCAGCGCAAGGCGGCGGCGACCCGCGCCCAGCAATCAACCCGGGGCTCGACGGCATCTCGCCGTCTGGCGATGACATCATGGCCTCGGCGGGCACCATTCACAGTGACGTGAACAACAGGTATGTGCCGGTAGCTAGGTTTGGTCTAAATCCGCAGGTCACTTCGCGCACCACCCCGAGCAGTGTGAACGCTGCCTGGTTTCCGGCCATGTTCTGGGATGGCCGCGCTACCGGCCAGTTCATCAACCCAGAGACCGGTCTCGTGAGTCTTGCGACTGGCGGTGCACTTGAGAGCCAGGCTATTAGTCCGATTGTCAGCGGCGTTGAGATGGGTCACGACTCCCGCAACTGGCCCGAGGTCACGGCGAAGCTCGCTGGTGTAGTGCCGCTGGCGCTTGCCACCGCTTTGCCGCCGGACCTGGTCGCTGCGCTCGCGGGTGGCCAGCGATACCCGGCGCTATTCCAGCTGGCCTTTGGCTCGCCTGAGATCACCGCGGAACGTATCGCTTTTGCTATTGCAACTTACGAACGCACGCTGGTGCCAGACCAGACTCCATGGGATCAGTTTCAACGCGGCAACACTGCGGCGATGACGGCACAGCAGATCCGTGGCATGAACGTCTTCAATGGCCCCGGCCGCTGCAACCTGTGCCATGGCACGAGCCTCTTCTCGGACGGCTTGTTCCACAACATCGGCCTGCGCCCGATTGTCGAGGACAATGGTCGCCAAGGGGTGACCGGCAACGCCGCGGATCGCGGTAAGTTCAAGGTGCCGAGCCTGCGCAACGTCGGGCTGCGGAACCGCTTTATGCACATGGGTGCATTCAACAACCTGGGGCAGGTAGTCACCTTCTACGTTGGCGGCGGCGGCCCCAACCTCGACAATAAGGACCCGCTGATTGTGCCGCTCGCACAGCAAGTGCCGCCACCGGATGGCGCCGACCTTGTGGAGTTCTTGACTAACGGTTTGACCGACGCGCGCGCCCGCAACCGCCAGTTCCCGTTTGATCGTCCGAATCTGGCCAGCGAAGGCCCGGCAGCCAATGGGTTCCCGTTTGGCGGCGGCTCGGCGGGGACCGGCAACCGCGTCCCTACCATGCTTGCGTCCCAGCCGGCCAATATCGGTAATGTCGATTACAAGATTGGTCTTAACAATGCTCGCGGTGGCGCGCTGGTGGCCTTTGTCTTGGCGACTGCCCGCGCACCGATTGGCGAACAGTTCAACGGCGTCAATATCAACGTCGATCTCCATAACAGCCCAACGATTTTATCGATGCTGGTAGCTGGCGCCCCGGGCGCGGTTGGCAGCGGCTATGCCACTGTCAAACTGCCGCTGCCGAACGATCCGGCCTATCGCGGTGTCGTGTTGACTTCGCAGTGGTTCGTGTTCGACCAGGGAGTCCCAGCCGGACTCGCTAGCACAGCTGGCGCCGAGATACGATTCTTCTAACAGATTTCTTCTGCCACATACCAGTGCCGCGACTTGCCTCGTGCAATCTCGCGGCATTTGTATGTATGGCGAGCTTGCAAGATCGCAGCTCTGATGGGCAAGGCGTGCGCTGTGCATGTCGTAAAAGCTGCGACCTGTGAGATCGTGAATGACGGCCAGTGTTTTAAAAGGCCATCCCTTTTCCGCCGCTAGATCGGGCAGTCGTTGCGCAACCTGGCGGGATAATGTGGTGCGCCTTGCGCGGATGACCGCCGGATTTTTACCGGTGAGTTTTAGTAACACCACTGCCCCCGCTTTGCGATCGCCGCAGCGTTTTCGGCCAGTGCTACCTTCGCCACGGGTAGGGCTTGCGAGTGATGCGCGTTCGCTGCTAGTGCCGCTAGTTAGGGGCGCGTTTTGCCAGTAGGTCGAGCAGCTTGCCAGCGGCATCAGGAATCACGGTGCCCGGGCCGAACACTTCGGCGACCCCGGCGGCGTGCAGCGCTGGCCAATCCTGCTGCGGCACCACGCCGCCTATGACAACGAGCACGTCGCCGCGGCCTTGCTTCTGCAGGATCTGTAAAAGCTCCGGCACTAGTGAGCGGTGCGCACCAGCGAGGGTGCTGATGCCGCAGATGTGCACGTCGTTTTCGATCGCTTGCCGAGCGACTTCGTCCGGCGTCTGAAACAGTGGCCCCACGTCGACATCAAAGCCGAGATCGGCGAACGCGCTCGCAATTACGTGCGCGCCGCGGTCATGCCCGTCTTGCCCGAGCTTGGCAACGAGGATGCGCGGCCGCCGGCCGTGTTGCACAGCAAACTGCTGCGTGCGTTGTTGGATTACCGTTACCTGCGCCATCGACTTGCCAGCGGCAGCATACACCCCAGACACCGTGCGCGATGTCCCCTGATAGCGGCCGAACACGGTTTCGAGTGCGAGGCTAATTTCGCCGACCGTTGCGCCTTGCTGCACGGCCTCGATCGACAGTGCGAGCAAGTTGCCATTGCCGCGAGCCGCATCCGTCAAGGCTGCCAAGGTGCGCCCCACGGCCGCAAAATCGCGCGTCCTGCGCAGTTCTTGCAAGCGCGCGATCTGCGCATTGCGGACTGCGTCATTGTCGATTGACAGGATGTCGATTGGCTCCTGTTGCTCGGGCTTGTACTTGTTGACGCCGACAATCACTTCTTCGCCTGCATCGATGCGCGCCTGTCGCCGCGCGGCGGCTTCTTCGATGCGAAGTTTTGGCAAGCCGGCTTCAATCGCTTTCGTCATCCCGCCGAGTGCCTCAACCTCTTGGATCAGCGTCCACGCCTTCTGCGCGAGTTGATCGGTGAGCCACTCGACATAATGCGAGCCGGCGAGTGGGTCGGCTACGTGCGTTACATGACTCTCCTCCTGCAGGATGAGTTGGGTGTTGCGCGCGATGCGGGCGGAAAACGTGCTCGGCAGAGCGAGCGCTTCGTCAAGCGCGTTGGTGTGCAGCGATTGCGTGCCGCCGAGCACTGCGGCCAGCGCTTCGAGGCAAGTGCGCACGACGTTGTTGTAGGGATCTTGAGCCGCGAGGGACCAGCCAGAAGTCTGGCAATGGGTTCGCAGCGCCATCGATTTTGGCTCCTTCGCGCCGAACGCGATCACGATCTTGCTCCACAAAAGTCGTGCCGCGCGCAGCTTGCAAACTTCGGTGAAGAAGTTCATGCCGATGCCAAAGAAGAACGACATGCGCGCCGCGAGCCGGTCGACATCGAGGCCTGCTTCGATGCCGGTGCGCAGGTATTCGAGGCCGTCGGCGAGCGTGTAGGCGAGTTCTTGCTCGGCGGTCGCACCGGCCTCGTGCATGTGATAGCCGCTTACGCTGATCGAATTGAACTTCGGCATCTGCTCGCCGCAAAAGGCGAAGATGTCGCGCACGATCCGCATGCTTGGTCCAGGTGGATAGATGTAGGTGTTCCGGACCATGAACTCCTTCAGGATGTCGTTTTGGATCGTGCCGCTAAGTTTGTGCAGTGGCACTCCCTGCTCTAAAGCCGTGGCGATGAAGAGTGCCAGGATCGGCAGCACGGCTCCGTTCATGGTCATCGATACGGACACCTGATCGAGTGGGATGCCCGCGAACAGGATCCGCATGTCGAGGATCGAATCAATCGCAACGCCAGCCATGCCGACGTCACCACTCACGCGCGGATGATCGCTGTCGTAGCCGCGGTGCGTGGCGAGGTCGAACGCGACGCTGAGCCCCTGTTGTCCCTGCGAAAGGGCTTGCTTGTAAAAAGCATTGGTAGCTTCGGCCGTTGAGAAGCCTGCGTATTGCCGGATGGTCCATGGCTTCTGCGCAAACATCGACGCGTAGGGCCCGCCAAGAAACGGTGGCATGCCAGGCAGTGAGCCGGTGTGGGGCAGCCCCTGCTGATCCTTGTCCGTGTAGAGCGCCTTGTGCGCGATACCCTCAGGCGACTGCCAAGGGTCAACAGCGAAAGCTCGCTGCTGCCATTGTGCGAGGGTGGCGGGTGGGAACTCGTCGAATCCGTACTGGATCTTTTTGAAGTCAGGTGTCATCGGGCGGCGCAAAATCTACCAACAAAGCCCCATTCGGCAGCATCGGCAAGTGAGCTACAGGGGGTATTGAAAAGCAATTGCTGCGAAGTTTGCCGCCGAACTTTTGCCGCCAAACTTTTGCCTATGTTCGGTGGTTTTGCAGTGTTGGTAATGGGGTTCTAGTGATGCATTGCCGCGCGATCTCTAATATCCGGGATTCGCAGCGACAGATGAAAACACGCCAACAAAAATTCTCTGCTGAAAAAATGTCGTGGAAGGTTGCAACGCACCATAGGAAAAATAAAATACAAAAGTTGGCGATCAATCTAATGATTCAGTCGTGCGCTACAGCCGCTGGATTTATCGCGGCCGCCGCCCATTCGAGTTGGAACCTGTGAGGGATCATCCAGCGACGACGTGTTTGCCGAGCGAGACTAATCGAATGCTGGCAGTGGCCCTTGCCTGTTACTTCGTTGCTGCAGTGGGGCTGTCGCTGGCGCAGGCGGATTACATCAACGCAGATTTCGTTGCCTATGCAGGCGTGGCGCATCGCCTGCTGTTAGACCCAGAAATGAGCGTCACTGGCTATTGGTCGCCATTATTTTCATGGCTGATGGCGCCATTGATGGCACTGTCAGTCGATGACCTAGTAGCAGGCAGAGTGGTGCTTGTAGCCTCTGGCTTTGGTTATGTGCTGGCGGTTCACTGGCTCGGACTGCGGCTTACTCCGAGTAGCGGCGGGCATTTCTTCCGCGGTGGTTTGTTAGTCTGCGCAGTGTTGCAGGCCACCTTGTGGAGCGGCTCGATGCTTGACCCGGATTTGCTGGCCAACGTCTTCATGTTCGCCTGCCTCTCAAAACTGTTCGATCCTAAAAGTGCGGAGCGGCCACTTGTATGCCTCGCTGCGGGTCTGCTCGGCGGTGTCGGGTATCTGGCAAAAGCTTATATATTGCCTTTCCTTGTGCTTGTGATGCCAGTTTGGATTTGGTTTGCACTAAGGGCGCGCGATCCTGCGAGCAGTGGTGGCAGAGCAAGTCATTTGGTGCGCGACTGGCTGCGCAGTTGCTTTTGGTGCGCGCTTGGGCTGGCCATCGTTGCCGGTCCTTGGATTTTTGTGCTGAGTGGTCATTACGGGGCGGTGTTGTTTTCAACTGCAGGATCTGCGAATCACGCAAATGTGGGGCCCCAAACGTTCGGCAAGGACTTTCTCTGGCACCCGCACCTAGAACTCCATTACATCCATAACCCACACTTTGGGCCAGATTGGTCGCCGCTATCGTCATGGGGCAATTGCTTGCACCAACTCGCGCTGACAGGAAAAAACCTGCTGCGTATGGCGGGGCATCTGGCCGGATGGATTGCCCTAGTGGTATTCGGTATTTGGCGTAGGGCTCGCCTAGTAAACAAGGGTAAGTTTTCCCCACTCAGTGCGCGCGACCGAAGAATCGTTCAGCTATTACTTTCATCAGTGGTGTTGTTCACGATCGGCTACCTGCTGATTGACACTGAACGGCGCTATGTAATGCCGTCGATGATTCCATTCCTCGGCATCGCCGGACTTTTGTTGTTAGCTACTGGGAATACCAATTTGACAAGCCGAAGCGTTCGGCTGCAAGTGCGAATGGGGGTTCTATTTGCCATCTGCTTTGGTATCCAAGAAGTGCGCCTTTGCATCGTGGCGGCGACCAGGCACGGGCAAATGGGGCCGCTAACACCATTCGTTTGTATTGCGGATGCAATGAAAGAGGCAGGTGTAAGCGAGCTGCCGTTTGCGGCTAGTCAATGGCACGCAGGGATGATGATTGCCTATGCCGCATCGCGTGAGGACTATTACTTTGGCACGCCGATCGCAAAAACGCTCCCCGCGCGCGATGCGGAGCTGCGCGCTGCCGGCGTGCGGTGTTGTATCTTGTTCCCCGAAGAGTTCGCCAAACCCTGGCTACCAGACACTTGGCGAGAAATTGTAGTATTGCCTTTGTCGCTGCCTAAACCCGCCATGCCAATGATGCGGATATTTGTGCTTACCCCTTAGAGTACGGTCGATTTGCGCCATATACTTAGCAAATCAATTTAAACGTCATGAAATACAGCCCTAATCAAAAAAAATGCCGGAAACACGCGAACATTCTCCTCCTGCGCCAAGAAAAAGCTATTTGAACACATAAAAATAGATCCTTATGAAATGCCAAGAGCATTGCGAATCAGCAGTGCCAAGTTGGCCGGTGATTCAATTCAAAATGAATGTCTTGCGGCAATGCTACAAGCAAAAGCGCCACACCGAATGATCCCAAGGCATCCCGCGCGGTTATTTTTTTCTGAGTGCACAATTGCTAAGCCGTCAAATACAGAGTCAGATTGGCTCCCAACAACGTCGGCACTCGCTACCACGGAGCTTTTTCTTGATCACGGAAATCAGATCGAAACCTCTGCTAATCATGCTCGCCGTGCTCCTTGGCTGCGGCGCTTTCCAGGTCAGTGGACCTGCTGTTTCTGAGCGGCTGAACGAGGTTCACTATAACCGTGATATCCGTCCGATCTTGGCTGAGGCGTGCTTTCCGTGCCACGGACCCGATCCCGCGAGTCGCAAGGCCAAGATGCGCTTTGACCGTGAGGAAAGTTTCTTCGAAAAACGCGAACACGGTCAAGTAGTCGTAAAAGGGCAGCCATTGGCAAGCTTGCTGTATCAGCGCATCAGCACTGATGACAAAAGCGATGTCATGCCGCCGCTGGACGCGCATGTGCAATTAAAGCCAGCGCAAAAAATGCTGTTGCGTGCTTGGATAGAGCAAGGGGCGGAGTGGCAAAAACATTGGGCGTTCTTAGTTCCCGATCGTCCGCCAGTGCCGAAGGTCAGTGATGAGATCTGGGTGCGCAATCCCATTGACGGATATGTACTAGCTGCTATCGAGGCGAAAAATCTTCACCCGACACCCGAGGCAGATCGTCGAACCTTAGCGCGGCGATTGAGTTTGGATCTGACCGGATTACCGCCAACGCCGGCAATGGTTGATGATTTTGTCGCCGATTCGGGTGCTTTGGCCTATGAGCGATTGGTCGATCGGCTGATCGCTGACCCGCATTATGGGGAGCATCGCGCACGTTACTGGCTTGACGCCGCGCGCTATGCGGACACCCATGGCAATCATTTTGATAACTATCGTGAAATGTGGCCTTACCGCGACTGGGTAATCAACGCATTCAATACCAACCAGAAGTTCGATCAGTTCACTATTGAGCAGATTGCAGGCGATTTGCTACCCAATCCAACCAAGCAGCAGCGGATCGCCACGGGTTTCCATCGCTGTAACATGACCACGAATGAAGGTGGCACGATCGATGCGGAGAACCTCGCTGGTTATGCGCGCGATCGAGTCGAGACAACGTCATGGGTCTGGCTCGGCCTGACTGCCAATTGTGCGGTATGCCACGATCACAAGTTTGATCCGATTTCGCAGCGGGATTTTTACGCTATGAGTGCGTATTTTACGAACACCACACAGCCGGGAACGGATGGCAACGTCAAGGACTCGCCGCCGATTTTGCGGATAGCGAAAATGGCTGACGAAAAGCGCGCAGATGATTTGCCAGAAAACATCAAAGCTGCAAGACTTTCGATCGACCAAATAAGAAGCGAAGCCCGTGCTCAATTCGACACATGGCTCACAACTTCGACAGTGGAAACTTGGGGCAAATCGATCAGCAAGGATGAATCGCCCGATACCTTTTTACCCCTAAACAACAGCGCTGCAGAAAAAGCACTTGATGGCTTCGCAGGAAGCACTGTTCTTGCAGCGTCTGTGAAAGGCCTTGTTGAAATGGATGAAAGTGGTCCATTTGGGCCTGCGATTTCATTAAGTGGAAACGTTGAAATCAGCTATCCAGCAGAGGTGGGTGATTTTGACGGCGAAAATTCTTTTTCGGTAAGTTGTTGGGTTAAGGTGGCGAAGGATTCGCAAGAAGGCGCGCTGTTTGGCCGGATAGACAATGACAACGGTTCGCGCGGCTGGAACCTGTGGTTGCAGGGGGATGAGCTTGCCACCCATTTGATCCACCATTGGGGCGACGACGCTTTGAAGGTGCACACAAGAGACAGTCAGGTAAAGCGCGATACATGGCAGCATGTCTGCATCACTTACGATGGCAGGAAAAAGGCTGCTGGGCTGAAGATCTATGTTGATGGCAAGAATAACAAAGCTATCGTCGACGCTGACACGCTGAAAGGGAGCACAAATACCGGCGTGCCTTTTAAGTTGACCAGTGTTGCAGGTGCTAATTCTGACGCGGCATTATGGACCGGCAATTCTTCAGGTGGCCCAGCGGGATACACTAAGTGTGCCGAAGAAAACGGCAGTTATAGATTGAGCGGGCCTAGCGATGTGGCGTACGGCGCTAACGGAAATTTTGTTTACCTCCGCAACCAAAATGGTGTAATTGAATTCAATAATGCAACATTTGGCGACCCGCTCTCAGGGGTCGGAAAAGCTGGGTATTTTAAGTCAGAGAACCTCACCGGTATCGCCACCAGTAAGGTCTCGGTCCAGCAAATAAAGTTTTACAACCACGTTATCACTGATGAAGACATATCGCGCCAGGCAGTCTCTGTGGAGATTCAAAAGTTGTTGTCGATCGCCCCGGCGCAACGCGACAAGCAAACTGCCGACCAGATTTTTCAGCTGTTGAATGGAGCAAGCGCGGGCTTAGTAAAGGAGCAACAGTTACTAACTGTACTGGAAGCAGAGTTGAAGGCGATTGATGAACGCTCCATTGTGACTCACATACAGGTCGAAAAAGCCGAAAAGGCGATGGCCTTTATTCTGTTGCGCGGCGAATACGACAAGCGCGGTGAGCAGGTTGAGCCAGGTGTGTTCCACGCTTTGCATCCGCAAGCTCTGGACGCACCGAAAAACCGCTTGGGATTAGCGCAGTGGTTGATCGCTCCCGACAATGGCCTCACGCCGCGTGTAATCGTAAACCGATTGTGGCAGGAGATCTTTGGCGATGGCATCGTAAAGACCAGTGAAGACTTTGGCGTGATGGGCGATGCCCCGTCAAATCCTGCTTTGCTCGACTGGCTTGCAGCTGAGTTTCGCTCGGACTGGGACTACCAAAGAATGGTAAAGTTGATTGTCAATTCAGCAACTTACCGCCAGTCAGCAACCGCTTCTCTGACTCAGATTGAATTAGATCCTAAGAACCGATTGCTGTCGCGTGGCCCGCGGTTTCGCATGGATGCAGAGGTGATTCGTGATTATGCGCTTTGCGTAAGCGGCCTTCTGGTTGAAACCATTGGTGGTCCAAGCGTGAAGCCCTATCAGCCAGACGGTGTATGGGAAGCTGTTGGAATGAATGAGAGTGATACCAAGCGGTATGTGCCAGATCACGGCGCTGCGCTATATCGCCGCAGCATGTACTCGTTCTGGAAGCGTATGGCGCCGCCTGCATCGATGGAGATTCTTAATGCGACAAATCGAGAGACTTCTTGCCTCCGCCGTGAGCGAACCAATACGCCTTTGCAAGCGTTGGTGACGCTCAATGATCCTCAGTTCATTGAGGCCGCTCGCGTTTTAGCCGGGCAGATCTTGCGGCAACCTGCCACTGCGCAGATAATCGAGGCCGGTAGACGAATATTATTACGCAACTTTTCTGCTGCAGAACTTGCCTTGGTGAAGGAAAGCCATGAACGGCTCCTTGTGCATTATGGTGCTCACAATGCAGACGCAAAGGCGTTAATCGAAATCGGCGAGCACAAAACGGAAACAGGTCTTGAGGATCAAGAATTAGCCGCCATGACTATGATTTGCAATGCGCTCCTAAATCTTGATGAGGTTCTTAATAAATGAATGTTTTCAATCGAGAATCTAATCAAGATTTTTATCCGTTAGATTCACAGCGAGATAAAAATAGTTTGCAAACCCGCCGCACTTTTCTGTGCCGAGGCATGGGGGGGATCGGCAGTGCAGCGCTGGCCTCCATGGTTGGCCCTAATGGTAGTAATCTAAGGGCAGCAGTCTCTGAAGACCAGCATGGTGAGCATCGCGCACAGGGGCCACATTTCGCGCCAAGGGCAAAGCATGTGATTTACCTTCACATGGTTGGTGGGCCTTCGCAGCTCGACCTGTTCGATCACAAGCCAAAACTGCATGAATGGTATGATAAGGACCTGCCTGAGTCGGTCCGAGCCGGTCAGCGTCTTACAACGATGACCTCAGGCCAGACCCGTTTTCCTATTGCGCCGTCTAAGTTTTCTTTCACCCGTCGTGGTGAATGTGGCATGTGGATGAACGATTTGCTGCCACATCTTGGTCAGGTTTCTGACCAGATCTGCTGGATGCGTTCGCTAAATACAGAAGCGATCAATCACGAGCCAGCAATGAGCCAGATGCAAACTGGCAACCAAGTGACCGGCAGGCCTTGCTTGGGCGCTTGGGTTTCTTACGGGCTTGGCTCATTAAATAAGAATCTACCAACTTTCGTCGTAATGGTTGCAACGCCATCGAACCGCGAACAGGAGCAGGCGATTTCTGGTCGGGTATGGTCGTCAGGTTACTTGCCAGGAATCCATGCTGGGGTGTCATTCCGCTCACAGGGCGATCCTATTTTGTTCATCAATAATCCTGCGGGGGTCAGCAGATCTGCGCGTCGGATCACCTTAGACAGTATTCTCGGGATGAACCAAATCGCGGCTCAAAAATTTGGTGATCTTGAGACCCAGACACGAATTGGCCAATACGAAATGGCGTATCGGATGCAATCTAGCGTTCCGGAGTTGACGGCTATTGATACAGAACCTGCCAGCACATACCAGCTATATGGTGATGACGCAAAAAAACCTGGTACATTTGCCAATTCTGCTCTGATGGCCCGCCGCCTAGTTGAGCGCGGTGTTCGATTTGTGCAGGTGTATCACAACAACTGGGATCACCATGGCAACGTTGCTGGGCGGATGCCTAGCCAGTGTAAGGATATCGACCAGGCCTGCGCTGGGTTGATCACGGATCTTAAGCAGCGAGGCATGTTGGATGACACGCTGGTCATTTGGGGCGGCGAGTTTGGTCGCACGGTGTATTCGCAGGGTGGAGTAGCCAAAGATAATTATGGGCGGGATCATCACCCGCGCTGTTTCACAATGTGGATGGCGGGCGGAGGTGTGAATGCCGGGCATATCCACGGGGAGACGGACGATTTTAGTTATCAAATTGTAAATGACCCGATCCACGTGCGTGACTTTCACGCGACCATACTAAACCAACTCGGATTTGACCATGAACGTCTGACCTACCGCTATCAGGGTCTTGACTCGCGCTTGACTGGGGTTGAAAAAGCAGCAGTTATAAGAGCGTTGCTCGCCTAAAATTGTTATTTGGTAAAAAGTTTCATCGCAAGTTATGCATTCTAAAATATGCTCAAGATATATTTTTTTATAGTCTAGCATCAATAAATCCCGACCAAACCAAGCAAAGAATTTGAGGTTGTATGTTTTACCTGAGACAACTTTGAAGACGCAGATTGATAATTACATGGTGAGGTAGTTGTTTTTAATCGCCGTGCAATTGCTCTTGTGAGTGTTCCTTTTGTGAAAGCTTTGAGAAATCTTTAGACTCAAACTTGACGCGCGCTTCTGCTACCAGAAGACTCAGACAATATGAAGCCAGACAGCGTGGGTGCGCGTGAAGCCATCAAGGGTGTGGATGTTGTCAGCATGCCTTCACACGCAGGACCGGAAGCGTCGGCGAAGTTTGTTGCCGCTGGCGATGCTGAAAGTCTGCGCCTCGAAGAGGATGCTGCGCGCGCTAAAAATTGGAAGCGCTGGGGCCCGTATCTTTCCGAGCGACAATGGGGCACGGTGCGCGAAGATTACTCGGATGAAGGCAGCTGTTGGTCTTACTTTTCACACGATCACGCGCGAAGCCGTGCATACCGATGGGGTGAAGATGGCCTGCTTGGCATCACAGACCGCGAGTGCCGGCTCTGTTTTTCTATCGCTCTCTGGAATGGCAAAGACCCGTTTTTAAAGGAACGACTGTTCGGACTCACCGGACCTGAAGGCAACCACGGCGAAGACGTAAAGGAAGTCTATCACTACTTAGACGCTGTGCCGACATCATCTTATTTGAAAGCCTTATATCGATACCCGCAGGCGGAGTTCCCATATCAAAAGTTATTAGACGAAAACCAAAAGCGCGGGCGAGATAGAGCCGAGTTTGAAATTGCCGAAACCGGCGTATTTGCCGAAAACCGATTCTTTGATATCATTGCGGAGTATGCTAAGAGCGGTCCGGATGACATTCTGATTCGATTAACTGTCACGAACCATGGGCCGGAGGCAGCCGTTCTGCATGTGTTGCCGACGCTCTGGTTTCGAAACACATGGTCTTGGGGCGGCGATTACGAAGGAGACTGGCCTAAACCAACCCTGGTGGCGAAGGGGCCACTCGCAGTGTTGGCCAATCACGTGACCCTTGGCAAGTATCAGCTAAATGCCAAACCTCTGGCCGGAAGCGCTGTTCCCGAAATTCTATTTACAGAAAATGAGACGAATGACGGCCGTTTGTTTGGCACAGCCAGTGCTTCACCGTACGTAAAGGACGCATTTCATTCTTATATTATCGATGGCAATTTGGCCTCGGTAAACCCTGATAAATCAGGTACAAAGGCGGCTATTCATTATCGGCTGGAATTGGCCAAAGGTGCCGCTGCGACGATCGATTTGAGGTTGGCGAGTGAAGCGGAAGGTTCTGAGGATCCGTTTAGCGAAACTTATCAGGCGGTTTTTGATCTACGCAGATCTGAAGCGGAGATCTTTTATCGCAGTCGGCTACCACAAGAACTCGCGCCAGTTGAAGCAAATGTTTGTCGGCAGGCTTACGCCGGGTTGCTGTGGTCGAAACAATTTTATCATTACGTAGTCAGTGAGTGGTTAGCCGGAGATCCAAAACAGCCGTTACCGTCTGATAAGCGTAAGTCTGGGCGTAATGCCGATTGGCCGCATATTTTTAATCGTGACGTGATATCGATGCCGGATAAGTGGGAGTATCCGTGGTATGCCGCTTGGGATCTCGCCTTTCACATGATCCCCATGGCTAAAATAGACCCGCAATTTGCCAAAGAACAACTTCTGCTGCTACTGCGCGAGTGGTACATGCACCCAAGCGGTCAGATTCCAGCGTATGAGTTTGCGCTTGGAGATGTAAACCCGCCGGTCCACGCTTGGGCATGCTGGCGCGTTTATAAAATGACCGGTCGACGCGGGCGACGCGATCGCGTTTTTTTAGCGCGTATTTTTCAGAAACTACTCATCAACTTTACTTGGTGGGTGAACCGGAAGGACGTTGGCGGCAAGCACATCTTTAGCGGCGGCTTTCTTGGACTCGACAACATCGGCGTCTTTGATCGCTCACAGCCGCTTCCGACTGGTGGCACGCTTGAGCAATCCGATGGAACTGCTTGGATGGCTTTTTATTGCGCGACGATGCTCGCCATTGCCCTCGAACTCGCAATTGATGATCCTGCATACGAAGATGTCGCATCGAAATTCTTCGAGCATTTCGTAGCGATTGCAGAGGCAATGAACACCCTTGGTGGCACGGGCCTGTGGGATGAGCAGGACGGATTCTATTACGATCAACTTCACTTGGACGGGGAAAGCCACCCACTGCGGATCCGTTCCATGGTTGGAATTATCCCACTGTTTACAGCAGAGTTAATTGATGATGCAGTGTTAAACCGGTTGCCCGGTTTCAAAAAGCGATTGCAATGGTTTCTAAAATATCGAAAGAGTTTTGCGCTACATTTTATGCAAGCATCCGAATGCAGCACTTACTCAGATTCGCCGCGACTATTGCTAGCGATCCCAAGCAAGGAGCGGTTAGCAAAAGTCTTAAAAGTTGTGCTTGACGAGAAAGAGTTCCTTTCGCCATTCGGCATCCGCTCGCTCTCGCGGTTTCATGAAGACCACCCTTTCAAACTTGTTGTAAAAAACAAGGAGTATAAGGTCGCTTATCTGCCCGGCGAATCTGATAGCGCTATTTTCGGTGGAAACTCAAACTGGCGAGGACCAATTTGGTTCCCGGTAAATTTTTTGCTGATCGAGGCGCTCGAGCGTTACCACTATTACTATGGCGAAACCTTGAAGGTTGAATGCCCGACTGGTTCTGGCCAGATGATGAATTTAAAGAAGGTCGCAGAAGAACTTACCCGTCGCCTTACAACCATTTTTTTACCAGGGGCAGACGGCGCACGACCATTTCAGGGTGATAAGATGTCAAATCCTTCAGGGTCAAATGATGAAGATTTTTTATTATTTCATGAATACTTTCATGGCGACACGGGAAAGGGCCTTGGCGCTTCTCATCAAACCGGTTGGACCGCCCTCGTTGCAAGTTGTCTTGAAGATCGCGCTCGTCATCAGAACTGATAATTAGATATCTTCAGACAATTTTATAAAGAATTATATACGACTTATATGGTCATAAAAGCCAGTTTAATTTTTGCGCAACTTGTTTGCAGCATTGTATGCAGCGACTTTGTAGCACTCGGCAAGCGTCGGGTAGTTGAAAACAGTCTCTAAGAAGTAATCAAGTCCGCCGCCAAGCGTCAACACGGCCTGGCCAATGTGAATCAGTTCGGTTGCCTGTGTGCCGATGCAGTGGACACCTAGAAGTTTGCGAGTCTCTGAATGAAAGATCATTTTGAAGAAGCCGCTGCTATCGTTAAGTATGTTACCGCGGGCGATCTCTGCATAGCGAGCTACGCCTATCTCATAAGGAACTTTACTGGCGGTAAGCTCTTGCTCGGTAGCACCTACCAATGAAATTTCGGGGATCGAATAGATTCCGTAAGGCAGTCCCGCAGGAGTTGGAGCTGCTACAACGCCAAACATCGCGCATGCAGCAAGTTTGCCCTGTTCAGAACTAGTCGAAGCGAGAGCTGGAAAGCCGATAACATCCCCTGCCGCATAAATATTTGGGGTAGTTGTCTGGTAGTTTTCGTTGACCTTGAGCCGGCCTCGAGCGTCAGCACTGATCCCAGCCTTGTCGATTGCCAGTTGTCCAGTAGCGCCTATGCGACCGATCGAGAAAAGCACAGCATCAACTTCGACATGTTTGCCACTGTCAAGTTCTATCGCAACGCTCTGTTTGCCCTCAATGCGATGAATGTTTTTCACAGACTCGCCAAACCGAAAGTTTACCCTTTTTTGGCGCAATTGGTGCAGCAGTTCGTCAATGATTTCTATGTCGCAAAATTCGAGCGGTCGTTGATTGCGATCAATGAGGGTGACTTTGACGCCGAGCTCAGCAAACATCGAGGCATATTCAATACCAATTACACCGCCGCCGATGATTGCTAGCGATACAGGCAGCTTTGGAATTTGCATGATGTCATCACTGGTAAAGATTACTTCATGGTCGTTGTCAATTGGCGGAGCTGCTGGGCTGCTGCCCGATGCGATGAGAATAAAGTCTGCGGTTACTTGGCGGTCAGTAGAGTCACATGATATTGCGACTGTGTGTGTGTCAATAAATCGCGCGCTTCCCAACAGAATATCGACGTTGTTTCGCGACATTTGGCGCGCGATGACTTGAAGTTCGATTTCGATCACGCTGTTCACTCTGTGCATCAGCTCCTGAATAGTTGGTCGGTGCCGGTCAACCGTGGTTAATTGGGAGCTTGGGCCTGCGCAATTGAGTGACATGACGGCCTCGCGGAAGGTCTTGCTGGGTATTGTTCCAGTGTGCAAGCAGACGCCTCCCACCATTCGTGATCGTTCGACGATTGCAACTCGTTTGCCAACTTTGGCAGCCTGAATTGCAGCGCGCTGTCCGGCCGGTCCGCTGCCAATCACAAGAAGGTCGTAGTCGTATGTCATAGTCGAAATGGCTTGCAGTTGTTTTTGATTTAGCAGTCGCAGTATTCAGGAAATTTAGCACTCAAAGGTATTCTTAGTTTCGCATAAAACGTTCAGTTAGATAAGTTCTTTATCAGAATTGTCGTTTTGTTTTAAAGTTATGATTTGTCTGTAGACTGCCGCGAAGGAATACCTTTTTTTTTGATAAAGGTTTTTAGCCATTTGGTTATTTTTTTGTTTTACCCCAAGTTCATACTTAAGATCTACTTTCTTGTTTCGGTCGCAGAATGTATCTTTGGTTTCTAGCAAATATTACGTTTTGACATTGGCAAAGATCCTTTTGCTAAAATAAAAGACTGGCTTTTTTCAAAAAGGGGGGGGGTAGTAAATATATTATGAGGTTTTTCTGGTGCCTTAGAGTCGTCATTTTTTTAGTCATTATCATTGATCTTTGTGCGCAGTGGCAACCCTCGGTTGGTGCTGCTGGAATAAACATGAATCGCTGATTTCGCGTAACGTTTACTGCTATGCTGGTGGAGCCTCTGGCGCATATCGATCTGCCAACGATGCCGCTAGCTTTGCTTTGTCAAATGCTGGCAACGATCAAGTGGGTCCGACTCGCGGTTTTGCTTCTGATGTGAACTTTATGTATACGTGCACCAGTCAGGGCGTGTTTCGTAGCGCTGACAATGGCGCAACTTGGCTAACAAAAAGCGTTGGCTTACCCAGCTTGCTTGGGAGTGGGATTCTCAAGGTTCAGTCCGATTTGTTTGTTGTTGGACCTGTTGGGGTCTTTAGGTCTTCTGACCAGGCAAATAGTTGGGCAGCTTCGGGTCTCGCTGCAGACGAGCAGTGCCACTTTTGACATCGATAAAAACTTTTGCGTTAACCATAGCCTCACAGTTGATGGCCATGTTGCCCGTCTTATTCTTGCTGGAGAAGAGGCGAGAAAAAGAAACTGAATGTTTGAAATCTGGTCTTCTGTTTCTGGAAATGGGAAGAGTTATTGATTGAGTGTTTCTTCGATCACGTTTAAATAGATTGTTTCTCGGTTTTCTTTGATTGTTTCTTTCTAAGACAATCTACGGCGAAATATCCTTGTATTTAGGTTCTAATTGGTGCAGCATCTGTCAATGTCTAGCTCTCCTATCCGCTTCGTTAGGCCACAAAATGGCTTTAAGTTTTTGCATCTGTTATGGCTTTTGCCTGTGCTTTTGGTCTCGATTGCTACTACCACCACCTACTACACGGTGCCTGCGGATGCAGTTGGGGTGGTATTGCGATTTGGTAAGTTTCATGAAGACCAAAAGCCGGGCCTCCACTTCAAATTGCCGTTCGGTATCGATGAGGTTATACTGGTCCCGATCAAGCGGCAGTTAAAGCTCGAATTTGGCTTTGCCTCGACGGATTGGACCAACCCAGTGCAGACCGGCAAGGACCCTGAGCGTGAGCGCAGCATGTTGACTGGCGATCTCAGCGCCGCGCTGGTTGAGTGGGTAGTTCAGTATCGGGTCGATGAACCAAATCTCTATCTCTTTCACGTGCGTGACCCTGGCTTGACGTTGCGGGATCTCAGTGAGGCGGTGATGCGCGAAGTTATCGGCGATCGAACCGTTGAGGAAGTTATCACCACTGGTCGGCAAGAAATTGAGTCGACTGCGCTTACGCGGCTGCGTGAAATGTCCAAGAGCTACCAGCTCGGCCTCACCATCGACCTTCTGCAGTTGAAAAACGTGAACCCACCGCAGGCGGTTCAGATGTCGTTCAACGAGGTCAACAAGGCCCAGCAGGACCGGGAGAACATGATCAACATTGCGAATGGCGAGTACAACAAAGTCGTGCCAAAGGCGACCGGTGAGGCGGAGCAGAAGATCAGTGAGGCCGACGGTTATCGTTTGAAGCGCGTCAACGAAGCGCGCGGTGATGCGGATGCGTTTTTGTCAGTGCTTGCCGAATATGTGAAAGCTCCGGAGGTCACTCGCACACGTATCTATTTTGAAACGATGAAGGATGTGTTGCCGCAGTTGCGCAACACTTGGATCGTTGACGAAAAAGTGACCCAGTTGCTGCCGATGTTGCAAGGCGCGCCAATTGCGTCGCCGGAGGTTCGCAAGTGAAGTATTCATTCGCCTTGCTGCTGGTCGTTTTACTGGTCTTAGTTTTTTTGACCGTTTGTGCGACCTATACCGTGCGTGAGACGGAGACTGTGATCCTCACTCAGTTCGGTCGAACGGTTGGCGAGCCGGTTGGTGAACCTGGTCTGCATTGGCGCACTCCGTTTGTGCAGGAAGTGAACCGCTTGGAAAAGCGCGTGCTCGAGTTTGATGGTTTGGCGACCGAGATGCCGACGAAAGACAAGACTTACATTTCGGTCGACACCTTTGCTCGCTGGCGCATCGGCGACCCAGCTGCGTTTTTCCTTGCGTTGCGCGAGGAGCGCACAGCGATTTCACGGCTTGAGGACATCATTGGCAGCGAGGTTCGCGCCGCCGTTGCTAACAATGAGCTGATTGAAATTGTGCGGAGCGATAAGGGACGTGTGTTGCCGCCGGACGTGCAAAAACAAGCGCAGACCGTCACTGCGCTGCCGGTTGCCAAGCGCGGCCGACTAGAGATTCAGAAGGACATTCTCGCTGCTGCTGCGATCAAGTTGCGACCGCTTGGCATTGAACTGCTCGACATCCAAATCAAGCGCGTCAGCTACAACGGTGACGTTCTGCAGCGCGTCTACCAGCGCATGACTAGCGAGCGAATCCAGATCGCGCAGCGATTTCGCAGCGAGGGTGAGGGCGAGGCCGCGCGGATTCTCGGCAAAAAGGAGCGCGATCTGCTAAAGATCGAGTCCGAGGCCTACATGGCGGTGCAGCGGACGCGTGGCGAAGCCGACGCGGAAGCGACTCGCATCTATGCCGAGGCCTACGACAAGAGCCCGCAGTCGCGCGAGCTTTATAAGTTCCTAAAGACGATGGACACCTATCGCACTGTTTTGAGTGGGACCAACCTGGTGCTGTCGACGGACAGTGAGTTGTTTCGCATGTTCAAACACTCGGCGAAGTGAACTGTCGATGCGACCGCGCTTTTGACTCGGTCGCTGCTATCCGCCATGGCTGGCACAACGGTCGTACTGTTACGCGCTCCATGTTTTCGGTGGGGGTGTCGATGAACTGCTTTTATGGGCATTTTTCGTTATCGAAAACCGCTGCTTAGCTGCGCGATCATTTTGGCCGTTCTCGTGCTTGTTAGCGGTGGCGCAATTGTGCGCATCCGCGCAACGAGTAGTTGGTCTGCACTTGAAGCCAAGGCGGCTTCGCTCGAAATCTTGCTGCAGCAGCGCGACTACCATCGTAAAGCACTTTGGGGCGAGACTCATGCTGGGGCTGCTTTTGACGGGTATACGCGCGCGCTAGAGCTTGCAGAGGAGATGACCGCTGACGCAGGCCTGATCGCCGACACTTTGCCGCACAGAGCAGATCACGAGTCAGCCGCCACCGACGCACTGCGAGCACGATGGCAAGAGGCGGTGCTGTTATTGCAAAGCTCTGCGCATTGCGTGGATGCTCGACCCACAGAAACTTTTTCGCGAGTCGGCGTTCTTGGCAGGCAGGCGTTCTCAGCCGCGAGAATGCTTGTCAACATGATGGTTTTGGAGGTCAGGCACTTGCGTGTTTCTGGCAAGCATCGGCAGGCTGTTGAGCTTTCCCTCGACGCTGCGGCTTTCGGTGCTGATTACGCACGCAGCGGTAGCCTTTCTCATCAGATGCTTGGCTCATGCTTAGTCGCCATTGCGGTGCACGAGGCGTGGCCTGATGAAGCGTTGCAGCTGCTCGACTGCGATAGCCTTGGATTGCTTTCCGATGGAATGGCACACCTCGCCGCCTTGCTGCCGTCAAGTATCGACTATCTTGGCGAACAGCGTTTTATGGTGCGGTCGGCATTGGCAGAGCCGCTCGAGAGCAGCGATGCGGCGAATGGATCTTTGCTGCGCTACGGGTTCTCTAGCCGGTGGATGGTTGCTGACAGACTTGGCCGCATGCTGGCCTGCTACGAGCGCCTGGCGGCGCTGCCTAAGGACCAACCATGGCCGCAGCGCGAGATCGCGATGCAGGATGAAATGGATGGGTTTGCGGTGTCAAATGGGTTGCTTTGCCAAGTGATATTGCCCAACTTGCTGGCAGCAGAAACCACTCTGCGCACGGTCCATGCGGAAGTGCTCCTGTTGGGCATGGCGACGGATTGGCGGCGCGGCAATGTGTCACCACTGGTGCACGATCCGATGGGTAACGGACCGATCGCAATGGATCAGGTCGGTTATGAGTTGGCGGTCTATAGCCATGCCAGTTACCGAGGCGAGCCTTTACATCGGTGCGTCACGCGCTGACCGCTTCTGTTGCAACGACCGGCAGCGCCCTGCGGCCTCTGGTCAGCGATCCTTTGGCATGCTCGGCGGGATTGGCAATGCCTGCAGTGCTGCTGGCATTGAGCCGCTCGGTTTGCGTTGCAACAAGTCGCCGTAATGGGTCACTGCAGAAGGATCATTGTCCACGGCGAAGCCACCTGATCGAAGGTAGAAGCGGTTGTCATGGACCCCGCCACTGCGGTCCGTCCGCAGGGATTTGCCGTGGCCATCGTGGGTGAAGTGCGCATCGGAAAGTTCGTGCCACGCGCCATCTGTCGTGCGCGCAAATGTGTTGCCAAACTCGCAGTCGCGGCGCACGTCACCGTTCGCGCCGGCAAAGTTCTCGTCGAATGAGTAGAGGCCGTGCAACAAGGCACCGTCTTTTGGTGCGCAGAAACTAGCGATCAGCTGCCAGTCCCTGGCTAATGGTGCGCGATACCAACCAGTATAGGTCGTGCGCGAGCCCTCGGCTTTTGCGTGCACCAGAAAACCAAACGTGCCGCCGAGAATCCATGGCGTAACGCGGTGGCTGTGTCCGCCGGTGCCCTCGTTGCCAAAGTCGCTAGCCTCGACACCCTCGCCCTTCGCAATCAGTTGCACCCTGTCATCAGCCTTCACTTTGGCCCGGTTGACCGCCTCGTTGCCGCTATCCCAAACGGAGAAGATGATCCGCCGCTCACTCTTTGCATTGACCTGCATGCCGAAGTAACCGCGACTCCAACCGGTCGCCATGTAGTAGGTCCAGATAGGATCGGTGCGTGGCGTTAGTTCGCAGTAGAACCACTCGACGGAATCTGCGTCGGCCTTTTGCACTTCGTATGCGAGGTGCACAGATGCGCAGTTGCGGCGCTCGACCTTGCTTGCGCGCAGGCCTTGCGCGGCATTGCCACTGAGGACGAGTTCTTGCAGCCCGGGTGCTTGACCAGCAGTGCAACTTAGCATGAGTTCGACGTAGCCGGCGACGGCGATGGTGATGGAAAAGGCCACCGGCTTCCCCTGCATTGGGGCGGTTTGGGTGCTGCCAGCAGCCGTGAGTGACAGCGTGCACGCGGACTGATTTTCAAGGGGGATGACACGCACCGACAACTCGCCAGTGTGTTCGCAGAGCACGTGCCAATGCAGCGTTCCATGCCAGTCCGTGATGCTGCCATTTTGGTGCCGCGATATGTCGTCGGGGCTGGGATGCGCATAGGCCGTGAAGGCGGGCAAGGTTTGTGAGTAGTCTTTTGCCTGCGCTGTGAGCCACGCGGCTAGGGCGATGACTTTGATCACGGTTTTGCAACTGCTCGGCTGCGAGTTCATGGAGTGATGCTAGCCGCTGTTTGACGACTATCTCGCGCATAGCGTAGTCAAGGCCTCAGACTTCGCAGCTAGGGTATGCGCTACGGATTATGCGCCGACGCTGGTCCTCGCATGCAGCTCTCGGCATCTTTTAGCGGAATGAACAGCCTGCCTTCCGCCTGCGAAGTGCGTGAACTCATCCGCCCGCTCGACGAACTCGATCGCAAGGTGCTCGGTGGCCTCGTAGCTGTGTTGATGGTGGACCCGCAGCGTTTGCGCGATCAAGAATGGCTCGCACAACAGTTCGTGCAGGTTGCAATCGTGGCGCATGGCTTTGTCGATGGTGGTGATGATGGTGAGGCGCACGCTTCGAGCTGTGACGTTGCGCTGGTGCAGCTTTACGCGCGGTTGCGGATGCAACCGGTTGTGATGGTGGCCATGGCGCTGTTCGTGCGGACGGCTGAGGACCTGCGGCTCATGGCTACGCAACCAACGCTTTCTGGTGCACAGGCACTGGTCCGCAGCTATTTGGCCGGCTGAGACGCGCGGCGCAGCGATTCGGAAAAGTCCCTACGCACCGCGCTTCCAAAAAAGGGACAAAGCGACTCGCCGTTGCCAGCGCGGGCGCGCACTCCATGCCTGCTTGCCGGCTGGCCAGAGCAGCAGTGGCAAGCAAGAACCATGATTTCGTGTCGAAGGGCTCACTACAGAAGTGAGCAACCTCTATTGGGAGTAAAAACGATGGTCCGCACGCAAACGTTGTATGAAAAGATTGGTGGTAAGCAGGCGCTATTGGCCGTGGTCGATCAGTTCTATGCGCGCATTCTTGGTGACAAGATGCTGAAGCCGTTGTTCCTGAACACGGACATGCGGAAGCAGCGCTCGCACCAGGTCGCATTCCTGGCCTACGTGCTTGGTGGTCCAAGTGAGTATCAAGGGAAGGCGATGCGGCCTGCGCACGTGGGGCGCGGCATCACCGATCAGCATTTTGGGCTGGTCGCAGGTTACCTGCAGGCCACGCTCGAATGGGCGAAGGTTGGCAAGGCAGAGGTCACAGCGATCATGAATGCGGCGGGCTCCCTCAAAGGCGATATCGTTGGCCTCTGAGTAGCTCAGGGCAGGTGCCCTGCAGCCATTTTGAATACGATTGGTTGGCGAAAGGTGCCTGCCACCGCGATGCCATTGCGCATCGCGGGTGAGAAGTGCCACGTGCCAAGTTGTTGGAGCGCGGCATCGTCGAGCTCACTGTAGCCGGAGGATTGTTCGATGTGAGCGGCGGTCACGTTGCCCCCGGCGTCAATCGTCAGTACGACGATCACCGTGCCGTGCAAGCCGAAGCGGTGCGCGTGCCCGGGATATTTTGGCGGCAGGTTTTTGTTGTCGCCATGCGAAGGCTCGACGTAGCCGCCAGCGGCACTGAGGGGCGTTGTTTCGCTTGCGTTTGCCGCTTTCTTGACAGGAGCATCGGGCGTGGCGGGCTGAGTGTCCTGCGATGTTTGCCGTGGTGCCGCAATCGCGGTAGCTGCGAGGCGACGTAGCCAGTCGCTGCGCGTTGGGGCTAGGTCCGAAGGATGTTCGGGCTCGGTAAGTGGCGCGGCCGTGAAAAGGGGGTCGGGCACTTCGATTGCGATGTCCGCTTGTAAAAGCAGTGCCAACGGTTCCTCGATCGGCAACAGCTCGGGCGCAGGCACAGGCAACGGCGGCTCAAGACTGTGTATGCGTACTTCGAACAGTTCTGCAGGCGGCGACACGCCTTCGTGGATGCTCAGCTTGCTCACTGTCCCGGACGGCGCGTCTGCCCCACGCCAGTCGCCGGTCACCGCTTGTTGGACCAGCACCGTGGCTGCCAGCCCCCAGCAAATGAGATGAATCAGCAATGAGCCTGCGAGGGAGCCCTTCCGCAGTGGTGCTCTCGGGCGTTTGACTGTGAGGCCAGGTTGCGACACGCGAAGCAGGTTAGCGGGTGCAGGTTTGGTCGCCAACCCCGTCCGCGCGCTACCTCAACGTGCGGTGTTCGACGCAGGCAAGGCGGATCGGGCTGGCAGGCGCAGCGAGGGATCCCCGAGCAGCAGGTACTTCATCGCCTGAAAGTAGATGCTTGGCGGATACCAACTCTCCGAAGGCGTGAGCTCTGTCAGCCGTTCGCTGCGGTGATACGCAGCGATGGCAAAGTTCCATGCGCTGCCAAGGTGCCGCATGCTGCGATCCTCGAGGCCTTCGGTAAAAGATGTTAGCAAAGTAAGCGCGCACGGTTGCCCACCGGTGTCGCAACCGATGTAGGCGACCGCGCCGTGTGCGGTGTCGCGCAGCAGTTGCTCGCCAAAGCTAGTCGTGTTGTGCGCGCCGTGCTGATACGGGCAGGGCGGCGGCGGCGGCGAGGTAAAGATCTCGCCCGCATTGGTGCCTTGGTGCAAAACCCCATCGACATCGACGTAGGCCTCGTATGGGGGCAGCGTGCACAAACGCGCGGTCGTGCAGCCGATCGACATGACGACGAACGGATGCTCGTTGGTGAGTTCGGTTAGTTGCGCCGTGCCGAGGCACTGATCAAAGCCCTGCTCGCTGCCGTGCCCCGTATGGAGGAGCACGCCGAGACCGTCGTTGCACAAGGCCAGCACGTTCTTTGCACTGGGCGCGAGGATCGCTGGATCAGGTTTGCCATCCTGCCACCAGAGTCGTTGCACGCTAAACGGATCACGCAGCACGGTTGCAAGTCGCTGCAACTGCGGTCGCACATCGAGCCAGCCTTTTACGCAGAGGATTGCTGCCGTGCGGCCGCCACCTTCCTCCGTCCATTGCTCAAACTGGATGGTCTTTTGTACCATCCGTTCAACCTGCGCTGCAGTGGATACCGGCCAGCGGCCAACAGCGATCTCAGGCAGGTAATCGATGCCGTCGAAGTTGATCTTGTCTTGCTTGTGCTTCTCGCCATGCACCTCGCCGAAGTAGCCGCGGTGGTGGCCTGCTTGCATCCCATTCCACGTTTCAAACGAGCCGTCTTGCTTGCTCAGGTCCGCGTAGTAGAGGTCGCTTGGATAAAACGCGACGTTAAACGCGGACTCGGTCACGCGGTCGAGCGTCATAAAACGCACTGGCATTACGTCGGCGTCGCCGACCAGCAGCACGAACTGCAGCGATGCATCACTTTGTTTGCGTGCGAACAAAAATCGCTTGAGTCGCTCGGCATCGTCGCAGCCGGTCGCGGCCACCGCATTGGCAAGCGCATCCTTGAGGGAAACCGCGGTTGCCGGGAGACCCGTTGCATTCTTGTGTGCTAGCAGCGGCTGCACGGCAGCAAGCAACTCAGGCGGGGCGATTATCAGGAGCGAGCGGGCCTGCACTGGAATCTGCGGCAATGCAGCGGACAGGGTCAGCACCAAAGCGAGCATCGAAGGAAGGTAGCCAGCGCCTATTCCGTTTGACAGCGGGCACGCGGTTGTTGAAGACACACGTTCATGAAGCTGGCACTTACCGCGCCGCTGCCCCCGTGGCCGCTGCCTTTGGCCCACTTCGCAGCGCACCTGCTTTGGGCGCTGCGCGAAAAAGCGACGGTGTTTGCCCTGTGTGACGCGCCGTATCGAGTGCCGCCATTGTTTTTGGGTGGTGTTGCGGCGCAGCCATTTTGTGACTTGCCGTCTCTACTGCGGACCAAGGCGGTCGAGGTGCCGATCCATCTCATCGGCGACGATCCGTGCCACCTGTCACAGTTGCGCTTTGTGCGTGAGTGCCCGGGGATTTTGGTGCTCCCTACATTGTCGCTCGATCGTTTGCGCGCGAGCCTCGCGGCTGAGCTGTTTTTCACGCAGTTGCCGTTTGTGCACGGCTTTCAAGGCGAGTCGCTGGCGATCGTGCTGGCGTTGCTGAGCCGCGCTGTTTTGGTAGCCAGTGAGGCGGATGCGGAGTTCTTGCGCGGCATGGTGCCGACGATTGAAGTTGTGGCTTTGGCAGGCTTGTCGCTGACTGCGCCAGATGTGCGCGCAGTTGCCGCTGCATTGCAGCAGTTGGCAAAGAAGCTCTGCGCAGTGCCTGTTGCTGGACCTGCTGCCGCTTTGCTGCCCGAATCATTGCCCCGCGTTGCCGCAATCGTGGTGACCTACAACAGTCGTTCGATCGTCGCGCCCTGTGTCCAGTCCCTGCTCGACCAAGACTGGCCCGCGCTCGATATTCTGGTGGTCGACAATCAGAGCGCAGATGGCACCGCTGATTTTATCCGGTCGCAGTTTCCAAGTGTGCGCGTGATCGACAGTGGTGCCAATCTCGGGTTTGGCGGCGGCAACAATCTGGGGATAAAATCAGCCGACGCAAAATATGTAGTGCTGCTCAATCAGGATGCGATCGCACAACGCGATTGGGTTACCGAATTGGTGCGCGTTGCCGAACTCGATGCGCGCATCGCTTCGGTTGGTAGCAAGTTGCTCTGCATGCGTTGCCCAAGCGTGCTCAACTCGACGGCGATTGAGATCAACGAAGGTGGCTTTGCCTGGGATCGCGGCATCGGCGAACGCGATGACAGTCCTGCGGTCCATCCCGAGTCGGTGTTTGGTGGCTGCGGTGGTGCAGTCCTGTATCGCAAGGCTGCGTTCGACCGCGTGGCTGGTTTTGACGCGGCGTTTTTCATGTATTACGAGGACACGGACCTGGCGTGGCGGCTGCGCCGGGCCGGTTTTGAGAATGTCTATGCGCCGCTTGCTGTGGTGCGGCACGACGTGCATGGCGATGGCTTGCCAGATCGTGAGCGCGTTGCGCGGCGGCGCTACCTTTGCGAACGCAATCGTCACGCCATCATGCTCAAGAATATCGGGACCGCATCCATTGGGGTGCTCCTGTGGCACCTCCGCAAGCGCGATCGTCACCGTTTGCGCTGGCTCGATGCCGCCGTGCGCGCAGGCGGCCGGGGGCCGGAGATCTACGGGCCGATCGCCGCTGCCGTGCGGCGTGCATGGCGCGCAACGCTGTTGTCATTGCCGAAACTTTTGCTGCGGCGGTGGCGAACGCAGTGGCGTGCGGTTGTGAGTTCCGCAAGTGTGGAACGCCAGTTGGTGCGCGGCTGGCACCAAGGGGGGCATCAGGGAGATGTGGCAAACGTGCATGACCGTCACTCGGCAAAGGCAGCGACGAGCATTCGCATTGGCGTCGATGACCACGGCAGTCTCGGGGCGGGTTTTCACTCCTTGGAACGCGACAACTTGGGCCAGCCGTTTCGATGGACGCGGCAGCGTGCGTGGTTTTATCTGCAGCCGGAAGTTGGTTCGCAGTCGCTGGTGCTGTTGCTAGCGTCGCCTCGACAGCTGCGCACGGTGCGCATTCGGAGTGATTGGCTGAACGGCGGCGCGCTGAACGGCGGCGCGCTGAACGGCGGCGCAGGCCCCACGCTCGGTGAGTTTGTGGTTGGTGCCACCCCGTTCGAGGCGCGCATCTTGCTGCCAGCAACCCTTTCGCGCGGGGCCATCGTCGAGTTTTTGCTGGAAGTGATGTCGATGCAGGTCGGCGTGCCTGAAAGTGCTACTGATCTGCGCGAACTCGGAGTAGTCGTTTTGACATTGCGAATCGAGTGACGCGAGAGAAAGCCCGGCGGTCCGTCACATCATTTCCCCTAGGGTCCCCCGAAGTGTGTCCCGCACTTCGAATCCCACGCACATCATTCGTTCTCGTCGTTGTCGCCGCAAAGCGGACCGCCGGCAGACACAGGGGAATGGCGTGTGCACGATCTGCTGAAATCGCAGCAAAGGCGTTGCACAGGCCCTTTTTCCTAGTCACAAAACCAGGCTCAATCGACCAACAACCCGAAAAGCTTAGTTGGCTGCTGCCTTGCCATGCTCGGCAGGTTTTCGTTGCGGATCTACCGGCGCGCAAAATCGGCGAGTAGCTGGTGCTTTGGTGGCAACGTCGTTCCCACAACTTTATCCCCGCCACTACATCACTAGTTGTAAGCGCTCTGCGCCGCCGTGGTGCTGGGCAGCGGCTGCGTTGATCGTCCGCGCCGGTTATTCCGCGCGCGCCTCGTCCTCATGCAGGATCTTTGCCAGCGCATCGAGCAGCGTGTCAGCAGCGGCACCGTCAAAGGTCATCGGCGGCCGGATCTTCAGCACGTTGTCGTTCGGCCCGTCCGTGCCGATCAGGATGCGGTGTTCGCGCAGCCGGTTTTTGATGTAGCTGGCGTGCGAAGTTGCTGGCGCGCGCGATTCTCGGTTGGTGACCAGATCGACACCAAGAAACAGGCCGCTGCCGCGCACGTCGCCGATCACTGCGTGGTCGCGCTGCAATCCGCGCAAGCCGCGGAGCAGTCGTTCGCCCGTGGCTAGCGCGTTCTGTTGCAGGTTGTCTGCAGCCAGCGCATCAAGCACCGCGAGGCCGGCGCGGCAGGCGACGGTGCTGCCGCCAAAGGTGCTGAAGAACTCTGGCAGGCGCGCAAAGGAGGCGGCGATTTCTTTCGTGGTAACGACAGCGCCAAGCGGATAGCCGCCGCCAAGTGGCTTGCCGAGCACCAGCATGTCAGGCACAGCACCGGCCAGATCAAAGCCAAAGAAGTGGCTGCCGGTGCGACCGAGCGCAGTCTGCACGTCGTCGGCAATGCAGACGCCGCCGTGTGCGCGCACTGCTTGATATACCGCCGCGAGGAAGCCTTCGGGCAGCAGCATTTGGCCCCCGACCGATGGCAGGCACTCGCATAGGTAGCCCGCGAGGTTGACACCACGCGCCGCGAGTTGCGCGATCTGCTCTTTGATCCGCGCCGCATAGCGAGCGCCTGCGTCCGCGCCCCGGAACTCGCCGCGATAAATATCGGGCTGCACGCTTTCGTGCACCCAGTCTGGCGCGCCGCCACCGTTTGGTTGGCGAAACTTGTACGGGCTCACGTCCATCGTGCCGGTGGTGTGGCCGTGGTAGCCATGCTCCATGACCATCATCGCTTTGCGTCCGGTGTGGGCGCGGCACAAGCGAAGTGCCAGTTCGTTGGCCTCGCTACCGGACGGCAAGAGGTAGCAGACCGACAGCGACGGCGGACAGTGCGCGAGCAGGCGGCGGCTGTATTCCGTCATGCTCTCGTAGAGGTAGCGCGTGTTGGTGGCGAGCAGTGCCACCTGTTCTTGGACGGCTTGCACAACGCGCGGATGGCAGTGGCCAACGTGCGGCACATTGTTGTATGCGTCGAGATGCCGACGGCCTTCGCGGTCGTAAAGAAAGTGCCGGCTGCCGCGCGCAACTGCGAGTGGCGTGTGGTAGCTGATCTTTAGGTTCTGCGCAAAGTTGGTGTGTCGATCGGCGAGTAGCTCGGCTACCGGCTTTGTCTGCCACGCTGCATTTTTGCCAAGCCCAAGCAATGGCGACGGATCGGGGTAGAGCAATGCGAGCGCATGAAACTCGTCGGGATCCGCAACGCCGGGCGGCACCGTCGGGCAGTCGAGCGGGTCGAAGGCGAGCACTTGGCAGTGCAGGTGCGGCGGCCAATCGCCGTTTTCAGACTGCGTGCCGAGAGCGGCAAAGGTCTCGCCGGCGGCTAGCTGTTGGCCAACGCGAAGGGCGCGGATGCTTGCGGGTGCGAGGTGGCCGTAGAGGGTGCCAAAGGTCGTGCCGTCCAAAGCGCGATGACGCAGAACCACCAGACCGCCATAGTCGAGGTGGTCTTTGCAGTTGTCGGTGCGCACGACTTCGGCAGCGAGAGGTGCTGCCACCTTGGTGCCCGCCGCCGCAAATAGATCGATGCCGAGGTGTCGCGTGCGGCGCGCGCCATTGGCTTTTTCGCTGCCAAATGCGGGGCCATTATAAATCGGCCGAGGCTCGCCGTAGCGGCCGATGCCCAGCGCAGACTTGGCGTTGCGCAACTCGCGCTGGATGCGTTCGCCGGCGAGCTGCGAATCAAAGTGCTCCGGGTCATCGCCACCGAGCAAGGACTCATACGACAGGTCGAGCACCTGTCCCTGTGCTGCGGGCAATGATCCAACGAGCACCTCGTGGTGCGGGAGGGTGGCGATTGCGTGGTGCACGCGGGTCATCGCGTTGGTGCTGCAATAACCACAGGCAGTTTTGAGCATCACTTCGATCTCACGCAGATCGCGCATGGCAAACTGCTCCAGCAAAAGCCACGCAGAAGCCTCGTGCACGGAGATGTAAGAGTCGCCCTGGTTTCCAACGCGCAGCAATGCGGAGTTGGTGACGCTGACGGCGAGTCGCGTGAGCACGAGCGGGAACACCATTGCCAGTTCCGCTTCGGTGAGTGGCAGGACGGAATGGTAGCCAGCAGTGATCGCCATGAGTGCTGGCAGCGGCGCATCGGCGGTCATCATCGCGTAGGCCGCGGCAACTGCTACCTCGCCGGCAAGGACACCGTGATGCATGTCGCCGAGATCGAGCAGTGCTAGTTTGGGCGCAGCAGGCGTGCCGCCGAGCAGCAGGTTGTAGTCGTTGCCATCCCCGTGCACCGGCCCCATGCGAAGTGTCGCGAGCGATGCGGCAAAACTAGTGAGATAGCGTGCGACGATGCCCTGCACGATGGCGCGGCGGCGTGGGTCCTCGATCGCGTCGATTCGCTGCTCGATCCACGCCGCGCGGCGCAGATCCCATTTTAGTTCGCGCGTGAGGCACGGATGCGTGAAGTCCTGCATCGCAAAGTCAAACTTCGCCAGCAGCGCACCAAGGGCGGTATGCACGGTGGCCGGGTGCGGCCGCACCTTCGCCAGCAAACGCCCCGGCAAGAACGTCACGACAAATGCGCACAGGTCATTGCCAGAGTGGTCGCGCAGCGTGGCCTGAAGCTGACCTTGTTGGGTCTGCACTAGGCGCTGCATGGCGAGGTCTGCTGCGCGCGTGGCAATGTGCAACAACGCCTTTGCCTGCACTTCGACCAGCGCTGGATCACAGCCCTTGTGCATCACCTTTAGCAAGTAAGTGCCGCGCGTGCTGTCGACACGGAAGTTGCGGTCGCGCTCTGCAACCAGAGCAACCAAAGTGCCACGCAGGTCGTATTGCTGGGCGAGCAATTGCTCGACAGCGGTACGGTTTTCTTGAAGCCACGCTGAGGAGTTCACGTTGCGACCAACGTAACGCGCAGCCTTTGGAGTCAGATGGTTTTTTGGTGGCCTAGGAGTGCCGCCAATAATTTGGCCTTCGTCACGGCTGGCAATGCTCGCCGTTTTGCATGGCAAAGCCTGAGACCTGCACTGCTGAATCGACATCGCTGCACGGTGCGGCGACCGGGCAGGTGGTTAGCGGAGGCCCACGACGGCCGAGCGTTGCGCCAGCGCTTCACAGTTGCTGGTGGCGCCGAGCGTCCGGAGCAGCGCATCGCCTAGGTCCATCCGTTCTCGTTCATCGAGCGGAATCATGAGGGCTGCGAGGTCGAGCAGCTCGAGTGGCGATGCGAGGTTGAGGAGGTGTGTGCCCAGCAGCAACTCGGTGCGGCGAAGTCCGGCAAGTTTTAGGGCCGCACAAAGTTCCGCTTCCGCCACGCCGCTTAGTGCAGCAACAATCCGCTGTGCGCATTCTGGACTCACGTTGGCAGCCGCTTGCTGCAGAGCGGGCAGCATTGTTTCACCAGGTAAATCGATCACGAAGCGGCCGCCTGGCCGCAGGTTGGCACGCAGCATCGCTGCCAAATCAGCCAACTGTGGCAGGGGCGCTGCGAGTGGCGTTGCCAGCACTGCGTCGAAAAAGCCGTAGCGATGATCCCGCGGTGATTGCGTGATCACTTCGGCTTGCGGCATTGCGCGCGCGATCGCAGCGGCGGTCCGGCGGTCCGGTTCGAGCACCACAAGGCGGCCATCGTCGCCGATCAACGCCGCCACTGCCTGCGCCGCCGCGACCGTATTGGGCATGCACAACAGAACGCGATCTTTGCGTCGCAGGTCGAGTGCTGCTTGCGCGTGAGCGATCCAGGGAATCGGTAAATCGCGCATGTTGGACCGTGCACTCGACAGCCTAGCCGCCCGTGACCAAAAGTACCTAATGCGGCATTGCGCGCTGTTGCCATGCAGCACAGCGCGCCAGAAATGGGAGCTTGGCACAAAGGCCTGCCGCCTGCGCGATGATTTCTCTCGCGCGCCCCGACCACAGTGTCGCGCATCGTCTGGCCACGCGTTGCTTCACTCCGGGCCTTTTTCAACGGACTGCGAAGCTCCCGTTGTGGACTGGGCGCAGCCGATGCCACAATCAAGAAAACATGATTCGCACTGATCCGCAGACCCTGAACGGCCGGAAGTTCGACCTCGTCGTCGTGGGGGGCGGCATCCAAGGTGCTGCCATCGCGCGCGAGGCCGCGTCGCAGAAGATCCAAACGCTGCTGATTGAGGCCAGCGACTTCGCGGCGGGCACTAGTTCGCGTAGTAGCCGGCTGATTCATGGTGGCCTGCGGTATTTGCGCGAAGGGCATATCCATCTAGTGCGCGAGGCGCTGCACGAGCGCGAACGCCTGCTGCGTCTGTCGCCGCATCTGGTTCGGCCAGTGCCGATGCTGATGCCGTTTTTCAATGACGGCGGCGGCAGCAGGCTGCTGAGTTTCTTCGGCGTGCACGCCTACTCGCTGCTCGCAGGGCGCAGCACGATGCCACGGCCAAGCAGTCTTTCGGCGAGTGCGGCGGCGGCTGCGTTCCCCGGCTTGCGCACGCGCGGCTTGCGGTCTGCGATGAAGTTTTATGACGCGACGACCTCCGACGGTCGCTTGACGCTCGCCAATGTGGATGCGGCGGCGCGCGCCGGTGCCGCGATCGTCAATCATTGTGCGCTGACCGGACTCGCTGCTGATGGTTCGTTGCGGCTGCTCGATCGCCTCACAAGCGCCGAGATCAAGGTGCACGCAAAGCAGGTCGTCAATGCGGCGGGGCCACGCGCTGACGCGGTGCGCCGCCTGCTCGGCCACGGCAGCGAAGACCTCGTGCGCACGAGTCGCGGCAGTCACCTGGTGCTGGCGCCGCGCGCGGGCGAACTCGCGCTCGCTGGGTTCTTGCCCGATAAGCGCATCCAATTCGTCATCCCGCACCACGATGGCACGATTTGCGGCACGACCGATGTCGATGAGGCGCTGACCGAGGACGAGCCCACAGTGCCAAGCGCGGACGCGCGCTATCTGCTCGATGCGCTTGGCTGGCTGCTTGATCCAAGTCCGCAGCGCAGCGATGTGAAGTTTGCGTATTGCGGGTGGCGTTCGCTGCCGGCCAGGAAGGGACCGCCTGGTGCGCTAAATCGGGAAGCGTTCTTGGTGCACGAGGGATTGCCAAATGGTGAGTTGCACACGATTGTCGGTGGCAAGTTGACGACGCACCGTTCGCTTGCCGAGCGTTCCGTGCAGCAGATTTTTGCTATCGAGCCACGCACTTCACCGACGCGCAAGCAGGGCCTGCCTGGCGGCGATGGTCCGCGCGAAGTGCTGGATCCGTTGTGGTGGCGGCATGGCAGCGAGGCAGCCGCTTTGCACGCGCTCGCCGCAACAGAACCAAGGTTGCGCGAACCACTGTGCTCGCATCGTCCGTTTCTTTGCGTCGAAGCCGTGCACGCGCTGCGCGAGCAGGGTGCTGTGACGTTTGCCGACCTCATGCTGCGTCGCCTCTGGCATACGCAGGGACCGTGTCTGCGCGAAGAGTGCCTGGTTGCCGCGCATGAGTTGTTTTTGCGCGAACGGCGTTGGTCCATCGATGACGACTTTGCTTCTGCGGCGCTCTCGCTGCGCGAGGAGATTGCGCGGGTTACCGGCAGCCTCCGTTCTTGACCATCTGCAACTTTCCAGTTTGGTTGCGGTGCTTCGCACGGCAAAACACTGCTGCCTTACCGGCAGAATAAAAATGCAGGTGCGGCAGGCTCTTTGAGGGAGACCGGGCGGCCTTTTGTGCAAGGCCAGCATTGTCGCCGACGGGCCACTTTGTTGCGGCGGATACGCGCCGTACGATTCAGTCGTACGCGGTAACTCCGCGAAGGATTTTTCCAGCGATGCATAGCTCCAGTTGCCTTGTCCTCACCCTGCTGTCTTTTGGGCTTGATGCAGTGCTCCATGCGCAGTCATCACAGTCACTCCTGCCGCCTTTGCTGGCGAAGGCGTTTTTGCCATTTGCAGCGAAGGTGAAGGTGCATTTCGACGCGCGTTGGCTCTACATCGAGTCGGATGGCATGCCCGATCATGAGATGATGACGGGCATCCGCGCGTGGCAGCAGCAGGTGCCGCTGCCGCAACCCTTCACCGGCGACAATGCGTGGCAGGTGCCGATCAAACCGGTGCCGTCGGCAATGCCGATGTCCGTGAAGACCGGTTTTTTTCGCGGGGCGATCGCTATCGCGGTGAACGGCGTGCCGATTTTCAACCCGATCAAAAACGACGGGAAGACGGATACCCTGCTCGCAGGCGAACTCGATCTGTTTGGTGGGCACGCTGGGCGCGGGGATGACTACCACTACCACGTTGCGCCGGTGTTTTTGAACGACGGCGACCCCTCGCGGCCGGTGGCATTTGCACTCGATGGCTACCCGATCTATGGCTTCACCGAGCCGGATGGCAAGCCGGTGCGCAAGCTCGACGAACAGAACGGGCACGAAGATCAAAAGCTCGGCTACCACTACCACGCGACCAAGGGTTACCCGTATCTCAATGGCGGTTTCCACGGCGAGGTCACGGAGGCCGGCGGCCAGGTCGATCCGCAACCGCATGATCATGCAGTGCGAACGGCGACGACGCCGTTGCGTGGCGCGAAGATCACGAGCTTTGCGAAGGGTAAAGACGGCAACAGCTACACGCTCACCTACGACCTGCGCGGCAAGCAGGGCACAGTGCGCTACGAGTTATTGCAGGACGGTGCGGTCCACTTTGTGTTTCGCAGCCCAGATGGTGCGATGCGCGAGGAGACCTATCGCGGTGGCCCGCCGCGTGGCGGTGTTGATGGCCGCCCGCGCGCTTTTGACCCGCCGCGGCAAGCCTCGCCGGTGACAGGGGAGCAGGATCCCGCAAAGCGGAAGCCGTGGCTCGCAGCGCATCTTGCCGAGATCGACGCGGACAAGGACAAGGTGCTCACGCTGCAAGAGCTGATCGTTCTGTGCGCGGCTGTGATGCAGAGCTACGACCGAGACCGAAACGGCAAAATCGAGCCTGAGGAACGCGATGTGCCGGGCGCTGGCCGTTCGGCGATGGGTGGTTTTGTGAAGGAGCACTGGAGCGAGGTCGATGCCGACCATGATGGCGTGGTGACGGACGGGGAGGTGCGCACCTTGGCAACGGCGATGTTTGAGAAGGCCGATCATGACGGTGACGGAAGTGCAACGGAGGCGGAGCTCAATGCGCCGCAAAAGCCGCCGCAAGATGTGCGCCGTGGCAGCCGCGCAGAGGCAGAGACGGATCGCGCGAACGGGCCGCCGAAAGGGCCGACAACAGGCGACGAGGTGCCGTTTCATGTAGTCCTTGGCCGCGCGACGGACCATTCGATCACGGTCAGCGTGTTGAGCCGGCAGGACATCGCGATGGAGCTTGAATACGGCACGGTGCCAAACGTGTTTTCGCAGCGCACCAGCGAAGTAAACGCCAAGGCCAAAATCCCGGTGGAAGTCGAACTGCAGCCGTTGGCTACCAACACGAGATACTACTACCGGGTACGATTTCGCGGCGTTGCGGAGCCCGCGTTCCGCGTTGCCGCCGTGTCGACTTTCATGACGCAACGCGCCGCGGGCAGCGAGTTCGTGTTTGCTGTCCAAGGGGACTCGCACCCCGAGCGTCCATCGAAGATGTTCAATGGCGACCTGTATCGCGCAACGCTGCGACTCGCAGCACAGCAGTCACCGGACTTCTATGTGACGTTGGGCGACGATTTCAGCGTCGAGCGGTTGATCACCAGCAGGCAACTCACGCAGGTAAACGTCAATGCGCTCTATGCGGAGCAGCGGTCCTATCTCACCGAGGTCGGCCGCAGTGCGCCGCTATTTCTCGTCAATGGCAACCACGAGGAAGCAGGTGGCTTTTTTTTGGATGGCACCAGTGACAATCCGGCAGTGATTTCAGGACTCGCGCGCACCACTTTTTTTCCGTTGCCGGCACCGGACTCGTTCTACAGCGCCGATCGCACCGTGGTGGAGCACGTTGGATTGCTGCGCGACTATTACGCGTTTACCTGGGGCGATGCGTTGTTCGTGATGCTCGACAACTACTGGCACTCGCCGGTTCAGGTCGACCACGACACGTATGCGCAGCAGGATCCGCGGCAGGCGAAAAATCGCGACCTATGGTTGGTATCGATTGGCGATACCCAATACCACTGGCTTGAATCGACGCTGGCAAACAGCAAGGCAGCGTTCAAGTTCGTGTTTGCTCACCACGTACTCGGCACCGGCCGCGGTGGTGTGGAGCTGGCGGATCAATATGAATGGGGCGGCCGCGATCGTCGCCTTGTGGACCAGTTCGCCGAGCACCGGCCGGGTTGGTCGATGCCGATCCACCAGCTGTTCGTAAAGCATGGAGTGTCGATCTTTTTTCAAGGGCACGACCATCTGTATGCACGACAGGAGAAGGACGGCGTGATCTATCAAGAGACCGCCAGTCCGGCCGACCAGACCTATGCCGCGCATAACCAACAGGCCTATCGCTCAGGCACCATTCTGCCCAACTCGGGTTTCCTGCGCGTGACAGTAAAGCCGGGCTTAGTGCGCGTGGATTACGTGCGGTCGTTCTTGCCGAAGGACGAGACGGTGGATCAGAAGTCCGGCGCGGTGGCGCATTCTTATGTGGTCAAAACTCGCGCAGCAGGCAACTAGCAGGGCCGCGCGCAGCGGCAGCGGCATGGGGCAGCAGCGGCATGGGGAAAGGGCACTGCAGCAGAGTCACAAAGTCAAAAACCGCGCAGCGGCAGGCGCGGCCGCTGCAACCAGTTGTCATCGAGGTATCGCGCCGAGCCGTCGATGATGTGCAGTGTGTAGGCATGGCGCGGATGCTCGCTGAGGTTTGGCCCAGACAGGTGCGGCACGGCACCGTCGAGCACCACCAATGTGCCGCGCTTCGCTTCGAGTGGCACTAGGCCATCGGTCGGAAACGGCAGTGGATCGAATACGTCCAGCACCGCCGCTGTGCGCTGCGCATTGAGCCGGCTGCGTGCCTTGACCGGCAATCGGTGACCGCCGGGCAATGCCCACATGCAACCGTTTGCCTTCGTCGCATCATCGATCGCAAACCAGAAGCCGGTGACGGAGCGCGGCTCGGTCCACAGGTAGGTGTGATCTTGATGCAAGGTCACTTCGCCGCCAATGCGCGGGTTCTTGAAGATGTACATCGACTGCAAAAGCTGCGGCTTTGCGATCGAGAGACTCTGTGCGATCGCCGAAAGTTTGGCCGTGCGGCTAAAGCGATCGAACACCGGATCAAGGTCGTGCATCGCGTGACCGAGCTTATTGAGGCAAAGGTGGGGCGCAGTTTGCAGGCGGCCATCGGCCCCAAATGCCGCGTGCTCGAAGAAGCAGCGAATCGCCTCACCGCTCGACAGGAATGTCTCATTGGAGGTGTGTTCACTCGCACCATCGGCACGAAACACGACGGCTTCGTCGTTCGCTGGCGCGAGTTCGACGGCGAGTTGCAATGCGCGTTCGCGCAATCGAAGGCAATTGGCCGAGTCGGCGAAGTCCTCAATGACGAGGAAGCCGTGTTCCTGGTAACTGGCTAACTGGGCTGCTGAAAGGCCAGCATTGGGCATGGGGAGCCTCTTCTTTTGCGGGTGGCTGCGTTGCGGGTCAAGCATGGACCGAGGTGGCAGGCGAGATTCTTGGCCCAGCGAATCGCGGGTTTCCTGCACAACGCTCGCAGGCGGTTCCCGCTCGGCGGCGCCCCCGCCCCGCCCCCTCCAAAATGGCAACAGTATTTGGCGAAAGCCATGCTCTCGTATCCTTCCTTCGTGCCGTCCACTGCATTGACTCGCGCATGGTGGTTTCTGATCTCGCCGAGTTTGATCGGCTGCTTATTGCGCGGCGAATACTGCTTCTTCAACAGCGACAAACCCTGCCTGCCGAGATTGTGATCGAAGCAGCGCAACGCATGAGGGATCTCGAACGGGATGAGTCCGTGCAGGTGCTGAAGCTCACGACCTCCGGCGATCTTTTTGCCGAGCGCACGACGGGGGCTTTGGCGCAAGTGACGGCGCTGCGCATGCGGAGCGGCTTATTTTTTCGGCGCTGGCTATGGCGAATACAGGCTAGCTGGCTGCAAGCGCGGCTGGCGCGGCTACGCAGAAACAACGCGAGGGAGCATTCGCAGGCGTTGCTCAGCTTGCGGCAATCACGCGAGCGGTTGCTCTGTTTGCAGGCCGATCCCGAGGGCTGCGCGCAGCGGCGCATGGAATACGAGTTTGGCGTCTTTGAGTCGCTGGTTGCGGTTGGCAAGTCACCGGTGGCGGAGAGTGCGCGTGGCGAGTTGGCGGTCATCGGCGCTCTGCGTCGGTTGCCGGATAATTTCATTTTGCTGAACAGCCTCAAACTAAAACCGAACGAGTTTGTCCGCCGTGAAGGGCGGCGGCTGTTGCCGGAGCAAGTGGACCACGTAGTGATCGGGCCGACCGGGATCTTCATTGTCGAGTCGAGGTCGTGGAGTCGCGGTATCGTGCAATCTGGGGGTGGCAGCGATGCGTTGGCGCAGATCGGGCGTGCGGGTCACTTGTGCCGGATGTTGCTGACGGCGGCTCGCTTGCCTGCTGCTGTTTGCAGCGTGATCGCATGCAGCGCGCCGCCATCCGAAGAGCCGCTGGCAAATACTTTCGCGGTGGTCCCACCCGACCGATTGGACGAGTTTGTCCGCGCAAAACGGCCGGAGTGGTTTCTCGCGCGCCGCGAGATTACAGTGATCCGAGAGTTCCTTGGTCGCTACCTGCTGTCCCGCGAAGCTGCCGCGCCGCGAATTCGCATGGCCCGCAGTGAAGGTGCGTGGCCCGCAGTGAAGGTGCGTGGCCCGCAGTGAAGTTGCGTTGCCCGCAGTGAAGTTGCGTGGCCCGCAGTGAAGGTGCATGGCCCGCAGTGAAGGTGCATGGCCCGCAGTGAAGGTGCATGGCCCGCAGTGCAGTCGCTTGGGTGCGCGGTCAGCCGTGGATCGTCGTTACGGTTCCGTCATCGTCGAGCAGCGTGAAGGCGGCGGCGTTGCCGACGGCGATCGCGCCAAAGTCACTGGCGTGGATCAGTCGTGCGGCATTGGCAGCGGCCACTTGCGCGAGCGTCCAATGGCCGACCGTTGGAACATAGCTGAGAAAGTTTTTCGCCGCCGTCGCCATCGTCAACGCCGAGCCAGCGAGGCGGCCTTGCGCATCGCGCACCACGCCCTTGCGAGATTGCACTGGTTTGCCACCGAGCAGAAATTCACTGTCGGGCATCCCGGCGGCAGCGACCGCGTCACTGACCAGCACGGTGCGAGCTGGCCCCAGAATCGCAAAGGCATTGCGCACCATCGCTGGGTGCACGTGCGTCCCGTCGACGATCAGGCTGGCGAGCAGGCGCTTGTCGTCGAGGGCAAGGCCACCGATGCCAGGCTCGCGGTGGTGCATCGGCCCCATTGCGTTGAACAGGTGGGTAGCCATGGTGGCGCCCGCCGCCACGCAGTCCGTGAAGCCTGCAGTGTCGACCACGTGGCCGATCGCGACCGCGCAGTTCGCTTTGCGTAATTGTAAAACAGCCGCAGTTGCACCAACCCGTGAACTGGCAAGCGTCATGAGTCGCAGTGTGCCGCGCGCTGCGTCGAGCATTGCGCGCACGCGCTGCTTTGTTGGATCTAGAAAGTGCTCCGGCTCATGCACGCCGGGGTTTTCGAGGAACGGTCCTTCGAGATGCAAGCCCAGTGGTTTTGCGCCGTGTCCCTGCCAACGCTCGATCCAGGTGGCGACCGCAGCGATTTGTTGCAGCAGTCGGTCCCACGGCGCGGTGATCAGCGTCGGCAAGAACGCAACCGCGCCGCCAGCCAGCACCGCCGCCGCCACGGTGTCTAGCGCCTCAGGCGAAGCCTCAGCGACGTTGCGGCCAAAGCCACCGTTGACTTGCAGGTCGACGAACCCTGGCAACAAGGTGCCGTGCAGCCGTCGTGCCGATGCGTCCCCGCTCGCGTGATCGATCGCAACGATGCGGCCTTCACTGCAAGCGATCCGCGAGGCGATGCTCACGGTGTCCGGCAGTACGACTCGGTCGACGATGATTTCCGTTACGCGCACAGGTGCAGAGCCTAGGATCGCGCGCTTGCCGAGCAAGTCCATGCGCATCCAAGCTTTTCTTCGCACCGGTTTCTTCGTCGTTTGCGGCCTCATCGCGAGCTATTTCGTGGCCGAATCGCGCCGGCCCGATCCGCGCAACGAAGAACTGCATTTGCATGAAAGTGAGTTCAACCTAGAGCGCAAAGCTCACGACCCGTTCATGGTGAGGCCGGAGAAGTGGCAGCCGCTGCCAGCGCTGCGCGCGGATTTCGACCTGCTCGCCGAGGTGGAGATTGGTGAAGGTGGGGTATTGGATTTGGTGCTGCGGCGGACGGAGCCGCATGCGGTCCAGGGGCTGGACCAGCCGTTTCATGGTCGCTTCACGGTGCTGCGTTTGTCGGCTGGCGGCGAAGGCCCCGCGTGGCGCACGCCCGCCGAGGCGCTGTTGGGTTCGCCATACGGGGTGAAGGTGGCGCCGGGACTTTCGGCAACGGTGCAGATCACAGCGCGCGGCCGCACCCTCTCGGCCAACGTTGCCGGCAAAGTATTGCCGCCGTTCACCACAATGGATGATGTCGGTTCGATCGCGCTGATCACGCGTGGTGCATCGGCGGCGTTTACCCGTCTCCAGGTCGTGCCAGTGCAAAAGCCGATGCGGATGCCGCTGTGGGCGGTTTCTTTGGCGATCGCGCTGTTCGTCGAAGCGCTCGCGTTGTCGCTGCGCGTTTGCTTGTTGCCGCGTTTATTGGCTGGCGCAGCGCTGGCATTTGCGCCGCTTGCAATCGTTCCGTTTGCGCTTGCAGCGTTGCCCCCGCTCGCGCAGCCGGATGCCCGTGATGAAGTGTTGCTGCTGTTCCTCTGCACGCCAGTTGCCGCGCTGATATTGATCGGGAAGAGACGTGCTTTGTTTGCCTGCTTGCCGTTGCTCCTTGTGCTGGTCGCGGGCACGGTCTCGGTGCAGCAGCGCATGGCGACGCGCTTTCCAGCGACGACCGAACTGGATGAACTACTTGGCCCTGATGCCGGGTTGGCGGTCATCGAGTCGCTCGCCAACTGCGTGCGCGGTGCTGGCGGGTTGCACATGGCCGATGCCAAACGGCACTTCGTGTTTTTGCTTGGTGGGCAGTTGCTCTATCAACGCGCCGATGTGCCTGGCAAACCACCTGAGCATGTGGACCTGATTCTCGACAAAGAATTGCACGCCACGGATGCGCTGGTCGAAGTGGCGGCGCTGCCGACCGTCGATGGTTACACGGCGCAGCAGTGGCGGTTGTTCACAACTTGCTTCACGGAGTTCCGGCCAAAGGTGGTGGTGTTTGGCGTGCCACGCGACGAGGACGCACCAGATGCCAAAACGCACAAACCACGTTCGTCGCCGGGCGCTCTAGAGGCGTTGATCGCCACGGCAGAACGCTTCGTGAATCAACAGGGAGCAAAGCTCGTGCTGCTCGCAGATTGCGGCCTTGAACTAAACCTCATGGCAGTGCTCAGGCGCGCAAACCAGCGTGGCCTGCCGCTGCTTGCGATCACCGATCTCAATACCGCGAATGAAATCGGGATCCTGCTCGCGGCGCAGATTGCGCCGTTGTTGAAGTAGCGCCGCGTCAGCGTCTAGCGGCGGGCCACTAGCGGGGTTGAAGCGAGTCGTATTTGGACCTGGTCCCGAGTCTTGATCTGCAGTCTACCCTGCGGCTGTTTGGCTAGATTGCCGAGTCTTCCAACATGGATTTCTATGCCGTCGGTTTCCAGAGCCTGATCCCACGTGATGCGAATATCGGGGTCGCATTCCATCTGCTTTGGCAGGCCTTGTAGCTCCATATTGAGGGTCTGCTCCGAGGGCATATCGATGTAGATACCGCCGCGCTCGCTCGTCAGGCGCAGGTCGGTCAAGGCATTGAGCTTTGGCGGCAGGATTAAGTCGATGCGACCGATGTCGGCACTCAGGTCGGCGGTGTCGTAGGTGCCGCGCAGCAGGATGCTGCCAGAGGTTGTCTCCAGCACCGCGGAGCCGCCAGCCAAACGCGCATCAAGGATGCCGCTGCCGCCGATTACTTCGAGGTCACACGGGGCGCCTTGGACGGCAACGCCGCCTTTCTGCGTCCTCACTTTGATGCCGAGGCGTCTTGGCGCGCAGATTCGCCAGTATGAACGCACCGCATTGAGCTTGGCACCGGTGGGCAAGTCCAATCGCAGTTGCAGCGCACCCTGCTGGTCTACGGTGACCACGGGCACGGCAGTTTGGCTGAGCCGCTCCAGCTGTTCCTGGTTGTCGGCAAGCACTTCGACAGTGACCTCGCAACTGAGGGTTGGCCCTGGGCTCATCTGCAGTAGACCGTCATAAAACTGCACCCCGATTTGCTGCGTGTCGCTCGGCAGGGCCAAGGCATGAATGGTGGACTTGGAAAGCTGGATTGGCACCTTGTAGGCAGTGGTACACTGCGCGGAAACGAGCAGCAGCCACAGGCAAATAAAATGGCGTGGGAAATTCACGGTGCTCTAGAACAATGCCCTGTGGGTGGTGGCTGCGCCAATCAGATCGTCGGCGAATGTCGAGGTGGCGGGTTGTTGTCACCATGCAGGCAGCTTTTTTTCAAAGGGCTTCATGCCGTCGCTCGTCTGCGGCAGTGGATCAGCCATGCGGCGGCATTCTGCGTCAGCCCAATCTGCCTCGTGCTTGCGGGCTCGATTGCTAATTTGCGCCCGGTGCTACTTTGGCAGAACGCTTAGCCGCGCTTTGATTTTTCGCTCCGAGCGGTCCGTTTGCAGGACTTGCTGGGCATCCGCATTGGCGGTTGCGTGTGCAACGATGCGGCAGATTTATGGCAGTTCTGCACCGCGCGTGGCTGGATCGTGGGATCGTAAGAGAAGACACTGGCATCACGCGCCGATGCCCCATCTCGATCGTTATCAAAAAGCTCTCGCCGCCCTCGGCAGCACTTCGCAAAGCGCGGTCAAAGAGGCATATGAACTCGCGCTCGCTGCCATGGCGCACCACCGCCCTGCGCGCCGGTTGGCGGCGCAGTTGTTTGACCGCCTGCGCGTGCTCGAAGGTCGGCCCCAAAAGTTTGGCACGCAGCAGAGCCTCGATGGCGCCGCGTGGCCGGTCGATCTAAACACGACGGACAGCGAACGCGCCAAGTGGGACCTGCCGAGCTTGGCAGAACTGTCGCGCGTGCCGCCGCCGGTTTGATGTAACACGATTGCGCTTCAGCCCAACGAGGCGGTGCTTGTGCGATCACATCGCAGGCTCGGCGGCGTAGCATGTTGTGCCCCGTAGGAGGCCTCCATGCTTGCACGCGTTTCGTTCCTGCTCGCGTTTGCTCTTTCCGTTTCGCTCGAAGCCCAGCGGCCGCTATCGCACGACGATTATGACGGATGGAAGTCGCTGCGCGGCACCATTGTCAGCCAAGACGGTGCGTGGGTCGCATACCAGATCGAACCGCAGTGGGGCGACGGTGTGCTCGAGGTGCGAAACACGACCAACAACACGGTCTACACGCATGCTCGCGGCGGCGGCCCGCGTTTCTCTGCGGACAGTCGGTTCTGCGTCTTCACCGTGAGTAAGAGCAAGGTGGAGGAGCGACAGAAAAAGGTCGATGAGTTGCGCAAGAAGGCGTTGGAGAAGAGTGCGGGGACGGAGCTTGGCAAAGAGGCTGCGGCAAAGCCTGCAGAGTCGGAGACGCCCGAGCAGCAAGCTGCGCGTGGTGGTGCCGGCAATGCTGGTGCGCTTGGCCGTCGCGGCATGCGTGGTGGTGCTTTTGGCCCCCCTGGTGCAGGTGGTTTGGGAGCAGATGAGACGGCGCGCGAGCGCGGCGATTTGGCAATCCTCGAGCTCTCAACCGGCAAGGTGGAGATCGTGCCAAAGGTGAAAGGCTTCACGCTGCCCGAAGCTGCTGCGGTGCTCGTCTACCACTTCGATACGCCTGAGGAAGTGCAGAAAGACGCTGCTAAGGACGCGGCAAAGCCAGAGGCGGTAGAGCCAGAGGCGGCAAAGCCATCGGTGGTAGAGCCAGAGGCGGCAAAGCCAGCGGTGGTAAAGCCAGCGGTGGTAGAGCCAGAGGTGGTAGAGCCAGCGGCGGCAAAGCCAGAGGTGGCAAAGCCAGCGGCTGGCGCAGCTGTGAACGGCGAACCGCTCGCCGAAGAAGAGCCGCAGCACGAAGTTGCGCCGCCCAAAGAACAGCCGCTGGCAGCTGTGCCAGAGGCAGCGCCAGGCACAGAAGCGCCGCAGGCTTTTCGTGAAGGTCGGCGCGGTGGGCGAGGTGGTCGCTCTGGTGCGCAAGGTGCGCAAGGTGGTGGCACAAGGGGCAACGGCGCGCGCGGTGGCGCGCCAGCGGCGGCCGTGGATCCGATGGAGAAGAAGCGCAAGGACGGCACGCAACTCGTCATGCGCGATCTGGGCACAGGCGTCGAACGCAAGTTCGAGGACGTGGTGGCCTACGGGCTAACGCGCAAGAACACTTGGCTTTGGTATCACACCTCGGCGAAGAAGCCTGACGCGAAGAAAACCTACGGCCTGTTCGCGACCGAGCCTTTTGGCAGCGTCACGCAAGCACTGGTGACTGGCTTTGCCGATGTCGGCAACGTCACGAGTGATCAACGAGGCACGTCCTTGGCATTTACCTGCAACAAGGACGACTTCGCCGCGGAGAAGCCGCGCAATGACGTGTGGCTGTGGACCTGTAATGACAAACCAGCGGAGCGCATCGTGCACCCTGGCACCGCGTTCATGCCAAGCGGATCGGTGACCAGTGGCGGCTTATCCTTCTCCCGCAACGGTGCGGTGCTGTCGCTGTCGGTGCAGGACGCGCCGGGGGCAGAACTTTCGGCCATCCTGCCGGACGAGAAGGTCCTGCTCGACATTTGGCACTGGAATGAAGGTCAGTTGCAGACCCAGCAGCAAAAGCGCGGTCGCCGCGAGAAAAGCCACAGTGCCGTGTTCACACTTGCCGACCGTAGGTTGCAAGTCACTGGTGATGACACGCTCGAACAAGTGCGGCTCATCACGCCCGATGGTCGAGTTGGTTTTGGCAGTGATGACAAGCCATACGAGAAGGCGACGCAGTGGGATGGTCGCTATGGCGATGCCTACCTCGTCGATATCCCAAAAGGCACGCGCACGAAGTTGCTGGAGCATTCGCGCAGCGCACCGACCAGCTCACCCAACGGACGCTACCTAGTTTGGTTTGGCCCCGAATATCACTGGTGGTGCTTTGATGTGGCGACCCAGCAGCGACGCGATCTCACGGCGACGCTGGCGGTGCCGTTCCATCAGTTTGACGACGACCACCCTGAGCCGGATCCGGCTTTTGGTCTGGCTGGTTTTACTGAGAAGGACGAGTCGGTGCTGCTCTACGACGAGTTTGATATTTGGCAGATCTGGCCGGCTACAGGTGCTGCAGTTTGTGTGACCGATGGCTTTGGCCGCGCAAATCACCTGCGGCTCCGCGTGCAGCCAATGCCGCGCGACGAGGATGACGAAAATGAAAGTGCCTTGCCAAAGCAGCTGATGCTGACGGCGACCGACAAAGAGACGATGGCGGAAGGCTTCTACTCGGATGTGATCGGCGAGACGAAGGCGCCGCAGTGCCTGTTGCAGATGGACAAGAATCTCGCGGGCCTCATCAAGGCGAAAAAGTCGGACCGCTTCGTGCTCACGATCGGCACCTTCGCCGAGTTCCCCGACATCTTCACTTGTGATGCACAGTTCAAAGGCCTGCGCAAGTTGTCGGATGCCAACCCGCAGCAGCAGCAGTTTGCGTGGGGCAAAGCCGAGTTGGTTCACTGGACCAACGCCGACGGCGTGAAGCTGAAGGGCGTGCTAGTGAAGCCGGACGGCTTTGATCCGACCAGGAAGTATCCGATGCTCGTCAACTTCTACGAGCGCAGTTCGCAGAACCTCTACAACTACGTGCCGCCGGCACCGGGTACTTCGCCAAACGCAAGTTACTACGTCAGCAACGGCTACCTGTGGTTCATGCCCGACATCGTTTATGAGGTCGGATATCCAGGTGATTCCTGTGTGAAGTGCGTCTTGTCGGGCATTCAGAGCCTGATCGCACAGGGCTTCGTTGACGAGCGGGCGATTGGCGCGGCGGGCCATAGCTGGGGCGGCTACCAGACGGCGTATTTGGTGACGCGCACCAACATCTTCGCCGCCGTCGAATCTGGCGCACCGGTGGCCAACATGATTTCGGCCTACGGCGGGATTCGTTACGAGACGGGCATCTCGCGTCAGTTCCAATACGAGCAGACGCAGTCGCGGATCGGCGGCACGCCGTGGACCCATCCGCTGCGCTACTGGGAGAACTCGCCGATTTTCTTCGCCGACAAGGTGAAGACGCCGGTGCTGATTCTGCACAACGACGGTGACGGAGCGGTGCCGTTTACCAATGGCATCGAATATTTCACGGCGTTGCGACGACTCGGCAAAGAGGCATACCTGTTCAACTACAATGGTGAGCCGCACGGCCTCACGAAGCGGCAAAACACGAAGGACTGGTCGCGCCGCATGGCCGAATACTTTGCGTATCACTGCAAGCATGCCGAGATGCCGAAATGGATGCGCGAGGGAGTGCCGTTTAGCGAGCGCGAACGTGAGAAGCTGCCGTTTGCAAAGAGCTACCAAGAACTGCAGCAGGACCCGAAAGCGGTGGTGCCAGCGGTGGTGCCAGCGGTGGTGCCAGCGGTGGTGCCAGCAGTTGTGCCAGTCGAGGGGGCGGCACCGGTAGAAGGCGAGAAGCAGCCGAGTGTGGCTCGCCCCGCCAATGAATCTGGCGGTGATGAGTGGCAGGACCCGCCGGTAAAGCAGGGCAAGGAACAAGCGCCGGTAGTGAAGCCGCCTTCGATCGAGGTGAAGAAGGAGATCGAGCAGCCGGTGGCGGTAAAGCAGGGCGCAGTGACAGCTGCCGGTGAGCCAACGAAGGAGCCAACGAAGGAGCGAACGAAGGAGCCAACGAAGGAGCGAACGAAGGAGCGTATTGTGCTAGCACCTGGCAAGCAGGCGCCAGACTTCAAGGTGGCCGACTCCGACGGCAAGGCGCACACGCTGCTTGACTACCAGGGCAAGTCGATCGTCATCTACTTTTATCCGAAGGCGGATACGCCGGGCTGCACCGCAGAAAGTTGCGGGTTCCGCGACGCAATCGCGGAGCTCACGAAGCTCGATGCAGTGGTGCTCGGGGTTTCCTTCGACGCGCCGGCGGACAACAAGGCGTTCCGCGAAAAGTATGCGCTCCCGTTCGCGCTGCTCAGTGACAGCGATCGGGCGATGGCGATCGCCTATGGTGCGGCGGACGACAAGGACGCAGCGGTTGCGCGCCGTGCCGCGTGCGTGGTCGGGCCGCTTGGCAGGATCGTGAGCTATTATGCAAAGGTTGATGCCAAGACCTTTCCGGCGACCGTGCAGCAGGACTTGAAAGCTGCGCAGCGGTAGCCTTCGCGCGCGATGAATGATGCTCCCCGCGTGCGACTCTACTGGCTCATCGCCGCGGCGGCGGCGATCGCCGCATTTGCCCACGCATGGAGTCTGCGTTGGAGTTGTGACGACGCATTCATCTCGTTTCGCTACGCGCAGCATCTGGTTGACGGCCATGGGCTGCGCTTCAACCTTGACCCGAGTGAGCCTCCGGTCGAGGGCTACACCAACTTTCTCTGGACGGTGTGGCTCGCGCTCGGCATGGCGCTGGGTTTCTGCGGGGACCTGATCGAGGATTGGAGTTTTTTTTGGGGGAGCTTTTTTCATGCCGGGACGGTGCTGGTCGTTGCGTGGCTCGTGCGGCGCTATGGCAGGCCGGGCAACCTTGTGCCGATCGCTGCGTGCGTCTACGCGGCCACGCACCATGCAGCGTCGCTGGCGCCTGCGGGACTGGAGACGGCGTTGTTTGTGTTGCTCGGGGTGGCAATGCTCGCGATTGCAATCGGACCTCGGTCGCTGCGCAGCGACTTCGCGCTAGGTCTGCTCGGCACGCTCGCCGCCATGACGCGCCCCGATGGCGCCATCTTCTGCGCGAGTGCTGGTCTCGTGGTGCTGTTTGATGCCTGCCGGGTTGGCCGCGTTCGTAGTTGCGCTGCATTTGCGCTGCCGTTCGTGGTCGGCTTCCTGCCTTATCTAATCTTTCGCCACGCCTACTACGGCTACTGGGTGCCCAACACGTTTTTTGCGAAGAGTGGCAGCGACCCCTATCTCGGCCAGGGCTTGGCCTATGTGTGGGAGTTTGCGAAGGCGTATCGCTGGGTGTTTTATCTGGTCGCGGTTGCTTGGCTCGCCTGCTGGCGAATGCGGCGCCCGGCGTTTTTGACTCTGCTGTTCGTGCTGCCATACCTGTTGTTTGTCGCGTGGGTGGGTGGCGACTTCATGTTCGGCAGGTTTGTGTTGCCGATCCTGCCGATGGTGTTGCTCGGGTTGGACTTTGCCGTGCGAACTTGGCAACAGAGCGCGCTCCTCGCAGCTGTTGCGGTCACGTGCGTGTTGAACCCAGAGTTGCCCGCGTGGCTCGACGACTACAAGGGACCGGTGTCTGACAACCGCCGCATCTCGGTAGCAGAGATGCCAAACTTTGATGGTGTCACCTTGATTGCAGCCAATCGCGCGATTGGTGCGTATCTGCTGCCGGTGTTTAGCGGCCTCGATGTGCGCCTCGGCATCAGCGGTGGCCATGCCAATCTCGCCTATCGCGCGGCGGTGCCGGTGGCGATCGAGGTGGCAGCGGGCTTGACCGATGCTTACATCGCCCACTTGCCGTTGCCGCCGCGCGGCAAGGTTGGTCACGAGCGGCCGTGGCCGTTGTATCCCGAATACCTGGAGCGTCGCGGCATGAACTTCATGCTCGAACTCAGCTACCACACCGGCGGGCTGGTCGATGCGGCCCGCGACATCATCTTCCCGGCGAAGCCCGTGCCGCTGCCGGCCAAGATCGTCGTCTATGACCGAACCCTGATGCGCGCGCTCAAACTGCGCGACAAAGACATCCAGTTCGTCGATTTTGAGCAGGCGCTCGACGACTACATCAAGTTATTGCCGCAGAAGAACAAGGCGGATGTCGCAAAGGACTTTGCTGGCTTCCGCCGTTTTTATTTCGACCACAATGACGACGCTGAGCGGCGCTTTGCGATTGAAGCGTTCTTGGCGCACTGAGCTTTGCGGTTTGCCCGCAGTATTTTGCGGGCGCGGGCCTGCCAACGTTACCTGCCCGCAGAAGTCATCTGCCCATAGTCGTCTTGCCCGGCGGCCCTGTTTGCGCGGGCCTCGCGCGAGGGCGCCACGCATGCCCCTTAGAGCCATGTGCAGGGTGCCTTGCTAGGCTGATTTTTTGCGTATTAGCAACCACGCGCCGAGCAAGGCGGAGGAAAAGCCCAGGCCGGCAAACCAGTAGCCGCGCTGGTCATCCAGCGCAGCGAGCAGGCTGTTTGCGTGCGGCGCGTTATCCGTTTGCAGTTGCGTGTTGGGCAAGTTTGATTCCTGTGCCCAGTCGAGCTCTGGATTTTTCGTGGTCGCCGTTTCGTTTGAGTGTTCTGCGTTGGCAAGTTTGATTGGCGCAGCAGAATGCAGTGCGTGGTCAGTCTCGGGCGTGCCCTCGGGTTTTTGCGCAGACTCACCGCTCGGCGCAGCGACAGCTTGTTGCAGGGGCCGCGTTGCGTCCGGCAGCCACTCGATGTCGCCAGACTGCAGTTGATAGATCGCCGGGACTATCGAGAGATAGCCTTGGGCTTCGAGGTGGCGCAGCAATTCACTCTGCTTTCGCGCGAGGCCACAGCTTTGGAGCACGTTGGCGCGGACCGCTTGGACGAGCAGTTGTTCTGGCGCGTTGGTCTGCTGCCTTGCCGCCTTGACTGCGGGTGCCAGTCGTTGGAGCAGCGCGTTTAGGTTCTCTGAAAGCGACTCCGTAGCGTGCTGATCGATGGCGGCTTTTACTGCGCCACAGCCCGAATGGCCCATTATCACGATGAGCGGGGCACCGGTGTGCAATGCCGCATACTCAAGGCTCGCCAACACGTCTTCGTTGATGACGTTGCCCGCAACTCGCACGACGAACAGTTCGCCGAGCCCCGCATCAAAGATGTGCTCGGGCGCGACGCGCGAGTCTGCGCAGGTCAAGACGATCGCCAACGGTTGTTGGCCGTGTGTGAGTGCTGCGCGGCGCAACGGACTGATGTCGCCGCGCGGCGGCCCTTCGCCGAGGTAGCGTCGGTGGCCAGCTTGCAGCATTTGTAGCGCCACGTGCGGCGCCATCGCCTTTGCCAGTGCCTGCGGTAAAGGGACTGGCATAGGCTGCTCTTTTAGCTCTCCCTCGGGCAACCACTCGACCAAGCCGGTTTCCTGGTGATAGCGAGCCGGCAGGCAACAAAACGTGCCGCGCTGCTGCAAGCTTTGCAGCAGCGGACTACGACGCAGCACCATTCTGGCCATGCATTGGGCGTTCACTGCTGCGGCGCGATCGCACAACGCATTGCCTGCGAGGTTTTGGCGAAGTGCACTGCGCACGGCTGGCTCGAGCTGTTGCAGCAGATGGTGTAACGAAGGACTCTCGGCCGCATCGGGCGCGCCAGATATTTTTGCCTGCACAGTCCCGGCGCAGGCGGCGATCGCGCCGCAGTTCTCGTGGCCGAGCACGATGCAGAGTTGCGTATGCAGGTGTTCGGCGGCGTATTCGATGCTGGCGAGGGTCTCTTCGTCGACCACGTTGCCAGCTAGGCGCACGACAAACAGTTCGCCGATTCCTGCATTGAAGATGTGCTCTGGCGGCACGCGCGAATCTGCACAGCACAAAACGATGGCGCTCGGGTGTTGGCCTAGGGCAAGGGTGCTTCGGGTGCCGCTGCCCATTGGCCGCGTCACGGAGTGGCCTTCGGCAAACAGCGCATTGCCGGCCTTCAGTGCTGCCAGGGCGGAGTCGGCGCCGGTTTGGCCGCGCGTTGGTCCCGCGATCGCGGCAAATACCAGCAAAAGTGTGCAAAGAGTCTTCATGCGAGTGGCTACCTGTCGGCCCCTGTGGCTTCTCGCGGCACTTTCGTCCGAGGTTGCTGCAGAACTGGACGGAGATGCCCTCCGCGCCATGCGAAGGGCGGTGCGTTCCGCTGCCGCGTTCGCCGCGGGCATTGACCGATCGGGGCGGCTCGCTAACCTATTCGGCCTTCCATCCCGGAGGCTGCCCGCCCGATGCGGTGTTTCCGTCGGCACCGCCGGTGATCGGCTCCAGAACTCATCAGGCAATCCATCATGGTCGTAGAAGACACTAGCAAGAGGGACTCGAAGGACGTCGCGCAGATCAAGACGTTCCGCAACTTCGGCGTCATCGCACACATCGACGCTGGCAAGACCACCTTTAGTGAGCGCATCCTCTTTATCACCGGCAAGAACCACAAGATTGGCGAGGTGCACGAGGGCGCGGCGACGATGGACTACCTCGAGGAGGAACGTAAGCGTGGTATCACGATTACCTCCGCGGCGACGACCTGCTATTGGCGCGACCATCGCATGAGCCTGATCGACACGCCAGGTCACGTCGACTTCACGGCCGAGGTGGAGCGCTCGCTGCGCGTCCTCGACGGTGCCGTCGGTGTGTTCTGCGCCGTGGCCGGTGTGCAGCCGCAGTCGGAGACGGTGTGGCGCCAGGCCAACCGTTACAAGGTCCCGCGCGTCGCGTTCGTCAACAAGATGGACCGTACCGGTGCCGACTTCTACAAGGCTATCGATTCGATGCGGAAGCGGCTGAACGCCAACCCCGTGCCGTTGGTCATGCCGATCGGCAAGGAGAAGGACTTCCGCGGCGTTGTGGACTTGGTCCACATGAACTCGTGCATCTGGTCGGAAGATGATGCGCGCGAAATGACGGTTGGCGTGATCCCGCCGGAGTTGCTCGCCGAGGCCAAGGTGCGCCGCGAGCAAATGGTCGAGGCGATTGCCGATGCGGATGACAAGCTCGTCGAGAAGTTTCTCGATGGCACCGAAATCACGGTGGCAGAAATTCAGGCCGGTATCCGCAAGGGTGCGCTCGAGCTGAAGTTTACGCCGGTGTTCTGCGGTTCCGCCTTCAAGGACAAGGGTGTTCAGCAAGTGCTCGACGCGATCGTCGACTACCTGCCAAGCCCGCTCGATGTCCCGGCGATCATCGGCACCAATCCTGAGACGGATGAGAAGGTCGAGCGCGAGATGCTCCCCAGCCAGCCGTTCTCTGGCCTCGTCTTCAAGACGATCAGCGATCCAAATGGTGATCTCACGTTCATCCGCATCTACACGGGTGAGATGAAGCAGGGCGAAAAATACTACAACGCTCGTCTGCGCCGCTACGAGCGCATCGGCCGCCTCGTTCGCATGCACGCTGCACAGCGCGAGCCGATTGATATCGCGCGCGCTGGCGACATCGTTGCCGCCGTCGGCATCCGGGATTCGATCACGGGCGACACGCTTTCGACCAGGGAAGACCCGGTTGTGTTTGAAGCGATGAACTTCCCGGACACGGTTATCAGCATGGCGATCGAGCCGAAGGTTTCGTCCGATCGCGATAAGCTCGCCGACGTCATCGCGAAGTTCCTCCGCGAAGACCCGACGTTCAAGGCGCGCACCGACGATCAGACCGGCCAGATGGTCATCTCGGGCATGGGTGAGTTGCACCTCGAAGTGAAGTGCAACATGATCATGAACGACTACAAGATTCCGGTCGTCGTTGGTCGTCCGAAGGTCGCCTACAAGATGACTCTGAAGGGGCCGAAGGACGTTGAGGCGCGGCACATCAAGCAGTCGGGTGGTTCGGGTCAGTTCGCCGTGGCGCGCGTCCGCTTTACGACGGATCCAGAGATCGAAGAATTTGAGTTCGTCGACGCGGTGAAGGGCGGTTCGGTGCCGCGCGAATACATCTCGTCGGTCAGCTACGGCATTGAGACTGCAGTGAAGGGCGGCGGCCGCATCGGCTTCCCCTTCGTCAAGGTCCGCGCCGAACTTTACGACGGCCAGAGCCACGACGTTGACTCGAGCACGATGGCGTTCGAGGCTGCCGGTGGACTTGCCTTCCGGATGGCATCGGAGAACAACAGCCAGTTGCTCGAGCCGATCATGAAGATCGAGATCGAGGCGCCGGAAGAATACACCGGTGACGTGATCGGCGACTTGTCGTCGCGCCGTGGCATCGTCGAAGAAATGACCGCCAAGCCGGGTGGTTTGTCGGCCGTCCTGGGCAAGGTGCCGCTATCCGAGATGTTCCAGTATTCGACTTCGCTGCGTTCGATGACGCAGGGTCGCGGGCAATACACGATGGAGCCGGCGTCGTATGACCCGGTGCCGCCAAACATCGCGGAGAAGGTGCTCGCCGAGCACGGCGCTCAGAAGTAGTTCTTGGCAAAGCGCGGCGCGGGGATTCCTGCGCCGCAATATAGGATATGTAAGCATGACGATCCCGCGTGAGCGCTGGTCGATCTCGATCGAGAAGGACTATCTCAAGTTCAGCTCTGCGCACTTTCTGATTTTTCCGGACGGGACCGCGGAGCGGTTGCACGGCCACAACTACAGGGCCTGCGTGACGGTCGAGACGGAACTCGATCAGCATGGCCTGGTAGTAAACTTCCAAGAGATCAAGCCGCTGGTCCGCAAGATCTGCGACGGTCTCGACGAGCACCTGTTGCTCCCAGGGCAGCACCCGGTGCTACGCGCCGTGGCGCAGGCCGATGGCAATACTGAGATTCGCTACTTGGAGCGCCGATACTCGGTGCCGACCAACGAGGTGATTGTGCTGCCGATCACCAATACGAGCGCCGAAAACCTAGCTACCTGGGTTGGCAATCAGATTCGCGATCGGATGCGTGAGCGGTGGCCTACTTTGCGGGTGGTGCGACTCGAGGTCGGCATTGAGGAGACACCGGGCCAGCGCGGCTGCTACTCGCGCGAGGACTGAGTCGCGCGCACCGCGTGGGGTTACCCCGTGTTCGAAGGCCGACTTGGCGAAGAACAGGCTCGGGATAAATCGTGCAGCACCATGCGTGTGAGTAAACCTTGTCAGCACCTTTGCCAGGCACTCACGATCGCGCCATACAATCAGGGTAGCGTTTGGCGCCGAGTTCGCTTAGCCCGAGGCTTCGTGCATGCGTTGATGGCCGCAGAGCCAGCGCACCGTGCCCTCGCCCAGATTGCGCACCGTGTGTCGGACGCAAGAAGGGATCATCACTTCGTCGCCGGGGCCCATCCGGACGACGCGCCCCATCAGTTCCAGCATCAGCGTGCCATCTAAGACCAGCAGCAGCTGGTTTTCATCCTTGATGAAGTCAGCCCACACCGTGCCTGGCGGGTCGACCCACAAGTCGCACGAATAGCCACGCTCGGCCCACTGCACTTGAATCCGCTCGCGTGAGAGCCTTATGGATCGTTCGCTCAAACCGCCTCCCAAGGGGATCTCCGGGAAATTCGCCGGATCCAGAGTGTTCGCGCCGGAACGTAAACAGCTCGTGGTGTGGATGCCGACGGATGCCAGTAGACGGTTGACCGTGTGCTAGCGACCAACGAAGTAGAACACAGCGGCCTTTCGCGGGAAAGAGTTTCTGACACAAAAGATCAGCAACAAAGGCTTGCTGCTAAGTGCGTAGGCAATGTTGGCGGTGTTGGTGGGGCTGCTTGGCCAGATCAACCCCGACATCGAACGCCAGAGCATCGATCTCGCGAAACACCTTGCGACACACCAGCCGGCACGTTGCCAGCGGCTTGCCGCACACGTCTGAGCCTCGATCTTGCGAAACACCTTGCGACCCGTTTTGGCCTTAGCTCAGAGGTAGTGGGATTGGGGGCAGACGCATGAGCCCCACTAGCAAGGAAACCCAAGATCGTTACCGCAGCGGCAAAAAAGTGGCACGCCGCACTGCTGCGTTGTGCTGGAAGTCAGTTGCTGAAATCACCACCAAGCCCGCAGGCAGACCGTCGTTCTCCTCTTCTTCGTTATTCCCAAACAGCTTCTGCCATTCTTCATCGGTGCTCCCGGTCATAATAGACTCACGGTGTGCGGGGCTGAGAGTTGGGAAAGCCTCGGGCGCCGGGGGGTAGTAATTTTGCGAATGGGTTTTGTGAGGATGCCGTGCCGCTGCTGCGCGCGGCAAGCAGGCCGAGCAAGAAATTTGCGCCTGCGAAAGCCGAGAACACGAGCAATGCCAAAGCAGTAGATAAAAAGCGCACGGCATAAGGCGCCCGACGAGCCACGGCGGAAACCTAGTTTCTCGCGGTCCAAATCAGCACTTTCGCCAAGCAAAAAAGAAGCCTATTCTTGGTCACCAACCCCTCACAGCAGCCAGATTTGCAGCCGACTCGCTGATCGACGAAACACTTAGGCATTGCACCCTAGAACAGACCCCTCTGATTCGCGGCGCCTTAGCGGAGGCAGCTACTCAGAGTTGATTGACCAAGAACAGGCAAGCGAAGCCTGTAAGGCAGCATGGACCTCACAGGTGCCAAGTCGGACGTAGCGGCTCACAAAAAGGTTTCCTATCAGGTTTTTTTTAGTCATTGAGTCTTTCGGGCAGGCCGCGGTAAGCAGGCTCGCGCTATTTTTGCCGATACCGATTCGGTGCCCGGTTTCTTGCCAAGTCGCCGCTCTAAAAGGCAGGTTTTGATCAAGGTGGCAGAATCACGCCGCCGACGCGCAGGCATAGAAAGGTCACCGGGGAAGGGTGAGTTTTTTGTTGGTGCGAGGGTGAATCCGAATAAGGGGAGGCGATTTTTTTGCGGGCCCAGGGTGTTCCTGCCTGGAGGGGCCGTGTCGGGCGGCGGTATACAGCGGTGCCTGCGGCCTTAGGGCTACGGTTTTGCGAATGGGATGTGTGACACGATCGGCATCGGCCATCCCTAGTCGCTGCAGCGTGTTAGTTGCCTGCGCCATTTGTCAGGATGGCGAGAATTGCGGGCGTGCCGGGTCGCCGCTCGCAGCGATTGCGCGAACGTGCTGGTGCACCTCCATGGCGCGCGCAATGCACTGATCGCTGTTGTGATATTCGTAGCGACCGAACCGGCCAAACGTGATGTAGCCCGAGTGGTCAAACCAATTGCGGACGCGCCCTACGCGAGCCTCGAAATCAAGGTTCTGATCGATGTAAGCGCTCGCGTTGTTGCACCACTCAGCGAGCATCACTTGTTCTTTGCGCAGGATGCCGGCTCGGTCGAGTCCGCCGACTACAGAGCGCAGCCACTCGGCATCGGGGCGCAGTTCGCCGCGATGCGTGACCTCGGCGAGGAATGAGCCATGGCCCGCAGGCGCGTTGTCGGGCGAGTAGTTGCTGTAGTAGGTGACGCGGTTCGTGGGGCCTTGGTCGGCGAACGGCAGATAGATCCAGCTGAGTGGTGGCAACGGTTCGGCGAGTTTCACGCCGATCATCACGTTGATCAGCGAGATCGGTTTTAGCGCACGGATGTCGGCGCGAATCTGGTCGGGGATGTCGGCGATCGTGCCTTCGATTTGCTGCAACGGCACGGTGTTGATCACGAGGTCAAACGGTTCGCCGTTTACTCGGAACTGATCGCCGTCCTTGCGCACTTCGCACACCGCCGTGCCGCACTGCAAGTCAAAGCCGCCACCGCGGACCGTGCCAATGACCAGCGATTCAAAGCCACCCTGCTTGGGAAACCAGAACACGGATTGGTGCCCGTAACCTTCGGTCGACACGCCGACCGCGGCTTTTAGAATGTCGTTGATCGGTGCCTCGGGCACGCGGCCAGCTACCCAGCCGCTCGACATCGTGCTTAGGTCACACTTCCAGATTTTCTCGTTGTAAGGAACCATGAAGTGGCGCGCGAAGCCTTCACCCATTCGCCACGTGATCCAGTCGAGGAAGTTGCTCGGGCATTGCAAGCCTAGCCTGCGCTGCACGTGCGCTTCGACATAGCCGCTCACGCATTCGACCGTGGCCTCCTTGGTGAGTTGGCCGACGCCGTTTTCAAACGGGTAATCCACCCAGCGATCATGCCAGCGGATCTTGGTGTTGCGCTCCTTGCGCACGGTGCCGGGTTCGCCGCCGCAGCGCTCGATTTGCCACTGCAGCACATCCTTGCGCTTGCTAAAGAGAATGTGCCCGCCGGCCTCGTCGAATGTGAAATCGCCATACTTGCGGCTCTTGCAAAGCCCGCCTGGGCGCGCGTCGCGTTCAAGGACGACTACGCGGTGCCCGTCCGCGGCCAATAGCCGTGCTAGCGTAGTGCCAGAAATGCCGCCGCCTAGGATCGCGATCTTCAACAGATGCCTCGCATGTGAAGGCGGAACTTCTACACCCGATGCGCGATGCTCCAGCAGTGTTTTTCTGAGGCGGTGCGCAGGCCATGATGCACTGAAGTGACCGCTACCAGCTTTGCCGATGCCGACTTGACCCCTGCGCAAGAGCGCATGGCGACCGCCGCGTTGGCGCTGGCCGCGTTCGCTCTCAATCTAAACACGGTCGTCATCGGCGCACTAAAACCGTTTCTGCCACAAGAACTATTGCCCGGCGCAAACAGCATCGAGTGGCTGGTTGGCGGGGCTGCTGCGGGGTCTGCTTTGGGTGCGCTGCTGCTTGGTCCACTCGCCGACCGTATTGGCCGTCGCACGCCGCTCGTCGTCGGGTCCGCAGGGTTTGCGGTGCTCAGCCTGCTGCATCTGTGGGCGGATAGTTTTGCGGTGCTGTTCACGCTGCGCGTGCTGTCCGGCTTTGCAGTTGGAGTTGCCTATGCCAGTGCCTCTGCCTTGGCGGCCAATCTCGTTCCGTATCACCGACGCGGCAAGACGATGGGCATTTTTACGGCGGGCATGTTTCTCGCGGTGCCGATCGGACTGCCACTCGCTATTGAACTTGCCAAAGCGGGGCATTGGTCATTTATCTTCGGGGTCCAGTCGCTGATCGCGCTGGTCGGGCTCGCGTTTTCCATCTGCGCCGTGCCGCGCGATCGAGGCACCGGCGCTTGGGTCGCACCTTGGCATATTTTGCGTCGACCACCCGTGTTGTTTGCACTCGCAGCGGTGGCGTTGCACAACGGGTCGTTCTTTACCACGGTGCAGCTGGCGACCGGTTGGCTCGACCACACAGGCATCGTGCCAAAGAATGATCAGGGTCTGTTGTTTGTTGGCCTTGGTCTCGTGTCTGCGATCGGCAGCTTTGTTTTGGGGCGCGTCAGTGATCGCTATGGCAAGCGCAACTTTGTGCTCGGCACCTCGGTGGTATTGCTCATGTGCTTTGGCCTGCTTGATGAACATCTGGACCGGACCTTTTTGTTGGTGCTTGGCGTGCTGCTTGCGCTCACTGCCGCGGCGCGCACCGGCCCCTTGCAGGCTCTGATCAGTGGCCTCGTGCCCGCGCACGAGATTGGCACCGTGATGGGGCTGCGCGCGTTTGCAATGCAGATCGGCGTGACGCTGTTTGCGCTCGCGGCAGCGCAGGTCGAAGTGGGCTTTGGCTTTGCTGGCGTGCTGCTCGCAGCGTCAGCGTGCCAGGCGCTGGTCTACGTCGTGATACGCGTCGGCGTTCGCGAGGGCACATGAAGGCGCGCAGGATCGCATCGCTGTCGTGCCGATTGCTACTCGGCATTCTGCCTTCGTGGTTGCCCGCGCAAGCGGTGCCACAGGTGAAAGTCGCGGTGCTGTTGCCAAAGCCGATGGGCGAGTTGCTCGCTGTGGCGTTGCGCGCAGAGTTGCCTTTGGCAGCGGTTCAAGTTGTCCCGTTTGCGCAGGTAACTTCGCGTTCGAGTGAGGCGTGTGTCGTGGTTGGCGCGAGCGAGTTTGAGTTGTGGCAATTGGCGCGCGCTGGCCGGTTACTCACCATAGAGGGCCTCGGCAATGACTTTCGCGCAGGCTGCCGCGATCCAAGGGGCCGCTTCGTTTTGCCGTGGAGCGTTCGCTATGGCGTAGCGATCCCAGCGGCGGAAGGTCGAGCGCGCACCGAACCGTGGTCCATCACCGCGCTCGCGGTGGACCCGCAGCTACAGGACCGTCTCGCCGTCTGCGCGCCGTCGATCGATCCCACACTCTGGTTGTGCAGCATGGAGCAGCGACTTTTGCGCGGCGAAAATGAGACGTCGGGCTTCGCGCTTTGGACGACACTCGATGCGCGCGCCGGCCATTACGAAGAGTCATATCCGCTAGTGCTGCAGGCGCTGCGTTCGGGTGCGGCCACGCACGCGATTGTGCCGACTTCGATGGCGGGCGAGTTGCCCAGCACGCATGTTTTAGCGGAGCTGGCGGACGCGCCAGTGGCTCGCTGTGGCGTTGCGTTGATTTCGGGCAGTGGAGTTGAGGCTGCGCAATTGTTGGCGTTGCGCATCGTCTTGCTCGGCACCGATACGAGTTTTCGTGAGCAGGCGCGTCTTATAGAAGCGCTCCCAATTAATAGGCCGTTCGATGGTGCGCGTGCGACGGATTGGCTTGCGCACTTGGAGAATGCGATCAAGGGGCGCGGCCGCGGCGTCGAAGCTATGGCGGACAGACTCGACATTATTTTTGGCATTCTGTCCGTCATGGCGTTGTTGCTCGGCATCTACCTGACGCGGCGAAAGTCTGTCGATGCCGCCGAGTAGCGTGCGCGTTTCGTGCTGTGCCTAGCGCTGACAGCCGGCGCACCAGTAGGTGCTGCGTGCGCCGTCGGTGGTCCGCTTGATGCGGGCGTTGCAGCGGCGGCACGGCTCCCCTTCGCGCTCGTAGACTTGCAGCTCGCGCGCGAAAAACCCCTGGTCTTCGTGCACGCCGACGTAGTCGCGAAAGGATGTGCCGCCGTGCGCGATGGCGGAGGTCAGCACTGCGCGCACGGCATCGGCCAAGGCATCGCACTCGGCGAATGTCAGGCTGCCGGCGCTGCGGCGCGGTCGAACGCTTGCGCGAAAACACGCCTCGCTGGCGTAGATGTTGCCAACGCCGACCAGCAAGCGGCCGTCCATCAGCAGCGACTTCACGCTGAGTTTGCGCTGGCGACTGATTTTTTGCAGGAAGCCGCCGGAGAAGCCCTGCTCCAAGGGTTCCTGGCCAAGACCGCGCAGCAGTTTGTGCTCACTCAGCGCATCCGAGTTGCTCACGTCGAGCGCACCAAAGCGCCGCGGGTCGACAAGGCGCAGCAACCGTTCGCCAAAGTCCATGCGCCAGTGCTCGTGTAGACGCCACTCGGGTCGTACGTCGTGCGTTTGTAGCGAATCGATAAATAACCGGCCGCTCATGCCCAAGTGTACGATTGCAGCGGGTGCAGCAGGACCGTCGAATCGTAGCAGCAGATATTTTGAGCGGCGCTCAACCGCCGTGCAGCGGCGGTTGACCAGACCCATCACCAGTTTGCGCGGGATCGGCCAGCGCAAGTCATCGCGCCTCAGTTCGACCTTGCACAACGTGCGGCCACAAAGGTGCGGCTCGGCGCCGCGGCGGACAGTTTCTACTTCGGGAAGTTCAGGCATCCGCAGTCGTGCAGGAACGCGCCAAAGCTTGCGGGCTTCTTTAGGGTTAGTCGCCGTGCGGCTTATGGATCACGGTGAAAGCGCTGCGAGAATGACCACGCGTACGGCGCGTGAGCTAGTGAACTCCAGCGAGTTTATCGTGGGATCGAATGGGTATGCCTGATGCATGAACGTCACGTTCGCTAGCCCTGGCAAGTTAGGAATCGGCAGGGAAATGGTACTTGTGCCGTTCGCGCTTTGCACAAACTGCATGAAGTTGATTTCGCAGTTGGCGAAGCAGCCCGGCGCGCCGAAGGCGTTGAGACTTGCTGGCAGTGCGCCCAAGGTCGGGTCCAAGTTGCTCGACATACCGTAGACATTTAAGAAGAAAACCTCCGACAAGGGCATGTTCAGCACTGTGTAGGCGTAGACGGAGCCGAGTCGGGGCAGGGCGTTTAGCGCCATCGACGGTATGCCGTTGGAGCCAGGGCAGCCTTGGCCATACAACCGCCATGGACCTTGGCTCTGGAAGTAAAGCTGTGGGATTACCCAGTTGGCAGTGGCGGCATTGGCGCGCACCCTGACCTGATCGAACAGGTTTGCTGACTGGAAAAACTTGGCGTTGCTGGTCACGTAGGGTGTCGAAGTGATCGTGTCGATCTGCACGCCCTGGGAGTAGAAGTCGAGCACCATCGAGCCGAGCCAGTCGCCGATCGAAATGCCAAACTCCGTCGATGGAAAGTCGAAGTCAAACTCGGCATCGAATGCGTCAAAGGAGCCGTAGACACCGCACAGCAGCAGCCCGTTGTCGCTGGCGCGGCGAGCGAGGCCGCGTCCCAGTTCGGGATTGGTGTTGTAGATTCCTGATGCTGCGAGGTTCGGCTGCAATCGGATGGCTGCCAGCGGCGCGCCGCCATTGGTCCCGGCACTGCGAAGTGCAGCCAGCGTAGTAACGCCGCCGGTCGTGCCGAGCGAGCTGGCATCCAGATCAATCAAGGAAAAGCCCACCGACATGGCGGGGACCTCAGTGACTTGAGCCACGGCCGAAACGCAGAACGCAGCAAAGGCTGCGAGACGGAAGCAGTTCATCATTTGGTGCACAGTAGTAGAGAACTCAGGGCAGGTTACTGCGCCGAGGCGGCTTGTGTGCGTTTTGCTGCCAAGGTTTTGGCCGGTTGCCAAAATTGCCCGCTGATCACCGCCGCACCGGGTCGATGCGGCGGACGGTACGGATGCCGTCTGCCCTAGGGAATCTCGCGCAGGCTCTGCTCGACGCCATGGAGTTGTTGCTGCAGAGCAGCGACTTCCAGGCGTTCTTTTTCGATGACCGCGGGCGGCGCCTTGGCGACAAACCCAGGGTTGCCGAGTTTTTGCTCCTTGCCAGTGATCAGGCCTTGTAGCCGCTGCTTTTGGGCGAGCAACTTTTCGCGCTCCTTGGCAAGGTCGACGACGCCGAGCAAAAATGCTTTCGCCGTGCCGACCACGATGGTCGCACTGTCTGCAGTGCGTTGCAGATCGTTGCCGATTGCGATCTCTTTGCAGCCCGCAATGTTGGCGAGCAGCGTGCTGCCGGCTTGCAGCACAAGGGCGATCTCGCCATCGGCTTTTATGCGCACCGAGATGCGATCTTTTGGCGGCACCTGGTAGCGCGCGCGGGCCTCACGGATCGCGGCGGCCCATTGTTGCACGGCGGCCATCTGTTGCTCGGCGGTGGCATCGTGGTGGTCGCTGCGCGCGGTTGGCCATTGTGCTGACACCAGTAGTTCGCGTTCGGCGAGCGCCGTGTCGATGCCGCGCTGCGGCGCAAGCTCGCGCAGCTTGGCCCACAGCGTCTCGGTCAAGAACGGCACGAACGGATGGAGCAGTCGCAACACCTGATCGAGCACGTTGGCGAGCACTTGCTGCGCAACGGTGCGGAGCGCGGGTGCCACATCCGTCCGGAAGCGTGGCTTGATCAGTTCGAGATACCAGTCGCACAATTCGTTCCAGAAGAAGTCGCGGGCTGCAGCGATTGCGGCCGACGGGTTGTAGGCGGCCAGCGCATCGTCCACGGTCGTGATCGCGTGCGACAGTCGCGACAGCACCCAGCGATCCTCCAGCGGCAGGTCGCGCGCAGAGAGTTGCGTGAACGTCGTGCCATCCAGATTGAGGAACGCAAAGCGCGCCGCGTTGAACAACTTGTTGCCGAAATTGGCACCAATCGCAAAGCGATCGCTGGTCGCCTTCGCCGGCGTGATGCCTTGCTTGCCGTATTGGCCGACCAGATCAAACGGCTGTTTCGTCACCGGATCGAGATAGGTGCCGAGGTAGGGGCCCATCTTTGCGGTGGCGAGGTCGATCAGTTGTTCTGGCTCACCTGGTTTCGTGAATGGCGAGATCGCTTGCACTGGCAGGCGAATGTCTTGCGTGCCGGTCTGCAGTTCGCACACCACGTAGCGCAGCGCGTCGGCGCCGTAGCGGCTGATGATGTCGAGCGGGTCGATCCCGTTGCCCTTGCTCTTCGACATGCGCTCGCCCTTGCCGTCCAGAATCGTGGCATGCAAGAACACGTCCGAGAACGGCACGTCGCCGAGATTGTAGAGCCCGGTGATGACCATGCGCGCCACCCATAGCGTGATGATGTCGCGGCCGGTGACGAGGCAGGAGCCTGGGTAGTAATACGAAAGCGCACTGGGCTTGCCGGGGCCGGACCCGAGCGAAGTCTGGCCGGCATCGACCTGCGCGGTTTCGGGATGGGGCCAGCCGAGCGTGCTGTGCGGCCACAGCGCCGAACTGAACCACGTATCGAGCACGTCGGGATCGAGCGCAAGGCCTGCACCCTGCAGCATCGGGCCAGTGGTCTTGTCCTGCGCTTCGTCGCGGAAGCAGACCTGCACTTCGACGGTTGTTGGCGCATTCGGCTGCGATAGCTGCGCGAGCGCTTCTGCGACCGAAAGCCGCGTGCCATCCGGCAACAGGATCCACGCATACACATCGTCGCGGTTCAGTTGCGCTTGCAGCATCGAGCCGAGCATCAACAGGTGCTGGGCTTTTAGATCGCCGCGCCATACCGGGATGCGGTGGCCCCACCAGAGTTGGCGGCTGATGCACCAGTCGCGCTTCTCCGTGAGCCAAGTGTCATACATCTTGCGATAGCGATCTTGATCGGGGCGGAAGGACAACTGCGACCGTGCCTTGCCCGATTGCAGCAACGGCAACGCGCCCGCGGCGGCATCCATCGCCGCCTGCGCGAGGCCTGCTGCGGCGAACTCCTTGTCAGTGCCCCTGCCCATCACGATGCCGCCGTCGAGATCGGCCATCCGCACGAACCATTGCCTGCTGAGCCACGGCTCGACGATCGTCTTGCTGCGGTCGCTGTGGTCGACCTCGATCGCGCGGTCTTCGACGCGCTCGACGAGACCCTGCGCAGTCAGGTCCGCCATGATTTGCTTGCGCGCGGCGAAGCGATCGAGCCCGCGGTAGCGGCCGCCGGCTGCGCTGATCGTGCCGTCCGATTCCAGCATGTTGACCGCGCCGATCCGCGGATGGCGCTGCCAGACCTGATAGTCGTTGGGGTCGTGCGCGGGCGTGATTTTGACGCAGCCAGTGCCGAGCGATGGGTCCGCCCATGCATCGACGATCAACGGGATCGAGCGTTCGCACAGCGGCAGTTTCACCATGCGACCCGCATGCGCCATGGCCGCGAGCCGCACGAGCTGCGGCAAGAGGTCGCGTTCGCGCAGCAGCAGGCGATCGAGTTCGGCCTCGGCATCAACTTTGTCCTTGGCATGTGCCATGGCCACTTTCGCCCGCTGCGCGGTGATGGTTTCGCGCATTGCCAAAGCAGGGTCGGGGTGCACCGCAAGGGCCGTGTCGCCGAGCATCGTCTCGGGCCGCGTCGTTGCGACGAGCACATGCGACGGCTCATCATGCTGCGCATCGAGCACCGGGTAGCGCAGGTAGTGGAAGTGACCCTGCACCGTCTCTTTGTAGAGTTCATCATCGGCGACCGCGGTCTGCAGCACGCAGTCCCAATTGACCAGGCGGTTGCCACGGAAAATCAGCCCGTCGCGAAACATCTTGAAGAACGTGTGACGCACCGCGCGCGCACACACTGCATCCATCGTGAAGCGCGCGCGGTCCCAGTCACACGAGCAGCCCATCGCCTGCTGCTGGCGGACGATTCGCTGCTTGCTCTCTGCAGCCCAGTCGTGGATGCGCTGCACAAGGGCCTCGCGGCCGATATCTTGGCGCGTCTTGCCTTCGATTTCCTTGAGTCGCTTTTCGACGACTGCTTGCGTTGCGATCCCCGCGTGGTCAGTGCCCGCTTGCCACAGCGAGTTGTCGCCCTGCATGCGATGCCAGCGGATCAGCAGATCCTGCATGACGTTGTCCATCGCGTGGCCCATGTGCAGCGCACCGGTCACGTTTGGCAGCGGCATCATCACGACGTAGCGTTTGTCACGCGCGTCGGGCGTGGCGGCGAACGACTTGTGTTTGAGCCAGGCCGCAGTGACCGCAGGCTCGATTTCTTGTGGCTCGTACTTGGCTGGCAGTTCGGTCGTCATCGAGGGGGCGGAGTGTAGGGAGCAGGCGGGTGGGAGGCACGCGTCCATGGCGTTTGGCCTTCGCAGTGCGCGCGCCAAAACGCCGTTTGCACTATGCCAAAGTCGATCTTCGCGCATGGTCCGCTGGCCCGCGTGACGGCAAACCCGTGTGGGGGCAAGCCCGCGTGACGGCGATGGCCATCTACAGCACCGCCGCCACAGCAAACTGAGGCGCGGCACCACCACGCGCACTATCATATTCGCCTTGCATGCGCCGCGGTGCGGCGCCGAGGACCCCGATGATCCCTGTAATCACACTTGCCTCTGTTCGCTGGCCGTCCCGGCTGGTGACCGTCCTTCTCCTGCCCGCCGCGCTCGCGGTATCCCTCTTTGCCCAGGCGCCGGACGAAAAAGCCGCGCCGGCAGCTCCAGTGTTTTTGGACGGCCAGGCGCAGGAAGTGCCGGCCTTCAAGAACCCGAAGGAATGGATTCGAGAGCATCTCTGGGTTGAGGCTTCGTTCGACTCCGATGGCGATGGCACCAAAGACCGGATGCATGTCGATGTGACGCGGCAAAAGCAGACCGACACCGAAGGTCTGAAGGTGCCGGTGATCTACGAGACGAGCCCTTACTTCGCAGGCACTGGTGGCAATGACGCGAGCGTCTTCTGGGATCCAAAGCATGAGTTGGGGGCGAAACCGCCGCGGCACAAATCGCCGCCGCCGATCCCATTTAATCCAGATCGCAGCCGTATTTCGGAGGAAGAAGTGCGGACCTGGGTGCCGCGTGGCTTTGCCGTCGTGCACTCGGAATCGCCCGGTACGGGGCAGTCGACCGGCTGTCCGACCGTCGGCGCTGAAAACGAGAAGCTCGCGCCGAAGGCCGTGATCGACTGGCTCAACGGCCGGGCCAAAGGTTACACGACCATTGATGGCAAGACTGAAATCAAGGCCTCGTGGTGTACGGGCAAGGTCGGCATGATCGGCACGTCTTACAACGGCACTTTGCCACTCGCCTGCGCTACCACTGGCGTCGAAGGCCTTATGGCCATCGTCCCGATTTCGCCAAATACGTCCTATTACCACTATTACCGAGCGAACGGCCTGGTTCGGCATCCTGGTGGTTACATGGGTGAAGACGTGGACGTTCTCTACGACTTTATTCACAGCGGTGACCCAGCACGCCGCGATTGGTGTAATGAGCACGTTCGTGATCAGGAAATGATTAAGAACCAGGACCGAGTCACTGGTGACATGAACGACTGGTGGGCGGCGCGCGATTACAAAAACCAGCTCGGCCCTTTGACGGCTGCGGTGTTGATGGCGCACGGGTTCAATGACTGGAATGTGATGCCCGAACACACGGTCCGCATCTATGCCGAACTGAAGAATAAAAACATTCCCTGCATGGCTTACTTCCATCAAGGTGGCCACGGCGGCCCACCGCCGATGCCAATGGTGAACCGCTGGTTTTCGCGGTTTCTCTACGGCATCAAAAATGACATTGAGACTGGCCAAAAGGCATGGATTGTGCGCGAAGGCGACAAGCCCTCGGAGCCAACCGGGTATGCGGATTACCCCAACCCCGATGCTGCGCCGGTCACACTGCACCTTAGTGCGGGCGGCAATACAGTTGGCGATCTAAGCATCGAGGCAAAGGCCGGTCACAAGATCGAGCATTTGACGGATGACGTGGCGATCACCGGCACCAAATTGGCACAGGCCGAAAAGAGCGAAAACCGCCTGATCTATGCGACCGCGCCGCTTTCGGCGCCGCTGCACCTGTCGGGCACTGCGCGAGTCACCGTCCGCCTGGCTTCGAGCAAGGCCGCTGCGAACCTCTCGATCTGGCTCGTGGAATTGCCATGGATCGAGCGCAGCAAGATCAACGACAACCTCATCACGCGCGGTTGGGCCGACCCGCAAAACTATCGGTCGCAAACCAAGGGCGAACCGCTCAAGCCCGGCAAGTTTGTCGACGTGACATTCGCGCTTGAGCCCGACGATCAGATCATCGCCAAGGGGCGGCGCATCGCACTGATGATCTTTGCCAGCGACCGCGACTTCACGCTGTGGCCCAAGGCCGGCACGGAGTTGCAGATTGATCTAGATGGCACCACGCTCGAATTGCCGGTGGTTTTCGGCAAGGCTGCGTTTGAGGCTGCGGTGGCGGCGGACGCAAAGCAGGCGGCGGGCGCCGCGAAGTAGGCGATTGGGATCTGCTGCTGTTCGGCGGCGAAAATCAAACTCACTAGGTAAATGGCAGCTTAATGATAGCATTTGACCATGGTTAAAATCACCGTGAACGACAATGGCCCGATTCGCATCGAAGGCACCATGACGATCTGCGATGCAACGGGTAAAGAATATGGGCTCGCCGGCCGCACGGTGATTTCTTTGTGCCGCTGCGGCCTGTCCGCGAACAAGCCATTTTGCGATGGCAGCCATGCGCGGCAAGGCTGGCAGGCGGCCTGCCCGGCGCGCGATTTGCCACCACAAAAGCCCAAGGCCTAGGGACAAGTGTAAGAGACTCACAGGCCTGAAGGCGGTGCGTCAGGAATTGCTGGGCACTCAGGACGCTGAGTTTCGGCTACGGATTGGGCTGAGTTATTGCGAAGCTTAAATTGCGGCCTTTGGCTAAAAGGTTGGGTGTTGATCCGCGGCAATTTGGGGATGCGGCGCATCGTCGTCAGCAAGCCTCTGCTGCGTCGGTAGTCCTGAGCAGAATCCGTTTTAGTATAGTCGGTTAAAAATCGACCTCATTACCGCGCCGGGGCAGCTTTGCTCACGGAAAGAATCGGCGGCGGGGGCCTTGTTCAAGCGTAGCGCAGAGATGTGCCGCTTTTACCGATTGCCGATTCGCGCTGTTATTGCGTTGCTGACAGAACCCCAGCGGGAAAAGCTTGGAATCTCAAAGCAGAGACCTTGGAGGTGGAGTTCCATGCCGAGCAGGTAGCTGCCGTTTGGGATGTTGAGGGTCCAGCTAGAGATGCCAGTCGTATTGGCCAGAGTCATCGGCGATTTTAGGTCCGCCGAGCTGTAACCAGTGCAGCCAGGGAGGCCGATCAGGGAGAGGTTCATTGGCAGCGGCAGACCTTGAATCTGCGTCTTGCTGATTCCGAGCAAAAGGTATGGAGCTGCTAGGGTAGTCGGCACATTGGCGAGCTGCATTTGTAACTGTTGTCCAATGAGCGCGGTCGAGCCTGCCACCACAGTGAGCGCGAGCGTCCTCCCATTAGATCCCTGGCAGCCCGCGCCAAACGTGCTGTTGCGCGATACGACCGGCAGAGCGATGGACCAGAGATCCGACGTGGCTGACGTGCCGCAACCACCGGCGAACAGTCGCAGCTGGTTTGCGATTGGGTCGTAAAATAGTTGCGTGCCACGGCGGGCAGAAGGGCCAGGGCCATTAGTTAAGAGCTTTGTAAAGCCCTGGCCATCCCATAACCATGCGTCATTTTGGCAACCAAGCGAGGTCGTGCCGTGAGCGATCAACACGCGCTCTGAGAGCGGGTCATAGATCATACCAAAGCCTTCGCGGGGACCTGGGCCAAAGGTGCCCGTTTGCGGTTCTGGTGGTGGAGTTGGGGTGACTTGGTTCCAGGTTGTGTTGTTGAATTCCCAAATGTCCTCACGGCGGGCAGTCGCGTCTGCTCCGCCAAAGCACACGGTGCGGTCACGTAAGGCGTCGTAAACAAGGCCATGCGCAAAACGGGCAGGTGGGCGCGAGTTTGGCAAAGAAGCGCTCCACGCGGTGCCGTTATAAAACCACTGGTCGCTAAGTGGCGTACCAGTGGCGCCTTTGCCGCCAAATAGGATGGCGCGTTGCCGCACGGAGTCGAATGCCATGCGGTGTTCACTGCGTGCGGGGGGAGAAATTGTAAGTGGCAGGTTTGTCCATTGTCCCGCCGCATAAATCCAAGTTTCGGCGAGAGCGGTGCCGAGCATGGTTTTGCCGCCAAACATCAAGTTGTTGCCGCGCACAGAATCGAGCAGCAGCACGGCTTCGGTGCGCGGCGTTGGCTTAAAATTGGTGATATGTGAAGACCAAAGGCTGTTGCGCAGCTCGTAGGTCAGTGTTTGGTATGTGGTGCCATTCGTGCCGCCAAAAAGCAGCGTCGAACCATTAGGCATTTGTGCCGCAGCATGAGCCGTTGCCGCGTTGGGTGTCCCCAGTGTGGTAATTGCGGTGTAAGAAATTGAATCGGTGGGGCCAGCTGGCGGTCCGGTGAGTTCCCAAGTGTCGCCGAAGTAGGCTTGATTGTAACCCCCGAACAGCACGGTGCGTCGGCGCTGGCTATCATAAGCCAAAGCCATGCCGTTGCGGGCAGATGGCGCGGTGCCGATCGTTGCCGCGGGCGTCCAAGAGGTGCCGTCCCACTCCCAGGTATCGCCAAAATTGAGGCTGCTGCGGCCGCCAAACAGCACGGTGCGACCGCGCTGGCTGTCATATGACATCGCTGCCGCAAACCGGGCCGCTGGTCCAGTAGTCGAGCGTAAAACCCATGCTGTGCCGCTCCATTCCCATGTGTCACCAAGATAATTGCCGTTGTAACCGCCAAACAGGACGGTGCGACTACGCTGGCTGTCGTAGGAAAGAGCGTGGCCGTAGCGGGGGCTTGGGCCAACAATGTTGATAGCTGCCCAAGTGCTGGAGTTCCGTTCCCAGGTGTCGCCTAGCATGGTGCTGGTGCTGCTAAGACCGCCGAACAGGACCGTGCGCCTGCGCTGGCTGTCATAGGCCATCGCTGGCGCGTAGCGCGCGGTTGGTCCGCTGCCTGAGACCTGCGTCCAAATAGTTCCGTTACGCACCCAGGTGTCACCGAGTGTGCTACCGTTAAATCCCATGTTGACAACGGCGCGTTGATTCTGGCTGTCATAGGCCATTGAATGGAAGTAGCGGGCTAATGGCCCAACACCGTTATTCTGCGTCCATGTGAGGCCGTTCCACTCCCAGGTATCCCCGAGGTAGGTGAGATTGTAACCGCCAAACAACACTATGCGGCTGCGCTGGGTGTCGTAGATAAGTGCTGGCGCTAGTCGGGCTATTGGCCCTGAGGTGCTGGTCTGGGTCCAAGTCCAGCTAGTTTGCTGCGCCGGCAGATCCCTTGTGATGGCAGTAAAAAATAAAACTGACAGCAGTCCGAAGGTTGTCGCAATCGGAATGCGTAAACATTGCTGCCGATCTACCCACGGATGACATTGCATGGAGAAACCGATTTATCGTTGGACCAGGGCGGCCGTAATTCGACCTTTTATTCCCACCTTGCGCCGCAAGAGTATTAAGCCTGGCTAATAAAGCCAATCGTTAATAAATATGGCCAAAGGGAAGTTGCGCTGCGGCGAATAAAGCTGCAACATAATTACTTAAAAGCAACTTATGCTTACTGCTTACAGGATGCTGATTATTTTTTACCGGTCACCGATGCAGATCACTTCACGCAGCGTCCGGTGAAACAGTCTGTCGCCTGCGTAGCTGATGGAGTTTAACGTCCACGTTGCGCCGCTTGGGCCCAGGTCGTTTACGGCTAACAGCGCGTGCTCGTCAAGCATGGCGGCGTTGGCAGTCAGCGCGTAGGTGATGCCGAGCGTGGTGGTAAAGTAGACGACCCCGTTGACTGCGATCGGGCTGCCCCAGAATGCGGGGATCTCCCATCCATCAGTTCGCGAGCGGTCCTCTGCGACGATGTCGATGCCACGCGAATTTAGCGTGCTGGTGCGGCGTTCGGTGCCATAGAAAAAGCGGTCAGCTTTGCCATTGGCGCGCTCGACATCGACCGGCATTTCAAGATACTCAACCTTGCCGGTTCGAACGTTTACCCGGCCAACGCAATGCGACGGGCCTGCTTTACCATGCTTATCGGGGCGCGACGCATTGCCGCCGCCGTTTCGATTGTGCGCGGTGCTGCACAAAAACCAGTGGTAGTCGCCGACCAATATGTTGCTGTGCCACGCGGGGTGCACATACAGCACATCCGTCTTAGTGTCGAAGTGCATTCGTGGACTAGGGTCGCTGAGTTCGCGCAGGTTGACGTCTGCTAGCAGCACATATTTGCCGGCCTTAGTGTCAAAACGGCGCCAATCGACGTGATCGACAATGGATTGGCGGCGCAGCACCTTGCCATTTTGCGCGTCAAGCACAAGGTGGCTTTCGACTGGGTTATGCACAAACCAATAGGCAAAATCGCGGTCCCAGTGCTGCACATAAAGAGCCTGCCACGTTGGCGCGCCAAGGGTGCCTGGTTCTTTGAGTTGCTTACCGTCCTGGTCGGTGTCGGCGACGAATCGCCACAGCGTCTTTCCCGCATCACCTGGTGCGAGCGATGTAAGAGACAGGCCGATCGGCGTCTCGGGCACCCCGTGCCAGCCACCGCGACCATGTAACACCGCGGGCACGCCGTCTTTGGTGCGGCCCAATACTGGAGTATTATATGCAGTGGTTGCATCGTCAGCGATAAAACGCGTGTCACCAGTCGCTTTGTCGAGCGCACGGAGAAAGTTCCAACCCTTATGAGTCGCAGCACGTGGGTCACTCGCATCGAGCGGTTCAAGGTTGAGGACGCAGTCGCCAGCAAGGATTGGCTCAAACTGCTTGTTGAACGGGTAGCCATCCTGTGTAGACCACGGTGTCCATTCGCGCTGCCATACGCGATTGCCAGCGAGGTCGTAACAGGCAACCGAGCCACTGGCGTTGTAGAAAAACACATGCTCGCCGTCGCAGAGTGGCGTCGGTGATGAAGAATCGCTGTAGGCGTAGAGATTGGGGCTGTCAATCCGTCCCGGCAGTTCGATGGTCCAAAGTATTGCGCCGGTGGTTGTGTTTAGGCAGAACCCCGTAACGGAGCGACTTTGCTTTGGCGCGTCTTTTGGAGCATCCGCCGGCCATGCCTTTAGCGTCGTAAGGAAAAGTCGGTCACCCCAAACGGCGATTCCGCTCTGGCCGCCCTCGGGCAACGGCGTGCGCCAGACGATGTGCTCGTTGCGCACGACCGACCACTGCACCGGTGCTGTTACAGAATCGATCTGCCACGAGCCGTTAGGACCGCCGGCGGCTGGCCAGTTGGTTTCTTGCCGCGTGGTGCAGGCGGCAAGTGAGACAGCCAAGGAGGCGATAAACAACAACGCAGGACGCAGCGCTTCGCGGAGCATTGTGATATCGGACGCTGGCGGACGGCCGTGGGCAAGTGCGGGGACGGCTAACTGTGCGGCGCGACTTGCTCTGCAGCTCACATCTGGTGCGTTTCGTGGCGGTAGCTTTTTAGCACCTTGTGTAATCGTGTGGCCCAAATAGCGATCGCCTCATTGGCGGTGGCCCAAGGATCCACTATGTCGCTCAAATTTTGGGTGCCGACCCGGCTATCCACAGCTGCGCCCAGGATCTTGCCGGACAGTGCATCGGTGACCAGTATTTCGACCGCGATTTGACCGACCGCGGAAGGCTTGCCAGTCGCAATATACTTCACGAGCGAAATGCCAGCACCCACCGGCACCGCCGACGCTAGCAGGCGGCGCACCGGTTTCGATGCTTCCGCATCGAGGATTGCGATCTGGATTCGCAAAGTTCCGGTCGAGCTTTCGGTGACGACCTCAAAGTCCTGCGACAGTTCTTTGCGCACCAGTTGGAACGCGTTGTCGGCCAGAGCCTGGTAGTTGGCGAGCTGTGTATTGTTTAGTTCGCCCTGCTTGCTGATTACCACGGGATCGAGCAGCAGCTTCGTGTATTTGACGGTTGGCGCTATTGTATTGCGGTAGACGTATAACGCCTCCTCATCCGTATCTGAGCGGCTCAACACCATGCCTTTGGTCAGCAGTCGCGGCATACTGGGATCATCGAGACCCAGATTGCGCGCCTGTCGGCTTGTTGCACATGACGCTAATACAGAAGTGAACAGCGTTGCCATCAAGATGGCGGCGTTACGGGCGGCTGGTCGAGGGGCGCGTATCTTCATGCTTTTATCATAGCCGAACAGCGTTGCGCCGTAGAAATTATTTGCTGACTGGCCGTGCTCCGTTTGGTCTTGCGAGCATTAGCGCGGCTGCCTGGCTTTGGCATCTAAGCCATTTTTGACTGTCGCCGTATGCCGCCGCGGGTTTTCCGAGGCGGATCGTAAAAATCGGTGGCCGTTATCGGTCCTTATGCGAGTTGATTACCCGCTGTGCGCCGTTAGAACTTGAACTGGTCGATGTTGTCTTTGGTGAAGCGGAACGGCGCGCCAAGTAGCACCTGGTCGCCTTGCACAGTCATTGTGCCCATGCGGCCCGCGTTCAGCGTCGTGGCGCCTTTCTTTAGCAGGCCGCGCGCCGCGGCGTTGGCGGTGTGCACGGTGAGGTAGCCAAGGTCGACGGTGTTCCAGAGCGTGATGCTTTCGATGATGCCCTCGTGCACGTAGTCGCGGCACAAACTCGGCACCGATAGGCCGATGAGTTTTACTTTGCTGCCTGCCTGCTTGATGGCCTCGGCAGCACCGGGCACGGCGGCGGCGGCGAGCACCATGACTAGCTGCACGTCGGGGAATGCGCGTAGCAGTTTGTTTGTTTCGGCCATCGCCTTGTCGCGTAACCCGTCGCTGTAGCGCGTGGTCGCGAGCTTGAGTTCGGGCCACTTTTCGGCGAGGCGCAGTTGAATGTGCTTTAGCCATGCGTTTTGGTTCGCTGCGGTCACGGACGCGCTGAGGATTGCGAAGGTGCCTTTGCCACCAAGAATGCGCGCGGCGTCGTCCGTCAAGGCCTGAGCAATCGCTTGCTCGGTGGCTTGATTGACGAAGAAGTCGCGTGCATCGGCGGCAGCATCCGCATCAAAGGTCAGCACCTTGATGCCGCGCGCGCGCGCCTTGCGCAGCACGGTGCTGATCGCCGCTTCGCTTTCCACACTCACGCCAATCACATCGACGCCCTTCGTGATCCACGCTTCGACGATTTCATTCTGGCGCGCCGCGTCGGTGTCGTTGGGCCCGTCCCAGATCAGATCGATGTCAAGTTCGGCGGCGGCCGCCTGCGCGCCTGCCTGACACGACGCGAAGTAGGGGTCACTCTTGTTTTTTGGCATCAACGCAACCGTCACGCGATGCGCAGGCGACAGTGCGGGAGCCGCGCCGCCAATCGCGCGCACCAGTGCAAGGTTGGTGAAGGCGATGATCGCTGCCGCAATCAGGATGGCGGCGGCGAGTACGAGAACTTGCGAGTTCTTCATTTTGAAAGGGCGGAGGTCAGTTGGGAGGGCGGTGGTCGAAAGCGCTGTGCTGTGGTTGCGGCCGATGCCGACCGCAAGTAGCAGCAATGCACCTTGCAGGATGAGTCCAAGCTCGCTGGGCAAGCCGGCGAGCAGGAGCCCGTTTTGCAGAGTGGCGAGGCAAAATAGTGCCAGCAGCGTGCCGATGATCGTGGCTTTTCCGCCGGTCAGAGAAGTGCCGCCGAGAACGACGACGGTGATCGCTGCGAGTTCGTAGCCAGTGCCAGCGTCGGCCTTGGCTTGGCCTAAGTGTGCTGTGTAGAGGATGCCCGCAATGCCCGCGGAAAGCCCGGTCAATACGTGTGCGGTAAACTGGTGCCGCGCCACGTCGATGCCCATGTATCGAGCTGCTGTTGGCGAGTTGCCGAGTGCCGTGAGGCGGCGGCCAAATGGCGTGCGATGCGCGAGCAAGAACGCGCCGATGCTCGCCAGCACTAACAGCGGCAACTGGGCTGGCACATGCAGCAGATAGCCCTGCCCGCAGAACAGGAAGGCCGCTGGCAATTCGGTAAACACCGCGTAGCCGCGTGTGCTGCCTTCGGCGATGCCGCGGAACAGCGCCATCGTTGCCAGTGTCGCGAGCAATGGCGGAATGCGCAGTCGCGCTACCAGCAGTCCGTTGGCTGTGCCACACACTGTGGCGGTGGTGAGCGCGGCTAGCAGCGCGAGCGGCAGGCCCGCTGGCAGGCAAGCACCAAGCATAACGGCAGTGAGGCCCATCACTGCGCCGACCGAAAGATCGAGCGCGCCCGCTTGCATCAACAGCGTCATCGCAAGCGAGAGCAGGCCGAGCTCGGTCGCGCTGCGTACGATTTCGAGCAGGTTGTTGAGCGAGCCAAAGTTGGGCGCGAAGAAGGCAAAGCACAACGCCAAAAAGAGCAGCAATATGCACAGCGCTAATGACCGTTCACGCATGGCCGCTCGCCGCCTTGTGTAGCTTTGGTCGCGCTTCACGGGCGATTGCGATCAACAGGATCGCACCCTGAATCGCGCGTTCCCAAACGGGGTCGACATGTAGGAACACGAGGCCCGAGATCGCAGCAAAGAACAGCACGCCGAGCGCCGTGCCGCCAACGCTGCCGCGGCCGCCGCGGATCGATGCACCGCCGAGCACGACGCATGCGATCGCCGCGAGTTCCAACCCGGTGCCGGCCTCGATCGCAACGCTCGGCAAGCGCGTTTGATCGAGCAGTGCGGCAAGGCCCGCGAGCAGGCCTGAGGCAATGAACACGCCGGGAACTACCCGTTCTGGCCGCGCTCCTAGCAGCCGCGCAGTTTCGGGGTCGCAGCCGGTAGCGAACACCTCGCGCCCCACTTTTGTTTGGCGCATCACGAGAAACACCAACGTGCAAACGGCGGCGGCGATCGCCATGTAGATGAGTTGGCCAGCCGCCTGGCCAAGGCCGCACCATTGAAAACTTGCGGGCAGTTGCTGAATCCAAACGCCGCCAGTCGCAAGGCGCAGCACACCCCGCAGAATCGCCAAAGTGGCCAACGTCGTAACAAGTGCTGGGATGCGTAGCTTTGTGACCAACATGCCGTGCGCAAAGCCAATCAATACGCCGGTCAGCAGCGCAGCGCCGATCCAAATAGGGATGGGCAGGCCAGCGCGCGCAGCAATACCAGCAACCACCGCGCACAAAGCGACCTCAGCGCCGATCGCAACGTCGATCTGGCCTGCGGTGATCAGCAACGTCATCGCTGTTGCGGCGATCAGCAGCGGCAAGTGGCTGAGAGCCAGGATCTGAAGGTTGCCTGGCGCAAAGAACTCCGGTGCCCAGATTGCGAGGGTGAGCAACAGGCAGGTTATGACCAGCAGCAGTGCGCGCGTCTGCGTCATGTCTGCCCCGTTGCTGGTTGCAGGCACATGGACATCACTTGTTCGGGGGAAGACGAGCGCCGCACCACAATGCCAACGACCGTGCCGCGCTGAAATACCGCGATGCGATCGGCGAGCAGGAATAGTTCGGCTAGATCGCTGCTGATCAACAACACCGCGCAGCCGGCGGCGGCTTGGCTTTTGATGTGTGCATGGATTTCTTGGCGTGCGCCGACATCGATGCCTTGGGTCGGTTCGTCGAGCAATAAAACTGTGGGGCGGTTTCGTAGGCTGCGCGACAGTACGACCTTCTGCTGGTTGCCGCCCGACAGTGTTTGGATCGGCTCTTGGACGGAGGCCGCGCGCACGGCAAATGCGCTCACTGCTTGTTCTGCGGCGTCCGTTTCGGCGCGCGTATCGAGCAAGCCATGGCGCGCGAACTCGTTTAGGTGCGGCAGTGTGAAGTTGGAGGCCAGCGACATTGCCGGAATCACGCCGTGCCGGCGGCGATCCTCCGGCACGAGCACCACGCCGCGCGCGATTGCGTCCGCAGGCGAGCGCGGCGCAAACGGCTTGCCATTGAGCCTGATGCTGCCCGCGTCGATTGCGCCGAGTCCAAACAGGCACTCCGCAAGTTGCGTGCGGCCCGCGCCGACAAGCCCTGCAAGGCCGAGGATTTCGCCCGCGTGCAGCGAAAGCGTGATCGAGTGCAGAGAGCGATCGCTGTTGCTGAGCTGCTCGATCGAAAGTACTTCTTTGTCGGTCGCGTGAGATGGGTGCGCGGTGTCTGCGGCCAGCGTCCGCCCAACCATGTGGCGGATCAAATCCTTGGTGGTGACTTCGGCCATGTTGCCACAGAAAACGCTGTGGCCATCGCGCAGGACGGTGACCTGATCGGCGAACTGCTGCAGCTCTTCGAGCCGGTGAGAGACGTAGAGCACGGCCGTGCCGCGCGCGCGCAGATCGCGCACCAGCGCAAGCAGCCGTTGTGAGGCCGCGCTAGGCAGCACCGCAGTGGGCTCGTCGAGCACCAAGATGCGTGGTTTAGTTCTCAGAGCGCGGGCGAGCTGTAGCAGTTGTTGATCGGGCAACGGCAACGAAGCAGCGATTGCATCTGGGTCGAGGTCGGCGCCGACTTGCAGGAGCAGTTCGCGGGCGCGGGCCCGTCGCGCGGGCCAAGAGATGACGGCGCCGTCACTGCCAAACAGTAGATTCTCTGCGACGGTCAGTTCGTGCAGCAATGCAGGTTGCTGGTGCACGATGGCGATGCCGAGTGCTTGTGCGCGGCGCGGGGTCAGCCCGACACACTCTGCGCCGTCGAGCATGATGCTGCCGGCGTCCGCTGCAATCGCGCCACTGAGGATGTTCAGCAGCGTGCTTTTGCCAGCACCGTTCTCGCCGACCAACGCGTGCACGCAGCCGGGCTGCAGGTGGAGATCGACGCCAGTGAGCGCGCGCACCGCGCCGAAGGCCTTGTCGATTTTTCGAAGGGAGAGCACGGTGACTTAGTATGGGGGGGGGATGGTTGATCCGCGTGAGTGCTTTGCTGTCTTACCGCCGCGGCAGGAACTCGCGCTCGATGAATGGCTTTAGTGCCGCGCGAGCTTCGGTGAGGTTTTCGAAGGTGCCAAAAGCAATGGCTTGCACCAATACGTTGCCAAGTGCGGTGGCTTCGACCGGCCCCGCGATTACTGGCAGGCCGGTGAGATCTGCGGTCAGTTGCGCTTGCACTTGGTTGCGGCTGCCGCCGCCTATGATGTGCACGCCGCGAATGGGATGGCCGACAAGTTCTGGCAGCCAGCAAATGATCTCTGCATAGCGCTGTGCGAGCGAGGTGAGAATCACATGGCAAAGCTGCACCGGATCGTCGACCGGAGGATGGCCGCGTTCGCGTAGCTGCGCCTCGATTGCTGCTTCCATGTCGGGCGGGTGAAGCAGGCGTGGGTCGTCAGGGTCGATGCGGATGCTCGACGCGGAAAGGGGTAGCAGCGCCTGCTCCAAATCGGCGTAGGTCTGTGGGCGGCCCTGTTCACGCCAGCGTTTCATGCACGACTCAAGCAGCCAAAGGCCCATGACATTTTTGAGCAGGCGGTTTGTGCCATACACGCCTGCCTCGTTGGTGACGTTGCGTTGCAGTGCTGCTTTGCCGAGCACAACGTCTTTCGATTCGACGCCAACCAACGACCAGGTGCCTGATGATAAAAATGCGTAGCCGTCCGAGATCGGCGTGCCAGCGACGGCGCTGGCCGTGTCGTGTGTGCCTGGCGCGACCACTGCGATCGGTGGCAGCCCCGTGCGGGCGGCCAGGTCTTCGCGCAGCGTGCCGAGTCGCGTGCCAGCTGGCACCAACTGCGGCATCACAAGGTTCGTCACGCCGATGCGCGTCAGCAGTTCTTGGTCCCAGCTTCGCGTGGTGGCGGAAAGCAGTTGGGTAGTGCTGGCGTTGGTCACTTCGCATTGCGTGCTAGAGCAGAGCCAGTGATGCACCAGGTCTGGGATCATCAGCAGATGTCGCGCGGCTGCGGGCCACTCACCTGCTCTATGCTGTGCCAGCAGTTGTCCGATCGTGTTGATCGGCATGCATTGGATGCCTGTGCGTTGAAATAGTTCGGCACGCGGCACAAGGGCGAACAGTGGCCCGAGCACTTCTTCGGTGCGGCGGTCGCGATAGCAGACTGGATCACCCAACAAGCGGCCGGTCGCATCGAGCAGGCCAAAATCGACGCCCCATGCATCGACGCCGACACTGCGAATCATCTGTAGCGGAACGATCGTCTGGCGCGCGGCGGCGATGAGTCCTTGTTCGAGTTCCTGTAATAGCGCAGCGAACGACCAACGCTCATGACCTTCAGCGTGGTGGACTTCGTGTGTGAAGCGATGCAGTTCATGCAGCGCGAGCGTGCCCGATCGCACATGGCCAAGCATCACGCGGCCCGAACTGGCACCGAGGTCGATCGCCAGATACGCGCTTTCTTGCGCGGCAGGCTTCACACGATGCCGGAGCCGGTGTTGAGCGCGGCCGGTCGTTCCTTTGCTTTGGCAGCGCGGTAGCCGCTTGCGCGAAAGGTGGCGATCGGATCGATCGCGCCGCCAGCGCGCGCGCGCGCCATCGCAAGGATTGGCGCGACATCGCACGTGAACGCTTGCTTCAGCAGCCGGTGCGCGCCGAGCACGTCGTTGTGCTGCTGGCACAAGGCGAGCCGTTCGCGATCGACCAGCAGCGCCAGCGCCAGCGCACGCTGCACTTCTCCGGCGCTGTTCATCAGTGACTCGATTGGGTCGGTGACGTTGTGGCTTTGGTCGAGCATGTAGGCCGGTGCAAATGCAGGATCACGCGCCGCGGCCTCGAGCAATTCGTGAAACACCAGGAACAGCTGGAACGGGTTTATCGAGCCACTGTCGAGGTCGTCGTCACCGTATTTACTGTCGTTGAAGTGAAAGCCGCCGAGCTTGCCGAACTGCGAAAGTCGAGCCACGATCAGCTCGATGTTGGTGTTTGGCCCGTGGTGGCCGAGATCGACGAGGCACTGGCATTTCGGGCCGAGTTGGGTGGCGCACCAGTAGCTAGTGCCCCAGTCATTGTTGACGGTGGCGTAAAAGGCGGGCTCGAACAGTTTGTGTTCGAGATACATGTGCCAGTCCGCGGGCAGCGACTGGTAAATCGCACGCAGACTGTCGAGGTAGCGTTCGAGTGCGGTGCGGTGGTTTTGTTGGCCTGGGAAGTTGGCGCCGTCGGCGACCCAGACCGTGATCGATTTGCTGCCGAGTTGCTTGCCGAGTTCGATCACCTGCTGGTTGTGTTCGACGGCTTGCGCGCGAACTGCGGCATCGGCATGCGAAAGGCTGCCAAACTTGTAGCTGTGACGCTGGCCCCGATGATCCTGAAAGGTGTTCGAGTTCATCGCGTCAAATCGCAACCCAGCGCTGGCCGCTGCCGCGCGTAGTTCGGCAGGATCTTTCGGCTCGTCCCAGGGGATGTGCAGCGAGATCATTGGCGTAGCGCGGCACAGCTGCTGGATAACGCCGCAATCGGCGACCTTTTCGTAGACGTTGCGCGGTTCGCCAAGGCCAGGGAAGCGCGCGAAACGAGTGCCGCCGGTGCCGACACCCCACGATGGAATGGCAACGGCAAACTGCTGCACGCGCGCGGTCACCGATTCAAGGTCGATGTGCCGCCGTGCCAGCTGCACGCCAAGATGGTCGTAGTCCGCGTCGAGATCTTTGCTGAGCGCGCGGTTTTGGTCTGTGATCAGGTCGGGCCCGATGCAGAAGGGTTTGCTCATGGCGTGCGAATGGCGCAGGTTTAGCGGGTGAAGGCGGCGGCGTTGCCAGCGTCGACGTTGAGGATGTTGCCGGTTGATTTCGCCGCGCGGTCGCCGGCAAAGAATGCGATCGCCTCGGCAATGTCCTCGGGATAGACGCTGCGCTTTAGCAGACTGCGTTCGCGGTAGTGCTGTTCCAGTTGATCCGCTTCGATGCCATAGGCGGCGGCGCGCTGCGAGCGCCAGTCGCCCGACCAGATGTGGGAGCCGCGCAACACTGCGTCGGGGTTCACGACGTTGCAGCGAATCCCAAGTGGTGCACCTTCGAGCGCGATGCAGCGCGCCAGGTGCAGTTCGGCAGCCTTGGCGGTGTTGTAGGCGGCGGCTTTTATGGATGCGGCGAGCGCATTCTTGCTGCCGACAAACACGATTGAGCCACCGAGGCCCTGCTGCTTCATCACTTTGAAGCCTTCGCGCGCGACCAAAAAGTAACCGGTGGCGAGCACTGCTAGATTCTTGTTCCAAAGGTCGAGCGAGGTGTCCTCGATCGGTGCCGACGAGGCGATGCCGGCGTTGCTCACCAGGATGTCGAGACCGCCGAAGCGCTGCGCGGTTGCGGCAAAGGCGGCCTGCACAGATGCCTCCTGCGTCACGTCGCACAAAACGGAGTCAACCTGATCTTCGCCGGCTTTCTTCCGCAGTTGGCTTTTGGCGTTTTCGAGTGCGCTGCTATTGATGTCTGCGAGCATCACGGCAGCGCCTTCTGCCAACAACCGTTCGGCCGTGGCGACGCCGATGCCGCCGGCTCCGCCAGTGACAAAGGCAATGCGACCGACGAGCGGCCTTGGCGGTGGCATTCGGCGCAGCTTGGCTTCTTCAAGTGCCCAATATTCGATTGCGAATGCTTCCGACTCGGGCAAGCCAAGGTAATCGCTGACGTCGCTGGCGCCGCGCATCACGTGGATGGCATTGGTATAGAACTCGGCGGCAATGCGTGCGGTCGCCTTATCGTTTGCAAACGTAAACATGCCGATGCCGGGTGCTAGCAGCACCACTGGGGCGGTGTCGCGCAGTGCTGGCGAGTCGGCGCGCTTGCAGCGTTCGTAGTAGCTCGTGTATGCCGCGCGGTAGGCGGCGAGTCGTTCGTCGATGCCATCGAGCACGCCTGCGGGTGATGTGGCTGCAGGCAGCAGCAACGGTTGTCGCTTGGTGCGTAAAAAGTGATCGGGGCAAGAGGTGCCTGCGGCGGCGAGTTCTGCAGCCCGGCGACTACCGACAAACTCCAGCACCGCATCGCTGTCGATGAAGTGGCCGATCTTCAACGTCGTGCCAGCGAGGAGCCCGCGTAGCGATGGCAGCACGGCGGCGGCGATGGCGCGACGATCCACCGAGGGGAGCGCTGCTGTTACCAAGCCGCCAAAACCGGCTGGCTTGTGGTGCCGCAGCAAAAATGCCTCCGCCTGCTGAATGATCGTGATCGTGTTCTCGTAGCAAGCGCGACTCGTGTCGCCAAAGGAGAGCAGGCCGTGGCCGCCGAGCACCACGCCGCGACTGCGCGGATTGGCGCGGCAGTAACTGCCGATTGCGAGGCCAAGATGGAAGCCTGGGCGCTGCCAAGGCAGCCAGCCGATCACGCCGCCGAAAACTTCGGCGGTCAGTCGTTCGCCATCCTTCGCACAGGCCAGTGCTATCACGCTGTCGGGATGCACATGGTCAATGTGGTCGTGCGGCGCGAACGCGTGCAGTGGCGTGTCGATACTGGCGGCGCGGGCGTTCAAGTTGAAGTTGCAATGCGGTAGGTAACCCTGCATCTCGTCCTCGTGCGATTTGCCGCGATAGCGTTGCTCGAGAGCCAGCACGCGATCGAGGTAGAGCGTCGCAAACCCGTCGAGTTGCATCGAGCCGAGGTCGCCGCCCGAGCCTTTAACCCAGAGCACGGTGGAGATGGCGCCCGTCAGCGGATCCCTACCCTTGAGCTTTGCCGAAGTGTTGCCGCCGGCAAAATTGGTGATGCGCAGGTCAGCACCGAGCAGATTGGAGCGATAGAGCAGCAACTGTTCTTCTGTGAAGTCCTTGCAGGCGCGATCGTCCCAATGGGACGTGACAAGAGCGGCGGTCATTGGGCAAAAATCATACGCAGGGAATGCGCCAGCGTGTAGCTGACGTTTTTGCTGTGGGCGCAAAGCTCATGCTTTGTGAATAGTGATCTGCAAAAGCAAACTGCTTGCCAAATGGTGCCCGTGGCGCACTCTTTGTGGCGGTGGCAAAACCACAGAGTCGCAGAGCCAGCGCCATTGTTCTTTTGTTGCAGCCTCGGCACTCCCAATAGCCGGTGCGATCTGCCATGATAAAAAGACAGATACTGTTATGACGAACATCACATTTCGCGCGTTCGTTCTCGCGGCCACCATGGTCGCCTGCTCACCCTTTATCGTTGCCCAGAAGGGCACGCCGGAGCCGCGTGCCGGGCTTGAGTTCAAGCCGCCCAAGGGTTTTGTCGAAATGCCCGCCGCCGGCGACAACGGCGCTCTGGTGCGGCTGTTTGCAGCTCCGCGCGCACTGTCGGACAAGGAGGACGGTGCGCATACGCCACTCATGCGAGTGATGTTCTTTGGTAAGGGCGGCAATGCTGACAAAGATGTCGTCGATGGCTTGCCGCGAATGACCCCGTTCCGTGGGTTAGAGGATTTTGTGCAGCGCGGGCTCGGCATGAAAAACCCGATTAAGGAGACTTACAAAGTTGCTGCCCTCGACGGCCAGCGAATCACTGGCAAGGACAAGGCGCGCACGCTGTATGGCCAGTCTGTAACGCTACCCGACGGCGAAGCGGCGGTTTGTTTCGAGGCCCTCACTACCCAGTTCGACAAGCTGAAAAAAGACTATGACGTAACGTTGTCGACGCTCGCGCTGGTGCAACGGGTTGCAGAAGTCGCATTGCCGGCCCCGTGGCTGTCCGATGCCGAGTGGAACAAAAAGGATTTGCTAGCCCATTCCGCAGCGCGCAAGGCGTGGGCCGAAGCCATGGTCGCCAGTGCGGTGAAAACGCCTGGCGCAGGTTTTAAGGTGCAGAAGTCCAAGTATTGGACCGTGATCAGTGCGGCGGACCCGGCGTTTACTAAGAAAGCTGTGACGGCGGCTGAGATGATGCGTATGTGGGCCGCGACCAAGATGCCAGACCTGACAAAGGAGTCTTTGCCCGCCATATTGCGAATCTTTGACAGCATGGATCATTACCGCGCTTACTTGACTACGGTGGTGGAGCAAAGAGAGTTTGACCAAGGCAGGCGCGAGTTACTGTTTGCTATGGATACTGACAACGGCGGCAACGGCGGCTATGGCCCGTTGTTTCGCGCCGTGCTTTGGCAGGTATTCGCAGACGTTGATGAGCGCGTCTTGCCAACGATGCCGCGCTGGTTTGACAATGGCATTTCTGAGTTTTTACGCAGTTCCTACTGCGATGGTAAGAAACTCGAATTCATGGCTGGTGATGTAGAGAAAGGCCGCATTGCCTATTATCCGCAGAACAAACTGCCCATGCCTTATCTATGGCATCTGATCCAAGAGCAGCTGCAGTTAAGTCCTGCTGACGGCAAGGCTGAGGAGCCATGGGGATACACGCCCGAGTGCGCGCGGCTCATGCGCTGGTTATGGTCGTTCGATGGCGAGAAGCAGTTTGAAAAGCCAAACTTAGTCGCCGACTATGTCCGTGGATTGGCTGTGGCGGTGGGCAAGCTAGGTGCCAACCCGACGCTAGATGTTCGAACTGCGGGCTTAAGCCCGTCAGAGCAGAAAGAGTTCAACATGCGGGCTTACAAATGGCGCGACGCATTATTGAAGGACGTTGATTACACTGTGCTGCCGCTTACCGAATCACAGTGGAAGGCGATAAACGAGAAGTGGTTGGAGTTTAACAAGAATTTCAAGTGACGCTTCGCTCATGGCTAGCAGGCAGTAAGTTTCGCGTCTTTGGTGGCTTTATTTCGTAGATTGTATGGAACAACTTCGTATAATAAATATTTGACAATTGGAAGGTTGAACTTTGCAAGGCGCATTGGCATCCTCAGGCAGCTATTCGTTCAGGTGCAGGGCGCATGGATCAATTACAAACTTTAGGATTCAATCCGGTGAAGCAGTTTTATCTTTCCGAGGTTGGCAGCAAGTTGCGGATGCTTGCTATGAACGCCTTGGCGGCTGGAGTGGCTGATGGGGATGTGCGGCCTGAACTTGCCAAACTTCTTTTGCAGATCGGGGCATGGATCGGATGCGACGCGGTTGCGATTTACGCTTTCGGCCCGGAAAAATCGCATGAAGTGCTCGCTGAAGTAGGTAATTCAGATTGCTATAAACAGCTGGCATCGAGTGTCGCGGCCGGGGCTGATGAAGATGCCAGTGGCATAGTGGTATTGCCATTATTGGCAGGTGGTCAAAACCTAGGCTGCCTTGCCTACGCTGTAGCTGGAAAAAAATCTCAGCTTAAGCAGCGAGAATTGCTTGATGATATTGCACTTTGCTTGATCCCATTCGTCACGGTGCACTTGCAAAACAAAGCGAGCAAAAGTGCGCACGCAGTGTTAGTCGCCAGAGAGGCGCAAATTAATGGGCTGCTAGAAGTTAGCAATGAGCTGATTCAAAGTGTTTCCCCCAAAGGCAAGTTCTTATATGTCAACGGATCGTGGCTCCGCACATTAGGCTACACCCAATCTGAAGTTGCTGAACTCAGCATCTTCGATGTGATTCATCCCGACTCGGACGCACATTGTCAGGTGGCCTTCCAGCAGATTTTTCAGGGCAAGGCAATGCTCAATGCATCGATTGTCTTCAAGGATCGCAAAGGCGAGGCAGTGCATGTCGTCGGCAACGCTTTCCCGCGCATTGTTGATGGTAAGGTCGAGGCTTCGAAAGGCTTTTTCAGGAATGTCACGGAACAGAAGAAAGTAGAACTGGCTTTGCAACATGAGCGCATGCTGGTTGAAAAGTTTTTGAATGCCGCGCCGGAGGCGATTGCGTTTCTAAATTCGAAAAGCATGGTGGTGCGCATAAATTTAGAATTTACCAAGCTATTTGGTTTTGCGCCTGAAGAGGCCATTGGCTTCAACATTAACGATTTAGTGGTCCCCAATAATCTTCGTGCTGAGGGGAACAATCTGTGTCAGCGCGCGTTGACCGCTAAGGTGACAGAGATTGAGACAGTGCGGAAGCGTAAAGACGGTAGCGAGATGCAGGTTTTGTTGCTGGTTATTCCAGTATCTGCTGATGATATGCAAATTTCGATCATCGCAATCTATCGTGATATCAGCAAGCGTAAGCAAATGGAGGTTCAGTTGGCGCGTGCAGAGCGCATGGAGGCCGTCGGCAGGTTGGCGGGTGGTATCGCGCACGACTTCAACAATCTACTGACCGTCATCAATGGGACGGTCGAGATGCTCATCAGTGATTTGCCGCCTGGCAATGCCTTTCTCGCTGACTTAGAAGCCGTCGCACACGCTGGTGCCAATGCCGCAGGCCTGACGCAGCAACTGCTAGCCTATAGTCGGAAGCAATTGATTCGGCCGGTGCCGGTGGATTTGAACGGTGTGGTCGAATGCGTGGCCAAGATGCTGCGCCTTGTGGTCGGCAAATGCATTCATGTCGAAATTTTTCTTTCTGATAAGCCGACCCGCGTGAAGGCCGACCCCGCCCAGTTGGAGCAAGTTGTCATGAATTTGGGGCTCAATGCACGCGATGCGATGCCTGCTGGCGGCACGCTTCAGATTTGGACGGATCATGTGCAAGTTGACGAGCCGCTGGCGCAAAAGCTGGATGTTGTGCAGGGCAGATATGTGGTGCTTCGTATTCTTGATAATGGCGTTGGCATGGACGAACGGGTGAAGGTGCGGTTGTTTGAGCCATTCTTTTCGACGAAAATCGCTTCCGGTCGTGGTTCGGGCCTCGGGCTGGCTTCGGTCCATGCGATCGTGCAGCAATCTGGCGGAAGCGTTAGTTTCGCGAGCAAGTTAGGCAGTGGTTCTGAGTTTCTGATTTACCTGCCGGCAACTACGGAATCGATTGCCATTATACCCGTGGATGATTGCGATCGGGATTTGGGTGGGCGTGAGACCGTGTTGGTTGTTGAGGACGACCTCTCGGTCCGGTTGCTCGTTGAGCGAGTTCTTTGCGCTTCTGGATACACTGTGCTACTCGCAAATGGCGGTCAGGAGGCGATGGATCTGTTGCGTGGCAATGCAAATCGGATCGACATGGTATTTACCGATGTAGTGATGCCAGATATGGGAGGGCCGGAACTTGCGCAGCTAATTGGGACCCATTGGCCAAAGATCCCCGTGCTATTTGCTTCCGGATTTTCCGATGACGAGGTCTTTTGTCGCGGGCTTTTGGACCTGTCGTTCCAATTCCTGCCCAAGCCATTTTCGGCAACGGGCCTGCGTCTCAAGGTCCGGCAGATCCTCGACCGCAAAATATGCTAAACGGCAGCGCGCAGCCGTTGCTCGTGCGCTGATTTTCTGGTTACCGGCCGAATGGGGCAGGCCGTTCCCCACCATTGAGCTTGCCGCGCGGCGAAGCTTGATCGTCACCGGCGTTCACTGTGTTTTTACCGGGGTTGTTTTGCATCATCACAAGGCGCTTCCGGAAGAAGGTTAGAACCTTGGTGTATTTTTCGTCGTCACCAGAAATTTCTTCCATGCCGGTAAGGGCTTTCTTGAAGTTCTCGACATCGTGCGTGCGGCCAGTTGCGAGCATGATTCGGCTATAGAAAACCCGCAAGTTCTCACCTGTTGGCAAGTGGTTCGCTCGCATCATTTCGACCAGCTTTGCGGCATTGTCCTCGGTATTTTTATTGCTGTATTCTTCTGCGAGAATCTCTGTGGCTTGAAGGTCAATTAACATTTGATTGACCTGTGCGCTTTTATCCGCTGGCAAGTTGATCAGCAACTTGGCGCGTTTTCTTGCGTCTCTGTAGGTTACTATGCCGAGATCCGATTTGAGGATTAGCAGGTCCGCGGCAGACACGGTGTCTTCTGCGGGTTTTTTCGCGAGTTCCGATGCGAGAGCGATCTTTACCTCAGTGTTCCGGATGCTGGCAGCCGAGTGTCTGCTCTCTTTTGCGAGGACGCTGCCATCTGCAGCCAAGAACACGATGTGCGGGTGAAGTTCTCCACCAGTTTCACGAAATAGAGTCTGTGGCGGCTCGCCAGTGACGCGTGTTTCAATGTTGCAGAAGAGCACGACCTTATCAGCAAAATCGGTAAAGACTGAATCGGAAAACGTGGTCATCTCGAGTGCCCTGCTCGAAGGACAGTCTGAATAAGAGCGAGTGAAGTAAGCGAGAATCGGCTTATCGAGCAATTTAGCGGAGGCGCGTGCAGCTTCGTAGTCGAACGTCCATGCGCATTTCGTGAAGACCGGCAGCGCTTTCAGGTCATCGCGCATTTTGATCAAGGTCTCTTGGGGCGGCAACGGCGCCACTCCTGAGAACTGAGGTTTCTTGGTGACGGTTTTCTCCGGCACCTGTGCTCTAGCAATCCCGGAGAGCGGGAAAACAAATGGTGTAAGAATCAGCAGGAGTGACGATACGAAGATTCGATCTTTCACTTAGTAGGCTCCAAATAGATACCAGCTGCGAAGTGGCACAAATTGCCAACGGGCCAGCATATTTTACTATTCGGGTTTTTCCCCTACCTAGCATGAGCCATGTCGGGAAAGGTTAAATTGTCTGGCAGTTTGCTCGTGGGTCGAGATCAGGTGCGCTTGAGCAATAGCCAGCTATGGCCCCGCAAAAAGGTCAATGCGGGTAGCTATTTTTGGTCGTATCAGGGTGGATATTTTGTGTCCAATCGCGCAAGTTAATTACCGGCCAATATTCGCTGCCAATGAGCTTTTGTTCCGCAATGTAGCGACAATGTGAAAGCTTTTTTGCGTGCTGCATCGCAACGCAGAGCTCGTTGTCGGAACCGCTCAAGAATTGCGTTTCTTTCTTCGTTAGGAGGGGCTGTCATGCCGCTAGCGATTCCGCCTGCAGTGACTGCTGCCCCGGCATTTTTTTGCTGGAAAGCGATGCTGCGCTATCCGGTGCGCTACTTCGCGTCGTCCGAGGCGGCTTCGAAGTTGCCCCAGATTTCGCCTCGCACCACAGTGAATGTGAGCGTGCCCGATGCGAGATCAACCCCTGGCAGCATGTCTTCGTCAAAGGACGCGAGTATTTGTGGCACGTCATCCTCTTGAAAGCCTGCGTCGGCAAAAAGCACAACTGTGCCGGCGACTGCGTTGTCGAGATGGTGCAGATCGATCACGACCGAATCTTTGCCATTCTTGCTGCCTAGGAAGCGTTCCGACGACGGAGTTCGCAACAGCCTTTTCCAGATTATCATGTGGTTGCCTGCCAGAGGAGTGAGCCTGTGGTTGCAAAAGTGATCGCGCTTAGGATCAGCACGAGGCAGCCCTTGCCCCGATAGCCGATTCCGGTGTTTGGGATCGACAGGTTCGTGTATTTGCGGCCGCGGCCATCAACGCCCATGCGGAAACCGCGGCTACCGACCGAATAGCCAACTCCAGACCGGCTGAGGTTGATGCGGAACGGGCCGATGCCAATGGAACGGCGAAAATAGAGTCCCATGGTGTTGGCGCTAGACTAAGCAGCCTTTGTGGAAAACAAAGCCATTCCTTCGGCAGTTCAGATGAAATAGAAAATAATGAAGGCGAGCAGGCTCAAGAGGATCGCGATCACGAGCATTTGGTAAACTGGATCCGTGGCCGCTGATTTTTGGATTAGGATCGGGGCTGGCCGGCTGCGTGCGTGCGGCGCTGACTGTGGCAACGCTGCTGGGAACGGCGCTGGTGTAGGCAACGGCATTGACGGCGCGCGCATTTTCGGGAGTTGGCTGCCGATTCGTAAGCGATCCGCTGCGATTTCGACTTCGTTTTCGAGCAGTGGCAACTCGTCGGTGTCGGCTGTGCTGCTGGTGGTGCTGTTGGCGATGCGGTCGAGTTCTTCGACAACTAAGGCGGCCGTTTTTGGCCGGTCCTCGGGCGCCTTTGCCATCAGGCACACGAGAATGAGGTGCTCCAGTTCTTTTGGCACAATCACCCCAACCTCGCGCAGGCTTTTTGGCGTGGTTGTGCGGTGGGCATCGGCCATTTCACGGCGGCTGCCTAGAAATGGTGGGCTGCCAGTCAGCATCACATGGGCCGTGCAACCCAGTGAATAGAGGTCGGCGCGGGGGTCAACATTGGCCGAGATCAATTGCTCAGGTGCGATGAATGCCATCGTGCCGGCATGCGTTTCGCCGCCTGCAAGGCCAAGGTCCGCGAGCTTCGCCCCGCCTGCGAGTGTGATCAGGATGTTGGCGGGCTTCACGTCGCGGTGGACCAGTCCAGCGTCGTGCGTGCACTGCAATGCGGCTGCGATGTCGCGCAAGATTGGCAGTGCTTTTTGCCATGCAAGCGGCCCGTTCGCGCGCAGCACGCGAGCGAGACTGCCGCCGTGCACCAGTTCCATCGACAGGAAATAGTAGCCCTTGTCGGAGCCCGCGTCGTAGACCTGTACGAGTCGTGGATCGTTGAGCTTCGCTGCGCTGCGGGCTTCACGTAGAAAGGCGTCGATTTGTTTTGTGCTGATGTTGCCAGCCGTTTGTCGCAGCACTTTCAGTGCTACCTCGCGGCCCAATTTGAGTTGCTCAGCGCGGTAGACGATTGCCGCGCCGCCACTGCCGAGGATGCCAAGGATCCGGTAGTCGCCAAGATCGGTGCCGATCAGTTCTTTGCCGTCGGGGGGCGGCAACGGCATTGGGGCGGCAATTGCAGTTTCATTGGCCTGCGCGGCGCCTTTGCCGCCAGCCATGGCAAACGGCTCCAAGGCAACCTCAGTGCTGCCGATTCGCAACACCATGCCGGGGCGCAGTTCGATTCGTTTGATGCGTTGCTGATCGAGCCACGTGCCATTGGAAGAAACAAGGTCGGTTGCGATCAACGCGCCATTTTCGAGCGTAAGCTGGCAGTGTTGGCGCGACAATCCGGCATCGTCGATGACAATCGTGCAGGCAGAGCCACGGCCGAGAGAAACTGGCTTTTCCCCGGTGACATCAAAGCGGCGCGTCTTGCCGCGAGTCGTGACGCGCAGCTGAGCAGAGTCCATGCGGCGCGAGAGCGTAGCGAGAGAGGTTTAGAAATGCGCTAATTTCGCGGGCATCGGTGCGGGCACACCCCAGTTAGCGCGGGAAGCGGTCAGGGAAGGTTTCGCGCAGCCATTCGAGCAGGCGGTAGATGTCGAGGTCCGGGTCCTTCTGCTTCATCACGAGCAGCACAAAGATGGCCATTGCGGTGAACAACGCGAACGCGATTACGTAGACGAGCAACAGCACCAAGGTGTTTGGCTTCTTGCGTCTCGGCAGATTGCGAGAGCGTGGATTAGATGCGTTTGGCGCGCTGGAGTCGTTGGTGGTCATTGCGGCAGGCGCAGGAAGGCTCTTCGCGGTTGCTGCCACAGTCGGCCTCGGCGCAACGGGTGTCAGACCGAAGTTCTCTTGGTCCAAATCGTGGTCATCTGAAGCGGTGTGCTGCAAGAGCGAAATGGGTTTTACGGGTGCCGATAAAGGTGGCGGTGGTTGGGATTCGTTATGAATGCTCGTCTGCGTCGCCGCCTGCGTAGCCGGATCAAAGCCCGGCGGTAGTTCGACGAAGCGCAGCCTAGTTTGGCCGATTTCGATTTCGTCGCCAGGGCGGATTACGCGCCGGTCGATGCTGCGGCCATTCAACAAAACGCCGTTGTTGCTTTCCATATCTTCGATCTCCGTGACGCCTAGTTCATGGATCACGCGTGCATGCCGCCGCGAGACCTTCACGTCATCGAGCACAATGGCGTTGGTTTCAAATCGTCCGATGGTCATCCCATTAGTGATCCGAAACCACCGGCCGTCGCTGAGAAAGAGATACTGCTCCACAATTGCAATGGTGCGGCAGACTATTGAGGCAGTCAAGCATCGAGTTCTTATCCGCATCTGCATCCGCGCTGGACTTAGCGAGCCCAAACAGGCTCAATAGCTCGCATGTATCACTTGCGGTTGCTCGCGGCGCTGCCAACGGCGTTCGGTTTTTTCCTATTGTCCCAGCCGCTCGCTGCGCAGTTGCGTCTCGCGCGGGTGTTTGGCGACCATATGGTTTTACAGCGCGACCAATCATTGCGCATCTGGGGTGTGGCATCGCCGGAAGAGCGCGTGACCGTGCGCTTCAACGGCGAGCAGGCAGACGCCACAGCTTTGCAGGATGGCACTTTTACAGTGTGGTTGCCGCCAATGTCTGCATCTGCCAAAGGCCTCGAATTAACCGTGACAGGCCGGCAAACCGTGCGGCTTGTTGATCTGTTGATCGGTGACGTTTGGCTGTGCAGTGGTCAATCCAACATGGCGATGGGGCTTCATAGCTGTAATGCTGCCGAAGACATTGCGAATGCAGACCTGCCGCAGATCCGTTACAGGCCGTATTTCGAGCACTTCGCCGGTGAGCCGCAGGATGATCTGAAAGCGGTCGCTGATTGGCGGGTGATGAAGCCCAGCACGGCCGCCGATTGCACCGCGGTCGGTTTTTACTTTGCGCGCGCAGTGCAGCCCGTTGCCGCAGTGCCGATCGGCTTGCTGACCTGCGCTGTCGGCGGCACCGAAATCGAGTGCTGGATGCCGCCCGCCGCGTTCGCCGAATATCCGGCGAACCAGGCAATCGGTGTCGAGCGCACGCGTCGCGTGGCCGAGTGGCAGGAGTCGCTCGCCAAAGCGATCCCGCAAATAGATAGTTGGCTCTTTGGTGCGCGCACCGCTGCGGCATTAGGGGCATGGATCAAAGCCCCGCCCTTGCTGCCGATTCATCCCAATGAGGATCGCGAGCACTGGCATCGCACGCAGTCGCTTTACAACGGCATGGTGCACCCGCTCGGTCGATTCGCCATCTGTGGCGTGCTTTGGTATCAGGGCGAAAGCAACGCCGACGAAGAACCCGCATACGTGCACAAGTTCACTGCGCTGATTGAGCAATGGCGCAAGCTGTTTCTGCGCGAGTTGCCGTTCTACTATGTCCAGTTGCCCAACTTTGGCACCGTGACGGACAAAGCAGCAGGCGGGGATCTAGGCTTTGCTCCCTGTCGAATGGCTCAGCTTACTTGCACGCGGTTGCCAAAGACCGGCATGGCGGTGACGATTGATATTGGCCTTGGCGGCGACCTTCATCCGCCCAATAAGCGTGATGTCGGCCTGCGACTTGCGCGGTTCGCGCTGGCTAATGAATACCAGCAGCCGATGGACCCGAGTGGGCCGTTGTTTGCGCGCTGTGAACGCGATGGCGAGGCGATGCGCGTGCACTTCGACCATTCGGGCAAAGGCTTGCAGTGTGGCGGCAAGGTTGACGGCAAATCGTCATCGAAAGAAGCCGTGATCGCGCTGCGCGGTTTCGCCATTGCCAGTGCGGATCGGCAGTGGCACTGGGCCGAGGCGACAATTGACGGCGCAACGGTGATCGTTCACTGTAAGGATGTGCCAGCGCCGGTTGCAGTGCGCTACGCGTTCACGGCTAATCCCGAAGGCTGTAACCTTTATAACAATGCTGGGCTGCCGGCTTCGCCGTTTCGGAGCGATACTTGGTGAGGGTTCGTGCCGGAAGATTTTCGCATCCGTGCGCATGTTGGTGTCTGGGGATGAAGGGCGCACGGGCGGTATTTGCTGTAATGCTGCACCGCCCATCACCGCGTCGCGCTGGCAATTGCTTTGCTGTTTGCGGTGGTCGGCGCAGCGGGTCTTTGGCGAGCCTTCCGGCCGCCGCTGGATCTATTTGTTGTGCGACATTATTTTCCCACTAGGAAAAACTTGCAGGCTTGCATCTGCGCAGGTGGTAATGATGCCATTAGGCTTGCTCGTCATCACGAAGGCGGTGCTTGTGGCTGGCAGCGGCGGCAAGGCCAGCAAGCTCATAAGGCCCCTCGGTCGTCGAGTGCAACCACCAGCGGAACACGCGCGCATGAGTGCGCCCCTTGTCGCCGCCACTTTTGACCGATCTCGAACCTGGGTTTTTAGAGGCTTTGCCTCAACAATAACGACGTGAGTTCCAGATGTTTTTGATTTATCTTCAGCCGCGACGAGCCGGATGATGTTTGGCAGAGGCGCGTCAGATAAACTTCCGAGCCTGAGGTCCAAGCGGAGCAGGCGATTTTCCGTCCCTTTAGCTAGGCCCAATCATTTCTTTTAGGAGTTCGCGATGCGTATTCTGGCAGGTTTTCTTGGCCTCGCGGGGCTTGCATTTTTTTTGCCACAGATGCTTCTCACAAATGAGGCGCATGCAGATTTTATGTTGCGGATGCACGATTTGCTTGGGGTGACCACGGTGCTTCGATTGCAGGCGAGCGGGGCTGGTGTGCTAGCAGCGCTCGCCCTGCTCGTGTGTTCATTGAAATCGGGCGGTAGCAAGAGGTCTTACAACGAATAGTTCGGTGGTCGCTTGGGGCGAAAGTTGGCTGGGAAACTGATTGGGAAACTGGCTGGGAAACTGATTGGGCGTCCTGTTGCCCGTTTGTCGCATTGTTTCGTTGTGCGTCGGCCCCTGATCAGGTCCGACCAAGTCTTAGCACTTGCCTGCTGATTGTAATAAGTCGTATTCTGTCGATGATACGAGTAATCGCACCAAGCTTTCGGCAGGCACAGAGTGCCGCTGCTTTTTTTGTGGTGATCTCTCGCTGTTTAGACTGTAATGATGCCGGCGTTGCGTGCGCCCCCGGTCGCTAAATTGTTGCCCGCCGAAAATAACCCCTGCTCGGATAGAGAAGATTGATCCAGCGAATAGGCGGGGAGCAGTATTCGCTATTCGGTGAGCTTGCAGAGCGCGCCTCTTGCGGCGTAAGTGTCACACGGCCAGCCCGAAGCTTTGGTTTTCAATAATCCAGCATATTTCAGATTGATAGACTTGGCCAAGCGCAAAGATTCTGCTAATTTGAGAGTCGAAAATGTTTTTCCGAGGTTCTTTCTGTTAGGTCTGCCTGCAAAGGGGCCCGGCCCGAGCGGCCCCAGTGAGGGCGCTGAGATTGATCTCGGTCCGGATGGCATCGCCATTCTCGGAGGCGGCATTGCTGGCCTCGCAATGCTCGCGGGCTTGCATTGTATAGGGGTCCGGGCACAGGCTTTCGAGCGCGCGGCGGCACGTGATTTGATTGGTATGGGCTTTATTTTGATGCCAAACGGCAGGGCGGCAGTTCAGGCACTTTTTCCACATTTGGACTTGGCACGCTGCAGCACGCGAATCGACCGTGCCGAGCTGTTTTGGAGCGATTGCGATTTGATTTCTGATCACCAAATCGTCGGCATGCAGAGTGTGTTGCGCTCTGGTTTGATCGCTCAGATGGAAGGTTCCGTGCCACCAGATTCGATTCGTTACAACTCCAATCTCGAGGCTGCAAACTGGCAAGGTAGTCATTTAGAATCTGTGCGCCTAGCAGATGGCACCACGATCCGCGCAGGAGCTTTTATTGGCTGCGATGGCGTGCGAAGTAAGGCAAGGACTTGGCTGCATCCGACTGCTACGCTGCAGCCGGTCCGATTTGTGGAGGTTGTGAGCGTGATCCATGCGCCAGACTTATTCCATCGGCTTGGCGGCAGGTTTCTTAAGTTCTACGAGCGAGGCGGCAACCTTGCGATCGGCATCGTGCCGGCTGCTGACCGCGTGATCTGGTTTTTGCAACTGGGTCTGTCGTTGGCCGATATTCGCGGCTTCAGCAGCAGAGCGATGGAGTCAAAAATGCGCGGCCTGCTCGCTGGCTGGCCGTCGGTGATTGGCGAATTGTTAGAGCGGACAAACTTCGCCGAGAGCCATCTCTGGAAAGTCGCCGATCTCGATCCGCTGCCAAACTTCCACTGCGGCAACCTAGTTTTGATTGGCGATGCGGCGCACCCGGTCCTGTCGTTTACCAGCCAAGGCGCCAGTTCTGCGCTCGAGGATGCTGCGTTGCTGGCCGACCTGCTGCGTGGTGGCACCACAAAACTTTCTAGGGAAGCGGCGTTTGCGCAATTTGACGCGACCCGAAGGCCGCACGCGCGGCGGTGGGTGGCAGCGGGACGCGAGCTTTTCAATCAGTTTCGCCGTCCGCCGTCGACTGGGTTGCACTTGCCGCTCGCGGAGTGAACGATCGCGCGCGATGAACACAAATTCGCAGAGCGATGGCTTTGGCGATGGCGATGTCCCGATCGAGTTGCTGCGAAAGCGCGCGTTCAACTTGCGTTGGGCAGAGCAGGCAGCCGATGTGATTCCGCTAACCGCGGCGGATCCTGACTTCCCATGTGCAAAGGTGATCCGCGATGCGATCTGTGACTATGCAAAGTCCGGCGTGTTCAGCTATGGGCCATCTGAGGGCTTGATGGAGTTTCGCGCCGCTGCTGCAGTGATGTTGCAGACCCGCAAGGGGATGCCCAATGCGCAAAAGGAGCAGGTGCTCGCGGTCAACAGTGCCGCGAAGGGCATGCACATTGTTGCAAAGACGGTGTTGCGGACCGGGGATGAGGCGCTGGTGTTTGACCCTGTGGACTTCCTGTTTGCCCACACGGTAACTGGTGTCGGTGGCGTGCCGGTCCGCGTGCCGATCGACCCGGATTCGGGCGAACTCGATTTCATTGCGATCGAACGTGCGATTACGCCTCGGACTCGGCTGCTGATGATTTGCAATCCGGTGAACCCGGTCGGCCGGGTCCTCAAGCGAGCGGAGTTGCAACGGCTTGGTGAGATCGCGTGCGCGCATGACTTGGCGATTCTGTCGGATGAGATTTGGTCCGACATCGTCTTTGCCCCGCATCAGCATGTTGCGATCGCGTCGCTGTCTGCAGCAATCGCGCGGCGGACCTATACCGTGCATGGCTTATCGAAGACCTTCGGCCTCGCCGGTCTCCGCGTCGGCTTCGTGCACGTTGGCGATGCGCAGCGTTACGAGGCGATGGTGGCGATCAGCAACGTGCGCTCTACTGTCGAAGGCGTTGCCACACTGTCGCAGATCGCTGCGACGGCTGCCTTGCAATTCGCGTGGCCCTGGGCGGAGGCGTTTGTGCGACACCTCACAGCGCAGCGCGATCTAGCGCTCCGCCAGTTGCGTGAAGTGGAAGGCCTTTTCGTCCGCGAACCCGAAGGGTGCTACGTGTTGTTTCCAGAGGTGCGCTTGTGGGGCGACGAAACCGAACTAGCCCGCAATCTCCTGACGAAGCATCGCATTGCCATAGTGCCTGGTGCGCCACGCTGGTTTGGCGAAGGCGCGAAAGGCCACATCAGGCTGACCTTTGCCACCAGTCAGGCCGTCTTGCGCGAAGGTCTTCAGCGTTTGTGCAGCGGTCTTAGAGATCTTCGTTGACGGCTGATCACAGTCGGTAAGTTTGCAATTCTGCTGGTCTAATCGGCGGCAGGCTGTGAGGTGAAGGTTTTTTTGCAACTACTGTCGCTGCGCTGCGTGCGCGATTGTAATGTCGCTGATGCACTCGCGATCGCAAAACAACAATCGTCCTTCCGGACGCTGTTATAATTCCTGCCCGAGTTCCCTGCTCAGCAACTTCGCAGCAGTTGCCGCGCCACGTAGAGGAGCATGGCCTGTGATTGAAAAGAGGCAGGCTCTGATTTTGTCACGGAAAGCACTCCTTTGTCCGGAGCAGGGGCTTGGAATGGACATCGGTAACGTGGCCCCTGGCCAGGTTTCAGTGCAGCACGCCACTTTTGCACCAAAGAATGACTCGCCGCAGGCAGGGGCATTTTTCAGCCGTTTTGCCAGCAGGAGCCACCGCTTGGCAAAGGCAGTCTGCTTGGGCAAAAATCTTGCTTTTAGTGTTATTTTTATCGGCGATGAACGCCTGTTCGCTGCTTAGCAGAAAGTTGCCGGGAGGTGGCCAATACAGGCTCGACCCGGCGCCGATTGCCAAAATAGAAGGGCCACAGTTATTCAGTGTAATCGTGCGTCGATTTAGTTCGGTGCCGCCTTATGATGGGCTACCTTTTCTTTACAAGCTAGCTTGCTAACGGAGGATGGCGCGCAAACTCAGACAATGGCTGGCTCGCGGATCCCGCGGACATGTTTTGTGATGCCTATGCATCAGCACTCGAGGACAGCAAGCGATTTAGTATGGTTGGCGTAGAAGGTGTGACCGTGCAGTTTGACTTCGCTGTGGAAGGCGTGATTGAGTCGCTCTATGCAGACTACACCAATTAGGAACAGCCGTTCGCTCGCGTTGAAATCCGTGTGTATCTATTAGACCGCCGCGAAAGTAAGCCAAGGCTTGTGGCCTCGGTATCGGGTGCTGGAAATGCACCGATTTTAGGGGATGCTGCGGTGGGTGTTGCGGTTGCAAGCTCAGAGGCCGCCAGGATCGCAATCACACAGTCGATTGAATTATTGAAAAACAGAATCACGCTGGTGGAGTTGCCGACGAGGACCTGCTGATGATGCGGGCGGGGAGCGGTCTCTGCGCTGGCCAAGAAAGCGTGCTGAATGCCGTGCCGGAGGGAGGTTCGGTTGCGGTTTGACGGCGACGATCGGGCCTGTTACCATGGTGAGGCGGGTTCCGAGCGGTCCGGGACCGTGTTTGAATTTCCTATCTGCTCGCCCCCAGATTTGTGCTTGTGCCTCTCTCCCTCTCCCTTTAGAACAATTGAGTTAGCGAGGTGTAATGATGCGCCTCGCTGTTCCAACCACGACGAAAGGGAAAATGACCATCGCCAATTTCACCGTTGGTCTGGTTTGTTTGGTTCTCACGATTCCTGCCGTGCGCTCTAACATCGAGGTCGGTGGTCATATTGGCGCGTCGGCAAATGTTCTGCCAGATGGGCCGACTCCTAACCAAGACTGTGGTACGGAGAAGGAAGTGACGATTCCAAACGGGACGGCCGTTTCGGGCACGTGCGCCAACGCCGGTGAAGCCTTGAACAACGCCCTGGCTGCTGCCTCGGGCCAAGTCTGCAAGATCTGCGACAATGGGATCCAGTGCGTGCGGTCTGTTGTGTCCAGCTCTGGGTCGATCACCGGCAACTTCGTCACGAACCCCGATGGGACCGTAACCTTGACGGGAACGGTCAACTCTTACAAGGTGAAGATCAAGTGTGCGAGTTGCTGATGACGACGGCGGCCCAACGCGGCGAGTCCGCAACCGAAGGCCACGGCGAACTAACGCCGGTGGCCGAGGTGGCGGACGGGCGTCGGGCTAAAGCGCCGAGAAATCCTCGTGGCACGCGAGGATTCTCGGCACTGACGGCCCAATGGGCGCTGGACGGAGGAATTGCACCATCTGCTTCTGGTTCGCTCGGTGATTGGTTTTCGTGCCAACTGGAAGCTTCCATAACACAAGCACATCGCTGAACGGAACGCAGTCAGGCAGTATCAATGATTAATAACTCAATCATCAATAGGGCCACCATGTTGGCTGCGACACTCGCGATCCTGGTTCTGGCGACCTGCCTGCTGCTGACAAGATGGCGGCCGGAGCCCGCGCCCGCGGCGTTGCCCAACTCAGCTAACGGTCCGGCGCTGGGGGTTGAAGAGGGTTCTGTCGAACAACCCTCAAGGAAGGCTAGCGTCGTATTGATTGCGCCTGGCGTGTTTGCTGGCTCGATCATCGATCGAGCTGCGGCCGATGGCGCGCCCGTGGCTATGAACGGCCACGTGGTCATCGCCAGGGCCGAGGAGGTGTCAGTCAGTCCAGACGGGCACCAGCAGTTCCGTTCCTTCGTGTTCGGTGGCGGGGCACCGGAGCCCTGCGCACTCGGCGGCGCGAGCTATGAGGTGCAACAGGGTCGTTGGTCCATGCCGATAGCGGAGGCTCCGCTGAGTTTGGTTCGTGTGGAATTGGGTGGACGCTCGTGGCGCTTGCGCGGCGAAAGGCAGATCCGCCCCGGTGCAACGGAGGGCACCTACTTCGCCGAAGCTCCGGAACGTTGCGAGATCGTCGTGATGACGGACGCTGCGTCACCGAGAGCAGAGGATGTGCATCTCCTGGCCAATGCGATCGTACCGGACGGCATTCCCATCCGAATTGCTACCACCGAAGCGAGCGCAGCGCCGCCAACGGCTGTTCCGGCAACACTGCGTAAGGCTCCTGAGCCGCCTTATAACGCCGTTCGACTCGCCGATTCCTCGTCGAATTCCCTCCATTTCGACGCGGTCGACTACGAGCGCGAGCTGTGGGTGGGACGGAAAGGGCATCAATGGGAGCGCTTGCGTTGGCTGCCAACTGACCGGCGCCGTGAAGTGCGTCTGCTCGCGCAGTGCGAGTTGCGCATCGCCTTGACCGGTCTCGAGGAACAGCCTGGTTCTTACGGACTCCGAGTTTGCAAGCGCGCAGGCATTGTCGCTTCTTGGAGTGATCTGCGCCGCAGTGGTCTGCTCACGGTGGCGGGCATTGGTGCGGGAGATTGCCAGTTGATTGTGAGTCGATCCACGGACGGTGGGTCGGTCACCGTAACTGAGAGGCGCACCGAAGTGCTCCCGTACATCGTGAATGAAGTCACGTTGTCTGTGACGGCGGCCGCGCGCGCGCCCGGGGAGCTGCTCGTCGGCTACTGCGATCCGCTCCACATGCTCGATGAGCGCAGCCTGTTGACTGTCCACGCAGTCGGAGAAATGACGAGTGCATTCCATCGGCTCGGGGACGTGC
>BJHM01000012.1 GCA_014192625.1 Planctomycetota bacterium
CGCACATCGCACATCGCACATCGCGCATCGCACATCGCGCATCGCACATCGCGCATCGCACATCGCACATCGCACATCGCGCATCGCGCATCGCACATCGCACATCGCACATCGCACATCGCACATCGCGCATCGCGCATCGCGCATCGCACATCGCCAGCGATCCTTCGCGCTGCCGAGCCGCGCCTAGCGATCGGTTACCGGATCGCCGCGCGCTAACGGCATGCCGCTAGCCGCAGACGGCAGCGCGCAAATGTGCAGCCATCGCTGCCACATTCACGAACTGCGCCCGTGCCTCGGCATCTTGCATGAGCAACGCGCGCGCTACCTTGCGGCAAAACTCCGGCTGCAAACGCAGGATCTCTGCGAGCCCCGCGTCCGCTCGCAACCGCCGCTCAAAATCCGCCAGCAGAAACGGCACCGACCTGATAACCACCGGCAGATAGTTTGCCTCTGGCAATGTCGTTTTTTCGCCCAGTGTGTTCATAGCGTTTAACTTTCCATCCGAAGTGGCAGACCAATGTGAACCGCAGATAAAAACTCCAGATTCACGGCGGGAAAAATACGTAGTTCCGAAATTAAACGTGCTGCATCCAGCAACAGTCTGCGGCAGAGCCTTCCTGCCAACGGCAAAACACCCAATGCTCAAATCGACTCTGGCCCCTGGGTTCGCAAGGAACGCCCTCGGCAAGCTGGGCTTTGGCAAGCGAGGCTCACTTACGCCGCCGCACCTGAGACGACGGGCCGCACGTTCTCCTACTTCTTTGTGTCGCGCGCGCGCAGCTCGGCAGCAACATCAATGTCCCACTCAACCAATTCACCGTCGACGACCGTGCGGGTGATGCGCGTCTCTTCCTTGCCCGCCTCGGCGATCACAATCGTGTAGGTGTCGGGGGGGACTGAGCCGAACTCATACCAACCAGAGTCTTTCACTTCGTCACGGCTTGACATCAGCCGCCGCATTACCGATACGGTCGAGATCTTGTTGACCACCTTACGACCCTTGCCATCGAGCAACGAGACGCTCGCAATCGGGATGCTCTGCTTATCCACGTTGGTCGCGCGGACTTTTACCGTGGCGCCGCGCACGATGCGCAACGTCACCTCTGCCATACCATCCTCGGCAACAACAATGTCCTGCGCCCGGCCCGCCTGCAGCGCCTCGGTTTCGACCCGCAGGTCATAGCTGCCGGGATTGAGGCCCAAGATTTCGAACCGGCCGTCTTCACCGGTGGTGATCGGCCGTGCCTGCATACCAAGCATGGAAGTGAGCAAATTCTTTTCGCTGCGTTGCTGCTTGGCTGAGGTCTCCGCGTAGTGAATCTCTGCGCCCCGCACCGGCGCACTGGATCCGTCGAGCACGATGCCTTTGATGCTGGCTGCCAACGGAACGGTGATGACCAGACCTTCCGTCGTGCTTCTACCATCGACTGCGAGGCCGTCGAGGCCGCCTTCACCATACTTCGTATTGCGTTCTCCGCCGTTCTGGCCACCGCCGCCAAAACCACCGCCTGCGCGGCTCCCAGCGCGCAGCCGATACGTGCCAGCCGCAACACTGCGCAGCCGGAACTCGCCGTTGTCGTCGGAGCGCCCCTGATTGAGGCCGCCTTGCGCAATCATTCCGACCAAGCCTTCGGCACCGATCAGCCCACCATCGACGCTGCCAAGTGACAGCTGAATGCCAGGCACTGGGTTACCGCGTGAATCGACCACGCGACCCGCCACCTCGCTGGTCGGCAGTTCGATGTCGAATAGGAAGTCGCGTTGCTCGCTTGGGACCTCCAGCTCAAACGAGGTCTGCATCGGCCGGCCTTGGAAGCGGCTGATTTGGGCGATGTAGTTGCCAGGCTTGATGCCGACCAGTTCGTAGCGCCCCGTCAGGTCGGCGGCACTCGCGCGCACTCCCATGCCCAGGATGCCTTCACGATCGCTGCCGAGCAGTGTCACCAGCGCACGCGCCACTGGCTTGCCGCCTTCGCGCACGATGCCATAAACTCGCACGCCGTCTTCGCCTTCGTCATGCACGTCGACGCGCGCGAGCTTGCCCTGACGCACAGTGGTGCTCTTCAGGCGCAGGTTGCTGAGCAATTCGAGCGGGATGTTGTCGGCGCGCTCATCGATCCGCGACTTGAAGACAATGTATTGACCAGGCGGCAGGCCCTCGATGCGGAAGTAGCCGCCCTTGTCGGTGGTGCTACTGCGCAGAGTTCCCGTCTGCAGGCTGAATGCGGCGATCGCAGCATCGGCGAGTGGTCGCATACCAAAACCCGTAGCGTTGCCCTCGATACCGCCGCCATCGTCGAGCTTGATTTCGATATTGGTCGGCGGCTTTTCGGCCAGCACTTCGATCTCCTTGGCGGAGGCCTTGGCCTTGTCGGGATGGCGCGCAGTAAAGCGATACTTGCCGGCGGTGAGCGACTCGATGCGGAAGCGGCCCTGACTATCCGTCACCGCACTGCGACGACCATCCATCGACGACATGGCAAGGAAGTCGAAGTCCTCGCCATCAATATCACCAAACATGCCACCGCGCTTTTGCTGTCCATCGCGCGCCCGATACGCAGTGACTTGCGCGTCACTGACTGGCCGATTGGTCGCAGCATCGATAACCACTCCGCTCGCGGCAACGCCAGGTGCGATGGTGAACTTCAGCACATCACCGGCCTGCCCCGCCTGCAGTTCCATTTCTTGGCTGGCGGGATCGAGAAAGCCATCGGCGCGGACGCGCACCGTGATGCGACCTGGTGGCAGACCGCGCAATTCAAAGCTGCCGTCCTCGGCCGCAATCTCGCGCCAGTTGGCCTCCATGTCCATGCCACGACCTGCCATCGTCTGCCCCTCGGGCAACTGGGTGCCGGTTGAACCTTTTGTGCCACGGCCAACACGACCGCCACCCGACCATGACGGGCCACTCATTGCATCAGGTGAAGTCGCGCTCGCTGCCGCGGCATCGACCGGCTTTTTGCCGTCCTTCGCCACTGCTGCATCCTTAGGGTCCTTCGCCGGCTTCGTAGTCGCACTGACCCGAAAGCGCACGCAAGGCTTGCCACCATCGATCTGCACAATGCCGCGCACGATCGCGCCGCGCTGCACCTGCACGACTAAATCTTTTTCATCAAGCTTCACACCCCAGCGCACCCCAGTCGTGTAGCCAGCCTTGCTCGCTTCCACGATCAACCCTTCGCCGGTCATGCCCTTTGCAACGAAGCTGCCATCCGCCCCGGTCTCCACCTCAACGTGCCGCACCTTCAGCATCATCTTGAGGAACTCCGGATCTTTTGGACTCTCGAAAGGCCGCAACTCGACCTTCGCAGCAGCGACCGGCTGACTGAGCTCGTCCACCACCTTGCCAACGACCGTGGCTCCATCACTAAGCCGCAGGAAGAGATCGTCGTAGCTGCCACCATCGACCACTGCGAGGTCAACGATATTGGACGGAGCAAGGCCATCTGCAGCGGCCACGAAGGCAACTCGACCAGCAGACACTGGACGCACTGAGAACTTGCCGTCTGCGCCGGAGGTGATCGGCTCCGAACGACCGTCTGCGGATAGCAGCACGCGGCTGACGTCGAGGTAGATCATCGCGATGCTTGCGCCAGCAAGCGGGGCGCCTTTGCCATCGAGCACCATGCCAGCGACGGTGGCACCAGCATGGCCACGCAATGTCAGCTCGGTCACCTGCGCTTCGCGCACCTCAACTCCATACTGTTCTTCGAGGGCAAAACTCGGAGCTGCTGCGGACGCAACGTAGCCATTGCCAGCGGGCACGCCCGGGATATCAAATCGACCATCCTTATCGGTGATGACCTGCAGCCAGCGCAGATTGCGCTCGGTCAGTTGGCCCAAGAATGCGTTGAGCCCAGGCCGCAGACTCACGCTTGCCATCGGCACCGGCGCACCGTCTGCGCCAAGCACGATGCCGCGCACGCGGCCACCTGGCTGCACGCGCAGTTCGATCCCTTCGACCATCTCACCAAGGCCCAGCCGCGCGGTGCCTGGCGTGCGCACGAACCACGCATCGCTGCGCGCGTCGAGAAACACTCGGCCCGTTGGCAAGCCCGTTAGCTCAAACGTGCCGTCCGCGCGACTCTCGGTGACCCCGAGAACCTGCGGCGGGCGCTGCGTATCGGTGAACATGCCACCCTGAATGAGGCCGCGAAAACGGTTCATCAACGGCGCGATGCTGGGCTCTTCCTTCAGCGCGCGCACCTCAATGGCGGCAAGCGGCATCCCCGTGCGGGCATCGACGACCACGCCGCGCACCCCAGTGCCGCGATCGCTCCCACGGCTCGAAACCGCAAGGCGCGCATCGGCGGCCTGCGCCAAAGCGAGATCGGCGGCGACCTTGCCATTCGCAACCTCGACCCCATTTTGATTCTTCTCCGCCGTTGCCGAAGGGCCGGGCGGCTGCGCCTTCTCCGCAGGCCAAAATGCGTAGCCGAGCATCCCGAGGATCAGGATCAAACCGAGTGTCAGTGCGGTGCTGCGTTGCTGCATAAGAAGTTGGCTGAAAAACAATCCAAAGGCTGATTGGCAGCGAACTGCCATTGGGGGACGCGCCGATGCCTAGCAATCCGGCGCAGGCCAGCGTCAGGCCAAAGACAATACCGGCAGTTCGATGCAAAATACGGTTCCGGATGCAGCAGTTGATTCAAGGCGAATCGCTCCACCGCACTGCTCAAGAATCCGTCGGCAGATCGCAAGCCCAAGCCCCGTGCCCGAGGTCTTGGTCGTGAAGTAGGGCTCAAACAGCCGCTCCTGTGCTGCTGCGGAAATGCCCGGCCCATCGTCCGTCACACGAATCTCCGCGCGAGCGCCAACCACGGTTGTGGCGATCCGCACTTGGACTTTGCCGCTGGCTGCCTGCGAGGCATTTTGCAGCAGATTGAGGAACACGCGCTGCAACTCGCGCCGATCCACCGCGACGCAAGCGACCGTCGCACTTGGCGAGAATTCGAGTTTTAGCTGCCCAGCCTCAAACAGTGCCGCGGACGCAGATCGCACGTCGGCGAGGAACTCGTCGAGGACTACCCGCTCCACTGTGCGATTGGGAGCACCTGCGAACTGACGAAAGTCGCTGGCAATGCCGTCGAGCACCTGTGTCTGCTCCTCGACCGTGCGCGCCAACCGATCGGCGATTGCATCGGCGCGCACGTCGCCTTCGCGTCGCGCCCGCATCAGCAACTGTGCCGCCATGCGCATCGGCGTGAGTGGGTTCTTGATCTCGTGCGCGATCTGACGCGCCATTTCGGCCCACGCCTTCTCGCGCTCCGCTATCGCCAAACGAGCTCGACCCTGCGCCAAATCCTCGGCCATGTGATTGAACGATGCGGCAAGCCTGCCAAGCTCGGCACCGCCGCTCGCTGGCACTCGCACTTCCAGATCACCCGCAGCTACGCGGTCCGTTGCGGCGACCAAATCGTTGACCGGCCGCACGATTGCGCGCGAAGCCAACAATGACCACGCAGCCAAGACCAACAGCGTGACAGCAATCGCAATAAACAACAGCCGCAGGAATGTATTGGTTGCGAGGAACAGTTCGTCCTCGGGAATGTTTAGCCCAAGCGTCCACGTGCGGTTTGACTCCTGCCCAAACCGACAAAAGCCACACAAACTGCCTCGCCCATCACTCGCCACAAACTCCGCGTTACCACTCGTCCGCGCGAGCAACGCCAAACGCAGTGCTTCCGGCCGCAACAGTTCGCCATAAAGCGAACGATCCGTGTGCGCCTGCACCATTCCACCCGCATCGATCAAGAACGCCTCGGCGGAAGGGAAGTGCGACTCCTGCACCAACACCCGCCGGGTCTCATCGAGCAGCTGCTGCACTTCGGACCATCGGATCAGTGACAGGAGAACGCCGTTCTTGCCGTTGCGCGCTGGCACATCCAACACCAGCCCGAGGTAATGCTGCGCGGGATCTTGCGATGACAATTCGGGGCTCATGGTGAGCAACGGCGAGCGCCCCCAAGGCAAATAAAACGTGCCACCCTGCTGCGCGCGAATAAACCAATCTTGCCCACGCACCAAAGCCGGCATACTGGCGGCGCGTTGACCGTGAATCGCCGGGTCAAGGCGGTGCCCTTCGCACCAGAACAGCACCTTGCCATCCGGATCGGCAAGCAACAGCAAGTCGAGACTGTTCGCCAACAGATCGGGCACCAACTGCACTTGTTCTGCGAATGCGTCCAGATCTTCGGTGCTATCGAGTGCGCGCCGTGCGATCTCACGAACGACGCTGCACGACTGATAAATCTGCTGCAGGCGCCCTTCAATCTTCTGCGTGTGATCTGCAGCTAGACGCGGCAGAAAAGTCTCCACCACCTGCGTTTCAATCAGACGCCGCACGCCACCGAGTGTGAACCAGCCGAACGCGAGCAATGGCAGCACACAGGTGACCAGCAAGGTCAACAGGAACCGGCTCGTCAGCGACATGGCACGCACGACGACATCATGACCATAGGGAGCCCCTTGGTCAGCTACCAGAACGCGACACCGCTGCAAGGCGCAGGTGGCAAGGGCGGTTTCGTATGCGGCAAGGGTCTTGGTCAGCTACCGGAACGCGACACCGCTGCAAGGCGGGCAACTCGCACGGTGACATCCTTGTAGGCCGAGTAGTAAGTCTGCGCCGCGCGATAGTGCTCGAGCGCGGCCTTCAGGTCGTTCTTTTGTTCGGCGGACTCGCCTTCGGCAAAGGCTTTTTCTGCGCCCTGAATGTCGTTGCGCAAGGCGCCGATGCGCGTCTTCTCGTCGGCAAGACCGTCCGGCCAGTCCTTGCTCACCAACTCGAACTGCACCAGGGCCTCGCTCTTTTTGCCCTCAATCTCAAGGTCGCGAGCGATGTCGTAATTCTGCTGGCCCTCATGCTTGCGCGCCTCGAACAAAAGCTCATTGATCGGCCCGCGCTCTAGCGTCGACAACAACAACGCGGCCTGCAGCAAGGCGCGCGCCTTCTCCATCTGGCCGGTGCGAATTGCCATGCTGGCGCGCTCCAAGCTGGCTTGCGCCTCGAGTTCGTGCGTCATGGCCACGATGTTCGCCTCGCCGTTTGGCAGTTCCGGCCAGAGCCGCAGAGCCTCCCGATACGACATCAGCGCGGCACCATACGCACCATTGTTGCGGCTCTCCTCAGCGCGTTGCTGCTCTACCTCCGCCACCGCGCGGTAGGCACGCACCCGCACATCTTGAGCGTCCGTGCGCGAGGCATCCCGCAGCACAGCTACGCCGGCGTGATAGCCAGCCTCGTTGTAGCGGAACTCGGGCAACTTGCGGATCGCTTCAAGGAACTGCCGCTGCGCTATACCGTGCAGCTTTGCGACATCTGACTGAGCCAAAACCCGGCCTGCTAAGGCAACCTCCATATCGGGTTCCCCAATGAGGGCCAGCTCAAAGCATTCCAGGGCCTGCGCCAAGTCACCGATGCTGATGAACTCCTCGCCCTTGAGGCACAACTGCGATGCGACCCTGTGCTTTGCCCTCTGCGCTAGCTCCTTCGCGACCGCGTTGTTCGGCGAAGTAAGTTGGACCTCCGCGATCAGCCTCACTGCCTTGCGTTCATCACCGTCGAAAATTGCTTGGCGTGCTTCGTAGAGCAAAAACCGGATCCTGACCTCCTGGTAGCACTCCTCGGTCTTTGCATCGACCTCCTCATGGGCATCTATCTGCGCTTGGCGAGCGTCATTGATGGCGTGGAAGGCCTGGGTGAAGTTGCCTTGCTGCAAAAATTCGCGGCTGGTTCGAACTGGATACGAAGCAGCGCATCCGGCGAGAAAAATGGCGATTAGACAGCGGGACGTATCTCGAATGCTCATGGCGGAGGCGTGGATGGTGGCGGCAAAGCCGGTCCCCGGCAAGAATGGACACGCTTTGACTGCAAGCGTTTCAGGATCTTCCCTGCGAGGGGGCCTAACCGCAACCAGCCGATTGATTTGCTAGCAGAACGAGCCATGACTTTGAGCGCAGTATCCAACGATTTCTACGGGCTGAAAGAGTACGTCCACGACTTGGGCGCACTGCTCGACCGCCGCCCCGCCATGCCAGTGATCATCCGCGAGGCCTCCGCCATGACTAAGCGCGTGGTCGCCGACGACCGCTGGCTTTGCGAGCAGCACCGCGTGCCAAGCGAGGAGCACTACACCCGCCACCTGCTGCACAAAGATCCCGCCAATCGCTTTGTCGTGTTGTCGCTCGTGTGGCTACCCGGTCAGGCAACGCCGATCCACGACCACTCTTGTTGGGGGGTCATGGGGCTGATCGAGAACTCACTGGAAGAAGTCTGCTACGACCGCCTCGACGACGGCGCGCGCAAAGATTTCGCCGAGTTGCAGCAGTCGCGCGGCACCGAAGTCGGCAAAGGCTCGGTCGCCTACCTGCTGCCGCCATACGAGGAGATCCACCGGATTGGCAACATCAGCAACAAGCCCACCGTATCGCTACACGTCTACGGCCGATTTTTGGACGAGATCAACGTGTTTGACCAAGTGACCGGCAAGGTCAGCCCGATGCGCATCAAATATTACGCACCAGACTGTGGCGACCAACCGTTCGTGATCTAAGCCACCCACAGCAGCGCGGTGGCGCGCCTCAGGCCTTCGCGATGAAGGCTTCGAGGTCGGTCTTTAGCTCAGACAGGCCGTAAGTAGGCACGGTGATGCAACGGTAGATGATCCGTTGCAGTTCTTCCGGCGTCTTCGGGTTGAGCGTGTGCGGCGGGCAATAGCTGAAGAAGTAGCTGAGGCTGAGCCGCGTCGTCTCGCCGCCCGTGCGCTGACCAGCAAACTCCCATGGCACCTCATCGAACGGCAGCGTGCCCGTCAGGATCTCGTAGATCATGATGCCAATCGCCATCACGTCCGCCCGGCTATCCGTCAGCAACAACGGATTGTAGTGCGGCGTCGTAGTAATCGTGCGCTGGTCTGGCAGGCGCATCCCCGGATCGATCATCACCACCTTGCCACTCGGTTTGACAATCAAGTTCTCAGGCTTGAGATCGCCGTGATACTGCATCACGCCCTGCTCCTTTAGTGCGACCAGCGAGCGAACCAAGGCCAGGAACCAGTTGAGGTGGATGCCTTCGAGACTGCGGATCTTCTCGCGCAGCGTCTTGCCTCGGACATATTCAAGCGCGAGCACCGGCGCGCCATCCACGACGATGCGGTCAACGACCTGAACCAAGTTCTCGTTCTGACAGGCGGCCAGCAATTCACCCTCTGCGCGCAGCATCGCGTGAACCTCGTTCTGATCGAACAGGTCGATACGAACTCCCTGCGCCTCGAAGAATACCGCCTCGGCTGGCAACTCATCGGGGCTCACGCCCTCAGGAGTGCGACGAGCGGTAACTTCCAACAGACGCGTGACCTGACGGCCACCGCCCGCAAGGCTACCGACCTTCAAAGCGACCTTATTACCAGTTTCCTCGTGTTGCGCGAGGTAGACCGAGGAGAACCCCCCACGGCCAAGAAAACGGGTAATGCGGTAACCTTGTACGATCTCACCGATCGCAATCTTCATCATCTGGTGTCCGTCTCGGTTGCAGCTAGCGGCCAAATAAGAGTCCGCACTTATGGTGTTTCGGTATCTCTATTTACGGAGTTGAGCCTCGTCAGGACCGAAGCTGATAGTGGCGATACCAACGGTGCTTTTCGGACCAGAAAAACAGAGCGCAATTGACGCACTCTGACGCAACTCGCCGCGACACTGCGCCTCAACGCGCCAATGGTATTGCCGACCGTCGCGGAGGTAAGCCCGCACAGCATCGGTGGCATTGAACATGCCTGCAAAAGCGGGCTCGCGATGCACTTCGTCGAGCGCTTCATCGAGCAATACCAGCTCGGCATTGGTGGCACCTATCGGTAGGACAAACGTAAAATGCCAACCGGAATCGCCGATGGCACCGCGCGGTGCGATCGCCTGCGGCACAAGTTCTTCGAGGCTTTCTGCCGAAAACTGGGTAGTAAAAGCGCAAGGGGCAGGGTAGCTCGGAAATAGCACGAACCACATGGCAAGCAGCAAGCACACGCAGCCCAGGGGACGGCTCCAGCGATTGCCACGGCGGGCGCCACGGATCTCGCGTATCCTTGCCTGCCGCTCGGCATTTGGCACGAGACGAGTCGTAGGCTGCCTGCTCCACTTTGACATGGTTGGTTCATCGACATGGCACTAACTGCGACTAATCGTTTTCTGGGCGCGAACCTCTGGCTGCTTGCGTTGGCCTCGGCCGGCGTCAGTTGCAGCGGCGGCGGCAGCGGCGGTCCGCCCCCCGAAAGAGTCCCCCCAATCCTCGTCGCAGCGGCGTTCTCGCAGTCCTTCGCGCAGCCGGACAGGGTACTGCTGACTTTCTCCGAGTCGGTGCATCTCACAAGCTCGACCGTGACCGATCTTGCGTGGCAATGGTCAAACAACGGGTCCCTCTTCTTCGGCAGTTTTGGCACCGACCCGCTCGCTTCCGTGCAACCGGACTCACGCTCGATCCTTGTCACGCTCGGGGTGGGTTACAACTTTACCCCCGGACTGACGCAACTCGATCTCGCCAGCAACAACCGCACGATTGCAGATCTGGTTGGCAACATCGCAGTGCCAAGCATCCCCAAAATCATCGGCAACAGCGACGGTCGAAACCCGCGGGTCGATCGCCTGACGATCAATGACATCGACGATGAGCTCAATGGCACCGGCCCAGCTGGCGGCATGCTGCAAGTGCCCGAAAACCAATGGCGCATTGACCTCGAATACAGCGACCAAGGTCTAGGAATCGACCTAAACAACACGCAGTTGCTTGCCTCCGTCAACGTGAGCTCTGGCACTGGCATCGTACCCGCCGGCACCAATCTGCTCGGAGCGTTGACGCCAGTCACAATCAACGCCGGTCAGGCACGCTACATGGTGCCCTCGTCGGTCTTCTTCCCCGACGGCCAAGTCACGCTCACGTGCATTGCCGTGGACCTAGGTGGACTCCCCTCCGAGACAAAAACTCTGCCACTGCTGGTTCGCCGCTGGACGGACGCGCGACGGCCGTTTGAGACGACCGCGCAGCCTTCCCAGGTGTGGTTCCTCGACACGAGCCGCGACATCGAGTCTTACACCCTCCTGCCCGGACCAAACGGCACCGACATTCATGTCAACAGCGGTGCAAACGGTCGCGCAGACTTTCTTGATGTGCTGTTCGCTCTGGGACTGCAGACCACTTCACCGCAGCTGAATGTGCAAGGCAGCCAAAACAGCAACGAGGTGGTGATCGACCAATTCAATACTGCGCTCAGCAACAAGCTCAATTCTCTGTTCGAATCTGCAAACGTGACGTTCACGTTCATCAAGCCCCCCGGCAGCTTCCAAAACAACGCGATCTTCCCCTACCCAAACTTTGGCTACTCGCAGATCAGCGTCTCCGGTTCAGCTGAGACTGTTGGCGTGCTCGGCATCGCACAAATCGACCCGAACAACCAGAGCCAGAACAACAACAGCCTGCTCGGAAATAACACCCAGGCGCGACTGGGTGTGTTCATGCACACGATCGCTCAATCGGGCATAGGGCCAGGAGCGAACAGTAGCGGCACATTCCACTTCCACTTCGATCCGTTTGCAAACAGTGCGATCGGCACCGACAGCAACGACCGCCTTCGACTGACCGGCGGCAGGAACGACGCCCGCGCGGACCAGATCGACCGGGCGATCCTCGGCTTGTCATGCTTCACCGCCGTCGTGATCGCACACGAATGCGGCCACTCAATGGGCCTGGTGATTGACGGCGCACCGCCGATCGGACTCTACGGTGGCGATACGGTGAACTTCAGGGGATCTACAAGCGCCCATATTAAAAACGGCCCCCCGATGTTTCCAAGCGGCATCAACGTGATGAGCCCAGCACTTGGTTACGACCAGGCGCTCGATCCAAATACCCGATTCAACCGCCTCAACAAGGCCTACCTGCGTGAGCAGGTGTCCTACGGCAACTGACATGACGCAGCATTACCACCTCGCAGTCTCGACCATGCTCGCACTAGCCTCCTTCAGCGCGACCTTGAATGGACAGGACTTTCGCCGTGGCCTGATCGAAGCCGACCTGATTGCCGTCGGCCGACAAGTCCACAAGGAAGAACTGACGCCAGACCTCGCGCTACACCGGCTGCAGATCGTCGAACTCTTGCGCGGTGGCAAGTCCGACCTGACCAGCGTCACCGTGCTCGACTGGCCAAAGCTATCGATGCACAACCGACCCATGCCGCGCCAGACACGCATCTACTGCTTGCAGGACGCAACGAGTGCGGCCACGCGCGCCGGTTTACCAGCGGACAAGGGACCGTATTTTAAAATGGTCGGCTGGGCTGGCACCAACCCGCTGGTCGGTGCCGACCTCGACAAAGATGCCGCCGTGCGATTCGCGCGACTGCTCGCAGGTGCCGAAGCAGGCTTAGAGGCAACGGGGATGGTGGACGCGCTGCTTGACACGGCACTGACCGGCACCCCAGAGATTCGCACCGAGGCCGCACAATTTTTATCCGAGCGCCCCGATCTGCGCGCTCGCATCAATGCATTGCAATGGACTCGCGTGCTCGCCCGAGTCACGGGCGAAGTCGACGACGTGACATACAAGATTGCCCTCGCCGAACTCTGCGCTGAGCAGCGCCTGCCTGGCCTGCCCGAAGCACTCGTACTCGGCGTGAGCGCTGTACCGCAGGCGAATTACCTTCGCACTGTCGGTCGGCTGCTGGCGATTCTGCAAGGCGAACAAGCAACGGCAACACTGATGACGCAGGTGCAAATCGCACGCGACCCAAAGCACCGCGAAGCGCTGCTACTCGCGCTAGGTGCAACGCAGACGCAGAGTGCGCTTGATACGCTACTGAATCTGCGCCGCTCGCTCGGCACCGACAAGGCGGTCGAGGCAGCGCTCGTTGAGCACCATTCGCGCGCCGCGCGCGATGCTGTGCTGCAGGGCAAGAAAGACAAGTAGGCACGCACGCCTAGCTGACGCGCATGCACTGCGCCATTGTGCATTTCAGTCGCGCGTAGCTAGCCGTAGATCTGAGCCGCAGCCCTAGACGGTAGCGCTGCTATTGCTAGCTACTCTGTCGCGCTCGCAAATAGTGCTGCACCGCAGAAGGATCTGCAGGACGCATCGCAGCAATTTTCGCGGCGCTGGCGCGTAGGAATGGCACGCGAAGCACTTGCGCAGCTCAGTCGCGCGTAGCGGTAGCGCTGCTATCGCTCACTACACTGTCGCGCTGCAAGGAGTGCATCACCGAGAGTGCGACCGCAAGCTCGCGACGCTCGCTGCGCGCAGCTACGGCCATCGCCGCATGCGGCAGCTTTACCGGACGCGACATTCGCTCGAAGGTTTGATCCTGCTTATCGAGCCGAATCATCTTGATCGCATAGGCAACGTCCGCGCCATAACCGAGATGCCAAGAGATCATCGGCATGCTGCTGCCACTGCGGCACAGCCCCATGCGCAGGTCAATCCCATCAAGCTCGAACGACAACTCAAAGCCGCGGCGCAATGCATAGCGCAAGGCTTCGCGGCTCACCCGGGGCGGTGCGTGCTCGTCTGCGACGAAAATTGTCGCTGCGGCATCCACGACGGCGCGTAGCTCCGGCGTGGTTTCACGTTCGATCCGCTTGGGTCTTGCGGTCATCATTTCACCGAGCGACCCGACCACCTGATCAACCGCGAGCAACAGCCGCGCGGTTGGCATCTGCTGCGCCTGATCTGCGGGCACGAGCACCCGGCACAGCGTGATCAGCGGTCCCAGTGCAACGGCGCGATAGAGAGAATCGCCAGCCCCGAAGCACCACAGGCGATCACCGGACCATGGTTGGCAGTCCGTCGGACTAAAATCTACGCCATCCGAAGACCAGAGTTGCGTTGCCTTCCTGTCGTACACCATCTGCACTGTCTGCAACGGGAACCGGCGCGAACTGGCACGCAGGATTTGAATGGAACTGCCATCGAGCAGAAACAGTTCGACACCGCTTTGGAATGGTCCCGCCACTTCGCCGCCACGCAAGTGCAGGAAGCCATCGGGTGCAAACAACAACTCACGGCCACTCGGGAGAGTCAGCTTCACGCCTTCTCTGCGGCACTGCACAAGTGCGCCGCCAGGCGAGGCGCATTCGCCAGGCGTGCCGCGAATCGCAATCTTCGCAGTCTGCATCACACCGCCATCGCCAAGCCCGCAGTCAGGTCCAAGCCGTTCGGCGGTGCCGCCGATGAGCACTAGCTCCGCCGATAGCTGCTGCGGTGTTGGGGCCGCAACTTGCAACCAGGGAACGAGCGTGAGAATGCCGATCAAGGAAGTGCCCATCGCACTGGATCTATCGGCACAACAAGGCAGCGAACTGATCCCCACTAGGAACGCCCCCGACCAATGAGTCACACCGTGGCTGTTTCCCGCCCTAGACACTCACCCCGAGCCCTTCCGCCAGCGCCAACAGGAAGGCACCAACGTCGGTGACAATGCCTTGGCTTTGCGCAGAACCTCGATCGCTGAGTTTTTGCACGACGGCGGGATGGATGTCGACGCAGACCGTCATCACGTCGGCGGCGATCATGTTGCCGGTCCCAATGCCGTGCAGCATCGAACCAAGGATCACCACAAGACCCGCACCCTTCAGAATCTCCGCGTAGCGCGTCTGAGCGATGATCAGATCCATCTCGGTGTCCGGCAGCGGACCGTCATCGCGAATGGAACCTGCAAGGCAAAACGGCACCTGCGCCTTGATGCACGCATGCATCACGCCACTCACAAGCACCTTGTTCTGAACGGCAGCAACGAGGCCGCCAGCGCGCCGAATCCAGTTGATCGCGCGCATGTGGTGCATGTGACCATGCACGGCGTTGGCGCCGCTCTTCATGTCCACCCCCAGACTCGTGCCGAGCATCGCCGACTCGCAATCGTGCACCGCGAGCGCGTTGCCGCTTAGCAGTCCGTCAATCTGGCCACTACGCAACAAGGCTGCGAGCACCGGACCAGCACCGACATGCACTACCACTGGCCCGGCGACGAGGATCACCTTGCGGCCTTCGGCGCGCACCTGCCGCCACACTCGCACCACGCCCTCGACCTGCACGGCGAGCCGCCGCTCACTGCTGATGCCGCCTTGCATGAAGCCCCATTTGGCCTCCTGCAACTTTCGCGACGTGAAGGCCGTGACTTGGATACCGGCATAACCGACCACCACCTTCTGCCCGAGCTGCAGGTCGCGCAGCTTTACGCAGCGTGCGCGGTTGCCCACAACCACGATCGTTGCATCCATGCGCTGATCTTCGACCACGAGCCACTTGCCGTCGATCCGCACCTCGGTGGCAAGATTGGTCGTCGAGTAAAAACCTTCCGAAGCCGTACCCGCCATATCGACTTCGGCAAGGCGCGCGTCATCCGCGTTGGCCTCGCTTAGGCCAAGCGACATGAGGTCTGCACGAACGCGCTCATAGACTTTCTGACTGGGCGAGTCCACTTCGAGGTCGAGCTCACTCTCGTCCGTTCGATTCTTGCCGATGTCTAGGCGTTCGACGCGATACATCGCACCAGCGGCCTGCACGGCCTCCAGCGCGTCTGACATCAGACCCGAATCGATCAGGTGACCCTTGGCGCGAAACACAGCGACGATGTGATTCTTCACGCCAGCGAAAGTAGCCGAACCTGGCGTGCGTGGGCCAGCGTCAGTTGCGCTTACGGATCATCAGTATTGCCAGCGCCCCAGATCCAACAATAAGCCAACGCCTGCGCCGATCGCAGCGCCACCTCCGGCGTTGTGATTATTGCCACCAATGAGCGCCCCAACACCTGCGCCAAATACGGTGTACACCGGAAATGGCGTTTCGTAACAAGGCTCGGCGCGGTAGCCGTAGGGATAGCGCACGCAACCGGCGGGCGACCCGAGGAAACGCACTTCGCGCCCGACATATACCGGCTGCACCGCTTCAACATACTGATACTGCAGCGGCTCAGGATTGACGGCGCGCTGCTGCTCGATCGTCTGCAAAAGCCACGCTCGCGTCGCATCTTCACTGGTCGACTTTAGGGACGGTGATTGCGGTGCGGGCAACGGCTTTGGCGCGTCTGCAGCATCACGCTGCCGGGCGATCTCTTGCTCTAGCCAGTGCGTCGTCGCCGCCTCGTCCGTCGCTGCCCGCACCGCTTGCGCAGGCGGAGCCATGGCGACGGACGGCGGGATCTCGATGCGCGGCAACGGCCGAGCGCTCTGGCAAGCCGCCAACGTCAATAAAAAGCACACAAGGACGTTCTTACTCATAGGACAATCACTTGTTCCAGGTTACGCGCACCACGAAGTCAGCCGCCTGCTTGCTCCGCGACACGGATTCGATATTGACCGTGCTACCTGGTGCCAGAGTGATCACCTGCCGATTGGTCTCGTCCGGCAAGGGACGGCGTTGCGCATCAAAGAACGCGATTTGGGTCAGCACCTGAATCTGCTCATCATCGATATTGCGAAGCGGGACCACGATGCGCAATTGGTCATCGGGTGTCGTGCGCACAGCCAATGGCTGGCCGGCACGCAACACGGACAAAAGCGAGGCATCGCCAACAACTACCTGCGATAGGGTTTCGGCATCATTTTCGATCATGAGCGCGGCGTATGGCGCTGACGAGCAGGCCGCCAGAAGAGAGAAAGCGAAGCTGAGCTTGTTAGGGTTCATGATCCGTGCATGGTGAAACGATTGAGACCGGGGAGTGAGCGGAACAGGTACCAGCTCTCGCCACCGACCGGGACGGCTACCGACCAAGTTTGTTCTAGATCGGGCAAGACACGCCCCGAAGCGTCGAGGAACTGAACTCGTAACTCGTGTTTTCCAGATGCCACATTCAGCGCCATTCCCTGGACCGTCGATGGCAGCGTCGGCCAATGGCGGATATCGGCTGATGTTGCGGTCAACGCAGACAACAACAAAAGACCGCCAGCCACGATCAGCTTGTCACGGGCGCCAGCACGACTGTCATCAACTGCGGCGAGAATCACGGCGCCTATTGCTGCTGCGCGCGTGACGGACTTGAAGACCGCCTTGCCCTTGCGAATCCCTTCCATTTCGGTGCCGCCGAGCGTCCGGGCCTGGTAGTCGACATCCACAAGCAGACTGCTCGGGCCCGCGAGGTTGCCATCAAGCAGCACCTGCGCGCGGACCGCTGGATACCACCGCGGCCTAAACCGAGCGAGCTCGCCCTCCTTTCCAGCAGCGTATTTCTCAGGCCCCATGCCGCACTCAAACAGCAGCAGCAAATTGCCATTGTTTGGCTCATCCAACAGTGGGTTCTTGGACTCGCCACGCGCGCCGTGCTGCAGCGAAAAATCATTGGCGCGGCTCGCCTCGCGATAAAAATCGACCGCGTCATCCGGCTTGCCCATCAAGCGGCTCATGCGCCCCGCAAGCCAGAACAGCAAGGTGAAGTCGGCTTGGTATTTCTCGTCGCCATTCTCCGCATCCGCGAGGATGCCCTTCTTGAAGGCGGCACGCGCGTTGTCAGGCTCCCCGCGCCACAAGTAACACAGGCCGAGGTAGAAGGTGTTCATCGCCTTCTCGTACGGATCGCCGGTGTAGTTCTTGCTGCTCTCGCTGCCGACGATCGCAGCAAACTCTTCGCTGCCACTTACTTGCCAGTTACCCATCACACGGGCCGCGCTGCCGAAGTATTTAAAGGCCGCGTCCACATTGCCCATCAGCAGTTCGCACTGTGCGAGCACGTTGAGAACCAATGCCTGATTCTCGACTGGGCCGCTGGTCGCTTCTTTACGAGAAAAGTCGGCGACCACCTGAACATCGCCGCTGACAAAGCTGGCTTCGGGAAACTTCGGCTGCCCGATGGAGCAGGCCGCGTAGGCCAGCAGCAATAGGGGCGAGATGCACTTCATGCGTATACCAGTGTCGCTACCGATTAGCGCGTGATGACGGACTTCTCGGACTCAAACTTGGTCTCGTAGCTGTTGGTCCACTTCAGCTCGCCAGTCTCAAGATCCAAGAGCTCAAAAGTGACGAGGTAGTAGGCGCTCTTCATCTTGCCAGACTGCTGCACGCGATCTTGGATCACGCCCTTCAGCACATAGTCCGCGCCGAGAATCGCGCCGACCTTGCCTTCGTTGCCAGCAACCGCACCGCTGCGCTTCGCTTCACGCTCCCGACGAACATCATCAAGACCCTCGGCGCTGCGATCGATCACGCGAATCTTGCTGCCTAGGCCGCGAAACAACTCGGTGCGGAGCTTCATCAAGATGATCGACTTGTTGATCACGTCCGCGGATTCGTTCTTCATGCTGGTGATGTAGAACGTGACCGTCTGGCCGGCGGCTTGTGAAGTGAGCAGGCCACTGCTGCCGATATCGCGTGCCATCTGATCGGCCATGGTGCGGATGTCTTGGCTCTGCAGATTGGCACCGCCAACTGCGTCCGGCGCATCGGGGTCGACGCGACGATCGATAGTGCCAGCACATGAGGTCAAGAGAAGGCCAAGGAGGCCACAGAGGATTGCAGTCGTGCGCATGAGTCTCGTTTGTATCGGGCGAACCAAGCTGAAATCCAGCTGGGAGGGCGTAAGAGGCGGCCGAAGCGTCACCGAAGGGCTGGCGTTGTGTCCCGAAATAGTTGTTCCATGCCACCGTTCCGCTGGCCTTGAAAATACGCGTCGACGCACTGCCGAGGCGCCGGTTGAAAACTCAACGGCGCGGCAGCGGAAGCCCGTGCAAGGGCACCGCGCAACACCGCATGACAACGGAACGGCCTTTACTGCTCGATCGTGAACGTCTCCCCGCCACACGCGACGATCGGCTGCACAACAACCTCATCGACCTTCGCAAGTTTAGGCCCTATACTGACTTGTGCTAGGAAGTCCGCCACCGAGGTGGCTAACCCTTCGACTTCGCCGCGCACCGCGCCATCCGGTTCATTGCGCACGTGACCGCAGAGTTGCAGCGCACGAGCGGCGCTCGCCGTGAACCAGCGAAAGCCGACTCCCTGAACCCGGCCACGCACGCGATCTTGGATCACGCCCTTCAGCACATAGTCCGCGCCGAGAATCGCGCCGACCTTGCCTTCGTTGCCAGCAACCGCACCGCTGCGCTTCGCTTCACGCTCCCGACGAACATCATCAAGATCCTCGGCGCTGCGATCGATCACGCGAATCTTGCCGCGACGATCGATAGTGCCAGCACATGAGGTCAAGAGAAGGCCAAGGAGGCCACAGAGGATTGCAGTCGTGCGCATGAGTCTCGTTTGTATCGGGCGAACCAAGCTGAAATCCAGCTGGGAGGGCGTAAGAGGCGGCCGAAGCGTCACCGAAGGGCTGGCGTTGTGTCCCGAAATAGTTGTTCCATGCCACCGTTCCGCTGGCCTTGAAAATACGCGTCGACGCACTGCCGAGGCGCCGGTTGAAAACTCAACGGCGCGGCAGCGGAAGCCCGTGCAAGGGCACCGCGCAACACCGCATGACAACGGAACGGCCTTTACTGCTCGATCGTGAACGTCTCCCCGCCACACGCGACGATCGGCTGCACAACAACCTCATCGACCTTCGCAAGTTTAGGCCCTATACTGACTTGTGCTAGGAAGTCCGCCACCGAGGTGGCTAACCCTTCGACTTCGCCGCGCACCGCGCCATCCGGTTCATTGCGCACGTGACCGCAGAGTTGCAGCGCACGAGCGGCGCTCGCCGTGAACCAGCGAAAGCCGACTCCCTGAACCCGGCCACGCACCATGAAGGCGACCCGCGATACCGCGGTCACGTCGCAGGTTCCAGGCGCACGCGACCTTGATCCAGAGTGACGCGGCACTGCTGCAGCAAGTCCGCGCCAAGTACGCCATGCACCGGAAACAGCACCCCCGCGCGCCTCGGCACAACGGGTAGATCCACGCCATCGAAGCGCACCAGTGAGGCGCGCAAGACGAGATTCTTCAGTTCGCGCACGGAAACGCTGCCACCACCCGCAGTGCGCACCCTTCGGAAGCTTGGCGTTGCTCGCTCAGCAGCGCCGGGCAGTAAAGCGAGACCCTGTTCGGTGATGCTCGAATGACTTGCGCCGGTGTCGAGCACGAACCACAGATGGTATCCGCCGACTGTGACCGGCAGAAGGCAGCGACCTTCTGCGCGCACACATCGCACCGAGTCAGAGGGCGACAGTCCACGCGGGCGCTCCAACACAATTGCGCGTCGACCTGGATCCAGCGTCAAGCGGAACAGGTTGAGGAAGTCGAGCCCGATCACGCCTTCAGGCGCTCGATCCGGACCGCCAAACAGATCCCGCATCGCCAGCCGTTCGTCATCCACCACCAACACTGGCACAGTGCCGAGCCAGATTTCGCCGACCGAAAATTCATCGACCACCGCAACCGCGACGGCAATCGGCTGGCCGGTGCCATCCGGCATGTGACCAGCTTGTGCGATCGCGCGCACCCGCAGCTCTTGCGCCAACGAACGCCGCATCGTCGTAAACGAGGACCCACTGTCGATCGTGAACACGCGCTGCACCGAGCCAATCGAACAAACCAGCTCAGGCAAACGGCCCTCGGTGAGCGCCTGTTCGGTCACGAGCGGACCGACCTGACTACGTCGATACGGCAACTCCCGCGCGGCGGCGATCAGTGCGCGCCGTCGCAGTGTGGCTTCGTCCACCGCGCCCGCCAAAAGCGGTACGATTGCTTCGCCATAGCGCCCCGCAACGAACAGCTGATCGCCCAAGCGACCGCGTGCATCGCTCATGCTCCATCCACCGCGATCCGCCGTAGCAGCTAGGGCACGCAACTCACTGATCGCAACGTCGTCATGCCACAGCAGGTCGGCGACTTCGGCAGCGCAGATGGCGATCGCACCGCTCTCCGGATGGTCAAGCCGCGCCTGCGCAACCGCCGCACCTGCGTCATCGATTTTGCCTTCCTGCAACAACGCCAAAATGTTGGCGACTGCTAGCTCAGGATCCAAAATCAGCCGCTGGCTCTCACACGCTAGCAGTGAAAACAGCAGCAACACTGGATATCGACAATGCGACGCCATCAGTTGGCCGTGATCGTGATCTTTTGCGACGACACCGCCGTCACGCCGCGCGTGCCGATGCCTATCGTCTGCCAGAACTGAATCGTGTCCGTGTATGGACTGCCGTTGAATTCGCGCAGCCCCCCCTGCGCGGCAAACGCGGTCAGAGTCAACGTGTAGGTACGGCCGGCCACCAGTGGCTTTGCCACATTGCTGGGCAATAGCCAAAAACGGAAGGCCGTCGTGCCAGGCGGCACAACCACTTCCCAGCGCAGTTCGTCAACCAGGTTCGTCGGTGCCTCACTGCGGAGATCAAGGGTCGCATACATCGCCGCGGCGGGCAGGCTGAAGCCCACGTCAAAGCCACTCGCAAGGACCACCGCACCATTCACAGGGGCCGTGAGCAAAGGCAACGGCAAGAACGAGCGCGCTGGAGTTGCGCCTATGGCAAGACTCAGCAACAGACGCTGCGTGGTTGCAGTCGTAGCATCGTGTGCCTCCGCATGAAGTGCCGTGAGCCACGAACTCCCGACCAGCGCGCCAGTGAGGTTCGGCAGTCGCAGCCGAAGATCCGTGCCCGTGCCCGTGCGACTCAAATTGCCGCCAATATTACGCGCCACATCAACTACGAACGCCGAAGGCTGCAACAGCGCAAGGTCGAAACTCAGGTCCGCAATCGTGAAGCTGGGATCCAGGCCTGCCAACGCAGTCTGCGCCACGAAGTCCGTGTTGGCGGGTCGATCGATCGGCAGGTCGCGCGGCGTGACCACGGCCTCAGGCACCGCCAGTCCCGCAAGGATGCCGACCGCAGCGAGCGTAAAATGACCGCCGAGGTCCGTTCCTTCGGCCACTGCGACATTGCCCATCGGCGAAGCGATGCCGACCATAAACTTACCAGGCTCAACGGATGCGCCTACCTTGACCGGATACCTCGAGATGATTGGTTCATCGATGAGCACCTCCCCGACCCAATCATCCATCACCAGCAACCGCGACGCGCGCAGCCGCTGCTCCGACGAAGGCAAGAATCCAGTGAGGTTGCCGCGCACCATGCCGTTGCGATCAAAATTGCCAATGCTTGGGTGCAACGAACGACGCACCGGCAACTCCAGGCTGTCGCAATTCGGACTCATGAAGGTGATCGCGCTCGTAATCGAACGTGACGCAATCCGAGTTTGCTGACTACCAGTGGCACTGCCGCTGAAATTGCGATTGACGACCAACATCCCCGTTTGATTGACGAAGCCGATCAGCCCTTGGCCATCGACTGTGCCCTGCACCAAACCCGCATTGATCGCAGGGCAGCTGCTCACCTGATCCGAGACATATGCCAGTGTGTTGTCACCACCCAAGTGCCAGCCGACTTTGCCAAAAAACACATCGACGTCGAACCAGCGTGTGCCCAAGTCCGCGGACCCCGAGTTGCGGCAATAAAACAAGTCGTTGCTGTCGTAGGGGTGCGCCGCTGAGAAGCCGTAGTTACCTAAACCGATATCCTCAAAGGTGTATGTGCCCTGCGCGTTGAGGATCGAAACGGATCCGGTGAGAGCCAGCTCTGAGCCCCACCCGACTCGCAACAGCGGCTCAATGCGCGCCCGTTCAATCGCAAGCACCCGATAGTTTGCTACCGGTACGGTGTCGACCAACACGTTGCCGACATTGGTGGTTGTGCCCGCAACCAACACGCCGGTTTCTATAAGGCCCTTTGTCGGGAGCCAACTGCCACTGCCGCGCAGCTCGATGGTAACCCGGCGAGGCGTACCATCGGCCAACGTCGCGGCAATCGGCTGGAGTGTAAAACTGCCAGCATTAGAGCCAATCGCCCGCGCGCCATCCGCCGCAACGAAGGTAGCTCCCACCGACAAGTTTTGCCCGCCGACCGCGAGTCCCTGAATCGTTGAGACCAACGGCACGGCAAAGGCCGCGACGTAGAGGCCACCGCTGTCGATCGTGTCAAAGACAAGGCGACCAGCGACATTCACACTTGCCGAGCCATTCCGCGACCAACTGCCCGAAATGCGATCGAGCTTATAAACCTCCGCCACTGCTGGCGGCACTGGCAGCCCAAGTTCGTTTTCGACTTCAAGAGTCGCACTAGGCAAGAACGAAACCGCGAGCGGGTCGACCAAGTAGCCGCTGGAAAACAAATACGCTCCAGATGTAGCAACGGGCAGTTCGCCAGGAATGTGGCGCGCAGCCAATCGTGCAAGCCGCAGCGTTACACTGGGCGCCACGAAAGAGACCAAAGTCCCAGCGCTCAAGTTCAACGTCGCGCCACTGTTGCCTAGATCATTCAGTTGGGTGTTCACCGGCACGCTGCCGTTCACCACCAGCACGTTGCTTGCGCCAACGTTTGGCAGATAAACCACTGTCGGCACGTCGCCGCCGGTCATCGCAACGGTGCAGACCAACCCTACCAGCAGATCGCTTGCCGTTGCCGATGCCGCCGCGGCATCCACGGTCAAACGCTGCGGACCATTGATACTCGCGAACAAGTCGCCGCGGCCTTGGCGGCCCGTCGCCGCCCTAGCGCCACCCACGAAGACTTGCGCGCCACAGACGCCGCGGCCTTCATCGTCGAGCACCTGCACCTTGGCGCTCGGACCTGGCAACGGTGGCAGTGACGGACCAAGGTCGCTGCCATTACCCTGGCAAGCAGCCAGGAGACACAAAACTGAGAGCACAGTTCGCTGGTTCACTTGCCATTCTCCAAGGTCTTTGGACGGTGCAGGATTCGTTCCGGCTCGGGTGGCGTGGCAACGCGACTGCGCGCACCGTTTTTTCCCACGGAACGGATGCCGACGACGACATCGTCAAGGCAGATGCCGGTCAATAAAGCCGTGCGCCGGCCATCTGCTGCATCGAAGATCTTTGCGTCTGCCATTGGAATCACGCCCTGCCAGTCCGCGGCCGTAGTTTCGCGCCAGACGTATTCGCAAGTGGCAACATCCTTCGGCAACTCAAACGTCAACAGTGTGTCGTAGTGATCGCGCGCGCCCTCGGCCTTCACCGCCAGCGGCTGCCGCGGAGCCGAAGCGAGTTCCCCGATGGTGGCGGCGACTACGCGCGCCACTTTGGCTGCATATTTGCAATCGACGAACTCCGGCAGGTCGCCATACGGCTTGCCATCGCGGCGCACGATATCTGCGTGTTGCCGCGAAAGATCCTCGCGTGGTTCACTGAGCCTGACCGAAGGGTAGCCTTGGTCGAAGAAGCTTCTGTGATCCCCACCGCGGCCGTAGCGATCGCCGCGAAAAATCAGGCGCACGGCGAAGTCCGGCACGTGCCGCTGCGCTGCGTAGGTCACGGCGCGCGCAAGACTGCGGCCGCTGCTGTCGTTGCCCGTCGGCGCGTAACTAAAGCAGCGCACGTAGCCGTCGTAGATTTTACCGTCGACACCAAGCGTGTTGCCGACGATGTCGCAGGTGATCATGCCATCCACTTGGGCATTGGCGGCAGCGAGCGCACTTGCATGAGCCTGCGAGCCCAACAGCCCCTGCTCCTCGCCGTCGTATGCGACGAAGATCACCGTTGCTGAAAAGGTCTCCCTCGCCAACACGCGGCACACCTCAAGCATCACCGCAGTGCCCGAGGCATCGTCGTCCGCACCGGGTGCCGCTTGAACGAAATCCTCAGGCGAGCCGTTGCGCGAATCATAGTGGCCACTGACCACATAGCTGCGCTCTGGATCCGTTGTGCCACGCAGCGTGGCAATCACGTTGACGATCGGAATCTCCTTTGGCAGCAGAGGCCGGACGCACGGCACATTCGCCGACTGCAACGAAACCGTTAGGCGGCCACCGCTCGAAACCGCAATCGCATCAAACTGCTGCCGCAGCCAAGCGCGAGCAGCACCCGTGCCCTCCGTGTCACTATCGGTGCGCGACAACACATGTCGCGTCGAGAAGCCGGCGAGCGAACGGATCGAGGCCTCGATGCGTTTTGCATCGACCGCCAATAGCCAAGGCGCCACCTGGAGCTGGGCTGCCTTGGACACCTCCTGCGCACACACAGATGCGAGCAGGCCAGAAAAACACAGGCAAAAAAACCGCTGGCTCATGCGAGGAGGTCTACTCCATCCATGCTGGGATCACGCGGCAAGCCGAGAATCGGGAGCAACGTCGTCGCGATGTCACACAACCGACCGCCGCTCTTCAACTGCTTGCCGCGCACCGCATCGCCAGCGAGAAAGAACGGCACCGGGTTTAAGGTGTGCGCGGTGTGCGGCTGCCCGGTGATTGGGTCCAACATCTGTTCAACATTGCCGTGATCTGCGGTAATCGCAACCGTGCCGCCGCGCGCCAAAAATGCCGGCACGATGCGACCCAGACACTGGTCGATCGTGCGCACCGCGATGATTGCGGCCTTGATGTCGCCAGTGTGGCCAACCATGTCGGCGTTGGCGAAGTTGAGGACCGTCACATCCGGCCGCTGCGCCCCCTGGAGTTCGCGCAACAGCTGGTCGGTCACCGAGACTGCAGACATTTCTGGCTGCATGTCGTAGGTGGCAACCTTCGGGCTCGGCACGAGAATGCGCCGCTCGCCCGGATACTCGTGCTCGTCACCACCACTAAAGAAGAAGGTGACGTGCGCGTATTTTTCAGTCTCGGCGATCCGCAGCTGCCGCAAGCCTGAACTGGCAATCACTTCAGGGAAAATGCCCTTGAGGTTTTGCGGCGCGAACGCAACCTCGCAAGGAAAGTCCTCGCGATAGCGCGTCATCGTGACGAATTGGACTTGCGGAACTGTTGCGCGCGCAAAGCCGGCAAAATCGCGCGTCACGAATGCCTCCGTAAGCTGGCGTGCGCGATCCGTGCGGTAGTTGAAGAAAATCACTGCGTCACCGGTGCGTATTCGGCCCTGGTCCGGCGAACCGATGATCATAGGCAGCACAAACTCATCGCCTTGGTTGCGCGCATACGCATCCGCGACTGCGCCATGCGCGGTCGAGGCGACGGCCCCTTGTCCGATCGTCAGCGCGTCGTAGGCCCGCTGCACACGCTCCCACCGATGGTCGCGGTCCATCGCGTAGTAGCGCCCCATGACGGTGGCGATGCGGCCAACGCCAAGGTCGCGCATGGCCCCTTCGGCACGCTCGATATAAGCCTGCGCCGAACGCGGCGGCGTATCGCGACCATCGAGGAATGCGTGCAAGCAGACACGCTCAAAGCTCAGGCCCTGCTCCTTGCACAAAGATAGCAGCGCCTTCAGGTGCTCATCACTGCTGTGCACGCCGCCATCCGATAGAAGGCCAAGCAGGTGCAGCGTGCCGTTGGACTTCAGCACGTGCGCACAGGCCTTCAAGAGCGCCGGATTTTTTTGGAAGCGGCCTTCACGGATCTCGCGGTCGATGCGCGTGATTTCCTGATAGACGACGCGGCCAGCGCCGATATTTAGATGCCCGACCTCGGAGTTGCCCATCCGGCCACATGGCAGGCCAACTTCCTCGCCACTTGCCTGCAAGGTCGTGAACGCCCAACTCTCGCGCAGCGACAACAACGTGCGCGGCGACGCTAGATGCACGGCATTGGCGGGCCCCGCTGCCGCTTCACCAAATCCATCCATCACGCACAGCAGCATCGGTGGTCGCGGGCTCATAACAGCATCTTCTCAACGGCGGCAACGATCGCTAGCTGGTGCATCTGGATCTCCTGACGAACGGCGCGCGCGCGGTCGAGTGCCTTGTTGGCCTGCTCGCGGTTTGTGAGATAGACGGCGTTAATGCGCACGTTCAGGTGGGCACCCTCTGCGGCAGCAATCAGCAACGCTGCGCCCGAGGCCAGATCGCTAGCGATATTTTTGCCAACACATTCGATCACCCCTGATGCTGCGACAAATACGTCGCGCACCATGCAGAGCACTTCCTCGGGCACAACCATCGCGCCAAACATCGCCTCCTGCACCGCGCGCTCCCGGATCCCCTTCTGCTGGTCGTTATCTTTTGGCAGTTTGTAAGCGCACGAAACGAGATCGAACGACTTGCAGTCACGCTCAGCCATCGGCATTAGCAACTGCAGGTGCTTGTCGAGCAGCAACTCCACATCGGCAAGCACACCATCGCGCGCTTCGTTGCCCTTCCGGCCACGACTAAAGCGCACGACCATGAGCAGCAGGCCAGCACCCATGCAAGCCGCCAGTGCGGCCGCGGCACCACCGCCCGGGGTCGGAGTTTTGCTGGCGAGCGACTCGACTAGCTGCACGAACGGTTTGTCGATCATCGGCGGCAGAGTGTCGGCGACCGGGGCCTTCGTCGCCAGCCTGACGTTGCTCGACCAAGACTCAGACCGCATGATTGGCAAAATGGTTTGTTGGCACAGCCCACTGTTCGCCGGAGCAATGCTGCCGCTTGCGGCCTGCGTAGGCCCGCATCTACCGGCTGGTTTTGCAGCTATGGCGGCTGCGGCACCTGACGACCAACCCGCCCGCCTGGTGCTCGACGGCAACTCGTTGGTAAGCGTCGCCGCAGGCCTAGGCCAAGGTGGACTGCCAAACGCCGTCCGCACAGCCGTCGAAGATATCGCGCCAGGTGGCGAACTGGACTTTGCTGGCCGTGAATGGTCTGACCAACATGGCATGGCCTTCCGAGTCGAAAAACGCTACCGCAGTAAAGGTGTGTCCACGGCAAACGACCGCGGCGCTGAGTCCTTCTGTTCCCTACTCCTAGACCCGACCGGCCACGTAGTCGAACGCGCACACAGCGTGCCACTCGCTGAGGTGCCCGTAGAAATCTTGCGCGCCGCGATGTTGATCGGCCGCGACGTGCGCCGCTGCGAGATTGAGTCCGACGCGCAGCGCGAAGTCGGGTGGCGCGCATTGGTGCGCGATGGCATAGGCCGCGATCACGTGGTGGAGATCACGCTCGATGGCGCGGTTCGCTTTTCGCGTCGAGTCGTGAACGCGCGGATCGACGCGCGCTGAACCGCGCGAAGCAGCTGTCGACAAAAACACATTGCTCAACCCAAGGCCAAAACCTATCTTCTGTGTTGTAGGGTTGGGCAATGCGTTCAACCGCTACGCAACAAACAAGGATTTTCATGCGCAAGACTTTTGCAACTTTGGCGCTCGCCTCAATGGCAGCCATCTCAATGACTTCATGCACAGCTGGGCCACACCAGCTCGGTCGATCCGTTGATGACTGGGATCAGAAGTCCTACGTCGCCAGCCCCAGGATCAACGGCGTATTGCACTTCTTCCCAATCATGATTCTCGCACAGTTCATCGCCGGCGCCGGCGACTTCTTCGTGACCGACGCCTACACGTTCTGGATGCATGATGTGTGGGATGACAAGGGTACGGCATTCGAGCACCACGCGGTCACCGCGACCGACGGCAGCATGAAGAGCCTCCTCAACGAGGGCTCCGGCTGGCTCAAGGTCGACAAGAAGTGATGCCTGAGGGCTTTGGCCCTCAGCTTTGCTGATCCGCCAACTGTGGCACACAAAATCGCCGACCGCGCGCTGCGTTGTCGGCGATTTGTGTTTCCCGAGTCAGTGCCGCTCGACCCCGGTCCACTCCACCAGGGTCATGCTGGTTTCGCCGGTGACTTGGCGCACTTCCATGCCGATGTCTGGCGCATACCAAGCAAGACTGACGCGATCGAGATAGGCATCTTTTTCTTCTGCGATCAAGCGCGAGGTTCGCAGGATGCGCAACGCCTGAAAAGTCCCCGCAGGCACTACCACCGTGTCTAGCCCCTCAACTTCGTAGGCGGTCTCAATCGGCAGCACTGCCCCACCCAAAGTCTTGTCGAGATACTCACACCGCCAACGCTTGCCAACCCACAGGGGCCAATGAAAGCGCGTGTCGCCGGGCAACAGATCATGGGCATTGTGCGTCTCCCCATGCGCGCGCTCACCACGCGTGCTCAGATCCAAACCGCGCAGCAGCTCATTGTTTGATTCATCCGTCAACGTGTATCCCTGCCCGGTGACTTCGCTGACGGTAAACGCGATGCGTTGATGGCCGCCGCGCAGCATCACGAAGCGATCGCCCTTATGCCAGGTCGGCTGCTCATAGGTCTTTGCCCCTTGCGGTGGTGCTTTATCAAACGCGATCAAGCCCCTGCCTGCGCCTTCGATCGCTTTTGTAGATGGCGGGGTGCTGTGGCACGCGGCAATGGCAAACGACAACACAAGGATCAACAGTCGCATCGGCGACAACAATGCCGCACGAGCGGCGACGAAAAAAGTGTGCAACATCACATGCAGGGCCATGCGTCGTTTGCAGTTTGCACTGCACAGCGCTTCTAATCACACCATGCCAAACTTCGTCACGCACCTTGAGTCAACCCATGACGGCACGCGCCTGACGAAGAACACGGTGCAAACGACACACGGCGACCAGCCCATTGTCGTTCACTACGACCTCCCTGCGGTTGGCCGCGCGGTGACTCGCACGCAGGTGGCGGCACGTCCTGCGACGCTGTGGAAGTGGCGCGAATTGCTCCCCTATGAAAACGACAGTGACGTCGTAACCCTCGGCGAAAATCAGACGCCACTGCTCTGCTGCCCGCGGTTGGCCGCCCGGATCGGGGTGCGAAAACTGTGGATCAAGGACGAGAGCATGTTGCCGACCGGCTCGTTCAAGGCGCGCGGCATGGCACTTGCCGTGACGATGGCAAAGGCGCTCGGCATCACGCACGTTGCCGCCCCCACGGCAGGCAACGCTGGCGGCGCACTAGCCGCCTATGCCGCGCGCGCCGGCATGCAATGCACGGTGCTGATGCCGGAGGACACGCCGATCGTCAATCAACTCGAAGCTGCCGCTTATGGAGCCCGCGCATTCCTGGTCGACGGCCTGATCCATCAATGCGGCGCGATCATCAAGGAAGGTGCCGCGCGCGGACTCTGGTTTGACATGTCGACGATGAAGGAGCCGTACCGCCTCGAAGGAAAGAAGACGATGGGCCTTGAGCTTTGCGAACAACTCGGCTGGCGACTGCCCGACGCAATCCTCTATCCAACCGGCGGCGGCACTGGACTGATCGGCATGCACAAGGCGTTCGCCGAACTGCTCGCCCTCGGCTGGCTCGAGATCGGCACCACGCTGCCGCGCATGTTTGCGTGCCAAGCGGAAGGCTGTGCGCCAATGGTGCACGCGTTCCTGCAGAAGGCCGAGCGTGCGCAATTGGTGCAGAACGCCACGACCAAGGCCTCTGGCTTACGCGTGCCGAAGCCATTCGCGGACATGTTGATCCTGCAATGCCTGCGCGAAACTGGCGGCGCGGCACTCGCGGCAAAAGAACCAGACCTGATGCGCTGGTTTCGCGATGCGATGGCACTCGAGGGGATCGCCGTGTGCCCCGAGACCGGCGCTTGCCTCGCGGTTTTACATGACAGCGTGCAGAACGGTCGCATCCACCGCGACACCGAGGTCGTCGTGTTCAACACCGGCGCCGCACAGAAGTATGTCGAGGCGCTGCAAACGCCCTTGCAAAGCCTGCGCCGCGCATCTATCGATTGGCACGCGCTCGGCGGTCAATCATAAATTGGCCAAGTGTTCACTGGCCGAAGCCCAATTCATCTGCCACTAATATTTACCATGCAAGCTTGGCCGCTTCTCCGCCGCGCAGCTGCCGAATTCGTCGCCACCTTACTGCTCCTCGCGGCAGTGGTCGGCTCCGGCATCATGGCGGACAAGCTCGCACCTTCCGTCCCAGCACTCGCGCTCCTGTGCAACACCGTGGCAACCGCCGCCACACTGCTCGCCCTGATCCTTGCCTTTGGTGCAATGTCTGGCGCGCAGATGAACCCGCTCGTCACCATCGCCATGGCGAGGCGCGGCAAGCAGGCTTGGCACGATGTGCCAGCCTACGTTGCTGCTCAGATTGCCGGCGGCTTGTGCGGCACGCTGTTGGCGCACGGCATGTACGGCCTGCCGCTGCTGCAGAAAGCATCGCACGTGCGAAGTGGCTACGACCAATGGCTCAGCGAAGCAGTAGCGACATTTGCACTACTGATCGTCATCTTTGGCTGCGAACGCGGCGGCGCAACCCGCGCACAGTTTGCGGCGGCGGTCGCTGCGATCATCGCTGGTGCGTACTGGTTTACGGCATCGACCTCGTTTGCCAATCCGGCTGTCACCCTGGCACGTTCCATCACCGACACGTTCGCCGGCATCCGGCCAACAGACGTGCTCGGCTTTGTCGCGGCACAATGCCTCGGCGCAGCACTCGCAATAGTTTTCGACCGCTGGTTTTTTGGCGCAACCAGCAGGGAGCCCGCATGAAGACCGTCATCTTCGCCTGTGTGCACAACGCTGGCCGCTCGCAAATCGCCGCGGCTATTTTTCAGGCCGCCGCCGATCCACAAAAGGCGCGCGCCGTATCTGCTGGCACGAACCCTGGGCCGCACGTGCATCCAATCGTCATCACCGCGATGCTCGAACTCGCTATCGATCTCACCAGTGCAAAGCCGCAGCTGCTGACCGAACAGCTGGCGCGCAAAGCCGATCTACTGATCACGATGGGCTGCGGCGACAACTGCCCGTTCGTCGCTGGTCTCCGCCGCGACGACTGGCCGCTGCAAGACCCAAGAGATCTGCCGCTGGAATACGTCCGCACTATCCGGGATGACATCGCTTTGCGCGTGCGCGAGTTGTTGAGTCGCGAAGGCTGGGCGCGCTAGTAGCAAGCAGCAGGGGAAGTGGCAGAGCGGCCAATCGGCCAAGTAGCGCGGCGGCCCAACGGCTGCGCTTGCCTCGTCAGCACAGCGCGACGGCGACGACAACGATTTTTGATGAGCCGCGCATCCGGTTGCGCAAAAGCAGTCGGACTAGCGCCAGAGACTACGAAAACACCTGCGCGATTGCCGGCAGCGCGTCGAGCCACAGGCCAAGGCCAATGGTTCCTGCGGCGCAGCAGAGCAACACGAACGCCGTGGGCAACGGCATCCGTACGCCGGATGCACGCGGGAGCAAAGGTGCAGGTGCGAGCACTGCGGCACGGATGATCAACAGATAAGACCAGGCGAAAATCGCGGTCGAAGCCAACAGCGCGAACGCCGCCGCAACCAACATCGGGCCACCGCCGAGTGCCTGTTGCAGCACCGCCCACTTAGCGGTGAAGCCCGCGAGTGGCGGCACGCCAGCAAGGCTGAACAAGAATAAGCACAACAAAACAGTCACCCACGGCCGGCGGCGTATGGCACCGGCTAGCTTTGCCAGTTCACAGGAACCAAGGTCGCGTTCTAGCACCGACAAGCACAGCAAGGCACCGACGTTGGCCGCTGCATACGCAAGCAGATAAAAAATCGCCGAGGCCGCGGCGGCAGTTCCGCCACCGCTTGCAGCCGCGAGCAACACCGTGCCGCCGTGGCCAATGCCACTAAAGGCAACGATGCGCTTCGCATCGCGTTGCGCGAGCGCCGTGAGCGACGCCACCCCGAGGCTCACCATCGCAGCGACCGCGAGCACAGCTCCAACGCTGGCCGGCGGCACGAGCGAGGGCGGCAACATCGTTGCGAGGCCGCGCAAAAGCACCGCACCAGCCGCCAACTTGGGCACCGCACCGACGGCCGCGACACTCAGTGCGGGCGCGCCCTGATAGACATCCGGCGCGTAGAAGTGGAACGGCACGATGGTCAGCTTGTAGGCAACCCCGACAAACGCCATCAGCAACGAGGCGAGGACCGCGATCGGCATCTGCTGCGCAAACGCAGCGCCAATGCCCGTGAAGTCCAGGTGCCCGGTGAGTCCGAAAACGTGACTGATGCCAAACAGCATCACGCCGCTCGCTGCGCCACCAAACAGGACAAACTTCATGCCCGCTTCGGCAGCACGGCGGTCGCGCGCGCGCCACGAGGCGAGTGCATAACTGGCGAGCGAGATCAGTTCGAGGCCGAGCCACAACACGATCAGGTTGGCCGCCGCGGCAACCAACATCGCGCCAAGGCCGATGCCAAGCACGCAGGTAGCCCAGGCACCGTGGTCATTCGCGGAGCGGCGTTCGCCAGCACCGGCGATCAACACGAACGCGGTAACGAGCGCGATTACGGGCCTGACAAGTCCTGCGACACCGTCGATCACAAGCATCTGCGCCACGATTGCCCGGGCCGGCGACAGTGCCAGCACCGCAGCGATCGCGCAGGCAAGCACACCAAGCCACAAACCCGCCGTGCGAGTGCGTAGCGCAGGAACGAGGTCCGCGCACAACACTGCGCAGATGCCGACTGCCACGCATGCTTCTGGCGCGAGCGGTGCGAGTTCGCTGACCGCATTATTGGCAAAGCTCATGGCCGCGCTCCTTGCACATGCTGTAGCAACGCCTCGCAGCTACTACGCAACGCGTCCACCAACGGACCTGGCCAAATGCCGACCATGACGAGCAGCGCGCAGAGTGGCAGCAAAGAGGCAAGCTCGCGCGGCGTGCAGTCGGGAAAGTTCGCGTGCTCTTCATGACGCAGCGGGCCATAGCTCACGCGCTTCAAAAGCCACAGCATGTAAGCAGCCGACAGCACGACCGAAAGCACCGCGAACAAAGTGAGCAGTGGGAACGGTGCCGCCGCCGTGAAGCCACCACAGAAGGCAAGGAACTCACCGATGAAGCCAGCGAGGCCAGGCAGGCCAGCGCCCGCGAGTGCGCCAAGCAGCAGGATCCACGTAAAGCGCGGCATTGGCTTTGCGAGTCCGCCGAAGCCTTGCACATCGCGATGATGCGCGCGGTCATAGATGACGCCGACGAGCAAGAACAGGAGCGACGATGACAACCCATGCGTCACGGCCTGCACCATGCCCGCAGTAACTCCAGCGACCGTGAGGCTCGCTAGGCCGAGCAGGCAAAAACCCATGTGTGAAACCGACGAATAAGCCACGAGGCGCTTGAGATCACGTTGGCCAAGAGCCACCCATGCCCCCCACAGAATGCCGATCACGCCAATCACGCCTATCATTGGCCCAAACGCAATCGCTTCGCCTGGGAACAGCGGCCACGCAATGCGATAAAGACCATAGACACCGAGTTTGAGCAGCACGCCGGCGAGCAGCACGGAGACCGCGGTCGGCGCCTGCACGTGCGCGTGCGGCAACCAGGTGTGTACCGGCACCGCTGGCACCTTCACAAGGCACGCGATCAGCACTGCAAAAAAACCAAAGCGCGCGAGCGGCCAGCCGAACAAAGTCGAGTCGCGCCACACGGGCCACATCTGCGCGAGCGTGCGCAGGTCGAAGGTGTGGTCGGTGCCCTTCGGCGTCGCGTTATAAAGTGCGAGCAGGAGTGCCAACATCAGCACACTGCCGGCGAGCGTGTAGACGAAGAACTTCAGCGCCGCATAGCGGCGCTGCTCACCGCCCCACACACCGATCAGCGCGAGCATCGGCACGAGCAGCACTTCCCAGCTCACGTAAAAAACCAAAAAGTCCAGCGTGCCGAACACGCCGTTCATTGCTGCGAGCAAGAACAGTACGAGCGCGTGATATGCCCGCGGTGAGCGTTGTTCGTCCCATGCGGCAATCGTCGCAATCAGCGTGACGAGGCCCGAGAGCGCGAGCATTGCGGCCGAGATGCCGTCAACGCCAAGTGCGAAGTGCGCGCCAAAGAAGGTGCTCCAGACGTGTGACTCTACGAGCCTGAAGTCACTGCCAGGGTGCTGCGCGAAGTCGATCAATGCACCTGCGCCGACGAACAATGTGATCGCGCTGCCGAGCAGTGCAAAAAAGCGCGCGGCTAAAGGCTTTGGCTGCAGCACACACAGCAGCGCCAGTGCTAGCGGGCCGAGAATCGTGAGCGAAAGCGAGCCGATCATCGGAGCAGCCCCCACAACAAACCAATCGCACCGAGCAACGATGCAATCGCAAGATAAGCACCGAGCCGGCCCGCGTGCACCGAAGCACCAACGCGGCCAAGCCGGCGACAGGTGCTACCAATGCCATCGACGAGCCCGTCGATCGACAACGCAGCCAGGCGTCCGCTCGCGGCAAAAGACTCAAGGCCACGCAACCGCTCGGCCGAGCCGAGATCGAGCCTTGCCGTGATCGCTGCGAGCGTCCGGCCGATCCCGCGCGTGAACAACAGGTCCCATAGCTTGTCGAAGAACCAAAGCTCGCTGCAGAACGTGTGCAGGGGCCACAGCGTCGAAGCGAGCGAACCCGCGAGGTCCTTGCCCCTACGCGGCGCGAGCCAGAACACCAAAAGCGCAAAGCCAAACCCCACAGCGAGCATGCTCAGTGCGAGCACCATCGCCATGCTGTGCGCTTCGTGGTGACCTTCGCCGTGCGGAGCGAGCAGGGCGCGATCAAGCCAGTCGCCGACGGTAAAAGGCAGCAGCAACGTGAACGGCATCATCGCCACGAGGACGTATTTGGCAAAGCCCGACGGATCGTGTGCGTGATGCCCAATGGAGTGATCGCGCAATGAGCCGGCAAACACGCGCAGCCACCAGCGCAGCATGTAGGCCGAGGTCAACAAGCTACCGCCGCAAGCGAGCGCGAACGGTCCCCACGCAGAACCGCCGAGCGATTGGGCGTGGTGCAGCGCGGCTGCGAGCACCGCGTCCTTGCTATAAAAGCCACTGAAGAACGGCGCGCCACCGATGGCGAACACCGCAAGCAGGCTCGCAAACGCAGTGACCGGCATCTGCTTGCGCAGGCCACCCATGCGATGCAAATCCTGCTGCCCATGACACGCGTGGATCACCGCGCCGGCACACAAGAACAGCAAGCACTTGAACATCGCGTGCGTGAACAAGTGTGCGATACCAGCCGCGCGCCCGCCGGCCTCTTCGCCAGCACCGAGCGCGACGAACATGAGGCCCAGTTGGCTCACCGTCGAATAGGCGAGCACTGCCTTCAGGTCCCACTGCACGCAGGCAATCGTGGCAGCGATGAAGCACGTGATGCCACCGATCCAGCCAACCACGTGCAGCGCTTCAGGCGGAAACATCGGGTAACAACGCGCGACGAGAAACACACCGGCGGCGACCATCGTCGCAGCATGAATGATTGACGACGCCGTCGTCGGCCCCTGCATCGCATCGGGCAGCCAGGTATGCAGCGGGAACTGCGCACTCTTGCCGACCGCGCCGCAGAAGATGCCAAGCGCAGCGACTGTCATCAGCGCGCCCTGCGACAGCCCGAGGAAGGTCGCGTTGCCCGAGCGCAGCGTGAGCAAGTTCTGCCAGCCGAGAACTTCGCCCGACTTACCGTTTTGCAGCGCGATCGCTAGCAGGGCACCGATGCCAATCAAGAAGCCAGCGTCGCCGACGCGGTTCATGATGAAGGCCTTTAGCTGGCTATGCGCCGGGCTTAGCTGCTGCAGAAGCACGCCGCGCGCACCCTTAGCCTGCATCGCTTGGTAGCCTGGGTCCTCACTCGCCGCAGGCTTCTGAAACCAAAAGCCGATCAACAGGTAACTGCCGAGGCCGACCAGTTCCCAACAACAAAAACTTTGGAACAGGTTGTCACTGATCACGACGCCGAGCATCGCGAACACGAAGAAACAAAACTGCCATGGGAAGCGCGCAGCCTGTTCATCGTCGTGCATGTACCAGGCATTGAACAACAGCACGAGCGTTGCGAGCAGGCAGACGATGACGGTCATCACCGCCCCCATCGGGTCGAGATAAACGCCAAAGCCGAGCACGATCGAGCCGAGGTCGAGCCACTTCACATGCGGCCCAATCATGCTGTGGTCAGACGACACCACCTGCTTCGCCAGCCAGATCGACAGCAGCGTTGTCACCCCCATCGCCGACGCTGCAACGCCATGCGCAAGTGCGGCTCGCGACCATGCCACGCGGCTAACGATCAGCGCCGTTGCGAGCGGCAAAAACCAGATTACCAGAGGCAGCCAGCCGGGGATCACGAGCGCAACTCCCTTGTCTGTTCAAGGTCGATGTCGCGGCTTGTGCGGTAGACGGCGAACAACAAAGCAAGGGCAACCGCAGCTTCGGCGGCAGCGGCAACTACTACGAACACCGCCGCGGTCTGGCCTTGCACGTCGTTCGCCTCGGCGCGAAAGCGTCCGTAGGCTGCAAACTGCAGCGCCGCAGCATTGAGCATCAACTCGATGCCGATCAGCACGCCGATTGCATTGCGACGAGTGCCAATCGCGAGCACGCCCGCAGCAAACAGCACCAAAGCGACTGCGAGATACGACGCGATTGACGATGGACCAAAATCAGCCACGCAGGGCCTCCGTCGTGCGGCGAAACCGCTTTACCGTTGCGACCGCTGCAACCAACGCGAGCGTCAATAAGAACCCAGCCGCAAGAAACGGCACGAACCACGCACCGGTCAGCAGGTCACCGATGGCCTCTGTGCCGTTGCCACCGGTGATGGCATCCGGCCTACCCATTGCACCACGGGTCATCTCAAGTCCCTTCGCCACATGGATCGCAACCGCAGCAAGCCGCACTGCAACCACGCTGGCGAGCAGCGCGCCCGTGATGCCGGTCACCCGCAGCCACGATGGCGTGCGCTGCACGGCACCCATCACGTCACTGCTAAACAGCGTTGCGAACATGACCAGCACAAGGATGCCGCCGACGTAGACGATGACCTGCACGCAGGCGAGATAGGAAGCTTCGAGGAACAGGTAGAGCCCCGCTATGCCAACCAACGACAGGCCGAGCAACAGCGACGCATGGAACAGGTTGCGAACCACCGCAGCACCAATGGCACCACTGATGGCGCACAGACAGCACGTCCAGAACATCAGTAGTTCGATCACGCGCCACCACCGTCATCCTTCAGCGGTTGGCTGGGCGCAACGATCACCGCGGGGGTCACCGCGGGGGTCACCGCCGCCGCCGCCGCTGCCGCCGCTGCCGCCGCCGCCGCTGCTGCTGCCGCCTTGGCCTTGGCCGCCGCCGCGTCCTTTGCCTTCTTCTTCACCTCGCGCTCTTCGTCGACGCGCGCCTTTTCCTCGGGGGCATAAAAGCCAAGCCCATACATGCCGATCAAGTGCTGGCCGCGCGAGTCAACGCGCGCCGCAAGCCAGTCTCGATCCTCGGCTGACAACTCAGCGCGCGGCATCGCCGACAAGCGATGCAGCCGCTGCATGTCGTCCTCATCGAAGTGAACGTCGAGCTGCTCTGAGTTGCGATTGAACAGGAAGCGTGCGCCATCGATCTTTGGGTCTAGCTCGAATGCCTGCGTCATCGACAACGAGTCCGTCGGGCACGCGCGCACGCACAGACCGCAGTAAATGCACTTGCTGAGATCAATGTCAAAGCGCGAGCAGTGCGGCTTGTTGTCCTCGTTGCGTTCCATCTCCATCTTGAAGCAATCAACCGGACACGCTTTGTCGCAGGCAAAGCAGACGATGCAGATCTCCGCCTTGTTGAACAGGTGCCCGCGCTGCCGGTCGCCGACAACTTCGGCTGGCTGCTGCGGGTATTGGCGCGTGATCGCAGTCGCACCACCTTCGTTGCGCAGGTTCTCGACCAAAAAATGTCCGGTCGTGCGCAGGCCAGTGACAAAAGCCTGCACGCCTTCGCAGATATCATTTACCCATTCGAGAATCATGCGCCGCCTCCCGTGAGCCGTTGCAACGCTGGGTGCACTTGGCCATGCCGCTTGCGTGCAATGCGCACGACTACGATGCCGATGGCGAGCGGGATGGCCCAACCAAGCAGATGTCCGGTGGTGCCAAGCTGCGGTTGCAGGCGCGCCGGCAGACGGCCATATGCCTCGCCCATCTCAGCGCCGCCGCCAGCAAGCATCGTCACGGCAATGCCAAGCAGCGACAACAGACATAGCGGCACCAGCGTGAGCCAGCACAACCGCATGACTTGGTCGACGCGAAAGCGCGGCAGCGTCCAACGGATCCACATCATGAGCAGGAAGCTCGCGAGCACCTTCAAAATGAAAATCGTGATGTGCAACAAGGTCTCGATGGCGACCGGCAACGAGACCAGCCACTGTTCACCGATTGGGCTTTGATACCCGCCAAGAAACAGCGTTGCGACCAACGAACCGACGAGCAGCATCTCGGTGTACTCCGCCATCGCAAACATGCCCCAGCGCAGCCCCGAGTATTCGATGTTGAAGCCGCTGACAAGTTCGCTCTCCGCCTCCGCCATGTCAAACGGCGTGCGCTGACACTCGGCGAGTCCGCCAAAGAACAGCACGCACGCGAGCAGTAAAAGGAATGGGCTCTGCAGCAGGTTCCAACCGAGCAGCGAGAACACGCCGGAGTGGTATTGCTGACCGACGATCGCATGCAGATCCATCGTGCCGCACCATAAAACGACCCCGGCAACCGCGAGCCCGACCGGGATCTCATAACTCACGAGTTGGGCAACGGCGCGCATTCCACCGAGCATCGACCACTTACTGCCTGAGCCCCAGCCCGCCATCTTCAGCGCCATCACCGTGACGCCTGAAGCCGCGATCGCGTAGAGCGCGCCGACCGGCACTTCAAGCATGACGAGGTGGTGCGCAAACGGCACAACGCAGAACGGCAAGAACGCGCCGGTCAAAGCAAGATACGGCGCAAGCCGGAAGACAATGCCGTCAGCGCCGGCGGGAATCAGGTCCTCCTTGCCGAGCATCTTCACGCCGTCGGCCGCGAGTTGCCCAAGGCCAAGGCTCTTAGCGATCCGCAAAAACTGACGGATGCCGGGCAGGTTGGTGAAGGTTGCAAACGCCTTGTCCTGGGTGGTGCGTGGCAAGAAGCACAACAACATGCGGAACGCAAAGCGCAGCGGGCCGTCGAGGCCGACCGAGTTGGGTCCGACGCGACGCTGAATCGCGGCGGCAATCTTGCGTTCGAAAATCTGGCCGAGCGATGCGATCGGAAAGATCACCAACAACATCGGCAACACCCAGACGGTGATCGCGGCGAGCAATACGGCAAACCAGCCGGGCTTACCGGAGCCGGCAAGCCACTGGGCGAGCGCATCGACGGCGTAGCCAAGGTCACTCATCGATCGATCTCAGGCACAACGACGTCGAAGCTGCCGATCACCGCTACCACGTCGGCAAGGAAGATGCCCTTCATCACGTGGTGGAAAATCCCCGCCGCCGAAAATGAGCCGGTCCGACAGCGGACCCGATACGGGACCTTCGTGCCGTCGCTGACGATGAAGTAGCCCATCTCGCCGCGCGGTGCCTCGGTGCGACTGTACATCTCGCCCTTCGGCGGCCTAGCGAGCTGCTTCTTCACGTCCGCTTGGAAGCCGCCCGTTTGGTCGGTCGCCTTCGGTGCCGGCGGCGGCAGCAGCTTCAGCACTTCGCGACAGAGCCGCACCGATTCCTGCACTTCGAGCAGGCGCACGATGTAGCGGTCGTAACAATCGCCCACCGCACCGTGGCGGCCGGCAAAGCGCTCGCCGAAGGGCACGCGCACCGCGAGCTGCCCATAGATGCCGTAGGGTTCGTCGCGGCGCAGATCCCAGTCAACACCGCTGCCGCGCAGATTGGGGCCAACCAGCCCCCACGCAATCGCTTCGTCGCTCGTCACCACGGCAACACTCGCGCAGCGGTCGCGGAAGATTGTGTTGGTGGTGATCAGCTTGTTGAAGCGCACCATCTCTTTCTCAAACGTGTTGAGAAAGCTCGCGATCTCGTCCGGTGCGCCGGGCGTAAGGTCGTAAGCAACACCGCCGACCGTGATGTAGTTGTAGGTCAGCCGCTGTCCACACAGCTTCTCGAAGATGTCATTGACCATCTCGCGCTGCGCGATGCTGTGCAGGAACGGCGTCACCGCGCCGACATCCATCGCCATTGCGCCCACGGCGATCATGTGGCTCGAAATGCGATTTAGCTCGGCGACCAGCACACGAATGCACTCGGCGCGAAATGGCACCTGCACCGCAGTGCCAGGATCGCTGCGGAGCAACTGCTCGACACCGACGCAATACGCGAGGTTCGCGTTCATCGCACAGACGTAGTCGATGCGATCCGTGTATGGCACGAACATCTGCCACTCGACACATTCGCCGATCTTCTCAATCGAGCGATGCAGGTAGCCGTGATCCGGCGTGCAGTTGGCGACCACTTCGCCGTCACTCTCGACAACAATGCGCAACACGCCATGGGTCGCTGGATGATGCGGCCCCATGTTGAGAATCATGCGCTCACCGCTCGGGGTCGTGGCCTCGATGGTCATGCGGGAGGCGCTCCCTTCGCGGGCGCTGCCGGTGCCGTTGGCGCGGCCTTCACGGCATCGCCCTCGCGTTGTGGCACGTGCTCGAAGTGCTGGCCTTCGCGCAAGTGCGGCACGCCGTGATACTCCGACGGATAGATGTAGTCCTTGCGCAGCGGATGCCCGACCCAATCCTGCGGTGTCATGATGCGCAGCAACGTCGGATGGCCATCGAAGTGCACGCCGAGCAGATCCCACACTTCGCGTTCAAAGTAGAGCGCAGCAGGCCACAAAAAAGACACCGACGGCACCACACACGCAGCGCGCGGCGCAAGCACCCTGAGCATGAGCTTGTGCTTTTGGACGTAGCTAAACAGCACGTAGACGACCGCGATCGCGTCGCTCGGCGGCGTCGCCGGATACTTCATCAGGTCGTAGCCAGTCAGATCACTCAGCGCATCGAAACGCAACTCGCGGTCACTGCGCAGCCATTGCACCAGTGCCACCAACTCGGTCGCGGGCACCAGTAAAAACGGCTGGCCGTTGTCGCTGCGCTTCGCCTCAACGGCAGGCCAGCGGGCGTGAACACGCTCGCAAAGCTCAGCAAAAGAAAGCGCGCTCACGCCTTCGGCTCCTCGGGTTGCTTGCTGCCGCCCTTGCCGAAGTGACAGCCAAACGCAGCATCGGCGCTGGCGACGATGTGCGGCACAGTCTCGCGGACCCCAAGCGTGCGGTATCTGCGAACGCGCTCACGCAGGGCATACACGCCGTCAATCAGCGCCTCGGGCCGCGGTGGGCAACCCGGGATGTAGATGTCGACCGGGATGTACTTGTCGATGCCGTTCAGCACCGAGTAGCTCCACTTGCTGAACGGCCCGCCGCTGTTGGCACAGCTACCCATGCTGACAACCCAGCGCGGCTCCGTCATCTGTTGGTAGATCAATCGCACGCGCTCCGCCATCTTGTGCGTAATCGTGCCAGCGATGATCATCAGGTCCGATTGGCGCGGTGTAGCGCGCGGGATCATGCCGAGGCGGTCGAGGTCATAGCGCGGGCCACCGGCCTGCATCAATTCGATGCCGCAGCACGCGGTCGCAAACAACAGGTAGAACAAGGAGTTCTCCTTGCCCCACGCGAGAAACTCGTCAACTGCGGTGAGGTGGATCTGCTCATCGAGCTGGTTGCCGGCCTTCTGCTTTGTGCTGCCGGGCAACGCATTCATCATTGGATCATCAGTCATCTCCGGACTCCTTGCCCTGATCGTCGCCAAACCCATCTTCGACGGTGCGGTCCCATGCAAAACCACCCATCGCAGCGACCCACATGAGCGACAGTGCAAGGGTGCCCGCAAACGCGCCGACTTCGATAAACAAGAGCACGCCCTTCCCCATGGCAAGCCACTCTAGGCAGCGTGGCAGGATCGGCCACAGCAGCGCCAATTCGACGTCGAAGATCAAGAACGCGAGCGCCACCGTCGTGAACCGGTTGTTGAACCTGAACCACGCCGAACCGACCGGCTCCTCGCCGCACTCGTAGGTTGAGAGGCGTTCTTTATTGTCGCGGATCCGGTCGAAGACGCGCGTCACGAGGCGCACAACGAGCAATGCGCCGCCGACGACCGCGAACGCGAGCACGCCGACCACGAAGACGCTGGCCCACGCGCCGTATGGGGTAGCTTGCGCTATTGCGATGCTCGATTGGGACATGACTAGGAGAAGGCCCTAAACTCGGGCCGAACAGAGTAGGGAGCAAACCGCCCCATGCAACGGTTCGGGATGCCGCATGGCTTGGATGCAGCACATAAGTCGAAGTTGCAAGGACGACCCGCAAGGTCAGGCGCGCACTGCGGCACTCTTGGCGCTAGCCTTTGAGCCCATGCACATACCCCGTTCGATCTCATCGTGCCTATTCTTCACCCTGCTGGCCGTCCTCACGGCGTGCTCGGCAAAATCTGTGACTCCGGCGCAGCCAGAGGCGCAGGTCCCAGCAAAAAATGCAGCCGCCCAGGCGGCCAAAACACCAGTGGTGGAACCTGAAGAAATACCCGTCGCCCCCGTAAATCCCGCGATGTCGGACGATGGCCTCGTAGCGGTCAGCCGCAACAGCGATGGCACTCCCGGCACGATTGCGTCGAAGGGTGCCTTGCCAAAGTCCGGCGCCGGCCCGAATCCTGCAGTGCTCAATGCGACCCTGATATTGATGGCCAAGCCCGAACAGCCAGACGCTGCGATCGAGGTGCAACACTGCCTGGTCGCCTTCATGGGCTCAGGCGTAGCAAAGGCGACCCGTTCCAAAGAGGATGCCGAAACGCTGGCTCACGCGCTGTATCTCCAGGCCTATGGCGGCAGCGATTTTGACGCATTGGTGAAGTTGAACACCGATGACAGCAGCCCTGGCATCTACCCGATGACAGTAACATCGCGTAAGGGCATGGTATCGGCCTTCGGCGATGTCGGCTGGCGCCTAAAGGTCGGCGAAATCGGGCTTGCGGTGTATGACCCAAAGACCAGTCCATTTGGCTGGCACATCATCAAGCGCACTAAGTGACCAAACAGCGCGCGCGAGCCGCTTGATCGGGGCCTGCGCGCAGCGGCACCGTTAGCGCGTGACAGGGATCTAACCCGCACCCCAATATCGCCAGCCGATTAGCCGCAAAAACGTCGCTACGGTCAGCAGGAATGCCACCGCCAGCAGCGCGCCATACAAAAGCAGGCGCGGCACTGACAGGTCTTCCAGCTTCTTCATGGCAGTGTTATCGGGATCGGCTGAAAGTCAATAAAGTCAACCGACGCGAGAAAGTAACGGATGCCATCGGCATCGCCGACGAAACCGTATTTGAGGCTACTGCCATGCAGGTGGCCATAAACACAGCCCGTCACAGAAGCGGCTTTGAGCAGCGGCACCGCGGCCGTCTCACGGCCATCGCTGTAACGCGGCGGATAATGAATCAGTGCAATCGTGCGGGAGCCTTTTACGCAGCCGCCAAGCGCACGGCCAGCTTCAATCGATTGCTGTAAGAAGAGCAACTCGCGCGCAAACACCTTGGCGGCCTCCGGTGCCGCCCAAGGCGCGTCCGGCGGATCCCACAGCCGCGAGCCAACCACCACCGTGCCATCGTCCAGTCGAAAGGCGTTGGCCTGCAGCATGTGGATCGACGGGTGGACGATCTTCTGCAGCTTGTCGCGCACGCTCGAACCGCGCGGCCACCACGTGCAATGATTGCCGCGGATCAGCACCTTCCTGCCGGTTCGCTCGCCAAGCCAATCGAGATCTGGCTTGGCCTCGGCAAGGGTGAGCCCCCACGAAGTGTCGCCGCCGACCAACACCCAGTCATCGGGCCTAACCATCGCGTCCCACGCAAGCCGCATCTTGGCTTCGTGACCGACCCATTGCGGGCCAAAGATATCCATCGGCTTATCAACGCCGAGGCTCAGGTGCAGATCACTAATGGCGAACAGTCGCATTCGAAGCAACCCGAATACTGGTTCTTTGGTTGCGCCTCAAGGCTTGTTCTGACGCTTCACGAACCCTTCTGCCGCGCTTGCATCACGGCCGAGGTAGCCGACGATCGGGGGAATGCTCGCACGCCTTGCAGCGATCCTGCCTTTGCTCGCCCTCGCCACCGCGCAACAAAAAGTGCCGCCGTGCCCAAAGCCGCCCGCTGGATATGAGCAGGCTTTGTGGGCGAAGGCATGGCAACTCCACCACGCGTGCACCGTGGTCGACACGCATACCGATACCACAAGCCGAATCCTCGACGAGAACTTCGACCTGGGGCCGCTCTCGAGCACGGGCCACATGGATCTGCCACGCATGCAAGCGGGCGGCCTCGACGCGGCCTTTTATTCGATCTACGTCAGCGCTCGATTTTATGGCGATGAGAGCGCGCTGTTTGCGCCGGCGGCCAAGCCCGGCGGAGACTGGCCTCGGCCACTGGCTGCTGGCACCAGCAACGGTAGCGCGCGCCGCGCCCTCGCAATGATCGACGGGCTAGTTTGCATGGCCGATCGCTATCCAGATCGAATGCAACTGTGCCGATCGGTCGAAGAACTGCGCGCCACCGTCGCAGCGGGAAAGCACGCCGCATTGATGGGCATCGAGGGCGGTCACGCGATCGAAGGCGACCTTGCGCTCTTGCGCCTCTTCGCCAAACTCGGCGTGCGCTACATGACGCTGACGCACACCAACCACAATGAGTTTGCCGACAGCTGCGCCGAGGCACTGCCGCGCTGGGGCGGACTCAACACGCTCGGCGTGAAGGTTGTGCAGGAGATGAACCGGCTCGGCGTGATGGTCGACATCAGCCACATCAGCGACGCGACTTTCTTTCACGCCTTGCGCGTGACGCGCGCGCCGGCGATCTGCTCACACAGTTCCATGCGCGCACTCTGCGGCCACAAGCGCAACATCACCGACTTGATGCTGGTCGCGCTCAAAGAAAACGGTGGTGTCGTGATGATCAATTACAACTGCGGTTTCATCGACGAGGACTACATGAAGGCCAGCGCCGCGAGCGAGGCCACGAAGAAAATAAAGGAGAAGGCCGCGCGGGAGAAGTTGGCTGAGGGCAGCCAAGAGTTAAAAGACGCGCTGGCAAAGCTGGACGAACGATTTTCCGTGCCGACGCGGCCCACGTTAAAGGTCTTGATGAAACATGTGCTGCACGCGCTGTCGATCGCCGGTCCCGATCACGTCGGCCTCGGCAGCGACTTCGATGGCGTAAGTTGCGTGCCAGAAGGCCTCGACGATGTCACCTACCTGCCGCGCATCACCTACGAGCTGCTCGCAAACGGCCAGAGTGAAGAGACTGTGCGCAAAGTGCTCGGCGAAAATCTGCTGCGGGTGTTTGCCGCAGTCGAACTAGAGGCCTACCAGTTGCGCGGTGAGCCGCCGTTTAGGAATGACCTCAAAACCGACTCGCTGCCTGCCGCACGCTGAGCTGAAGACTTGCACAACAACGTGGATGCCGTTCTAAAAAGCCTGATTGCAATCGTCGGTAAACACCGCGCGATCGTGGCGCGTGATGCCCTGCTGGCTTGGGAGTGCGATGGCTTTACGGTGCACAAACAACTGCCGCTCGCAGTCGTTGCGCCGGAGACCACCGAAGAAGTCGCAGCACTCGTGCGAATCTTGCACGCTGGCAAGGTGCCATTCGTGCCGCGCGGTGCAGGAACATGCTTGTCCGGCGGCCCCACACCAATGGCACCGTCCGTCGTGATCGAACTGGCGCGCATGAACCGCGTGCTGCAGGTCGCCGCCGATGATCTCTACGCGGTTGTGCAGCCAGGCGTGGTCAACCTCGACCTCACGACCGCGGTCGCGCACCTTGGTCTGCATTACGCGCCGGATCCGTCAAGCCAGTCCGTCTGCACGATTGGCGGCAACCTGGCGGAGAACAGCGGCGGCCCGCACTGCTTCAAATACGGCATGACCAACGATCACGTGCTGTCGGCCGTGGTTGTGTTGCCCGATGGCAGCATCGCAAAGCTCGGCAGCGAAGCCGGACCGCGCGCGCCACACGGATTTGACCTGCCCGCGATTTTCTGTGGCAGCGAGGGCACGTTTGGCATTGCCACCGAGATCACGGTGCGCTTGTGCCGCGATGCCGAGGCAGTTCACACGCTGCTCGCTTCGTTTGGTGACATGCCCTCGGCGTGTCGAGCGGTGTCCCAGATCGTCGGCGCAGGCATGGTCCCCGCAGCCATCGAGATCCTCGACCAAGCAACGATCCGCGCGGTCGAGGCCTCGATCTATCGCGCTGGCTATCCTGAAGACGCGGCCGCCGTGCTGCTGGTCGAACTCGATGGCCCGGTCGCAGTGCTCGAAGAGGAGACCGCTGAGGTGCGCAACTTCTTCGCGCAGAACGGGGCGCTGCGCATCGAAGCTGCGACCTCACCCACCGAGCGCAAAAAGCTGTGGCGCGGCCGCAAGGGTGCGTTCGGCGCGATGGGCCGCCTCAACACCGATCTCTACGTGCTCGATGGTGTCGTGCCACGCACGAAGCTGGTCGAGGCACTGAACGGCATCTATGCCATTGGCAAAAAATACGCCGTCGTGCTGACCAATGTGTTTCACGCCGGCGACGGCAATCTGCACCCCAACATCAGCTACGACGGCCGCAATGTGGAGGAAGTCGCCCGCGTGCTCGCAGCAGGCCGTGAGATTTTACAGCTCTGCATCGACCTTGGCGGCAGCATCAGCGGCGAGCACGGCATCGGCACCGAGAAGCTCGAACACATGCCAATGATGTACACCGAGGCGGATCTCGAAGTAATGGCGCGCGTGCGTTCGGTCTTCAACAAAGACAACCTGTGCAATCCCGACAAGGTATTGCCAAGCCGTCACGGTTGCGCCGAGGTTGCAAAGTGGCCAGCGATGATCGCTCGCGTGCTCGACGGCGAGGGGCAGTCATGAACAACTTCACCATCAATTCCACTGCCGAACTCATCGATGCCCTCCGCTCGCGCGGCGACCACCGCGTGCGGCTCTGCGGCGGCGGCTCGCGGCACCACGCACAAACTGCGCGACCTTTCGACTCGGTGGTAATCGCACTCGCTGGGATGAATCGCATTCAGCGCCTCGAGCCGGACGACCTGACGTGCTCCGTGGAACCCGGTGTGCCATGCGCTGTGCTGCACGAAGAGCTTGCCGCGAAGGGCCTCGAACTGGGCATCGATGCGGACGGCACCATCGGCGGCTTTCTGGCGGCAGATCCCGTGACCGCCGCTACGACCGGTGCTGCAAGTGCGCGCTCGGCGCTACTCGGTGCCGAAGCCGTGCTCGGTGAAGGCAAAGCATTCAAGGCGGGTTCGCGCGTCGTGAAAAGCGTCGCAGGCTTTGACGTGCACAAGCTGCTAATCGGTTCACGCGGACTGCTGTTCGCAGCGACGCTGCTACACCTAAAGCTGCGGCCACGACCGCCAGCCGCGATCGATTTTTGCACTGATGTGATGGAGCAGGAGGCAGCCTCGCGGCGCTTCATTGCCTTGCGCTCGCTAGCCCCAGCACCAGTGCGACTGTCGCTGCTGTTCGATCCGTCCGGCTGCCGGATCACCGGACGTTTTGCGGGGCGCGCAAACTGGGTCGCTACGGCACTGCGCAGCAACGGCGTGCGCGAAGCGAAGTTGGCGGCAGCGACCCCGTTCGACGAACACAGCGGCAACGAACGGCTCGCAGGCCTCGTGCCGCCGACCCAAGTTCGCCACTTGCTGCGCGCACTGCCGGTCGGCGCTTTTGCGCGCATCCACGGCAACGGCCGCTGCGAAATCGACCTGCCCGCCAAAGCAACCGATGCGCTGCTCAGGGCGATGCCCGAACTTTTTGTCGTAGCTGCGATCATCGGCGGCACTGCCGTTCGCCGTGGCCAAGGCACGCCGCTCGATGCAGGTGCGGTGCGCCTGGATCAGGGGCTAAAGCAGGCACTCGACCCGCAAGGAGTATTCGTTTGAGCACGACGCAGAAGGATCTCTACCAACAGACCCTTGGCTGCGTGCACTGCGGCCTCTGCCTGCCAGTGTGCCCAACCTACCGCGTGCTCGGTATGGAGACCGACTCGCCGCGCGGCCGCATCTACTTGATGCGGGCACTCGGTGAGGGCCGCATCGAGAACCTCGATGTAGTACGCACCCACCTTGACCGTTGTCTTGATTGTCGCGCCTGTGAAACCGCGTGTCCGTCCGGCGTGCAATACGGCAACCTCCTCGAAAGCGTGCGCGGCGACCTGGAACAAAAGGCCCCATCTCGCGGTTTGAGGCCACGCATCGCGCGCTTCATGGTGCGCCATCTGCTGATTCACCAGCGCCGCTTGCGACTTGCGTTTAGTGCCCTGCGCGCCATCGAAGTTGTTGGCCTGCGCAAGCTCGCACGCATCCTGCGGCTCATACCGAGAAGCCTCGATGCAATCGCGCCGCCAGTTCCGGGCGGCACGCAGCGAGCACCACTCAAAACCGGCCTGCATCAACCCAAAGGGCCGGTGCGCGGCCGCGTCGGACTGTTTACCGGCTGCGTGATGGAGCCGATGTTTGGCCACGTCAACCGCGCCACGCTCGCAGTACTGCTCGCGAACGGCTTCGAAGTCGTGATCCCAAAAGCCCAGCGTTGCTGCGGCGCACTACTGGTGCACATGGGCCTGCCTGACGACGCGCGCACGCTTGCCAAGGCCAACATCGCCGCGTTTGCCGACTGCGACGTCATCCTCAACAACTCTGCTGGCTGCGGTGCCGCACTAAAAGAATATGGCCACCTGCTCGACGCTCCCGCGGCGGCGAACTTTGCAAAGAAGTGCCGCGACATCTGCGAGTTTCTCGACAGCGTTGGCCTCACCCAACTGCCAGCCGCACGCAACGTCACCGTCGCCTATGACGATCCCTGCCACCTGTGCCACGCGCAAGGCGTACGCGAAGCGCCGCGCAAGTTGCTGCAACAAGTAGATGGCCTAAAGCTTGTGGCCCATGCGCGCCCCGAGGACTGCTGCGGCTCCGCTGGCATCTACAACCTGCTGCAACCAGAACTCGCCGCTGAAATCGGCAAGCGCAAAGCCGAGACGCTCACCAAGGCAGGCGCACAACTCGTCGTCACCGGCAATCCCGGCTGCATGATTCAGATCGGTGCAAGCCTGCGCGGGATCGGCGATCACACGCCCGTTTGTCACCCGGTCGAACTGCTCGTCCCGCCAGCCGCGAAGTGATCCTTCGCGCGGCATGAACGCGCGCCTGATCGCTCAGGTGCCAAATGCCTTCACGATCGACCAGATGGCGTTGCTCGACGACATCACGAAGTTGACTGCCGAAGGATCGGCGATGAACCACTGCGTATAGAATGACAGGCCGACATAGCTCGTGAATGGCGGCATCTGGATCGTCACCGATGCGATCCCCGCACCAGGGCCTCCGATCGTCGACGTGAACACGTTGGTGAGTGGACTCGCCAGCAGATAACAACCGCCCGCACCAATCAGCGACGACAGGTCGAGTGGCAACGGCACGCCATTCCATTGCGTCCTGCTATCGCCCATTACCAGCATCGCGAGTCGTTGCGGCGACGCATTGCCGACCTGATGCGTCCATGGCCTGCTTGGCTCCGGAACCTGCGACACGGTAGCGATCGGCGTCACAAAGTTTGGCCCGGGGCAACCATTGCCATAGGAGATCGTCGTGCCGGGCCGCGCACGGAAGGTCGTGTACAAACCTTGCCCGTCCTGCGGCACGCCCGCGGTCGCGTTGGCGTTGCCACCCTGATAGACGCGGCTCAGCTTGCCGATGCCTTGCTGCGTGGCGCGAAAGTCATAGGCGAAATTTGTGTTGCCTCGGCCATTGCCGAAGATCCGCAGTTCGATCACGAGCGGACTAACTCCGTCCCAAGTGAAATACGGCGCCGGGATGTTGACGGTAAAAACCGGATTGCCCGCCGCACCCGCAGCAAGCGCGAGGATCCCGCGCGGGAACACGATGAACTTGGGCGCAGCAAAGTTGCTGTCGAATGCGCCTGTCATGCCCGAACCATTACCAAGGCCAATCGCGACCTCGCAATCAATCGAGGTGGCGAGGGTGGCAACTGTCCCAGCCAAAAACTGCATGCTTTCAAAACGCATCGGCCGGCCGAGCGCGGCGGTGATCTGGTTGGCGGCAAACCATTGCTGGTAGCGACCAATGCCAGATGACAGCGGCACATTGGTGTTCGCCGTCGTGAGGACGCCGCTCGGCAGCGTGAAGGTTTGCGTCTGGGCCGTAACCAGCGAGGTCAGCAAGAGTGCTGGGATCAGGAGTGTGCGCATGGCTGAGTCAGTTTGCGTTGAACGGGAAAGGAGTCTACCCCGCACTTTGGCTGCAGGAGCACCGCAGGCACTTAGCCGCAGTAGTCCCTGCGATATTGGGGGTAACCATTCATTGCCCGCCAAAGTAGTGGCGTTTGCGGATCAAAAGCTGAAGTGGAACTCACTGGATGTTGCGATTGCGCCGTTGGCAGTGCCGCCGCCGATGAAATGGACCTGGCCGCGCGACGAGCGGAACATCGCCGGAGCAGCGCGCGGGACCGTCAGCGCAGGCCCCGGACTCCAGGTGCTGGTCACGGCATCGAAGATCTCGCTGGTCGCCAGCGCGATCGGCGCGAGCAGCGTGCCGTTGCCACCGCCCACACAGATGAAGCGGCTGCTGTCGAGCGGGAAGGACCGCTGATTGACCCGCGCCGTGGCCATTGACCCCACCGCAGTAAAGGTGTTGGCCAATGCGTTGTAGACCTCGCATGCCGTAGACGACGTGCCTGGACTCGCCAGCGAAAGCGCACTGATGCCACCAGGGATCAAATAGCGATCGCTGCCAAGCGGCACCGGATCGACGAGGGAATGCGCGGTAACCATCGATGGCCCGACGCTGGTCGTATTGGTCGCGGGGTTATAGATCTCGGTGGTGTTTCGCACCGCTGGCAACCGCAGGATGATGAAGTCATCAAAACTCACGCCACCGGCCAGCAGCACGCGGCCATCGGGTCGCAAAATCGCTGCCTGACCAGCGCGCGGCGTGCGCATGTTTGGACCGGCGGTCCAGGTATTGTTCGCTGGGTTGTAAATCTCGGTGGTGCTGGTCGTATCAAAGATGGCATAGACCGCGCTCGGCAACACCGTGATGTTTGCAAGGCCACCCGCAACGAACACCCGACCGTCCGGCAGCAGCGTGGCAGTGTGGCCCGCGCGTGGCGAAATCATCGGCGCTATCGCCGTGAACGTGTCGGTCGCCGGGTTATAAATCTCACAACTGGCCTGCGGGTCATTCAAATTATCAACGCCACCGACGAACAAGGTGCGGCCGTCCCGCAACTCAGTCATCGTGTGGATCGAACGCGGCGCGACCATTGGCGGACCGGGCAAGAAGGCATCCGTCACGTCATCATAGATTTCCGTGGCACTGGTTGCGACCTGCGCCAGCAGCGCGCCGCGCCCACCGCCCGTCACCAGCCAGCGCCGGTCCGCGCGCGACAACACCGTGGCGAACGCCCGATCGAACGTCAGGTAAACGCCGCGATCGCGAAATGTGCCCAGCGTGCCCATTCGAATCGCCGCAGGATTTGAAATGCGATCGACGAACGTCTGAGTCCCCGGGAACGTGATGCCTTGAAAGAAGAACCCGGCATCCACGAGTGCTGGCAGCGAGGGGATAGCAAATGGCCCAACGCGAAAATGGCCGTCGATGCCAAGGAAACCGAAGAAGGAGTTACTCAACGTCGAGGTGCCGACCGACACCGAGCGCGGGTCTGAGGGATCCAACAGCGCGAGCGGCGTTGGCCCAGCGGTGATTCCCGTCAGAATGAAGCAGGTCTCAAACGGGTAAAGACCCGGAGCTAAGTCGAGACTCAGCCTGCCAGCCATCGTGCCGCCAACGACATCGAGACTGAGCGGTGTTTGCGCCGTGAGGCAGGCGAGGAGACAAGGAACCACGAGCAACAATGACGTGCGCAAAATCCGGCTAGACATGGGCAACCTCCGAAAGCCACAAAGATCCGCACTTGCTTGGCCGCGGACCTTTCGCCGATCGCAAGCTTGAGCCAGTTCTATAACTCGGCCAAGCTTCCGCCAGTTGCCGCGCACCGCGCAGCAGTTTAGCACTGCACAGCATCCACACAGTTCAGTTTCGGCGAAATACGCCCGCACGGCGCGCAACTTGCCGCCAACACACCTTCGATTTCTTCTCGAGCGCAACACATATGCCCCTCTACACCGGGACCGGCGACGCAGGCGAAACGGGCCTGTTTGGCAATCAACGCGTATTGAAAGAGCACGTCCGAATCGAAGCCTATGGCACGGTGGACGAGCTAAACTGCCACATCGGGCTGCTGCGTGCCGAGCCGCTCGACATTGCCCTCGACGCAGCGCTGAAAGATGCCCAAGACACGTTATTTGAGATCGGTGCGGACCTCGCGACCGAGGGTGGCAAGGCCTCGCTAAAACGTGTGGTGCCCGCGATCCAACGAATGGAGCGCTGGATCGACGACTCGGAAAATGAGTTGCCAGCACTGCGAACATTCGTGCTGCCCGGCGGCAACCGCCAGTCGGCTCTGCTGCACGTGCTGCGCGCGGTCTCACGCCGCGCCGAGCGCCGATTTTGGACTCTTGCCCACCTCCCCGACGCCAATGTGCCACACGAGATCGGCATCTATCTAAATCGCATTTCGGACCTGTTCTTCAGCTGGGCCCGCCGCGCCAATCTGCGCGCTGGCATCAAGGACGTGCCTTGGGAAAGGCACCCCTGAACCGCGCTACACGAAGATCCCACACGGCCGAAAAATCAGCGCACGCGCAGACTCCGGTGGTTTGCGCAGAGCCCCCAGCGAGGCCGACCAAACCTCTCGCCGCGCACACAGTGGCGCACGAAGGGCACCTTGGATACCGCGCCGCCGCGGCAGGCACGCTTTTGCCAATCTGCCTACCGGCTATCACAGATAGCTATAGGCCTGATCTTTGCGCAAGCGGCAAACTCGACCGGCCATGCGCCCGACGCCCCAAATCTGGGCTAACCAGCTGGGCTAACCAGCTGGGCTAACCAGCTGGGCTAACCAGCTGGGCTAACCAGCTGGGCTAACCAGCTGGGACAGAGCTCAGACTGGGCCGGCAGCGGTGCGACCAAGACGGCACGCACGCCGCAGCCACATCATCGCGCGTTCTACTTCGCGTGGCGTGGTGACTGGGATCTCGACGAACTCACGAGCATGTGGGTCGCCAGCATCGGGCATGCGCTTTGCGCCGATGATTTTGAGGGCCTCAGTTACCTGAGGTGGCGCCAGTTTGACGACCACGCCTTTCTTGCCGAGGTAGGCAAAGACCTGACCGCGGACTAAGAAACAGTCTTTATTGTCGCGCTTCTCGCGAGCAACGTCTTTCCAAGCGCAAAGCCGTTCAACGATGGTGCCAAGTGGATCCATGAGGCGGAGCACCATAGCAAGTCAACCCCTGCAGACCTAGCGTGGCGGCAAAAAACTCTGCGGCAGGCACCCGCAAGCGGCCATTGCTCGCCCCGTTCAACGTCGCAGAATCAGGTTCTTCGTCACCAGCAGCATCATCGCTGGATACTCGTCGAGACGGCGGCGCAGATACTGAATCGCCATCCCCCAGCTGAGTGCAAACGGCACATACAGACGGGCGCGAATGCCACGCTTGTGCAGCTCGCCCAGCAGCTTGTCACGCGGCACGCCATACAGCATTTGCACTTCGTATTGATCTGGCCCAACACCGGCACGCGGCGCCACCTGCTCGACGAACCGGCGAACGTAGGCTTCGTCATGCGAGGCAAACTCAACGTAGTGCCCACGCCGCAGCAGTCGCTCGGCGTATTCGAGCAGGCGCTCTTTCATCTGAGGCTTGCCCAACAGCGCGACCGATTCCGGCTCCTTGTAGATGCCAATCACCAAGCGGCAACGCATCCCCTTTGGCAGCGCATCAAGATCCTGCGAGGTGCGATTTAGCCGCGTCTGGAGCACCGCGCCGACATGGCGATGACCTTGCGCATGAAACTGCTTTAGCGCATCGAGCGTGAAGTCGGTCCAGTGCCTGCCCTCCATATCAATCGAGACGGCAACCTGCTGCTTTGCTGCGTATTCAACGATCTGTTGCATCGCCGCAAAGGAGCCAGCTGCATCGCCGCCAGCTTGCAAAGGCCTGGTCGTGTAGGACGAAGGCTTGAGCGAAAGTGTCGGCCGCGCGGCCGCAGGCACTTCCTGCATCGCGGCGACCGCGTCCACCATCGCCAAGTACGCGGCGAGGTTTTGTTGTGCTTGCGACTCCTGATGGATGTCCTCAGCCAGCAGATCGAGCGTCGCCATCAAGGAGCGTTCGCGCCAGAGTTGCGCAACGGTGCCCACCGCGCTGGCGAGCGAGTCACCAGCGACGTAGGGGCGCGCGAACAATCGCACTAGGGACGGCGGAATGAGGCGGATCAGCGGATTCACTTGACGGCAAATCATGGCGCACGATGCGTTGGAATCCAGCAAGTGCGTCACAGGCCGCGCCTTGCGAGGCCCCTTGGTGCTGCCCGCCAAACTTGCCAGTGGATTCGGGAGTTCCCACTCAACCCGTGGCGCGGATCCGCCGATGAGATTGGGGCAGGAGGTAGCAATTTATGCGGCTCACGTGGTTGATCGAACCAGTCGACCAAATCTGGGACGGCGCCAAGGTTGCACTCGAAGACGCCAACTGGCTCGCCAGCCGCGGCCATCAGGTCACGGTGCTGAGTCGCAGTGCAGCACCAACCTGGCTGCAGTTGCACTGCCAGTTCCGACAAGTCACCAACTTCCGCCCTGCAAATCTGCCGGCTGGCGATGTGCTGATCGGCACGCACTGGCTTTTGATTCCGTTTATCGCCAATGCTGGTGCTGGTCGCGGCATGCCCGTGCACTTCTGCCAAGGCTACGAAGGCGACTTCCCCGGGAACGCGCAACTGTGCGACCGCATCGAGGCTGCCTACCGACTGCCGCGCGTGCGCCACATCGCGACCTCGAAAAACCTAGCGCAGCAACTGCGCCAGCACTTTGGCATCGAGGCGCGCACGGTTCCCTTCGTGGTCAACCACTCGGTGCACTTCCCTGCGCCAAGCCGCCCCATCAAAGACCCGCTGCGCGTGGGGCTTTTTGGTCCTTGGCAAATGACCTGGAAGGACATCCGTACCGGCATCGAAGCCTGCAAGCTCGTCGGTAGAGCTGGCCTTGAGATTCAACTGGTGCGCGTCACCAATACGCAACCAGAACGCCAAGAACTGCTACTGCCGTTCCCGGTGGAGTGGCACGAGCGAGTAGCACCACAAGCGATGGGCGACATCTATCGCTCGCTCGACATATTTCTTGGCACCTCGTCTGGCATCGAAGAAGGACCGTTTCTGCCGGCGGCCGAGGCGATGGCCTGTGGCGTGCCGTGCGTCCTCACCGACGCGCCTTGTTTCCGCGCATTCGGCGAAGGGCAGTTTGCGATGTTTGTACCGCCGCAAGACCACGCGGCGATGGCAGAAGCTCTGGTCGTTGCAGGCCGCATCGACGAAGTGCGAACCGCTCTGCGCGAGGCCGGGATTGCGGTGGCACAAAACTTCACGCAACAAGCCCACGGCATAAATCTCGAACAGGCATTGTTGGCGATCGCACTGGAGGGTCGCAACTGCCCGCGCGCGATCGTGCGAGAGCAAGCCATTGCCACGGAAAGCCCGCACGACAGCGAGGCCGGGGATCCTGCCGCGCCGGCAAGGACGACACCGGCAACCCCCGCCACAATTGCTGCGGCCATCCACGTTGGCGATACCGAGCAGCTCGAACAAAAACTCATGCAGACTTTGCTCGCAGCCGTGGACTCACTGCTTTCGCACAGTGAGATTGCGCGCGCATCGCGCTGCTACGCCGCTGCCCGGTGCCTGCAGGGGACCAGCACGCCAGCTGGCTCTGGCACCTGGCCCGATCACCAGAATGCGGACCATGAAAGCATCCTGAAAAAACTCGAGGCGCTCGCGGCAGCGGGCATCAACGACCCTGGGCTACACAATCAATGCGGGCAATTGCTGCACGAATGTGGCCGCCACGCAGATGCCGTCAAGGCGTTCCGCGCAGCGATCGCTGCAGGCAGCAACAATGCCGGGGCCTACAACGACCTCGGCGTAGCCCTATTTGAATCGGGGGATACCACTGGCGCGCGCGCCAACTTTGAACGCGCACTGGTACTGGAGCCTGATTATCAGGATGCAACGGACAACCTGCGCGACATAAAAGGTTTCTCCAAGGCTTAGGCAGCAGATGGTTCGCGTCCTCTGCGACCTGCCGATCGAGTGCCTCGATGACCTCGCCAACCTGCGTGGCATCGACCTCGTCACGTTCGGCATGCCTGACCGGATGCCGGTCGAGCTTGTGCCGCAGCCGTTTACTGTGACGTTCGATTCGTCACGCGGCACTTGGCAACAACTCGCCGCAGCGCTGCCGCGAGGCTTCACGCCAGACCTCGTTCTGTTCTTTCACCCAGAACAGGAACCACTGCCAGGCGGCATGCACCTGTGCGCGGTGCCAGTAGTCGGCGTCATCTCCGACTACCAACTGACGCTGCCAAATCTCACCGCACTGCAGCCATGCTTCGACGTGCTCCTTTGCGATCGTCACGGTGTGCAGATCTTTGCGCGACTCGGCCATAATGACGTCCGCTGGTTTTGCCAATACACCCATAATCGACGCCTGCATCGACGGATTCCCGGCGTCGCGCGCGATCTCGATGTTGGGTTCGCCGGCATTCTCAATCCCGCGGTGCAACGCGACCACGCTGGATGGCTTGCGCGACTTGGCAATCTCGGGACGCGCGGCATCCGCGTCGAAGTGCGCCACGGACTTTACGGCGACGGTTATGCAAGATTCCTCAACCGCACAAAATCGGCTTCAATCGGTCGATCGACGGCGAACTAAATCGGCGCGCTTTCGAAGTGGCGGGCGTGCGGTGCGGTGCTCGTGATGGAGCGCTACAACCTGGAAGTGCGAGACTTTTTTGTGCCGAACGAAGAATGCGTGCTCTACGACGACGCGGACTTCGAACACGTGATAGCAGACCTGCTGTGCTTCCCTGTCCGAATCGCTCGCATCGCTAGTGTCAGTAGTGTCAGTGGTGTGAAGTATCGAGCCGCGCCAAAACACCGACTGATACCCAGCACACGTGGCTCCGCCACCCGGACTTGGCGCACAGCGGACCTGTTGCTGCGAAGTTAGATCTCGCCACCGTTGCAAAAAGCCAATCAGTGACGAATGCTCATTCTAACTACATAATTTACCAATGTTGCCATCTCCAACAGACAGCCTCTCGGCTTCACCATACCCCTGGCGTTTCTTTCGCGTCGGTGGCGTCGACCAAGTTCGCCTCGACAAAGGTGCGGACATCTTCGCACTCGATCAGCTCGACCAAAAACTGTGGGTCGCGCTCAGCTGCCCAACCTCCGGACTGGACTTCGACTCGCGCACCCTAGAACTGCTCGACACTGACAAGGACGGGCACGTTCGGCCACGCGAGATCCTCGACACTGTTGCGTGGTTGCGCAGCGTGCTAAAGAGTGGCGACTGCCTGCTCAAAGGTACGCCAGAATTTCAACTCGAAGACCTTCGGACCGACACTAAAGAAGGACGCCTGTTACTCTCGTCGGCACAGCACGTGCTGGGGGAGCTCGGCAAACCGGCCACGACGCTGACGCTCGGCGAAGCCTCGAAGTCCGCCGACTTCTTCGCAATGGCAAGACTCAACGGCGACGGCATCGTGCCGCCGCAGTCCATCGAAGACGCAAAGTTGCGGGCAGTTATCGACGATGTGATCACCTGCATCGGCTCGCTCGTCGACCGATCCGGCAAGGCTGGCATCAATCAGCAGCTGCTGGACACGTTCTTTGCCGAATGCGCCGCGTTTACCGCTTGGACTCAACAGAGTGAATCGGCCGGCACCGACGGCGGCAAAGTGCTGGCGTTCGGCAGCAACACCAAGAACATGTTTGCGGCACTCGAAGCAGTGCGCAAAAAGATCGACGACTACTTTGCGCGTTGTCGATTGGCCGCGTTCGATGTGCGCGCATTGGCCGCCCTCAACCGCGAGGAGACTGCATATCTGGACATCGCGGCACGGGACTTCAGCATCACCGCACAAGAAGTGGCGCACTTCCCGCTGGCGATGATTGCCGCCGAAAAATCGCTGCCACTCGACACCGGCATCAACCCGGCATGGGCGGAAAAGATCGCCGACTTCCGTGCCAATTGCTGCGCTGGCAAAAACTCGTTGAAGGAATCTGAGTGGCTCCACCTGAACAGCTCTCTCGATCCCTATCGCAACTGGCTGGCAAACAAAAAGGGCGCGTTGGTCGAAGGGCTTGCCATCGAGCGTATCCATACAATTTTAGCCAGCACGGCAAAGGCAGTATTGACCAAAGCCCTCGCCGAGGACGCGGCGGTCGCGCCCGAGATCGATGCCATCAATCAGTGTGAAAAGCTCGCGCTGCTGTGCCGCGACTTTTCCCGCCTACTCAACAACTACGTCAGCTTCACCGACTTCTACGCGCGCCGCTTTGCGATCTTCCAAGCTGGGACGCTGTTCCTCGATGGTCGAAGCTGCGACCTATGCTTCAAGGTATCGGACGCTGCCAAGCACGGCACGCTCGCGGCGATGGCCAAAACCTACCTCGCATACGTCGACTGCACTCGGCCAAACAACGAGCGCATGACGGTGGCATGCGCGTTCACCGCCGGTGACAGCGACAACCTGTTTGTCGGCCGCAACGGCATCTTCTACGACCGCAAGGGCCGCGACTGGAACGCCACCATCACCAAGGTGATCGACAATCCAATCAGCATCGGCCAATCATTTTGGTCGCCCTACAAGAAGGTAGTGCGCTTCATCGAAGAAAGCGTCGCCAAACGTGCGGCCGTGGCGGACAACACCGCCAAGATTCAGAGCGCGACACTCGATGCCGTGTCCGGCACCGGCGACCAAAAACCAAAGCCCAAGTTTGACATCGGGATGCTCGCCGCAATCGGCGTGGCGCTGGGCAGTTTGGCAACCGCGACGAGCGGGCTGCTGGCTGCGTTCTTCGGGCTCGGCGCATGGATCCCCCTCGGCTTCTTGGGCCTAATCCTTGCCATTTCCGGCCCGTCGATGCTGGTCGCGTGGCTAAAGCTGCGGCACCGCAACCTTGGCCCGATCCTCGATGCCAACGGCTGGGCGGTAAACACACTGACCAAGATCAACGTGCCGCTCGGCGGCTCGCTGACGACACTGCCGACGCTGCCTGCGGGAGCAACCCGCTCGCTGATCGACCCGTTTGCGCCGAAGTCAAGCCCATGGCCCAAGGTGATCGCGGCCCTGCTGCTGCTCGCGCTGCTGGCCGGCCTCAGCTACCGCTTCAACCTGCTGCATAAGTGGTTCCCGACCGTCGTGCCTGAATATGTGAGCGCAGACTTTGACGGCCCGAACGTAGCGACCGAGGGCGAACTGTTCGTGGAAATCAGGCTCGGATCCGGCGCCAAGTCGGTCATGGTACAAGGCCTCGACGGCATCAATGCCCTCGACGTCGACACCAAGACGATGATGATAAAGGTGCCACTGAATAAAGCCGTCGTCGGCAAAAAGATCATCCTGATCGATACGAGCCCTGAGCACAGCGAGACCCACGACATCAACGTCGTGGCAAAAAAGAAAGCGCCGTGATCGGTGCTGACCAACCGCGCGGCAAAACCAGCCGCCGGTAAAGCACGCACTCCGTGCGATCGCAAGTGGTGCGTTCGTCACGGACTGGCCCGCCGCCGTGGCAATGACGCGGCCCTGCGTTGTGCCGCGCCCTGCGCAGCCGTTCTTTTGTGCCAGCGAACGAACTGTGCTGCGCGAATCACCGTCGATCCCATCGACTGTCGGCTAGCATCCAGTGCGCCGCCCACCAATAGGCTTTCATGTCGCCACCACGGTCTGAGTTCTCGCCGGCACCAGCGCAACGCATCTTTTGCAATCGGACGATCAACATGCGGTCGATCCATGCCGTTGGTTTTGACATGGACTACACGCTCGTGCACTACGAGGTGTCTGCGTGGGAAGAGCGCGCTTTCCATCACACGCAGCGGCTACTCGCCTCACGCGGCGTGCCGGTAACAGAGCTCCATTTCGATCCGGCTGCGTTCACCCGCGGCCTGATCATCGACACCAAGCTCGGCAACATCGTAAAGGCCAACCGCTTTGGCTACGTGACCAAGGCGGCGCACGGAATGCGCATGATGCCGCACGATTTGCAGCGCAAGGCCTACAGCCAAGTCTGGGTTGATCTGAGCGATTCGCGCTGGATATTTCTAAACACGCTGTTCTCGCTGTCCGAGGCGTGTCTCTACGCGCAGATCGTCGACATGCACGACCGCGGTGCGCTGCTGCCCAGCACCGATTACCAGAGCATCTACCGGCTGGTCAGCGACGCGATGAACTCGGCCCACCTCGAAGGTGCACTGAAAGCCGACATCATCGCTGACCCAGACCGCTTCGTTGTGCGCGACCCCGAACTGCCGCGCGCGCTGCTCGACCTGAAACACTCTGGCAAGAAGTTGTTTCTCGTCACCAATAGCGAGTGGCACTACACGCTGCCGATGATGAGCTGGGCGTTTGATCGCCATCTGCCGAGCGGTTCATGGCGCGACCTGTTCGACCTCGTCATCGTGCAGTCGCGCAAACCAAGTTTCTTCGATGGCAAAAACTCGTTCGACGAGGTGCTTGACGACAGCGGTGCGACGCGGCCCCTGGCTGGACCTTTGCAGAAGGGCCGCAGTTACCGCGGCGGCAACGCGCAACTTGTGCAGGAATGGCTGGAACTGCTGGGCGAGGAGATCCTCTACGTCGGCGATCACGTCTACGCCGACGTACACGTATCAAGCCAGATTCATCGTTGGCGCACCGCCCTGATCATTCGCGAACTCGAAGCCGAAGTAGCAGCCGAGACTGCGTTTGCCCAGACCCAAAAAACACTCCACCTGTCGATGCAGAAGAAAGACTTCCTGGATCAAGAACAGGCGGCTCTGCGGCTCGCACTACAGCGCCTCGAATACGGTGAACTACTGCCGCTGCATATTCACGGCCCCGCCAGCACGATCCACGAACGGCTGCGCACGCTGCGAATCGAAAGCACCGCCTTGGACGCGCAGCTCGCGCCACTTGCGAAGGCCTCGGGCGAACTCGGCAATACGCGCTGGGGTCCGTTGATGCGCGCCGGCAACGATAAAAGTCGCCTCGCACGGCAAATCGAACGGCATGCCGACGTCTACACCGGGCGCGTCGCCAACCTGCTACATCTCACGCCGTTTGGCTATCTGCGCGCGGCCCGCGGCAGCCTGCCACACGACGCAAGCTAGCAAGGCGGGCTAGTGAGACGACAAAATAGCATTCCGGCAACGTTCCGGGCCGCAGGTGCAGTGCCCTCGCGGCACCCGCCAATGCCTGCATGGGGACCAACTGAATACAGTCTGCTGACTTTTTATGAGGACGACACTCGGTAACGTGTCACGCTCCAAAGTTCACGAGCAACGATCACGATGAATGACCAATCAAAACGGCACCTGAGCCTTCGCCGATGCAGCCTAGCCTGCATTCTCGCGGCGGTAGCATTGCTACCAAGCTGTGCCACAATCACCGGAACCGCCACTGGCGCCTTCACGGGACTCGTCGACCTGCCGAATGAGCTCATCTACAAAGAAAAGCTGAAGTCCAACGTCGCCGAAACTTGGTTAATCGTGGTGCTTGCGGCACCAGTCGGCTTCGCCATGGGACCGGTGTTTGGCTTCGTCAAGGGCTTCGCACTCGACGTGAGCGCAGTCACCAGGGTCATCCCGGTCGGCGAGGAGTTTGGCACGTATCACCGCGCCAGCGTCTGGCGGCCATACTCCTACGACTGGACTCCCAACGAACACGAGTAGCACCGCAAGCCAGCAGCAGTAGTGCCCGAGCGTCACGTTGTAGCAACGCTAGCTGGGCAATAAATCGCGGCACGGCGGCTTGCGTGACCAGCGGTCCGCGCTCCGGAGCAGGGTTGCTTGCTTGGCAAACGCCCCGACTCCGCAAGCTACGCCGCAGGCGCAGCGAAGAAATCGCTTTGGCCAGCACTAGGACATCAGGCTTCTTCTGCAATCGCATTGCCTCGCTGGTGTCGAGCAGCGCACCGCAACGAGGGCCAGGTAAACGCAGGTGCCAACCGTGAACAGCAGCACACCGGTCGGCGTGGCCCTCTGCCGCGACCATGCAGCGAGCAGTCCAAATGCCGCACCGATGATTATTGTGAGCGTTGCAAACAATGCCCACACGTTCCACCGGCCAAAACCAAAGTCGCCATGCAATGCCCCGTCGAGCCAGTCGGCATAGGCGCCGATCGCTGCGCGCGGAGTTCGCACTGGCGGCCATTGGGTTCTAGGTTTGAAGAGTTGCCCAGCGGTGCGCTGCACATTGGCCAGATATAGATCGGGATGTCCGCTAGCAAACGCGATCGCGGCAGATGCCATTGCGCTTGATGCCGTGGCGTAGATCGCGTGATGCTAGTTGACGTCACCCGAAGCTTGCTTCGCGCGGGCTGTCCGCCGTGTCATGGTTCCTCACTTCATCGTGCATCGCACAGTGACCGTCGAGGTGCGGCCACCGGCCAGCAAGCGGCCTGCCGATGCACGGCCAGAACGAACCACACAAATCGGAGCGCAATCGCGAAATCCACGCGTGTGCGCAGGGGGCCCTCGAGCGCTTCCGTGCAAGCAACCACCACCTGCCGACGCAACAACGCCAGCGCGCATCGCCCAAAACGACGGCATCACACATCTGCGCTAGACCGTTGCGCCGCAGGTCGCACGCAAAGCATGATCGCGCACATGCTGAGCCTCCTAGCCGGCGTCGCATTCCTCGCTCCCCAAATCGATCCTGCGAGCTACCAACATCTCGAGTGGCGCTGCATTGGTCCGTTTCGCGGCGGGCGCACAGTCGGCGCAGCGGGCATCCCCGAACGGCCCAACACTTTTTTTATCGGGGTCAATAACGGCGGCGTGTGGCGCACCGACGATGCAGGCCGCACCTGGGAGCCAGTGTTCGACGGCCAATCGACCGGCTCGATTGGCACGCTGGCGATTGCGGCGAGCAACCCCGACGTGATCTATGTCGGCAGCGGCGAAGGGCTGCAGCGGCCCGACCTGTCGACCGGCGACGGCATGTTCCGATCAGACGATGGCGGCAAAACATGGCGCCACCTAGGCCTCGCCGATGCGCAACAAATCGCCAGCATCGCGATTGATCCGCAAGACAGCGAACGCGCATTCGTGGCAGTGCTCGGCCATCCCTACGGCCCAAACGAGCAGCGCGGCGTGTTTCGCACGCTCGACGGCGGCAAGACCTTCCAACACGTATTGCATCGCAATGCCGACTGCGGCGCAGCGGCGGTGCTACTCGATCCGCACGATGCCAAAACCGTGTTCGCCGTGCTGTGGGAAGCGCGTCAGGGGCCGTGGGAAAACGGTGCGTGGCAAGGCCCCGGCAGCGGCTTGTTTCGTTCGCGCGACGGCGGCACTACGTGGCAACCACTCACCACCGGCTTGCCAACCATCGCAGAAGGTCTCGGCCGCATCGGCATCGCCATCGCACCAAGCGACTCGCTTCGCATGTATGCAGTGGTCGACGCACCAAAGCTTGGCGGCATTTTCCGTTCGGACGATGCAGGTGACTCATGGACGCGGGTCGCAACACAATCGCGGTTGTGGGGTCGCGGCAATGACTTCGCCGAAGTCAAAGTGCACCCGCGCGACAAGAACACGCTCTACATCGCCAATACCAGCGCCTATCGCAGCAACGATGCCGGCGTCACTTTCACCTGCTTCAAAGGTTCGCCCGGCGGCGACGACTCGCACACGTTCTGGATCAATCCCCTGCATCCCGAAGTGATGCTGCTGGTCGGCGACCAAGGTGCCGCCGTGAGCGTCAACGATGGCCGCACATGGAGCAGTTGGTACAACCAGCCAACGGCGCAGCTGTATCACGTCATCACCGACAACGGCTTCCCCTATCGCGTCTATGGCGGTCAACAGGAGAGCGGCTCAGTTGGCATTCAAAGCCGCGGCCGCGATGGGCACATCACGTTTCGCGACTGGCATCCCGTTGGCGGCGACGAGTATTCCTACTTCGCGCCGGACCCGCTGCATCCCGATCTGGTCTATGGCGGCAAGGTCACGCGCTTCCACATGGACACCGGTTTCAACGAGCCATGCGGTCCCGACCGGCAACAACTCGGCCTGCGGATGCTGCGCACCGCGCCGTTAATTTTTTCGCCAGTCGACCAGACCTCGCTCTATCTCGGCGCGCAGAAGTTGCTGCGGACGCGCGACGGCGGCGCACATTGGGATGTGATCAGCCCCGATCTGTCGCGCGAGCAACCTGAAGTGCCGGAATGCATCGGCAAATACCGCACACAGGAGATGGCGAACATGAAACGGCGCGGCGTGATCTACACGGTTGCCCCTTCGCACAAAGACGCCAGCGTGATCTGGTGCGGCACCGACGACGGCAGCATCCATCGCACCGCAGATGGCGGCGCAACGTGGCTCAATGTGACGCCAACAGAGCTGCCCGCCTGGAGCAAAGTGTCGATGATCGACGCTGGTCACTTCGATGCTGGCACCGCCTACGCAGCGATCAACAGCATCCGCCTCGATGACCAGCGGCCGCACATTCTGCGAACGCATGACGGCGGCAATTCATGGCAAGAGATCGTCACCGATCTGCCGAGTGGCCCGGTCAACACCGTGCGCGAAGATCCAAAAAGAACAGGCCTGCTCTACTGCGGCACCGAGCGCGCAGTATTCACTTCGCTCGACGATGGCGCGCATTGGTGCTCCCTGCGACGCAACATGCCAGCCACCAGCGTGCGCGACCTGGTTGTGCACGACGACGACCTGGTCATCGGCACGCACGGCCGTTCGTTCTGGATCATGGACGGCATCGGCATGCTGCGACTGCTACCAGCACCGTCCGACCGGCCACTGCTTTTTGCACCGCAGATCGCATATCAAGTCGAACGCAGCCTGAACACCGATACGCCGCTGCCGCCCGAGGAACCTGCCGGCCAGAATCCGCCCGATGGCGCGCTGATCGATTACTGGTTAGCAGCCACCGCAAAGCAAGTTGCCATCGAGATCCTGAACGGCAACGGCGCGGTGGTCATTGCGTTTGCCAGCGACGACGTGGTGACGGCGGCAAACCCGAATGCGCTTACGGTGATGATCGAATGGGCGCGCACGCCGCAGCAGATTTCGACCGCGCGCGGCGCGCATCGCCTGGTCTTTGACCTGCGCCTGCCGCGCGCAATGAAGGAGCAGGGCCAACCAGGTCCCGGCTTCGTCGACGACGAGAACTCGCTGCCGATTTCGGCGATCTGGCATGACACACCGTATATGCGGCAAGGCGAGTGGCTGCCGCCCGGCCGATACACGGTGCGGCTCAAGGTCGACGGCGTGAGCACGGAGCGGGCGCTCGACGTGCGCATGGACCCGCGACGCATGTAGCCCCCGGTTGGCCATCGGTGCGCGCGCTGCCCGGGCGGCACGCGCGCAACACGGAACGCCAATAGAAAAAAGTATCAGAAAAAATTCCGGCAGGCCCGCTAGTCAGCCACCGCAATGGTGCGCGCGACGCGACAAGTCGTGAGCCACTCGCGCCAGAATTATCACGGCTCTCAGATTGCGCTGGCGCACCAGAACATTAACTCTGTCACCGTCCCTTCTCGCACTTGCCAAACCCCCTGCATGCATCCCATTCGCACGACCAAGAGGCACTTCCTAAGCCTCGCTTCCATCGCGCTGGCCCTCACCGCCTGCGGTGATTCCTTGCCAAATCGTGAGCCAATCGCGCCGCTCATCGCCGGCCTCGGCGACCAAGTGCTCCTTGCTCGCGACCGCGGCATGGTGCTGCTCGGCGAACTCAACTGCGTTGGTTGCCACCAAGCAACCGGCGGCATTGCGGTCCTTGCACGCAGCGGCCCCAAGCTCGCCGCCATCGGCAACCGCGTGCGACCGGATTTTCTGCGGCATTTTCTTACTGACCCGCATGCAACCGACCCAGGCACGACGATGCCTGCAATGCTGTTTGATCGCAGCGCCTCGGCGCGCGAGGCAGCAGTCAGCGCCCTGTCCAACTATCTGCGCTCGTTCGCAAACGACGCACCATCCGTCATTGAACCGCATGATGCGGACGCAGCAGCACGCGGCAAAACGTTGTTCCACGAAGTCGGCTGCGTCGCCTGCCACGCGCCGCGCGATGAGCAAGGCAACGAACGGCCGCTGCCAGATTCACTGCCACTCGGCAACCTGAGCGCAAAGTACCGACCTGCCGCCCTGCGAGCGTTTTTACTTGCGCCGCAGGACGTGCGCCCCGATGCGCGGATGCCAGATCTGCACCTGACACCAACCGAAGCGCACGAACTGACGAGCTACCTGCTCGCTAGCAAGGCTTCTGCAGAACCGCCCCCGCCCGCCATCAACGCAACTGAGGTCGCCCTCGGCCGCACCTTGTTTGCCGAGCGCAACTGCGCTTCGTGCCATGCACTGCCGGACCCAACTCGCCCTGCGCCACGCACCGAAAAGCCGCTGCGCGAACTCGCCAACCACGACGCCGGCTGCCTGTCGTTATCGCATGGCAAGTGGCCCGCATTCGAACTCACTGCCGAGCAGCGCAGCGATATTTTGGCCGCGCTGCGCAATCTCGACGCGCCGTTCACCGACGAGCAGCTCATCCACCAAAGCCTCGCACAAAGCAACTGCACGGCCTGCCACCAACGCGGCGAGTCTGGCGGTGTGACACCTGCGCACAGCAAATACTTCACGACCAACGATCAGAACATCGGCCAGGAAAGCAAAATCCCGCCGCCGCTCACGCTGGTCGGCGCCAAGCTGCAGCGGGATTGGCTGCAGGATGCGATCGCCAACGGCCAACTCGTGCGACCCTACCTGCGAACTCGGATGCCAGGCTTTGGCCCTTTGATTGCGACCACGCTCACCGAGTTGCTCGCGCGCACCGACACGCTAAAGCCAATGACATTGCCCACGCCTCCCGACGGCGACAAGCAGCAGGAGCAGATCCGCAATCTCGGCTGCGAGTTGGTTGGCGACAAGGGCATGAACTGCATCACTTGCCACGCGTTTGCTGGCGAGCGCGTTGGCACGATGGCCGCCGTGGACCTGATCGACGGAACAGGGCAACGCCTGCGCCGCGAATGGTTCCACCACTTCATGCGCGCGCCGTTCGATTTTCGGCCGGGCACGTTGATGCCACAATTCTTCGTCAACGGCACGTCATCGCGACCAAACCTCGGCGGCGGCGACGTTATGCAACAGATCGACGCAATGTGGCAATACTTGGCCGAGGGTCGCAACACGCGGCAACCGAGCGGCCTGCGGCATCCTGCGATCGAGTTGCAGGCCGACAAAACCACCGTGCTGCTGCGCCGCAGCACACAGCGCACCGGCAAGCGCGGCATCAACGTCGGCTTTCCCAATGGCGCAAGCCTCACCTTTGATGCCGAGAGTCTTGCCATGAATCAAATCTGGTGGGGCAAGTTTGTCGATGCCTCCGGCGTATGGTACGGCCAAGGCAGCGGCGAGGTGCATCCGATGAGCCAGCAACTCGCACAGTTGCCGAAGGGGCCTGCGTTCGCCTCGCTGTCCGACAACGATGCGCCGTGGCCAACTGCCACGCGGCGCGAACTCGGCGATCAGTGGCTCGGTTACGACCTTGATGCGCAGCAACGACCCTCGTTCCGCTATGCCTGTTCTGCGGTCACGATTACCGACGCGCCGATCGCGCTCGCTGCAGAGCAGGGCGCAAAACCAACCGTGCGCCGCACCCTCACCTTTGCCAGCGTGAAAGACTTTTTACTGAGCTTCCGCGCGGCGCGCGATCCTAGCATCAGCGACCTCGGCAACGGCGAAATCGCGGTCGGCAAGGCGCTGCGCATCACGCTGCCGCCCGGCACATTCCGCATTCGCCAAGTGGAACAAGACCGCGAACTCATCGTGACGATTCCGATATCACAGGGTCACGCCGAACTGATCGTCGGTTACCGCTGGCAGGAGGAAGGCAAGTGATGCGTCATCTACTGCGTCTGTTCTGCGTCTTCGCAAGCGCCAGCGCTGTGTGCGCACAAGAACTCGCCGCCACCTGGGGCACTGGCCGCAGAGAGGCCAAGTATTACCGCATTGTCGACGTGCCGATGCCGCCCGACTTAGCCCTCGAAGTCGGCAGCTTCTGCACGCTACCCGAAGGCCGTCTCGCAGTCGGCACGCGCCGCGGCGAGATCCTGCTGCTGACTGGCGCATTTGATGAACTACCCAAGCCGCGCATCCAGCGCTTCGCCAGCGGCCTCGATGAAGTGTTTGGCCTCGGCTACCGCCAAGGCGCGTTCTACGCGATGCAACAGACCGAGCTGTCACGCATCACGGACCAGGATGGCGATGGCAGCGCCGATCACTTCGACAACCTCAGCGACGTTTGGGGCTTTGAGCATTACCACGAGTTTGGCTGGGGTTCGCCGGTCATGCCGGACGGCAGCGTCTACGTGGTGCTCGGTCTGTCCGATTCTTACAGCTACAAGGCGCGCTATCGCGGCTGGGCATTCCAAATCACTGCCGAGGGCAAATCGATTCCGGTCGCGTGCGGCATTCGCAGTGCGGGCGGTGTTGGGCCCAATGAGCAAGGGGTGATGTTTTACGTCGAGAGCCAGGGGCCATGGAACGGCTCGTGCTCGCTCAAACAACTGCGAACGGGCGGCTTCATGGGCCACCCGATCAGCTTCCCTGGCTACGACGAACCACTCGGCGCAACGATGGGCAAGAAGCCGATCGAGCCCAACGACGACTCGCGGCTCGTAACCGAGTGCGCGCGCGTGCAAGAACTCGTGCCGTATGCGGTCGTGTTCCCGTATCGCAAGATGGGCCAGTCGATCACGACGTTCCGCATCGATCGCACGAACGGCAAGTTTGGCCCGTTCGCGGGACAGTTGTTCCTCGGCGACTACAGCCTCAGCGTCGTCATGCGTGCGACCACCGAACTGGTGGACGGCGTCTGGCAGGGTGCCTGCTATCCATTCCGCGAAGGCTTCGGCAACGGCATCCTCGCCGTCGAGTTTAGCGACAACGGCTATCTCGTCACCGGCGGCACAAATCGCGGCTGGCCGGTGCGCGGCAATCGTCAGTTTGTGCTCGAACGGATCGAGTGGACTGGCGTGACGCCGTTTGAGATCGAGCGCATCACGATCGCAAAGGACGGCTTTCACGTGCGCTTTACAAAGCCGGTGGATCGTGCGACCGCTGCGCTGGCGGCCAACTACCAGCTGCAGAGCTACACGCACATCTATCACGAAGGCTACGGCAGCCCCGAGGTTGATCAGACCACGCCGCGCACCACGCTCGCAACGCCATCCGAAGACGGCCGCACCGTGCACCTCACGATCGACGGCATGGTGCTAGGCCACGTGCACGAGTTTGACCTGAGTGGCGTGCGCTCCGCCGATGGCGACGAAATTCTGCACAAGAACGCTTTCTACACCGTGAACCGGATCCCCAAGTAGCCATGCACAAGATTGCCTTCCTGCACGCGACCCTGATCGCTGTTGCTGCGTTTTCGCTGCCAATTCTGACGAGCTGCTCGGCACTAACGCCGGAGGAGCCCGAAAACCCAAAGTGGCTCACCTATCGCGGCGGCGATGGACCCGGGCACGGCAAGCACATCGTGCTGATCGCTGCCGATCAGGAATATCGCAGTGAAGAATCCATGCCGATGCTCGCGCGCATCTTGTCGGCACAACACGGCTACGACTGCACGGTGCTGTTCTCGGTCAACAAAGAAGGGCTCGTGGATCCAACGATGAAGATCCGCTACGACGACAAGGCGGTGCTGCACGATATTCCAGGCATTGAGATGCTGGATCACGCAGACCTGATGATCTTGTTCAGTCGACTGATCACGCTGCCAGCCGCGCAGATAAAACACGTCGTCGACTACGTGGACTCGGGCAAGCCGATCCTCGCAATCCGCACCGCCAACCACGGCTTCCTCGACTCCTTCCCCTATCAACTGGACGGCAAGAACGTGCGATTTGGCGAGGACGTGCTCGGCGGCTCGTTCCTTTCACATCACGGCGACTGGCATGCGGACTCGACGCGCGGCGTGATCGTCGAGGCGCAGCGCGGCCACCCGATACTTACCGGCGTGAACGACATCTGGGGCCCGTCCGACGTGTATCGCACGTATCCGGTCGGCAAGAGCTTGCCTGCGGATTGCACGGCGCTCGTCTACGGCCAACCACTGCTCGGTCGCAACCACGACGGCAAGCCGAACCCCGAGAAGGAACCGCTGCCGGTCGCCTGGACGAAGACGTGGACGGGTTCCACCGGTAAGCCAGCGCGCGTGTTCCATCTGACGATGGGCAGCTCGTATGACTTCAAGTGCAAAGACCTGCGCCGCCTCACGATCAACGGCGCCTACTGGTGCCTTTCACTTGAAGACCAAATCCGCGCAACGAGCAACGTCGACTACCTAGGTCCCTATGCTCCGCTTGACTGCGGCTTTGACTACGCAGCACTTGGCGTGATCCCGCGCACCGTCGCTTCGTATCGCTGACCCGCGGACCGAGTAAAGGCGCAGGTAATACGGCGACAAGTCGCTGCGTGCGCCTGAGCGGCTTTGCAGCGCCCCTACAGACCACCAAGTGACCGTTCCGCCATCCGGAATCCCCCGCGCGCTTTTGTCCGGCCGGTCCCTAGCCGAGGTCGCAGCATCGAACGAGATCGCAGACCTATTCTGCTGTGAAAGACGCGCGGCAGCGACGTCGTCCATAAGGCCAATAAGCGGGTCTGCTATTCAGGCCCCTGTGTTGACTCTAAAAAGTCTGCTGTGTGAGTAGTGGCGACGGGCTTCGCGCGCGGGACGGGCTTCACGGCTGAAGGGCAGCCCTTTGCGTATCGTTGTTCCTGCAGATCGAAAAGGCGGCGCTCACCAGACTCCAGGGCAGCCCTGCGTTCCATATCATTACCAATCCCAAAATCTCCGAGGAACGCGAGGAACGCTGCGCCACTTGGAGCTCCCTGTTTCACTTGCGCTAGGAATGCCTCTGTCTATGCGATCTCCACAACGAGCTGCTCACACGTGAGTGACGCACGTTCGGCATCAGTAAGTGGCATCTCCCGACCATAGCGGTGGGTTGCACACGAGACGGTCACCATCAGAAGTAAGGGAAAGGCGAGGATCTGCATGGTTTGACGAAATAGGATAAGCCTCACACGCATAACAATAAAACATGAAGCTGAAAAACATCATTGCCGCAGGTCTCATCGCTTGCGTAATTGCGTTTGTGTTGATTCGAACCAGCATGCCGCCGATATCCACATTGGCTGCGACAAATCGGTATGGGATTAAGCAAGAAAATCAGACCGAGGTCTTTGTTGCTGCTGATGTTTCACAGGCAGTTGCAGAAGGTGTGAAAGAGACGCTTGCGGCGGCGGTGAAATGCTGGGGGTCATCTGGTCGTCTCGAATTTTGGGTGCTAGGAGCAGACCGCGACGCAGCCATGAAACTCGCTGCCGATTTTTGCGCGCGCCGCATAAAAAGAGGCGACCTGGCGGAAAAAGAATGCCTGGATGACATCGATAATAAGGATCATGGATTTTTGATGTATCAGGCGGTTGGCGCGAAAGCGCTGTCGTCTGGACAACCTCAGATGGATGCAGCGAATAATGGTGGCAGTGAATGGGGGATCCATAGATTGTCATCCTCCTTGCCGCTTGGATTTTCTAGCGCGCTCGACATCGCAGGTGAGGGCGATCAAATCACGATCTTGCATGAATATTGGCATTCTGTGCAACGCTCATTTTTGTCAACGCAGGATCAAGCTCGCAGTCAGGAGTTGATGGGTCCAGCTTGGTTTGTTGAAGGGTCGGCGGTTGCGATGGCAGAAATCACTGCGACGAAACTCTTGGCATCTGGAGGACTTCCCAAGTGGAATAATTCTTCGCGCTCCTGGCCAAGCCTTACAGAGCGCATGGCGAACAAGATGAAGCATGTGCAGATTATGCGGGACAAATGCGCCTCATTGTTGCCGGAGTCATATGGTGGCGAATGCAATCAGCTGGCTTATGACAGTGGCGGGTGGGCGATTCTCTATTTGCTCAACAAGTTCGGCGAAGATGTTCTGCGCAAATCATTTCATCCTGAGGTTGAAAGCCTGGGTTGGGAGATATGTTTCAAGAAAACATTCAAGCAAAGCTCTGCGGAATTCGTCGCTGAATTTGCAAAGTTCATGGATTTGCCTCTAAGCGAACAGATCAAAATAGTCCCAGCGAATTAGGCGTGACGGCCAACCCTGAAATGCTCCCTCCAGAGCTTCCATCCGATCTGACCTGCGCCCCCCCCCGTTCCATAGCCCCTGCTCTGGCTCCGCACCAGAACAGGCGTTGCAGTTTGCCCGTCAGCAATTGAGCGCTTTGCAGCTCATCAACAAATTGCGTGACGTAGAATTGGAGTTGGGCGCGCGACACCAATTACATCGAATTCTTTCGCGAGACTTCTATTGCCGCGGCAACGACCAAATATTTAGCTGAATTAGAAGGCAAGCTCATGCGGCCACCAAAGAAAGTACGGGCTTCTGGCGAACCGACACTTTTAATACGTGGGAGAATAAGCGATTCAACCAACTTATCGGGCCACTAAGAAACCACCTTGCCACATGAGTCACCGGAAGCTGAGTCTCGTTATTTTTCCCGTGCTGCTATTGGCATCCTGCCGCTCGGCTCCGCAGGCACCGTTTTCGCTTGCTATGAAGACTCCCCACCGAATCCTTTTTGTCGGCAACAGCTTCACCTTTTACAACGGGGGCCTCCAAGGGCACTTCAAAAAACTGTCGGAGTCCGCCCATCCGCCACGATTGCTAATCGCCGACCAAGCGACCAAAGGCGGAGCGACGCTGAAGATCCTTCAAGGCCAAGAGTCGGTCCACAGAAAAATCCGGGAAGGCCATTACGATCTAGTAGTCCTCCAAGAGGACATTCCGGAACTCATAGAACACGATGTCGCTCCGTTCTTGGAACAGGTTCGGCTGTTTGACCGCGAGATCCGGGGCGCGGGCGGCAACACCGCGCTGTTCATGGCGTGGCCCTATGAACGATTGAATTGGGTGGGGCTTGCCGTGATCGCGGAAGCGCATCTTGCCATCGGCAAGGAACTAAATGTCCCCGTGGCGCCGGTGGGCCTCGCTTTCCAGCAGTCGCTGCAAGCACGGCCGGGCCTCGCCATGCTGGGAAAGGATCGGGAGCACGAGACTATTCACGGCACCTATCTCGCCGCCAACGTGATCTACGCGACCATCTTTTTGGTGAGTCCCGAAGGGCTGTCATATCATCCGCAAGGCGTTTCGGCGGAGGAAGCCGCCTTCCTCCAAGGCATCGCCTGGAGTGCGGTCAAGGATTGGAAAAAGCTGCAGTGATGCCAAAACATTTCATCTGACGCAAGCTCCCTGAAGCGGCAACGGCTAACGGGTGACTTGCAGGCAAGCGTCGACAATTCGCCTGCCGCTGCCACGCTCGGCTCGAAACTCAGCAAGGACTTTGCGCCGCAGGTCTCGGTCGAGATGCCAGCAGGGAAAATCAGGTCTGCAACGGGGTGGCGATATATTGGGTCGCCGGGTTTTACCTCAAGGGCAGCAACCCCAGGGAGGCCAAATCCGGCAAGGCGGCCTATCAGCCCCTAACGATCGCTCGTAAGAGCAAAATCGGCTATAACAAGGGCACGACCGCATATTTCCTGGCTGATGCCGAAGGGAACACCTGGATCATGAAGGGCTATCAGCTGGGCATGAATCCGGCTTACAGCTTGGCGAAATACAATGCCAATCGCGAAAGCCATTTCAGGAGGCTGCCGACCGGCTGGAAAATTCGCACGAAAGTGCTCGACCAAGACCTGATCCTCGTTCCGGAAAACGGCATCGCACCGATTACCACCGACGAAAACCTCTGCGCATACGACAAGACTGGGCCTTTGTATCGCGACTACAAGCCGTAGACAGGCCGCACTGCGCTTTCAGGCGGGTTGGCCCCCAAGTCAAGCCTCGGCAGGTAGTGGCAAGCAGGCAATTGCGAGACTAAGACTGCTGACCGGAAAGTTGTGAGCTTGAGATCTTGGCCAGCAAACCAGTGGAGTGGGCAGGACTCAGGAAGGCGAGGCAGGTGGCCGCAAACGAGCCGCAATCACAATCGCCGTAGCATAGACCAGCACCAGTAGGAGCCGGCAGCAGTCGGCAGTAGTCGGCAGTGGTCGGCAGTGCGACCATCCATAGCGGGGCCGCCGACAGCCACTGCGGTCGCCGGAATCGAAGCGAGCGCCCCGCGCCAAGGCACTGCGTCGTGAACTCCGGCCAAAGAATGCTCCTCACTTATTCCTAGTCGAGATGTGTTTGCCACAGAGGCTGCCAAGGCAACAATGCGCACCAGCGCTTGTTTGCGCTTGTTAGTCGCCGCACGATTCATTTGACCCCTCGAAAGCAACGCTCTCATGCCCCACGCCACTCGACTGTCGATTTTATTGCTGCTCGCGGCGCCGTTATTCGCGCAAATAAAGCAGGCAGGCGACCCCTACCAAACATGGCCGCACCATGGGGATTGCTGGCTACTGACCGACAAGGAAGGTGCCTTCCTACCTGCGGGGACCGTGCTCACCGACTTCCCGGTGCTGTTGCGACTGCAGCAGCCAAACTTCGACTTCACACAGGCGCAACCGCACGGCGAGGACTTGCGGCTCGCCGATGCCGACAATCACGCGCTGCATTTTGAGATTGAGCAATGGGACGCATCGAACGGCACCGCTGCGGTGTGGGTGCTCGTGCCAAAGATCGATGGCAATACTCGTCAACGACTGCGCCTTTACTGGGGCAACGCCGCAGCACGCAGCGAGTCCGACGGCAGGGCGGTGTTTGGCGCGTTCAACGGCTACGTCACAGCACTGCATCTGGACGCATCGCTGCAAGACGCGGTCGGCACTGTGCAGTTGCAAGACCAAGGCACCACTTCGACGGCCGGCATGATCGGTGCGGCGCGCCACTTGGACGGCAACAACGGCATCTTCGGCGGCGACAACATCACCGGCTTGCCGAGCGGTGCAGGCGACAGCACGACCGAAGTTTGGTTTCGGCCCGAACGCACCAACACCACGGTGATCGCATGGGGAAAGGAGCAGCGGCCGGGCAAGGTGATGTTCAATCTGCTGAGCCCGCCGCACATGGCGATTCAATGCTACTTCGCCGACGTGGACAGCAAGCGACCCGTGGTGATGTTCGAGTGGCTCCATGCCGTGCACACCTATCACAAGAACGATTCGCGCATCTACCTGAACGGCGCGCTCGAAGGTGCAGCGACACCACTGCTCGACATCCCAAAGACCGTGCGGTTGGACATCGGCGGTTGGCACGGGCATGGCTTTCGTGGCGACATCGACGAGGTGCGCATCAGCAACGTGGTGCGCACTAAGGAGTGGCTCAAACTGCAATACGAAAACCAGCGCGAACTGCAGACGCTGGTCGGCCCAATCGTCGCTCCGGGCGACACGTTCGCAGCATCGGTGGCGATGCTGACCATCGACGAGGGCAAGTCCGCCACGATCACGGCAAAGGCTGGTCTTGCACAGAAAATCACGTGGCTGCTGCAGCGGGATGGCAAAGCAACGGTGCTTGCGATCGATCGCCTCGATGTCACCTTCGCGCCAGGCCGCGTGACCGGCGAGCAGGCGATGGCGCTGCAACTGCGCGCGGTCTACCCGAACGAGACGCGCACGATTGACGTGCCGATCACGATTCTCGATGCGATTCCCGATCCGCAGTTCACCCTCGTCGGACCAGCACAGTGGGATGGCCGCACGCAGCTAAAACTGACGCCGAAGATTACCAATGCGGCGGCGCTGCCGAGCAAGGGGGCCACGCTGCGTTCTGCATGGCGGATCGACGGACTCGCCACCGTGCACCACATCGACGACAACACACTGGTGCTCGAACGCGGGCAGCAGAGTGGCGCAATGACGATCTCGCTCGCGCTCGACAACGGCGGCGCGGTCGTTATGCAGCAAGTGGTGATTCAGGTAACCGAGCCGGCCAATAACCCATACGTGGCGGCGCCGAAAGCAAACGAGCTACCCGAGGACCACCGCTGCTACGCGCGACGCCCAGGTGGCGATGGCGAGCTCGTCTGTCGCGGCACGTTAGACGCGGCCGCAGACATCGTGTTTTTGCGCGTGTTGCAAGATGGCAAACCGTATCGGGACGTGCGCGGCGCGCTTGGACCAGGTCGTCAATACGACATCACGGTGCCGCTAAGTCCGGCGCTGGTTCACTACAAAGCAGAGTTGGGCACGGTGACCTCCGGCGTTGAGAAGATTCTGCACACAGCCGACGACCTCATCTGCGGCGATGTGATCATGATCGACGGTCAGTCGAATGCACTCGCCACCGACTTCGGTGAGCCAACGCTGCCGGACACGAGCGAATGGCTCCGCACCTTTGGCAGCACCTCGGGTGATCCAGACGCCGCGCGCCAGCACATCTGGGGCAAAGCCATTTGCCGCGCAACCGAGCACTCCACCCTGGAGATTGGCAGCTGGGGGCTCGAGCTAGGAATGCGCTGGATCGCCGCGCATCAGGTCCCCGTCTGCATAATGAACGGCGCCGCTGGCGGCACGCGCATCGACCAGCATCAGCGCAACGAAGCGGATCCAACCGACGTGAGCACGATCTACGGGCGACTGCTGTGGCGAATGCGCGAGGCGAAGTTGACGCACGGCATCCGCGCGATCTTGTGGCACCAAGGCGAAAGCGACCAGGGCGCCGATGGGCCAACTGGCGGCTTTGGCTACGAGACATATCGCCAGTTCTTCATAGCGATGGCCGCCGGCTGGCAGCGCGACTATCCCAACGTCGAACACACCTACGTCTTCCAAATCTGGCCAAAGGCCTGCGCGATGGGATTCGATGGTTCAGATAATCGGCTGCGCGAAGTGCAACGCCAACTGCCGCGCTATTTTTCGCGCCTGTCAATGATGTCGACGCTCGGCATCGACCCGCCCGGCGGCTGCCATTTCCCGCACGCTGGCTGGTTCGAGTTCGCCCGGTTGATCCAGCCGCTCATGGAACGCGACCTCTACGGCGCGCAACCGACAACCTCGATTACGCCACCTGATCTGGTGCGCGCGTCGTTCCTCGACACCGAGCACCGCCGCATAGCACTCGACTTTGACCAGCCCGTGGTGTTTGACAAGGCGCTGGTGAAAGACTTCCACCTCGGCGGCAAGAGCGGCCAGGTTGCGCGCGGCGAATGCGAAGGCAATCGCCTTGTGCTCGAACTAACAGAAGCGACTAACGCCTCCGTGATCACCTACCTCGATGGTGATCATTGGGACAACAAGCGGCTGTTGCGCGGCAAGAACGGGATCGCCGCACTAACCTTCTGCGAGGTGCCGATCGAATCGATGCGTTGACGTTGTAATCGGCCCGCGGGGGGCCGCATTTCGCAATGTTAGAACGCAGCGGCATCGGGCACTACTCGCGTCACTACCCGCGCAAGCCGCGCGACCATCGAAAAACAGCAGACGGGCAGCGCGCACCATCAGCAGCGAAACTGACCTCGCGGCGATCGACCTGCATTATGGGTGCGCAAAGAACCCAGTAGCTGGACAAAGCAACCAAGACGGACGTCCTTGCCATGCCCTTTGATCTAACGCCCTGCTTCGCGCGCCGACAGACGCGACCCAGCTTTGACGGTTGTGGGAAAGGCAAAATGTGAACCAACCGGCCGATTAAAGCGCCGCTTACCCAAAGAGCGCGATGCCTTCGTGACTAAGGGCGAACAGGACGCAAACCTCGGCGCCCGCGTCATCGAGGGCAACGGGGCTATGCACGGTGCCATGTTCGTAACGCACAAACTGCCCTTTGCGATACTCGCCCAGCTCGTCGCGATAACCACCCTGCAAAACAAGCACTTCCTCAGCACCCTGATGACGGTGGCGCGGGTAACCGTGGCCAGGGTCCATCGCAATCAGCGCAACGACGCGGCCGGTTGCGCGGTCGCTGCTGTAAAAGTGGATCCGCACACCATCGTACTTGGTCTTGCGAAACGGGATCGCCGCGAGGTCCATCGCTAGCCCTAGCCGTGCGCGACCGCAACTTCGGCGGACTCGCTGTTAGTCGGCGGATGAGCCGCAGCGATCGTGTGGAAGCGCGCAATCGTTTCTGCGTCATCCACCGAGTCCCACAACGCATCCGCCAGCAGCTGGTGCACTTGCTCGCGCGGATCACGGAGCAGGCGTTCGAGCGTGGACACCTCATCCAAATCCACCAGACGCGTCTGCATCAACGGGTGCACCTTGCTCTGCTCGTAATACTGCGCTGCGGGCAACGGGCGATAACGGCACAAGAAGCCGAGGTGCCACGGCATGAAGAACATCGCCCGCTTCCGTCCCTTCTCGTCGATGCGGAAGTGTTCTTTCTGATAGCCAATCCATTGTCGGTAGATGCCAATGCGCTGTTCGGCGTTGGGTTGATACTCACGGCCTTCCGCGATCTCGCGGAAGATCCACGGCTTGATCAGCGCACCGCGGCCAACCATCACCGATGCGCAGCCCGACTTTAGCTGCATATCGCGCGCCTCATACCAGGTGAGGATGTCGCCGTTGCCGATCACAGGAATCGTGCGCTCCGTGACGATTTTGGCGATCCAGTCCCAATCCGCAGCCTTGCTGTAACGCTGCTCGCGCGTGCGACCGTGCACCGAAAGCGCCTTGGCACCAGACTCCTCGATGATGCGCGCAACCTCACTCGCGTTTTTGTCATCCTCGCTCCAGCCTAGGCGAATCTTGACGGTGACCGGCACCGACAACTCCTTGACCATCGTTTCGACCAGGCGGCCAAGATGCGCTGGCCGCTGCAACAACGTTGCGCCCATGCCGCGCCGCACGACATCATGAATCGGACAGCCACAGTTGAGGTCGATCCATGACGCGCCGCGCTCGATTGCCGCGCGGCCGGCTTCGATCGCCACATCGGGCTTTGACGCCGCGATCTGCACGCCAAAGCAGGGTTCGTCCGCATGCTTACGCAGGAGCGCTAACTCAGTCGGGCGCTTGCGAACGACCTGGAAGGCATATGCCATCTCGGACATCGTCGTAGTGCAGCCATAGGCGACACACAGGCGCCGGAACGGGAGATTGCCACCCTTCGTCAGGGGAGCGAGTAGGACGCGGCCGCGAAAATCCATGGCTGGGATCCTGTCCGCTGGCAGGTGCCATGTCCACCGCACAGCTCTGCGGTTATCATTTCTAGCGTCCTGTCAGCCGATCCACATGCACCTAGCCGCCGCCCTTGGAACCAGCCTCATTCTCGCAGCACTCTGCGCGACGCTCACCGATCGGGCCGTGGCACCGGGTGTTGCTGCGGCAACTCTGCCAGCGCAAGGCAGCGAAGCAGCGAACGGCCACTTGATCCTGATCGTGCAGGGCAATGTGCAGCAACTGACAATCACCCATGCGGTGGCGAAAGCGGACCCTTTTGCTGGCGCGCCCAAAGGCTTGCAGAGCCGATTTGCCGTGCGCCTGCTCGGCGACAAAGACCAAGAGCTTCTGAGCGTGCCGATCGATTTGTCCCGCTTCGACACAGACAAAAGTCACATCGGCAAACCAAAGCGCGTGCAGGAATGCGAAATCTGGAGTAGCGCGATCGCGTTGTCGGTCAACGTTCCGCGCATCGAAGCTGTTCGTCGCTACGAATTTACTTGTGACGGCTTGCCGATCGGCAGCACCAACGCGGCCACGGTGCTGCGCCAAATCGGCGAGGTGCGCTGATGTTGCGCCGCATCCTCTGCGCAGCGTTGCTTGCCACCGCAGCCTTCGCGCAAGCTCCGATTGTCACCACCGTGATCAACTCTGGCTCAACCCTGAGTCGCTACGACATCGTCTTCCTCGGCGACGGCTATCAGGCCACGGAGCGGGCGCGCTTCAACACCGATGTCAATACGTGCCTCACGTCGATGTTCACGCGTCAGCCGTATTCCACGTTCGCCGGTTACTTCAACGTGCACTCGGTCTTCCGTGCGAGCCAGGACTCGGGCGCCTCACAGCCAGACGTAACGCCGCCGATCTCGAGAGTCACCGCGTATGGCTCCACCTACAACACCAGCGGTGTCGGGCGCTGCCTCTACATCACCAATGAAGGGCTGGCGCTCGCCGATGCCGCACTCGCTCCGGCGAACGAAGGTCGCACGGTCGTGTTGGTCAACGACAACCGCTATGGCGGCTGCGCCGCGCAATTTGCCGTGAGCTACAACGGCACGTGGATGCCCGAGGTGCAAGTGCACGAACTGGGTCACGCGCTTGGCAACCTCGCCGACGAATACGACTACCCAAACAACATCTTTCCAGGCGGCGAGCCCAGCCAGGTCAACATCACAGCCAACTCCGCCGCGCCCAAATGGGCTCACTGGTTTGGCACTGACAACATCGGCGCGTTTGAGGGCGCGGGCTACTACCTGCACGGGCTTTGGCGGCCACGCACTGACTGCCTGATGCGCAACCTCGGCGTGTCGTTGTGCTCTGTGTGCGTCGAACAAATTGCGCGCACCGTCAACGCCTCGGTGAAGGCCATCGATTTACCGATCCCATCCGCAACCAGCGTGCAGGTCCTACTTCCTGCCGTGCAAGTTTTCTCGTTTACCAACATCGTGCCGATCGGCAACAACCCGTTGATCGATTGGGCCGTGGATGGACAAGTCATTCCGGGCGCAACCAGCACATCGTTCAGCATCGATTCCGCAACGACCCCAGCCGGCCCGCACACGGTGCGCGTCACAGTGCGCGACCAGAGCACGCTCGTGCGCCTCGATCCCACCGGACTGATGCGTGAGACCCGCACTTGGAACGTGCAGATCCTCGACCCGAGCTCTAATGACCTGTCGGTTTCCTTGGTCCAAGTGTCGCAGCCGTTCGTCGATCCAGGTCAACCACTCACCATCTCGTGTCTCGTCAGCAACGCTGGACCGGCCGCGGCAACGGGTGCGACCCTCGAACTATTTCTGTCCAGGGATGCGACCCTGCAGACATCCGACATCTACCTCGGCTCCAGAATGCTGCCGACACTCACAGCCGGCCAGATAGTCGCTGACCTTCGCACCGTGCCGATGCCGGCGCTCGTGGACATCTCCTTCTACTACCTGATCGCCATCGTCGACCGCGCCAACCTGGTCCATGAGTCGAACGAGACTAACAACACGCGCGCCAGCGTCGCCATCATCCAGAACTACGACTGCACCCCACGGCTCGAACTGCGCGATGACCTGCAATGGCCGCGCAATCAGGGCGCAATCGTGATGAGTGCTGGTGGCACGCTGTCACCAACGGTCGTCGCGCGCTGCGCCGCGGGCCAGCTCTATGTGATCGCATGGACTGGCAGCGGCACGAGTCCAGGCACAACGATCGCCCAAGGCATCACCATCCCGATCAATCAGGACCCGCTAACCCAGCTCGGTCTGCTGGTCGCCAATGGTTCCCTGCTTCAACAGTTCATCGGCGTGCTCGACGCACAGGGCGTTGGCCGCGCAACTCTGATGTGGCCCGCAGGACTGCTCCTGCCACCGACTGCCACCAACTTCGCCGGAGCGCTCATCAACGGATCGGGCTTTAGCGGCGTGACCAATCCAATCGGTGTCGAATTGCGCTGAGCGGGCACTGCGCGCCCCGCCTCAGCGAACGCGCACAAATCCGATCGGGTCGCCGACCATGTAGGTTGGGATCATGTCATCCTCCGCCTCACACTCAGCAAAACTCGGTGCCGCAGCTGCTAAGCACCAAGCAAGCTCCTCGGCTTTAGTGGTGATCGGCCCTCGCCTTTTCAGCCCGCCAAACATGGCCTTCGCCAGGGTGCGCGCCTAATCGCGCTCGCGCACAAAGGCTTCGAATGCCAGAGCGTCAGCGAACGCGCACAAATCCGATCGGGTCGCCGACCACGGCGGTTGGGATCATGTCATCCTCCGCCTCACACTCAGCACCACTCGGTGCCGCAGCTTCTAAGAACCAACCAAGCTCCTCGGCTGAAGTGGTGATCAGCCCTGGCCTTTTCAGCCCGCCAAACATGGCCTTCGCCAGGGTTCGCGCCTGCTCGCGTTCGCGCACAAAGGCTTCGACATCGAGGTGCACTGGAGGAATGCGGCCGTAGGCCACACCACTCAGCAAAGGCCACGTTTCGGGATCGGAGAACAGGCTGACGCAACCGAGATGATCGTAGCCGCCATACGCCGCGGCAATCGCCCCGTCCATCGGCTCGATCTTGATGATCCCAGCGAGTCCGACGCTGGCCAAGCCAGCCATCAGCACATCGCATTCGCGCGTTGAGCGATTGACGGCACGCAGCGAGCGGCCGCGGATACAGCGCTCGGCGATCAACACCGGCAACTCAGCTACGCCGGCACCGACATAGAGCGAACGGCCACCCTGCGGCACACGCTTTAGTAAAGCCCTAGCCCAGACTTCGCCTAGTTCAAACACCTGCGGCCGGATCTGCGACCAACGTTCCTCACCGTGCTCGTGAAAGTAGATCTCGCCAAGCTCCTGCCAATCGAGCGCGGCGAGCAACCGTTCGGTCGCATCACGCCAACTATCCCACGACCACTCGGCGGCACTCATTGCGTTTCCTCCACACCAAGCTTGCGCAAATATGGCCAACTGAAGATCCCCGTTTTGTGGCCGTCGCTCCAAACGAACGACAGCGCATAACGACCGACCAGTTCGGAGACGAGCAGGATGATGTCGTCCGCCACCGTGGCAGGGTTGAGGATCTTGCGACCGGTACCCTCTTCGATGCAGTTCGCGCATGGGCACGCGAGCCGCAGTGAACGCGCTCCGTAGTCAGAGACCGGCCCGTCCTTCCACTGGATTCGGAGCGTGAACGGCGAGATGAGATCAGCAGCTTTTGGTTGCGGGTTGGTCATGAGGACGAGCGAAAGCACTTGAGCACCAGCATGCGATCTACGAAAAGATCTGCATGCGGGTCGGATCGCTTATTCTGGCAGGTGGGCGCAGTCGGCGCATGGGCAAGCCAAAAGAGTCTCTGACTCTGGGCGGAAAAACCCTGCTCGGCCGCGCGGTCGAGACCCTGCTGCACTGCACTTGGCCGGTCGTGGTGGTAGCGCGCGGTGGCGACCAGCAAATGCCGCCGCTACCCCCCGAAGCAGAAGTGATTCACGACGACTCCCCTGATGCCGGGCCGCTGCTAGCCATCGCAAAAGGCATGCGTCATCTGCGCCACACACACGGCTTCCACGACCTGGATGCGTTGTTCGTGACCGGCTGCGATTCGCCATACCTGACCGCTGCGGTAGTCGGCTGGCTGCGAGATCAGCTGGGCTTGCATCAATGCGTGGTGCCGCGCGGCAACGGCTTTCTGCAACCCCTGTGCGCAATCTACCGCCTGAACTGCCTACCTGAAATCGATGCGCTGTTGCTTTGTGGCATCGTCACGCCGCGAACAATCGTCGAGCAGACCAAGGCGCTCGTGCCGCTCGAATCGGCACTGCGCAAGTTTGACCCGGAGCTGCACTGCCTAAACAATCTCAACACGCCTGAAGACTTCGCGCAGGCATTGCGCGACTTCGGCGCATGAGCCAGCGAATGCCACTGGCAATGACCATCCTAGGCTCGGGCACGGCGATCCCGGTGCCGGACCGTTTTAAAGCGGGATATCTGCTCGCGCGCATGAAGCGACTCGGCTGCTCGTTGATTGCGGCCCCGGCACGCTGCGCCGCCTCGCCCAAACCGGCACTTCGCTGCGCGATATCGATGCGGTTTTTCTGACGCACTACCACACCGATCCTTGCGCCGATCTCGCCGCGCTGCTGTTTGCGTTACGCAAGCCCGCAATTCCCAGGTCGTAAAACCGCTGCAACCTGTTTTTCGCACCCGGCCTCGACCGGCTGCTGCGACTGCTTGCAAAAGCGTGGCCGTGGACACTGCCGCGCGATTACGAACTGCGCACCACAGAACTGGCTCCGATGACCCTTACGTTCGGCGGACTCGACGTACTTTGCCTACCAATCCGCCACACAGCACAGAGCCTCGGCTATCGATTTACCGCACCGATAACGCAAGCGAGCATCGCCTTCAGCGGCGACGCCGACGAATGCGACGCGCTGGTGGAGTTGGCGCGTGACGTGGATTTGTTTGTCTGCGACGCGGCATTTCCAGACGGCCAACGCACGGAAGGTCACCTCACGCCATCGCTCGCGGCAGCCCATGCAGAACGCGCCGGCGCCCAGCGCCTGCTATCGACGCACTTTTATCCAGAATGCGAAACGGTCGATGTCGTCGGCGCTGCCGCACATCACTGCACAGCTCCCGTGCACGCCGCAGTAGACCTACAGCGCGCTGGAGACCTGCAGCGCTGGCGCATACACCACACCAGCAGCAGCAGCAGCCAATGGCGGATCGGCGCAATCGACTAGCCGCAGTCAAAGATCTGGCCTTGGGACTTTTCTTCATGCAAAGAATTGGCATTGTTGTCTCACCCGCCTCTGGTGTTGTTGGCCGACCGAGGCGAACTCAAGGCCCTATGTTTCTCCCTCAAGTGGCAGCAATTTTTTCCTGCATGTTGTTCTGGCTTGGTATTGCCAACGCGCAATTGCTGCCCAACGTCCTGATGATCGTGGCCGACGATTTTGGCGTAGATCAGCTGAGTTGCTTTGGTGCAACGAACGCAGCACCAACCCCAAACATCGACGCACTTGCCACTACTGGTATGCGGTTCACTAGCGCCTATATGAACCCCGCATGCTCGCCCAGTCGCGGTGCGATGCTGACTGGGCGCTTCGCCTTCCGAAACGGGCTAACACAATCCCTGCCGTATCAAGCGCCAGGCATTGCCCCCGGTGAAATCATGCTGCCAACGCCGCTGGCCGCAATGGGATACTCGACCGCGCTGATTGGCAAATGGCACTTGGGCAGCAGATACGGCAATTGGACGCCAAACCTGTTCGGCTGGCCTCATTTCGCTGGCGTGATGGAAGGTGGCATTGCCGATTACTATCAATATCCCAAGGTCATCGACGGCACGGCAACCATCGTCAATCGTTACGCTACCACCGATCAGGTCGATGACGCGCTCGCTTGGATCCGCGGCCAATCTGGCCAGTGGTGCCTTGTGCTGTCGCTTTGTGCGCCACATTCGCCTTACCACGTGCCGCCCGCGACGCTGCACACAGAAAATCTGACAGGACTAAATCCGGCGGCCAACCCGCTGCCATTCCACCGCGCGATGATCGAAGCCTTGGACAGTGAGATCGGCCGTCTGCTTGCAGGACTAAGCACGACAACGCTTGCGCGGACCAACGTGATCTTTTCGGGTGACAACGGCACCGACAATGTCGTGGTCCAGCCACCGCAAGTGCCATCTCACGGCAAGGGCTCACTGTATACCGACGGCATTCACGTGCCGCTGATTGTGCGCGGGCCCGCAGTCGCTGTGCCGGGTTCAACCTCGAGCGCCTTGATTAGCGGCGTCGACTTATTCCCGACGATCCTTCAACTGTGCGGCTCGACCTACCCACTGGGCGTGCCGCAAGCCAATCCGATCGACGGCCGCAGCTTTGTTCCGCTGCTGAATGGCACAGCGACCGCGATTCGCAACCATGTCTATAGCGAAATCACTGGCACGCCATGGGGCGAAGGGGTCACTGCGATCGACGTTACGCACTCGTTGATCCGCTACTCGCGAGTAATGCCCCAGCACGAAGAGTTCTACAACCATAGCGTGGATCCACTTCAGACCAACAACCTGCTGCTTCAGCCAATGAGCACCACGGATATGTCGGCATACCAAAGGCTCGTAGGCTGCATCTCAGCGATTCGGCCCTGCGGTTGGGTAACCACCTACGGCACTGGCTGCGGTGGCAGCAACGGTTTGCTCCAGGTGCGGGCGCAAACCATGCCTAATCTCGGCAACGACTTCTATCTACAGGTCGTGAACCAGAACACCTCGGCACCTTTTATCTTCACCGCACTCGGGTTTTCCGACCAAGTGCACGGCGCCATGCAGCTCCCGTTCGATCTAACCTTGGTCGGCATGCCAACCTGCTCCCTTTATTCGAGCGTGGATGCCTTCATCTGGATGGAGAGCCTGAGCGGCTTTGGGGTGCTCCCACTGCCTAACGCCCAGCACTTGTTAGGCCTCCAAATGTATCTGCAGTCCTTCGCCTACGATTTCGGTGTCAACGCAGCAAACCTGCTGACGAGTCATGGGCTGCGCTGCGTGCTAGGCAACCTTTAGCAGAGCGCCGGCCGCAAGGGCCTAGCAGAAGCAGGAACTCCGGCGGCAGCAAGAACCGCAACGGGCAGTGGCGATTTGATCCTGCGGCCTTCTCGCGCAGTCAACCCTGCGGTGTGACTCGCTTCGTGGCAGCTGCAACGGCAATTCAAGGGTCACTGGGACGATTGCGTTCTTTATCGAGGTAATCGTTGATGCCTCGAATCAGGTCGTCGGCGTTGCCCGGGCGAATGGGCTTCGCCGGGGCCGAAGCGAAAACGGACTGCGGCAACGGACTCGCCGGACGCTTCACCCTTGCAGCGATCCGACGCAGCAGAAAACCCGACAGCCGAAAACCAGACCACGCATCGAGCCCAAGAACACAGAGTGCCCACAGCAATGCGGTAAACCAACCCGTGCTGCGCTCCGCGAGCGGCCAGCGGCTAACTACATAGCGACGATCCTCGCGCAACAACTCGCGCGAGTATGCGGCAATGTCTGTGGCCGTCACCGCATCGAGCGCGGCGAGAAACTGATCGAGGGTTTCACCGCGCCTGCCCGCAAGCCAACAAACCTGCATCACCTCCGCGAGTTGATCGTTTGTGCCAACCTGCAGCGCAGGCCGTTGCGCCGCCTTTGCTGCGGCGAAGCGCGCGGCATTGGGCGATTGCAGCAGAGCGATCCATGAATCAACCGCTTCGAGCGCCATCGGCAACTGCACCGGGTCAGCTACCGTGGCAGCAAACTCCAGCCGGTTGCCTTCACGAAAACTGTGCAGGCGCACCGCCAGCGACGACAATAGCGTCGGCCGGTCACCGCCCGACTCGGTCGGTTGATCCGCGTAGGCAGCCAACACGCGGGGGATCGCATTGGCGCGCAAGTTCTCACCCGGCAAATGAAAGCCCGTGACCAACCAACCGCTCGGGTCGTTGGGATACCCCTCCCAGACCCCCCTCCCAGTCCAACCGCGCGGCGGATCACGCTGCGGTGATGAACCGCCCTTTGGCACGGCAGCGAATGCTCCCTCGATTGCGTCACCGCAGGTTTTTGCCGCCACTGGGCCAGCAAAACCAAAGGCCAAGTTGCCCAACCGGCACCACCGCTCAAAAAATCGCCGCAGCATGTCCGACTCAATCCCACCGGTCCGGTCACCAAAAACCGGCCGACCAAGCGCATGCCCTGGGTAAATCATCTTCTCGTAGGTCACCTGCCCCGCCTGCACCTCGCGGCGCGAAACCTCCTCGTAGACTTCTTGCCGCGCAGTGATCACTTCATCAAAGCGAAAGGCGGGGCGCAGCAAATGGTCGGCGAGCCAATCCACCGCCAATTGCCACTGCGCAGCTGGCACCTCGATCTGAAACAGCGTGCACTCGTGCAGAGTGCGAGCGCGGACTGTCCCGCCACAGGCAAGCAGCGCTTTGTCATACGACTGCCGCGACGCAACTGTGGTGCTGCCTAGTAGCACATGCTGCAAAACTTGTGCGATGCCGCGTTCAAAGCCAACTTCGTCACGGGCACCAAAGCCGAGCATCGCCGTCAGCAAAAATCGCTCACGGATCGGCCCGTTGAAGGACCAGATTCGAAGCCCCGCAGGACTCAGAATCTCGATCGGCTGGCCACCTGCTCCAACGTCCTGCCCGACAACGGATGCAGCCAAAAGCAGCAATCCTGCAAGCGGGGAGATTCGGCGGACCGGTCCGATTCGGATGCGCATCAGCGGCAACCATAAGCCAAAAGCAGTGCCACAGGGCAAGCTGATCCGCTGCTGGCCTTGCGCCAACACCTGCCACTTGCGATCCTCTTCGCCCCGCACTTGGCCAACCCCGATCCCGAGCGAACTCGCATGAGCACGACCGTCGAAAAACATCCGTTCCAAGCTGAAGTCAACGAAGTCCTGTCGATCGTCGTCAACTCGCTCTACAGCCATCGCGAGGTCTTCTTGCGCGAGCTGATCAGCAACGCGAGCGATGCCATCGACCACCTCAACCTCGACGCGCTGTCATCGCCCACACTACTTGGCGAAGACAAGGAGCTGCGGATCGAACTGATCCCCGACCGCGCCGCCGGCACGCTTTTGATCCGCGACAATGGCCGCGGCATGACGCGCGAGGCGCTGATCGCCAATCTCGGCACGATCGCACGCTCAGGCACGAAGAAGCTGATGCAATCGCTGTCCGCCGAGCAGAAGAAGGACGTGGCGATGATCGGCCAGTTTGGCGTTGGCTTCTACTCGGCGTTCCTCGTGGCCGACACGGTCACGGTCACATCGCGCGCCGCTGGCAGCGACACAGCTTGGGTCTGGCAGAGCCAGGCACGCGGCGATTTCGAAGTGCGTCCCGGCGAGCGGGCCAGTCGCGGCACCGACATCGTGCTGCAACTCAAAGAAGACGCGAAGGAATACCTCGATGAGTGGTCGTTGCGAGAAGTCGTGCGCAAATACAGCGACTATGTGCGTTGGCCGATCCGCATGCAGGTCGAGCGCGGCGAAGGCGAAGCCAAGAAGACCGAGTGGGACACGATCAACGAAGGCAGCGCGTTGTGGATGCGCGCCAAGTCAGAGGTCACGCACGATCAATACGTAGAGTTCTACAAGCAGACGAGCCATGACTGGACCGAGCCGATGGCATGGACCCACTTCAAGGTCGAAGGCACGCACGAGCTAGCCGGCATCCTGTTCCTGCCGACCAAGGCGCCGATGGACATTGGCGACCGCAAGAAAGGTGGCGTGCGCCTGTTCGTGAAGCGCGTCTTCATCATGGACGACGCGCAGGAGATCCTGCCCGAGTGGCTGCGCTTTGTGCGCGGTGTCGTCGATAGCGAAGACCTGCCGCTCAATGTCTCGCGCGAAATCCTGCAGAAGGACGCGACGACGCGCTTCATCAAGAAGCAGGTGGTGCAGAAGACGCTGAACCTGCTGGAGGAATTGGCCAAGGAAGGCGAAGCCGAGGTCGAAGTCGATGGCGTAAAGCAGATGAAGAATCGCTACCTCGATTTCTGGCGCGAGTTCGGCCGGGTGCTCAAGGAAGGCGTGTATCACGATGCAGCATCGCGCGAACAACTCGCTCGCCTGCTGCGCTACGAAAGTTCGGCGGGCAAGAGCCTGACCGGTTTGCAAGATTACGTGAGCCGGATGCAGCCTGATCAGAAGGCGATTTACTACATCACCGCCGACAGCCTCACTACTGCACAAGCGAGCCCGCACATCGAGGCGCTCAAGAAGAGCAACTACGAAGTGCTGTTCATGAGTGACCCGATTGATGAGTGGCTGGTTGATGTGCTGCGGCAATTCGAGGGCAAAGACCTTTGTTCGGCGAGCAAGGGCGATCTCGACTTGCCCGAGTCTGAGCAGGAAAAGCTGAACAAGGAGGAGCAGCAGAAGGACCTAGGCCCAATCCTCTCGCGCATTCACAAGGTGCTCGATCAGCAGGTGAAGGAAGTGCGCGTCACCGACCGGCTCACCGACTCACCAGCTTGCCTCGTGACCGACCGCGACGGCATGAGCACCAGCATGGAGCGCCGCCTGCGCGAGGCCGGCCACGCCGTGCCCGAACAAAAGCGCATCCTCGAACTCAATCCCAAACACGCGGTGGTGCAACGTCTGCGCAGCATCGCCGACCTTGACGATGTGAAGTTTCAGCACTGGGCCTCGCTGCTGCACGACCAAGCGTTGCTCGCCGAAGGCGTGCTGCCAGCGGACCCCGCAGGATTCGCGCGCCGCATCGCCGACCTGATGGCGGGCGCCTGATCGACACAACGCCGTGCTCGCTCGAGTGAGCCGGTGCTGCCACTTCACTAGCGAATCTTCATCGTCGACCGCAGGATCGCCTGGAAGAACGGCTTGAACGTGCCGACCGGCTGACCGCGGTAGGTTGCGTCGACGCCGATCAGCACGATGCGTCCTTCGCCCACTTGCGCGGTGACGATTGCGGCCTTGCCGGCGAGATGTTCCTCGCCGATGGCCCAGCCAGAAACCAGCGTGTCGCGCGCGCGATAGCGAGCGAGCACTTGAACACCCTCGCCCGTGACCTCGAATACCGGCGTCGAGGCAATGAACATCGCTGCGGGATGCTGCTCCATGCCGGCCGCGAGCGGGTGCTGCAAGTCGACATCAAGCGCAACTAGCGACCCAGGGATATAAAACTCTTCTCGCTGCGCCTTGCGCTCGCCACCAGAGGCCTTCGCGTCGCTAACAAACACGCCAACCTTGATCGGCAGGGCCCAGTGGCGAATCACCTTCTCGCACTCACTGCCGAGCGCGATCAAAGTTCCACCCTGCTCGACAAACTGCCGCAATGCCGGCAACGCAGAGTCTGCATTGAGCGGTGTCGCGCGCGCGGCGAGATTGCTCCAGTCCTCGAACGGCGGCAACGCCTGCTGCAGCTTGACGAGGTTTTCCGGCGATTGCGCGATGGCCTGCGCACTGCGATTGAGGTCGCGCTCGCCGGGGATGCCGGCATGAAACACCAGCGCGTCAAAATCCTTGCCGAGGTCGCCGCGCCCGATGCGGTCGCCAAACACCTGCTGCACCGGAAACTCAAACTGCAGCATCGTCCATTGATCCCAGCCGGTCGGCATCGTGCCACCAAACTGGTCGTAGAGGCAGAGCCGCGGCTGCTGCAGGCTCGGCCGAACCTCATCGGTCATGATGACGAACGGTTCTGCATGCACACCGAGATCGGCCACGGCAGCAACCATCGCAGCGCACCGCGCAGCCCCGGTGTTTGGCACATAAAACGCGCCGCCCGACAGGCACTCAACTCCCACCTTCGCTTTGAGCAGGCGATTGACAGCAGTGATCGCATGGCTGTTCGCAGGATCAATTTTCCAGCCACCGGCAGTCGCGTCGACCGGCATTGAACCGAACGGCGCAAAATCGTCGAGCCGAGCAAATGGCCCGCGCAGTTCTTCAAACACACGAATCACCTCCACGCCCATCTGCATCGAAAGCGTCCAGCCAGCTGCGTCATACGGCGGCACTGGCTTGCCATCCCGCATGTCGTCCGGGTGGTATTGCGGCTCGAACATGTCGAGCACGTGTGCGCGGAAGGCCTGAGCGCATGAAATGACATACGAGCCAGCCAGCGCGGTAACGCCACCAACCACGAACGGCTCAGTCGCTCTGAGGACTTCGATGCCGTTCTTCTGCAGCGCATGAACCAAGCGCACCATCGCCGCCGCATCGCGCTGATTGAGTCGCAGCACGTAGGCGCGCGGATCGCGCAGCGCTGGATCGGCGAACGGCGAGTCGTCCCCACGGGCCTTCGCGGCGGCGACGAGCTTCGGAGTCGGCGTCCAATAATCTTGGCTGCCATGGGCAATCGCGCGATTGCCCATCAGCCAACTGCCCAGCAGCAGCGCCTCACGATTTTTTGCTGCGTAGTCGAGGATCGCGAAGTTCGCCGTCTGCAGATACTCGATCGTCTGCCGCGCGTGCCACACTTGGGTTGGCACAGGGTCCGGGTAATCGCCATACGGCAATCGGCGGTCAAGCGTCTGAGTCAGCTTGGTCGGATCCGGGTGCCCGAACGATTCGGTCAGAATGCCGATGATGTTGTGGAAATAGCAGGTCGAACGAAGGCCGCCGTTCCACCAGCCTGAATACGGCGCGCCACTGCGCGAAATCACGCCGGGCTTTTGCTCGCGAGCAAAGCGCGCGTTCATGTGCGCGCTGACCACCTCTATGCCGCGAATGACATTGGCATCGGCGTAGTAGTTGAACGGATCGCGGAACGGCGGCGTGAAAATGATCGTCCCCGATGGCGCTGGCTGGTGATGATTGTAGACAATCTGCGGGCACCAATCGCGGTAGAAGACGCGGTTGATGTTCTCCGCCTCAATTTGGTTGCAGACGTAGAAGTCGCGGTTGTTGTCGTGCCCGATGTAACGCTGATAAAGCACCGGCGTGTCCATCTTGCCGGTCGCCATATAAGCATTGGCAACCAACTCCAGCCCGTCTGGATTTACTGGGCAAACGAGCAGGACGACCGCATCGAGAATGCGCCTTACCTCCTCGTCGTCACGCGACGCCATCTGCCAGACTAACTCGATAATGTTCTGCCCAGCGATGGCCTCGGTAGCGTGCAAACCCGCATCAATCCAAACCAGGGCCTTCCCGGACTGAGCGAGCACCGTTGCGGCGACAGCATCCACGCCGCGCGCAAACAATATCTGCTGCGACGTGGCACGCAATTCATCGAGCCGCGCGTGATTTTGCGGCGACGTGATGACCGCCATCACCATCGACTGGCCATAACTTGTCTTGCCAATCTCGCGCAGCGCAACACGGTCACTCGCCACATCGACGGCGCGAAAGTAGCGCACCAGATCGGTGTAATTGCACAAGTAATGATCCTCGCCGATGTCATGGCCGAGCAACTGCTTTGGACTCGGCACCTGCGCGCAAAGCGCAGCAAACAACGAAAGGACACAAACGCAGCGAGCGCAAAAAGTGTACATGCCATACGCAATGCTACTAACAACGGCAGCACCAGCCAACTAGCAGTCGGCCGAGCTCGCCTCTTATCCATTCCCGATGCGTGCGTATGCGGCTAGCATTCGTCGACAGTGCAACAGCGCCCCGACCTAACGCTCAACAGCGAAGTGCTTCTCTCCTACGGGATGCAGGCGCTGGTCTGTCTGATTAGTGCTTGGCTGCTCGCCTACTTCTCGCGCAAGCAGCCAAAGCTTCACCTGCGGTGGTGGTCGATCTCGTGGCTCCTCTTCTTTGGCTATCTCGTTACCGCAGCAATCGCTATGTCTGTGACTAGCAAATTGCCACCCAACGATTGGCGACGGCTCACCGTGTCTTCGGCATCCCTGATCGCGGGCCTGTTGCAGCCTTTCTTCATTGCGCTCGGCACCTTCAATAACACCCGACAGCGGCAGATGTCCGCGCGCACGCGCAGTCAAACAATCGTGTTGCTCACGATGGTCGCGATCCTCATCGCAATCTTTTCATCCTTGTGCCCTTATCGCCTTGCTGTGCGGCTTGGCACTCGCTCGCTGTTCGCCGGCATTGTGCTCCTTGTGACAGCGGTCCATCTGCTGCAAACGCGCCAGTCCAGCGCCTCAGTGGGACGCGCTATTCTAGGCTGGAGCATGCTTGTATATGGCATCGAGCAACTCCAGATGCTCGCCGTGTCGATTTGGCAACAGACCTACGGGATGGATTCGTGGGAGCAAGCACTCGGCAGTTACTTTTTATATCCCTATTACCTCGGATTCTTCGACGTGATGCTGCAGGTGGTCATGGGCGTTGGCATGTTTACTTGGCACCTTGAGTCTGAACGCACTCGCACCGAGGACGCGCTGCTTTCACTGGCGACCAGCAAAGAAGGTCTGCGGCAGGCGCAGAAGATGGAGGTCATCGGTCGCCTTGCCGGCGGCGTCGCGCATGACTTCAACAACCTTTTGACGGTGATGTATGGCGCGACCGAAGCGCTCAAGCCAATGCACGACAAAGGCAGCGAAGGAAATGATTACATTCAGGACATCGAGGATGCGCTACATCGTGCAAAGGGCCTGACCTCGCAACTCCTTGCACTAAGCCGCAAACAACTCGTAAGTGTCACCCAGATCGATCTCTCTTTGCAGGTGCGGGAACACGAGAAAATGCTGTCGCGCCTGCTCGGCACGGACATCGTATTGCGCACAAAAATCATTGCTGGCGCACATTACGTGAGTGCAGACCCGGGCCAGATCTCGCAACTGCTGATGAATCTCGCGGCCAATGCGCGCGACGCTATGCCGCAAGGTGGCGAACTGGTTGTCGCCGTCGACCAACTTGCGATCGAAGGAGCCGAGGCACAACGCCTTGATTTGGCTCCCGGCACCTATGAGCTGATCCGGTTCTCCGACACCGGCACCGGCATGAGCGACAAAGTGAAGGCTCAGATATTTGAGCCGTTCTTCACCACCAAGCCAACCGGCAAGGGCACTGGCCTCGGGCTGGCCACGGTCAAGGGACTGGTGCTCGCCGCCAACGGCGCGATCGAGGTGGAGAGCGCGATCGGCCAGGGAACCACGATCAAGGTCTATTGGCCATACGAAAACCAAAGTGGCCTGATCCCAGCGAAAACAACTCAGACCGCGCCGAACAGCAAGCAGCGCTTGAAGATCTTGGTCACTGAAGATGACCAGCCGATCCGAGACATGCTGGTTCGCGCGCTCGAGAAGCAAGGCTTTCTGGTGCATCCCGCAAAGGACGGCGCCCAAGGCCTCTTGGTGCTGCGTGCAGAAGGGCCGTTCAGCATGCTGATCACCGACGTGATCATGCCTGGCATTGACGGCAGCGAACTGATAGCCGCCTCGCGCCTGCTCTACCCACTGATGCCAATCCTCGCGATCTCGGGTTACACCGGCGACCTCTCATCGCGCACCATCCCCACCGATGTCGCCTGGCTTCAAAAACCGTTTACCGCTGCTGACTTGATCGCAATGATCGAAAAAACGCTGCAGAAACATGCCACGGATCCAAACCACTGACCCGCGTCGCGCACGGCATCACGGCACGAGCGCGATTCTTCCCATCGCCGCGCGTGTCTCGAGCAGCCGGTGCGCTTCGCCAACCTTTTCGAGTGGCAACGTGCGGTCTAGCACGGCATGGAATCGGCCCTGATCGAACAGGCGCAGGATCTGCCGCAGATCCCCCTTGCTGCCCATGGTCGCACCGAGAATCGACAGGCTCTTGAAGAACACCGAGTGCAGCGACACTTGGACCGTGCCGCCGGTAGTAGCGCCGCAGGTCACCACGCGGCCACCGCGAGCAAGGCACCTGAGCGAGCCGTCAAACGTCGCTTGCCCAACGTGCTCAAACACCACGTTCACGCCGGCTTTACCGGTCAGCTTGCGAACGGATGCCGCGAAGTCTTCTGTCTGGTAGTCGATCACGTGATGCGCCCCAAGGGTCTTCACCTTCGCGCACTTCGAAGCACCGCCTGCGGTCGCAATCACCTGTGCGCCGAGCACGTTTGCGATCTGCACTGCGGCACTGCCGACCCCTGAGAGCCCAGCGTGCACGAGCACCGTTTCGCCAGCGCGCAGCTCAGCACGGCGGACCAGCATGTTCCATGCGGTTTGAAACACGAGACAGATGCTCGCAGCTTCGGGGGCCGACAATGTGCGCGGCTTCGGCGCAACATTGGCCGCCGGCACGACCGCATATTCCGCGCATAGCCCGTCACCGCTTTCGCCGAGGATATGAAAGTGGCGGCACAAATGGTCAACGCCCGACTGGCACGACTCACATACGCCACACGACACGCCGGGCAGGACCACAACTTCGTCGCCTTCCTTGCAGTTCGCAACTCCCTGCCCGATCGCATCGATCGTCCCGCAGCCGTCGCTACTCAGAATCTGCGGCAGCGGAAAAGTGTGTCCCGGCACGCCGCGCCGCACCCAGGTATCGAGGTGATTGACACCGATCGCCGCGAGTTTGACGCGCACTTGCAACGGCCCGGGCTGCGGCACGGGCCGTTCTTCGAGCCGCAGTTGGTCGTAACTGCCGTGCTCGCGCACGACGACACAGCGCATTGGGATCATTGCGCGCAGCACAATAGCGCGCTGGCGCAGCACACCAAACGGCGCAGACGCCACATTGCATACGGGGCGCCAATAAAAACAAAAGCCGCGCCCCGCAAAGCCCGAATCAGCGACGAACGACGGCGTTACTTGCCGCCGCCGTCCTTCTTCCCGTCGCCGCCATCGCCAGTCTTCTTCTGTTCATCGCGCATCTTCTCGATGTTCTTTTTGATCTGATCGAGCTGCTGGCCCATCTCGGAAGTTGGGTCGATTGCCTTGGCCGCGTCGACGAACTTGAGGCCTGCATCGAAGTCCTTCTTGTTCTCGATCGCGACAATCGCCTTGTGGAACGTCGCCATCTGCTCGATGCGCTTGCGGCCCTTGTTATTGGCAAGGTAGTCGTCCATCAGCTTGTCGGCATCTTCCCACTTCGTGCCCTGGGCGAGCTCATTGAACTTCTGCTGCAACTCATCGAGGACCATCTTCTGCGCAGCGACATCGAGCATTGCCTCGTATTTCGCCTTCAGAGCGCCTTCATTCTTTGCATCGAGCGCGAGGATCTCCTTCATCTCGGCTTGATAGTGAGCAAGCACCAGGTCCTCGGGCAACGCATCGAGACCCGTGGAAAGGATCTTTGCGCGCTCGAGTCCCTTGGCATCCTTCGCCTTGCCAAAGTTCTCATCACGCAAGGTCTTGGCCTTTTGCTTTTCGGCCAGGTGCTCAAGATACTTCGCGCCGCCACCGGCTTGATAGCCAGTCTGCGCGTATGGACGGCCATCGGCATCGGCGAGGAAGATGGAAGGGAAGCCCTGAATGGACCATTCCGTCTGCAGCTGCGCGTTCTGCTTCTGGATATCTTCGGCAACCAGTTTCTTGTCATTCGGGAAATCGAGCTTCACGAGGATGTAGCCCTTCTCGATCCCCGTCTTGAACTCCGGCTGATCAAAGACCTCCTTGTCGAGGCGCTTGCACCAAATGCACCAGTCGGAGCCGGTGAAGTCGATCAGCAGGTCCTTCTTCAGAGCCTTGGCCTTGGCCTTGGCTTCGGAAAAGTTCTGCAGCCACTGCGAATCTTGCGCGGTAGCAAATGAAAGTGAAGCGAGGACCGCGCTGAATGACAGCGCATACAAACGAACGGACATACGATGACCTTTTAGGGTTGGCACGATTGGGGCAAAATCTACGAGCGACGCGCTGCGAGTGCGTGAGATTTTTGGTGAATGCATGGCGCGGCAGCAGCGCGAACCGCTGGCCCCAGATGCACCGGATGATTGGCCAAAGTGCCGAGCGCAATTGGTAATGCCGGCAAACCAGCCAACTCGCCATTGAGACGGCTGGCACGCCATCCGCTCGGCAGCATGCAGGCCCCCAGTAAAAGTGCCACTCATCCGCAAAACTTGGCCACTGCCGCTCACACGGCACCGCGCCGCTCGAACGATCCTGCGACTGCCTGATACTTTGCCGCGCAAAACCCAGCACGAACCGGTCAGCGCCGCGGCTCGACAGCGAGCAGGGTGCGCACGAAGAAGTCCTGCCGCCGCCGCACAAGATACGCGCCCTCACCAATGCCATGGTCAGCACCCGGCACGATGACAAACTCAAAATCCTTGTCAGCGACAATCAGTGCGTGCACGACTTGCATGGTCGAGGCCGGGTCGACGTTGTGATCCAGTTCGCCGACTGTTAGCAGCAGCTTGCCTGTGAGCTTGCTCGCGTGCGTCACGTTGGAGTTGGCCGCATAGGCAGGGCCAACGGGCCAGCCCATAAAAGCTTCATTCCACCAGATCTTGTCCATGCGATTGTCGTGACAGCCGCAGTCCGCCGCTGCTGCGCGATAGAACTCGCCGTGATGCAAGAGTGCTGCAAGTGCACTCTGCCCGCCGGCACTGCCGCCAAAGATGCCGACGCGCGCAAGGTCTAGTTCTTGATGCAACAAAGCTGCGGCGCGAAGCCAAGCGATGCGATCAGGGAAGCCTGAGTCGGCGAGGTTTTGCCAACAAACATCGTGGAAGGCCTTGCTGCGCCAGTTGGTGCCCATGCCGTCGATCTGCACGATGACGAAGCCGAGCTCACCCAACGTGCGCGCCCGCTGGCCGATTCCCCAGCGCTTTGGCACGAAGTGATCGTGCGGCCCCGCATAGATGTCCTCGATCACCGGATAATGCCGCGTCGGATCGAAGTTGGATGGCCGGATGATCACGCCGTAAATGTCGGTCACGCCATCGCGCCCCTTTGCGACGAATGACTCGGGTGGGCGATAACCGGTCGCCAGCAACTCACTCGCATCGTCGCGGCCCAGCTCGGCCACCAGCGATCCATCGAGCGCACGTCGCAGCTCAGTGACCGGCGGCTGGTCAACGCGCGACCAGCGATCGATCAACAGGCTCTGATCTGGCGAGAAGGTCCACTCGTGCGTGCCGTTGGCCTCGGTCAGCACGGTGAGATTATTGCCATCAAAGTCGATGCGCGCGAGGTGCGCGAAATACGGATCCTGCAAAGGCCGGATGCCATAAGCCGTAAACCAGATCTGCCGCTTCACCTCATCAACGCGCTCGACTTTGCGCACCAGCCAATCGCCGCGCGTGATCTGCCGCACTTTGCCGCTCGCGACAGCAACTTCGTAAAGATGATTATTGCCATCGCGTTCACTCGCCCAAAGCAGCGACTGACCGCCGGTATGCCAGTGCAAAAAAGTCTTCTGCGAGTAGTCGACAAACGTGCTGGTCGTCTCCTCAACGATCGTGCGCAATGCGCCCGTGCTCGTATGGATTGCACACAGGCGCAGCAACTGGTGACCACGGCGATTGTAGAGGCAAAATACTTCGCTGGAGTCCTCGCTAAAGCGCACATTGTCGATCGACCATGGCTCTGCGAACACCGCGTCGTCAATCGCGATTGCCCGCTTGCCGGCAACGTCGAACAGGCGCGGCTTTGGCTGTGCGATTTGGTCACCGGGCTTGCTGTAGTCGTGGCGCTGCACCTTGGGCTGCACCTGATCTTTCGGCGACGAGTCGACCATCAACACTTCATGCGGCATGGCCTTTCTGGTTTGAAAGCCAAACACCTTGGTACCATCCGGCGACCAATGCTGCGGCTCCTCGTATGGATCGTCGCTGCTGCCATTGCTCGACAACCGAAACTCCCCGCTCGCATCCGCACCGTAGACATCATGATCGCGCACGAACACGCGCGCGATGGCTGGCTGCCGAGCCAGCTTCGATTCGGGGCGCAACTCCCCGGGCGCATTCGCTGCCGCCTGCGACTTCAAATCGAACACTGCCAGCCCACCACCATCTATCGCCGCAAAAACGCCCGCGACTTCGTTGGCCGAAAACTCTGCGAGCCAGACGTGACCGACTGAGGTTGGCTGCACCCGAGCTTTGCCCGGAGCGAGTTCGCCGAACGCCATGCGCGCCCTGCGTCCATCAATCCAGAACAGTTGCAGCTTGCGATCGAAGTCGTTGCGCAGCGTGATCGACACCGGCTCAGTCCTGCGCGCACTGGCTCCCCCTTGCGGCTGCGGTGCAAGGCGCGGTAACTCGCCAACATCAACGCCAAGCTCCGCCGCGGTCGCTGCGGTGCGCAACTTGCCGTCAACAGCGCTGACGAGGACAAACTCACTGCCGCCAGCCGGCAGCTTGCGCTCAAAAATCCCCCCCGCACCCGCCGGCAGCCAACGCATCGACGGTCGGAACGCGACCACCTTGCCAGCCAACGTCCCTAATTGCCGAGCGCGCAGATAGTCGGCCGCGGTGCCTTGGCCGAGCAAAGAATTGGTGAGTAAGAGCAACGCGACAAGCAAACGGCGACGGTTTTGCATCGGCGGCGCCGAGCGTAGCCAAAATCCACCTGCGGTTCATTTTGAACTGGCGGTTCATGCAGGCCAAAACTGGCGCTGCACAGCAGTAAAACAAGTTCTCCGTCGCGCAAAGACTTAGCAGCGACACCATGCCTGCCGCAGCTATTTGCCGGGCTGTGGAGTTGCCCACGCGGTGCGGGGCCAGCGCCGTCAGTTGCCGCCCGCGTGGCGCGTGCAGCTGGACGGCCGCGAGCCGGCGCAGTGGATCCGCTACCGAAGCGACTACCTCGCCTCGGCCGATGGCCGCGTGCGCGTCACGCTCGAACAAGGCGCGGACACAAGCGAAGTGGGATGACGATGTTCCGTCGGCGGGCTGTGGCATGGCGTATCCCGCAGATAGGAAATTCAAACACGGTCCCGGACCGCCCGGACCCCACCTCACCATGGTCCCCTGCCCGATCGTCGCCGTCAACCCGCAGCCGCCCCCCTCCGGCACGGCATTCAGCACGCTTTCTTGGCCAGCGCAGAGACCGCTCCCCGCCCGCATCAGCAGGTCCTCGTCGGCAACTCCATCAGCCTCGCTATCCCTCGAACGGAAGCTCCGCTTGCCGCGGCGGTGACCGCGTAAGCCGCCAGCAGCGGCACGTCGGCCAAAAGCCAAAGCGACCCCAGCGCCATCAACAGCCCGCCGCCCTGGAGGCACATGAGGCCAAAGCAGAGCAGCGCGGGGAACGCCGGGCGAATTGGAGTTGCAGGGCGATAATGCCCCATGAGACCGCCCGGCGTGCGACCTGCGCGGCGCAAAAATGAGCCGGTGCCTGCCTGCGGCAAGCGCGCCCCGCGCTGGGTCCGCTTCCCTTGGCGCGAGAAACCCAGTATGGAAATCACCCACGTGAACGCTCCCATCAGCAAGGTCTGGATCGAGGCAGGCTGCATTTCCTGCAAGCTCTGCCAAGACATGGCCCCCGATGTGTTCTTGGTCGAGGACGACCAGACATGCATTGTGCACCAAGGTGCCGCGCAGCACTTCGGTGGGAAGCAGGAGGACATTGAAGAAGCCGCGCGCGACTGCCCGGTGGAAGTGATCAAGATCGAACATCAGGGCGCGGGGGACTGAGCAACGGCTAAACTGCGGGACGGACTCGGGACGTCTGGTTCCACACCAAAGTGCTCCTCAGAGACCGCCTGCCACTGCACACTGGATACGCAGTGAGCCCGAAGGACGCCAAGGACTCGCCGCCATTGCACAAGGAGACTCACGTGCTCGCCGAACTCAAAGCCACCTGGTCTTTTTTTTTGACCGCATGCACACTCAGCATTCTTGCTGCGCCAGCAATGACGCAGCGAGGCGGTGGTCGCTCTGACGCACTTACCGAACGACTCAGCGTCTACATCACCGATGCCAAGTTGCCGGAGAAAGCTGCCGGCGAGGATCGCTTTGAAAGCGTGCCAACCGTCACCGCCGCTCGCGCAAAACACGAGCTCTTGCTGCTCTACCTCGTCGACTCGAGTGCTGAAGAACCCAAACGCGAGGCCTTTGAGAGCGTGATGTTTGGCAGCGAGGAACTCGCCGTCGCACTGCGCTGCTTTCACCTCGTGCGCATTGATATCGCTGCTGATGCCGAGGCCAAGGTCAAATATGGCCGCCGCCTGCCAGTGTTTCTGCCCAGCGATGAGAACGGCAAGTCCTCTGGCGACATCGCGCTCACGGGTTACAAGGCGGCGATCACCGGACTGATTTCACTGCTCGAGAAGAGTGCTTCTGGCCACGTAAAGCCAACGCTGTCGACATTCATCAGCGACTATCGCGGTGTCGTGCACGACCTTTCTGTGATCGAGCTGCAGCGCAAGGCCATGAAGGATCGAATCGCTCGCCTCACTGACGAAAAGAAAAAAGCCAGCCTGGAGAAGGATGCCTCGTTGCTGGATACGGAAGAACAGAAACTGCTCGGGAAGGAGCGGGATATCATCGAACGTGCGAAGGTCCTGCCGCGCGATGCAGACGCAAAAAAGTTCGACCCAAAGCGCGGCCGGTGAGCGCCACAGTTGCGCTTCACAAGACCACTCCCGTTGCCACGCTGGCGTGCCGCGAGCTACACTTTCCACGCAATGAAACTAGCGCTGCTATTGCTGCCGCTGCTGCTACTCGGCGAGGAGCCGAAGAAGACCAGCTTTGCAGTGCTGTCGGGCTTCACTTGGAGCATCGGCGTCACGCTGCCAAAAGAAGTGCAGCTGCTCGATGACGTAACGGTCGACATCTCGGGCTTCATGATGCGCGAGATCCCGGGCAGCGGACCGGTGAACACGTTCTTGTTGATCAACGATGCGTGCGGCTGCAACGGCACGCCCAAGATGAACGAGATCGTGTTCTGCGCGCTGGCAGAAGGCGTGACGATGGATGTGAAGCCGGGCATCGTGCACGTAATCGGCAAGCTGTTCGTCGGCGAGCAAAAAGAGGACGGCGAAGTCATCGCGCTCTACTCGATGGACGCGGACTCGGTGCAGTAGGCGAGCGACACTTGCGGCCGCGGCCCTCGGCGACCAACCAAACAGCGCCGCTCATTGTTGCGCGAGCCAACTTGGCCAACCAAAAAACACCACTCGTTGCCAACCGCGCAAAACCCATTGGCCAACCCAGCAGTGGTGCTGCGGGATGGTGATGCCTGGTGGATCCGCTAGCGGTATGACGACCACCAGAACGATTCTGCGCAGCGGCAAAACACCTGCATAAACGGGCCTGCGAGACGCTGCGCCTAGATGGCTCTGTCGCGTGTTTTTCATCGGACTGCTAAGGTCTCACACTTCGGCTACCAGACGACCCATGGCATGAAACTCGCGCGCCTACTCACAGCTCTCACCTGCACGAGCGCGATCGTATTCGCACATGAGCCACAGGAGCCGGCCCAGTGGGGCGCGGATGTGGTAAGGGCCTGCACGTCGCAACGCTTTGGCCTTCGACTCGCGGCGAGCAAAAAGGTGGCGCAAGCGGGCGACGCAGCGGTGCCTGCTGTGCGTGAATTTGCGGCGACCCATGGCAAGGACGCGCTGCCAGCCGCCATGGTCGAGGCGATCGTCGACCTCGGTGGCAATGGCGAAGCGGTGCTCGCATTGTTGACCGACTGGGCTAGCGACCGCGATTTTTACTGGCGCGCGCAGGCCATGAAGGGCCTCGCTGTGCGCAGCAAGGAGCCGCTTTTGGGTGCGCGCTTTCGACAACTGTTCGCCGCGCATGAGCAGGACGCCGCGTGGTTGATGCGCGTCTACGCGCAGCTCGGTTTTGCGCTAGCAGAAAAAAGTGCAACTGCGGCAGAGGCAACACCCGGCGACGTGGTCCGCGCGAAAGAACTCGACCCACGCGCCAGCACCAAACTCGCGGCACTGCGCAGCCAGCACGGCCTGCCTTTTGCGCCGGCTCATCTCATGGACGCGCTGGGCGACGAACGCACATTCCTCGGCGATCCATGGGGTCGGCGCCGCGCGCAAGAAGCATGCACGGCGTTGCAAAACTGGCTCGGCGCGGACGGCGGCTACCGCAGCGATGCCTCGTTTGCAGAAAACCGCGCAGCAATCGACCAGCTACTAAAGCTAGCCCGCAGCAAAACAAACCTCGCCCTTCTGGCACCAGTACAGATCAAAGATCCCGAGGTCACGTTCACTGGCGGCATCGAACTGCTGTCCTGCCGCAACGGCGATCTATTCATCCGCTGGACGAAAGATGGAACCATTTTTGCCGGACTCGATGCCGCGACCAGCACCGCGCTGTCGCAGTCCGCTTGGCAGACCCTGTCGCAAACCGCAACATCACTGCGGGTCGAGCCACAGTCGGGTGTGGTCATTTGCGACAAGCTGCGGCTTCAACTATGCAAAGATGCTCTGCACGGAGTTACCGCCCCTGCGGCGCTGGCGCCGACTCTCGCAGACTGGCTAAAGCAGGTGGCCGCAAGGATCGAAGAAGCCGAGAATCCCGCGCTTGCATCGGCTCTGATAGATCGTCTGCAGCAGTTTGTTTTGCGCTAGACCAAGAAGACCAATACCCCGATGTGCGGCATCATCGCTGTCCTGCGAAGAAAGAGCCGGCGGACTCCGCCGCCACCGAAGATTCTCGACACCGCTGTGACCGCGGCAATCTACGCCCTCGATCAGGGCATGAGTGCCACGCAGATAGAGGCGGCAGCCGACGCGCTCATCGCACTTGATCGAGAACTGCGCGGCGTGCCAGGCCTCTGCACGATGCTCGCAGACGAAGCAGCCTCAAGGCACTGTGCCGACCGATTGCGCGCGATGCAGGCGCGCATCGCTGCATTTGAGCAGCTGATCGACGCGGATGAAGCCAATAACACCGACGATGCCGTCGAGCAACGCAACGCCGCACTTGTGCAACTGAAGGATGCACTGTGGGCCGTGCTGATGGATCGATTGCCCAACGCGGCAGCCGTGCGAGAATTCGCCGCTGGCAACGCTCAGCCGCAGGCCATCGCCAACTACGCAAGCATAGTGGCGGCATTGTCGGCGCTCGATCGTCTCGAAGTGCGCGGCCGCGATTCGGCAGGCATCAGCGTCATCGTCAGCGGCATCGACCCCAATGCGCCAGCGCTGCGCTCAATGCTGCAGGGGCGCATTGCGGATCCGTTGTTCCAGAACCACTCGGTGCGCGTAACCAACAAAACGATCGACCTGGTCTACAAGCACGCGGCGGAGATCGGCGAACTCGGTGACAACACCCGCGCATTGCGCAGTGCCATGCGCGGCGACCCGCTGTTGCAGGCATTGCTGCAGCAACCCGCGGCCGAGGTCCTCGTGCTCGGCCACACGCGCTGGGCCAGCGTCGGCATCATCAGCCAGCAAAACGCGCACCCACTCAATAATGAAGAGGCTGGCCGGACCGGCCCATACGTCCTCGGCGTGCTCAACGGCGACGTCGACAACCACCACGATCTCATCCTTCGCAACGACCTGCATATCGCCCCCGAGATCACGACCGACGCAAAGGTGATCCCGGTGCTGGTGTCGCGGCAAATGGCACAGGGGCGCTCACTCGCCGACGCGTTCCGCCACACGGTGTCGACGTTTGACGGCTCGGTCGCAATCGCAGTCGCTGCGGCCGACGAACCTCACCTCCTAGCCCTGTCGCTGCGCGGTTCTGGTCAGGCACTCTACGTTGGGCTCGCCGAAGACACGTTCGTCATCGCCAGCGAGCCATACGGCGTGATCGAAGAGTGCACGCACTACTTGCGAATGGACGGCGAGTCGCCAGGCAATCTCGCCAACCCCGCAGGCTCGCGCGGGCAGGTGATCGTGCTCGATCGAGCACACGCGGGCGAGGCCGCCTTCATCGCACGCTGCTCCTATGACGGCACCCCACTGCCAATCGAACAGCGGCAACTTGCAACCGCGGCGATCACGACGCGCGACATCGACCGCGCTGGGTTCCGCCACTTCCTGCTCAAAGAAATCAGCGAAGCACCTCGCTCACTGCAAAAGACACTGCGCGGTCGCATTCAGACTCACGGCAGTCGCCTGCGCGCAGTGCTGCCAGAGTCGTCGCTGCCAATCGAAGTCGTGAGTGGCTTGCAGCAGCAACGCTTTCGCCGCATCCTCGTGATCGGCCAAGGTACCGCCGCCGTCGCCGGGCAGGCCGTGGCCGCCATGCTGAGCGAGACGCTGGCGCCAACCACGATTGAAATCCTGCCACTGCCCGCTTCCGAACTGTCGGGATTTTGCATGCGTGACGACATGCGCGACACGCTGATCGTAGCGATCTCGCAGTCGGGTACCACCACCGACACCAACCGGACTGTCGATCTCGTGCGCGGCCGTGGCGCGTTGGTGATCGCAATCGTGAACCGCCGCGGCAGCGATCTCTGCGACAAGGCCGACGGAATCCTGTTTACCAGTGATGGCCGCGACATCGAGATGAGCGTCGCCAGCACGAAGGCTTTCTACGCGCAATGTGCGGCGGGCTGCTTGCTCGCGCTTTCGCTCGCCCGCGCCGCTGGCGTAGCCGACGATGCCGCCGAAGACACGCTGCTGCACGCGCTCACTTCGTTGCCCCAGTTGCTGACGCAGGTTCTGCAACAGGACTCTGCAATCGCTGCGATTGCGCGCCGCTTTGCCCCGTCGCGCCGCCATTGGGCGCTGGTCGGCAACGGCAAAAACCGGATCGCGGCGGAGGAAGTCCGCATCAAGCTCAGCGAGCTTTGCTACCAGTCGATCGCCTGCGATGCGACGGAAGACAAGAAGCACATCGACCTGTCGTCAGAGCCGCTCATCCTGTTGTGCGCAGCCGGCCTGCTCGGCTCGTCCGCGGATGATGTCGCGAAGGAAGTCGCAATTTACAAGGCGCACAAAGCCTGTCCGATCGTGATCGCCACGGCAGGCGAGCAGCGTTTTCACGCCGCGGCCGCAGTGATCTTCGTGCCCGCAGCGCACCCATCGCTCGCCTTCATTCTGTCGACGATGGCTGGCCACCTGTTTGGCTACCGCGCAGCTCTGGCTATCGACGAGCTGGCGCTGCCGTTGCGACGCGCGCGCGGAGCAATCGAAGAAGTCATCTCCCATCCCTCGCGGCGCGAGGATCCGCAGCGGCACCTGCCGCCGCATTTGCTGCCGCATTGGCTCGAGTTTCGCAAAGACCTGATGCTCGGCCGCTACGACGGCCCACTCTCGGCAAAGTCCGCCGCACTGCTCACTTCACTGTTCAACTATGCGCTCGGCTTGGTTTCGATTGACTCGTATGCCGCTGAGTTCGGCAAACCAGGATCGCCCTTTTCAATCATCGATGCGCTGGCCGAAGAACTGACCCACGCCATCGACCAGCTCACCCGTCCGGTCGATGCAATCAAGCACCAGGCCAAGACGGTCACGGTCGGCATCTCGCGGTCCGACGAAGCACTGCTGACCGTGCCGCTGGTCCGCGCATTGCTCGCCGCGGGCGCCACTCGCACAAACCTTGGCTATCGCGATCTACGCGCGCTGTCCTGCCTCGACCCGGCCGTCGTGGAAGTGCTCGGCAGCACGCGCTACCGCATCGACGGCGACCCGGCCTCGGTCCCGCAGATCACGGTGATCGATCAGCGTGGCATCGCTCAGCAGCTGAGTTCGCGCACAAAGCACAACTCAAACCTGCGCGGCACCAAACACACGGTCGCACTCGAACGGCTATGCCTCGTCGTGCGCGGGCGCAGCGATGAGCGCATCGTGCTGATGGTGCCCGAGGTCCTGCAGAACAAGACCATCGGCATCACCCTGCTCCACCTGCGCCTGCACAACCACCTGCCGGCGGCAACCCTGCGCGGCGTGCTCGGCGGCTACCGCAACCGCTTTGCGGCACTGTCCGACGCGGTGACCGAGACGGAGCCGGATTTCGATGAAAGCCTGCTTGAGCAGATGCCCGTCGCCGACCTGCTCGTCGATTCCATTCTGGTGCTGGCCGACCGCTGGCGAGCGGCCACCCGGAAACCCTGACCGGGGCAGGCGCGACGCCCGATAGCTCGCTCTTTATCCGCCGCGCGCAAGCACTATCGTCTAAGCCATGCCGGTCCCCATGATCGATCTGTGCCGCGACAAGGCGCAGCTCGTTGAAGTCGAAGCTGCAGTGGTTCGCACCGTCCGCAGTGGCCACTACATCCTTGGCCCTGAAGTCGAGAACCTCGAACACGAACTCGCAGCCTACCTCGGCTGCCGACACGCGCTGACGATGTCATCGGGCACCGATGCTTTGCTGGTGCCGCTGATGGCACTCGGCATCGGCCCTGCCGACGAAGTGGTGCTGCCGACGTTCTCATTCTTCGCTACCGCTGGCGTCGTCGCGCGGACCGGCGCAAAGCCGGTGTTCATAGACATCGAGCCGGTGCACTTTGGCATTGATCCACAACGTCTTGAAGAAGCGCTCAAAGCGAACCGCCGCGTCAAAGCGGTAATGGCGGTGCACCTGTTCGGCGCGCCATTCGACGTGGATGCCGTGCTCGCGATCTGCCGCCGGTATGGCGTGCCTTTGATCGAAGATGCCGCGCAGGCAATCGGCACAAAGCGCAACGGGCGCATGTGTGGCGGCGACGGGCTCTGCGCTGCTTGGTCCACGTTTCCAACCAAGAACCTTGGCGGCATCGGTGACGGCGGGTTCCTCACCACCGAGGACGATGCGTTGGCGGCAAAATGCCGACTCCTGCGCAATCACGGCATGGCCGAGCAATACCGCCACAACATCATCGGCGGCAACTTCCGCATGGATGCGATCCAGGCGGCGGCGTTGCGCGTGAAGCTGCGTTCGATGGAGAAGGTCACCGAAACACGACGCGAAAACGCCGCGCACTACCGGGAGCTGTTTGCCCAGAAGCGCCTCGACACCTTTGCGCAGTTGCCAACCGACGTAGTCGACCGCCATGCCTACCACCAGTTCGTCATGCGCCTACCGGCGGCATCGCGCGACGCGGTGCTTTCACACATGCGCAAAAACGGTGTCGGCAGCGCGGTCTACTATCCGATCCCGTTTCACCTGCAGCCATGCTTCCAAGACCTTGGCGGCAAAGTAGGCGATCATCCGGTGGCCGAAGCAGCCTCTTTGGCCGTGCTGGCACTGCCGATCTTCCAAGGGATCACCGAAGGCGAGCAGATCGAAGTGGTCGGCACGATCGCTGACTTTGTGCAGCACCTCTGACAGCACAAGATTCGCACTCGCCCGTTCGCCACTCGCCCACTCGCCCACTCGTCCGTTCGCCCGTTCGCACTCGCCCGCTCGCCCACTCGTCCGTTCGTCCGTTCGCACTCGCCCGCTCGCCCGCTCGCCCGTTCGCACTCGCCCACTCGCCCACTCGCCCACTCGCCCACTCGCCC
>BJHM01000013.1 GCA_014192625.1 Planctomycetota bacterium
GGAGCTGGACGCAGGCCGCCGCGACTGCCCAAGGGCCAGGAATTCGCTACAACCAAACAATGTCGTACGACAGCATTCGTGCAAAGACCGTGATGTTTGGGGGATACAATGGCAGCTACCTCGGCGACACCTGGGAGTGGGATGGTGCCACTTGGGCGCAGCGCGCTGCGACTGGGCCTTTGAGTCGCTACGCACACGCGATGTGTTACGACAGCAGGCGCGCTAGAACCGTGATGTTTGGCGGATACAATACAGGCCCACTCGGCGACACCTGGGAGTGGGACGGCGCATTTTGGACGCAGATCCAATTGACCAGCCCTGTGCCGGTCAGTCGATACGGCCACGCGATGTCCTACAACAGCAGTAGCGCTAGGACCGTGATGTTTGGGGGATACAATGGAATTAGCTACCTCGGCGACACTTGGGAATGGGATGGTACCAACTGGACGCAGGTAGCTTTGACTGCCCAAGGGCCGGGGATTCGCGACTACCATAAGATGTCATACGACAGCAGTAGTGCTAGGACGGTGATGTTTGGCGGCCAAAACGGCAGCAGCTATTTAGGCGATACTTGGACATGGGATGGCGCCACTTGGTCACAGGTCAATTCGAATGCCCAAGGGCCGGCTAGTCGATCCAACCACGTGATGTCTTACGACAGCAGGCGCAGGAAGACCGTGATGTTTGGCGGGCGAAATAGCGGCAATCTCGACGACGTATGGGAGTTCCGTTTTCTTAGCGCATCTGCATTAGCATACGGCACTGGCTGCGGCAGCCCTTCACTTACAATATCCCCAGGAACGCTGCCACAGATCAACACCATCGCGCAGGCATTGCTGTCCAGTATCCCGTCCTCGGTTGCTTTCGTCAGTTTGGGATGGAGTAACACAAGTGCAGGTGCTTTTGCGCTACCAATGCCCCTCGATGGATTTGGCATGCCCGGCTGCTTACTATTACAATCCGCTGAAATCATTTTACTACCCGTAATATCAACCGGATCAGCCACTGAGACATTTAGCTTGCCGCTACCAAATATTGCAGGCCTCCAAGGCATGCACATCTACTTGCAAGGCTGGGCCATCGCGCAAAACTACAACTTAGGAAACCTAGTCACCAGTAATGGCCTCGAATGGATCATCGGCTTATAACGATAAGTCTGTGAAAAGACATGCAGATAACGCTCCATTTGCCAACTCCGTGTCTGGGCATTAGGACACGGTTTTTGTGAAGTGATGCTACCTGCCAAATGGCTTAAATCAGGATCAAACATACTTTGATCCCTTGCGCAGGCAAATAATAACACAGTAGCTACAATGGATTGAGCACACTAAAGAAAGTGCTATAACGCGCCAGCGTTGCCCCAATAGGCCCAACATAACTGCGTCATTTCTTTACGGGAGCGACCGGTTGCAAGGTTTGCGGCAAAGGGCCCCAGATCTCAACCATCAAAGCGTAAATCAAAGGCTCGGCCTGCATGAGCTCACCGGTCACAAAGGGATAAAAATCATTAGAGCCAAAGTAACTCTCCGACATCTCAGCAAAAAATTCTTGCGCATTGGTCAGGCCGTAGTGCTCCCGAGTATTGCCAGGACTGTTGAGTACTGATTTATATTTGCCGCTGGCAACAAACTTCTCCCAAGCGCCGATCACCCGCGGATCATCAAAGGAAAGCACCTGATCGTGATAGGCATGCGCCAATTCATGCAGCACAACCCAAGGCATTCGGTGATTCTCCGATGGTGATAAAAAATCATCCACCCTTGGAATATGAACACATTTTGCAAGCGCCTCGCTATAGCCATTTGCCTTCAGCCACAAAGCGCTGGGGTGATACTGCATAACCATCAAATCTTTACAATCAAGATCAAGCTCAATAGTAACGGCTCGAAGTTTTGCGAGCGATTCTTCTGGCACCACAAACGTGATGGCGACCAACCGAGCAAATAATAATCTTATCGCGCGATCACCTAGCACAGCACCATCGCCACTGAGCAAGCGGTCGTCGATACGCACAGAAAAACCCTCAATGATGCGCGTAGTATGCGAATGAGATCCAACTGAAGACTGGAAAAAAACCGCCGCGAAAAAGACAACCGAACAAAACGCGCCGAGAATCGCTTGCATAAAACTATTTGTCATGATGAAAAAGAATGATCAAGAACCGGCAAGGAATTAAATAATAAGATAATGAAAATATCAAACAGAAACACTTGGCTAAGAGGAAAACGCGGCATGAAAATTACCCGACAAAAACTTTGCAAATACCAACTACCAACAAAAAACTGGCACTAACAAAGTAGTGCCAGTTTAGACAACCACCACAGTCGATTGGCATCTGCAAGAAAAGAATCAGTGAGCATTGCCACCGATAACTTCTGCTCGATAGCCACCGCGGGCGCGGAACCAGCCAATCAGCAAAAGGTAGCAAACCAGCATAAAGGCAGGGAAAATTGCAATCTTTGCGAGTGCCCCCTGATTGGCACCTTCACGCGCAGCCAAGATCTTGTCAGCAGTTATCTTGTCGGTTTTCTCGAGATCCTTAACTTTATCATTATCCACCGCCTGATAGCTGCCAAGAACGTAGGACCCTTCCTTGGCGATTTTAGCATAGGAACCTGGAACACTGAGTTCGATCGCCGACTGCGCAGTCCGCTCGGTCATGGCGCCGATGACTGGAGCACCAAGGATGCCTACCGCAAGCATCCCGATACCACCAATCGCATTGAGCGTAAGCGCGCCACCCTTTGGCGTCTGCTCAGATACGACTGCCAACGTAGTCGGCCAAAAAAACGTCTTGCCACATGCATACACAGATGCAGCGATAAAGATCGCAGAAAGGCTTGAGGCTCCGGAAAGACTATAGAGGCCAAGAACCGCGAGTATGGCCGAAACCGCTAGCAGACCAAGTGGCGAAATTCGACTTACAATCGGGCCTGCGAAAAAGCGCATTACCATCATGATTGCTGAAGTGTAGATAAGAACCCAGAGGCCGTTGCCACCAATGGCCGCCATCGGCTTCTCCATGATTCCAGAAATTGCGCCATCCGTCCCAAGCTCAGTGGTAGCCAAGGGTATCATTACAAGGCAAAGGAACACGAGGATTCCCCGACCAAGCGAGCGACTGTAGAGGCCAAAAGCAATGACCGTGATGGCAAAAATGCCCCATTGATAACTTGCGTCCCAACCAAATACTTGTGCTAGCTGAGCAGTAATGAGGTAGCTGGCAATCGCAGCTCCAAAGATGCCAAATTCAGCGAGCATCTCACGGTAAGTAGTGCCCGCGGCGACACGCTCATTTGGCGGGAAATTTGCTCTAGAAAGAATCGCCACGTAAACCAATGCTGGAGCAGCAATGATATACACCAAAATACGCCAGTCCTGATGTGCTTCAGTCCCCAAAGCGAGGGTCATGAGTCCACCGACCACCAAGCCGCCTGGCCATCCCGCGTGAAGGATATTGAGCCATTTGGCCTTATCCTTGCTGAACATCGTCGCAACAACTGGGTTGACATAGGCCTCCACTGTGCCATTGCCAAGGCCTAGGATAACCGACCCCCAATAGAGGTAGTTATACGCTTCAGGCTTTGCCAATGGATCGGCAGTTATCACGCTATGCGCTTTAAGCGCAAGCAAAGCGTAACCCGCATAACAAACAAACGAAAACCACATTGCAGTTTTATAGCCAATGCGGTCTATAACCAATGAGAACAAGATAATCGAAATTGCAAACGGCCAAATGCCAGCGCCAAATAAAACACCACTTTGGACGCCATCCAAACCAAAGGTCTTAGGCCACAGAGTCGGGTCATTAACCAAAAACGCCCTCGTAATAAAGGCGAAAGCAGTTGTAACAAGAGCGATAAAGCAACCTAAAAATAAGGCTTTGCTAGGATCGTTTTTTTGTGTAATCATTTGTTTTTAAGTAAGAAATAAAAATAGAACTGAAAGAAAAAATTTCCAGTAAAAAACCCTAGCGCAAATTTTTTGTGTCGTATTTTGGCGTCAGTCACACAAAAAAATCACAACCTATTCCTCGTATTTTCAATGTCTTACGCAAATGAGCTAATCAAATTGCCACCAAATAGAAAACTTATGCTGGTTGGCAAGTCGAAAAAAGGCAAGCTAAACAACTCCTAGAAAATGGCAAACTAAGATAGTGACCATTCGCAACCAAACCTACCAGCTGCTCACTGGCAAGCCTTCAAACGGCCGCCTCGCAATCATCGTAAAGTCTTCGCTAGCAGGACTGATACTTGCAAACGTCGTCGCAGTCATAGTTGAGACCGTGCCGTGGATCCGGAAAGAAGGCGCGAACTTTTTCAGGCCGTTCGAAACAATTTCAGTTGTGATTTTTTCGATCGAATACCTGCTGCGGCTCTGGTCAGCACCAGAAAATCCAAGGGCCAAGAAAGGATTACTCGGCAGACTTATCTGGGCGATCTCACCAAGCTCACTGATCGACCTCTTAGCAATTCTGCCGTCTATTTATCCAATCGGCAATTTGGATTTGCGCTCGATTCGCATGCTGCGCTTGCTACGCATTGTTCGGCTGGCAAACATGAGTCGTTATTCGGTTGCGCTGCAATCACTACTCAACGTGGTGCGCATGAAAGCAATCGATTTGCTCTCTCTGCTTATTTTACTCATGACATTACTGATAGTTTCATCAACTCTTATGTATTTCCTCGAATGTGAAGCACAGCCACAGGATTTTTCCAGCATTCCAGCTTCTATGTGGTGGGGAATAAACACACTCACAACTGTCGGATACGGCGACCAAGCACCTCTGACAAATGCTGGAAGATTTCTTGGTGGCATAATTTCAATCTTGGGAATCATCATGTTTGCACTTCCAGCAGGCTTGCTCGGCTCCGCATTTGTCGAAGAACTTAACAAAGCAAAAAAAGAGCGGCATTTGCACCTTGCAGGAGATCATGACGCAGGTAAGAAATGTTCGCACTGTGGGCAATAAATTGTCTAGGGATGCTTTCTTGCTAAAAAATCTTTCCCGTAATAAGCCGATAAAGAACCAAAAACTTTCGACTCATTGCGCATGCTTGAAGAAAAACGTCAGATAATTAGGTGACAATATTTTCCGCTCGGATTACTCTGCGTCCCACTTTAGCGAACTTAGCAAGCGTTCGAGACAAAGCCCTGCAGAAAATGCTGCCGCTCGCTTACATTCGATTCCGGCTTGAACGTAGCATACGATCGGCGCAGTCCACTGAAATAGCGGCAGCAAGTACGCTCCTTCGTGCATAAAACTGGAAACACGATCCGCAGCAAGCCGACGAAGTGTGTGAATCACTTTTTGTGCTTGCACCAGCATTGGGTCAGGATTACCTGACCAGATCGTTTCCTGGGGCGAAAAAATGTTTCCAACTAGTAGACTTTCTGTGACTCGCAAAACTTTGGCAACGTCAAGCGAGTCAGAAATGCGCGTCAATTGCAGCAAGACAATAGGTTCAAGTCGCGCAAAATCAGAAGCTACGTTTCGTTCCTTAGTCTCTGAAAAATCAATTACATAGATATTATTACGCTCGTCAACCAAAATATTATTTAGGTTGAAGTCGCCATGGGTGATACTTTTATTCCATTCTGCAGTGTAAGCCAGATAAGAGTCATATCGGTGCTTAATAAACCAAAATGGATTAACAACTTCCCGACTCAGTTCAGCACAATATAGACGAGGATTTTCAATATCTATAGCAAGCAAATCTTGGGCTATTTCAGGCAGCTTAGGAAAAACAGACCTTAAATCATGGTCCTTAAAAGGATTTAGCTTTTTTGGTTTTGCCTGCCCAAACCACGGGGCCAGCACATTTTCTGCAGTATCCTGAAGAATCGACAGGACTTTATCTATGTCTCCCAAAAGAAAAATTGACTCTAGCGACCTGAGCTTTGATTCGACACCTGTTATTCCCACAAAATTATACCGCAGGCCGGTATAGTCGCCATGCGAGGCTTTCCCGAACAGCACTGTTGCATTGTTTAATATGAAAGGCCTGACTGATTCGTGATAAGCCAATTCTTCGCGCTTCGCTATTTTAAATTGGCTTATTTTCAGCACCGTTGGCAGCGTCTTACGACCTGAAATATCGTATGTTTCGGCGGCAAAGGTTGAAGAAGTGAATCCGCCGGTCAGCCTCTTTAGAATAACACGTGATTCTTCCGTGAAAATTGACCGGATGATAATCTCCCAATCATCCGGAATTGTCTCTTCAACTATAATTTGCATTCGCTCCTCAATACAACTTCGCACTGCTGGAGATGCCTCAAACCAAATACGACAGTCATCAATAACAGATTCTGAAGTTAAATTGACCACGCTTGGCACATCATCCGAACTCAACGCCAGCATTGCCGATCGAATAGTTGTCATTCCACCGATGGGCAACGGCTGCTCGCCTCGGATAGCTACCCATTGCTCTCTAGATAAATTTTTCGTGCCGATCAGCACCGCCTGCTTGCCATTGATATTACATGATACACAAGCGATAAAATCTTTTGCGCCACGCTCATTAGCAAAACTATTTGTGTCCTGCTTTATTTGCGCTAGCAACAAAGTTGATTGCGCGTCGAAAATGTCCCTACCATCACCGTTGATTTTTACCGCCCACGAAACAAATGCAAACGCCTTCTCCGGGCTTGCCGCCTGCATAAAATCACTGATGTGGGCCGGAGTCATCACTGCAAAAAGACTGCCTGTGCTTACAAATAAACCTGCGTTCTCACTTGTTTGTTTTTCGCCACTACCAAATCCGCCAAAACCGATGGATATACCTAATTCGCGCAAGCTAACCGGCATCATCTTTGCACTGTTATTTGACTCAAATATGGTCAGAGTCATGGGAATTGCACCCCTTCGATTTTTATAGGAGATCCCGGACGAAGCGACCATGCCCACCCCTTCGACCATTGAATCTGCTGGTAAATCGTCAGCTAAGGCATCTGCCATGCACTCAAAATAGTCCCAATGATCTTTCAAGCCGGCCGTAGTGAACAAGTCTTGGATGCTTGGCTTTAGGCCAACTAACCTGGGCCGTTTCCCATTCGAACGAAGTCGCTTTGCGAGCTTTATCAGAGATCGTATTCCAGCACTCGAAACAAACTTCAGCGCAGAAACCTCCCATACCGTTGGAACTAAAACCACTGACGCTACAAAGGCATCCGCTTTTTCGGCTCCTACTGCGTCTAGGTTCCCATAAAACGATAGCACCTCGGCGCCTTTGTAATTGGAGGTCGACACACTCAATGACATAACTTCTACCCACAGCCGAGTCGATTTGCGGAATGTCTCAGGCAACCTAGAATTCTCATTATCTCCATCTGCGCATCTCCCGTCAACCATCTAGTCCTGCTGCGCGTATATTTAGAATCGCTGGATCTGCAGTAATATAAATTTATGAATACCTGGATCTGACCTGCAGACTTACTTAAAATAGTTATGATGCCAGATTTAGTCATAGTTTGCAGAAATATTATTCCGCAGGCATGCTTCCTCATTATCTGTCTAAAAATCATGCTCCCAATCGAGTGAACGGCTGACCGCCTTTTTCCAACCTTCATAGAGTCGGTTGCGAGTTGCGTCCGCCATGGACGGCATAAATTCACGGTCAAGCGCCCAGTTGCTCACTATGTCATCGAGGCCATCCCAATAGCCAACGGCCAAACCTGCGAGATACGCAGCGCCTAAGGCAGTCGTCTCAGGCACCACTGGTCGGCGCACTGGCACCGCCAGAATGTCCGCCTGAAACTGTAGCATCGTCGCGTTTGCCGCAGCACCACCATCCACTTTCAGGGTATTTAGTGGTAATAGAGCCTCGACTTGCATCACTTCTAATACGTCTCGCGTCTGAAATGCCATCGCATCCACTGCAGCACGAGCGATGTGAGCCATCTTGGTATTGCGCGTCAGGCCAACAATCGCTCCCCGGGCGCGCGGATCCCAGTAAGGCGCGCCAAGACCAACAAACGCCGGCACCATATAGACACCATCAGTATCGGGCACCTGGTTCATCAAGCTTTCCACAGCAGCCGAGTTCGGGATTGCCTGCAAGCCGTCGCGCAACCATTGCACGGCAGCGCCCGCCACAAACACGGACCCTTCGAGCGCATAGGTAGTTTTACTGCCGATTTGCCATGCCACCGTGGTTAACAGCCCCTTGTGCGAAGGCACGGGTTTGTTACCGGTATTTAGCAACATAAAGCAGCCAGTTCCGTAGGTGTTTTTAGCCGAACCTGGAGCAAAACATGCCTGACCGAACAGAGCTGCCTGCTGGTCGCCCGCATCGCCAGCTATCGGCACTGCAGCGCCAAATAATGCTGGTTCCGTGTGTCCGTAGACCTCACTTGAGGAGCGCACCTCTGGCAGCATTGCCCTTGGCACATCGAGCAATCTCAACAGCTCATCATCCCACTGCAACGTGTGGATATTGAACAGCAACGTCCGGCTTGCATTGCTCACATCTGTAACGTGACATCTGCCGCCAGACAGGCGCCAGATCAAAAATGTGTCCACCGTGCCAAACAAGATCTCGCCACGCGCAGCCCGCGCCCGCAATCCGTCATGAGTATCAAGCAGGTGCTTGATCTTTGTACCTGAAAAGTAAGGGTCGATTAAAAGACCTGTCTTACTGCGAAACAATGGCTCATGGCCTTCTTTCTTTAAACGATCACAAATTGATGCCGTCACGCGACTCTGCCAAACGATTGCGTTCGCAACTGCTTTGCCAGTTGATTTCTCCCAAATAATGGTAGTTTCGCGCTGGTTGGTCACACCGATTGCTGCTAAATCTGCAATCTTACAGCAACTTTTTGCAATAGCCTGCTTGGCAGTTTGCAACTGCGATGACCAAATTGCCTCTGGATCGTGCTCGACATGGCCAGGCCCAGGAAATATCTGCGGAAACTCTTGCTGCGACTTGGATACAACCCGTCCGCTCTTATCAAAAACAATGGCGCGACTCGATGTTGTGCCTTGATCGAGGGCGAGAATGTAACGGCTCATGCTGCGGTCTTTTTAGGATGGTGCTTATCAATTAGCATGTCATACAAAATCACACCCACGGTAGCGCCCAATGAAGGCCCAATTATCGGGATCCACCAATAACTATTTTTTGCAGTAAAAACACTACTGCCCCACCCAGCCAAACTGGTGAAGAGTCGCGGCCCGAAGTCGCGCGCCGGATTGATCGCGTAACCGGCGTTAAATCCAAATCCCATGCCGATGGCGACCACAAGGCCACCAACAAGCGGTGCGACTAGCCAAGCTGGTGGGGCCGCATTGCGCTGGTCGGTCACAGCAAGCACTCCAACCATCAACAAAATCGTGCCGACGATTTGATCCACTAGTCCACCTAACAGCGTGAGATACGGCTGCGGATAAGTTGCAAAAATTCCTGCCGTGGCTTTTGCTCCCTCTACTAATCGGGTGCCGCCATCAAACGCGGAAAAAGCTTCTCGGTAGGTGAACCACACCACCGCCGCCGCGAAAAAGGCCCCCACAGTCTGCGCTAACGCATATGGTGCGACCTTTCCCCATGGAAACCGGCGGTGCACAGCTAATGCAAGGGTGATTGCAGGGTTCAGGTGAGCACCTGATATTCCTGCAGCGACGTATACCCCTAGCATCACCGCCAAACCAAATCCTAGGTTGATACTTAGCTGCGAACCGGCCGCGTCATTGCTCAACACTTTTTGAGCAACACAACCAACCCCGATGCAAATAACAATAAAAGTCCCCAGAAACTCGGCAGCAAATTCACGCGAAGTGCCTTTCAACATGGCTATCACCTAGGGTCTGGTCACAGAATTAGATCACTGGTTTTCTTTGATGAATGTTTCCATGAGCAATACTCCCGCAGCTCAAACCGCAGCTTAATGAGGCCGATAAACCAGGCCACAAATTGGCCCGCTTCAAACACAAAATCTTGGCCATATCAGGCAACCGTCTGGTGCGGATCGATGATGAATTTCTTCGCCGCACCTTTGTCAAAATCAACATAACCTTTGGGCGCATCGTCGAGACTTATCATCTGCACGTTGACGGCCTTTGCAATCTTGATCTTATCATACAGGATCGCAGTCATCAGTTTTCGGTGGTAACGCATCACCGGACATTGACCCGTGGTGAAACAGCAACTTTTAGCCCAACCAAGTCCGATGCGAATCGACAAGCTGCCGACCTTGGCAGCAGCGTCCACAGCACCCGGATCACCAGTAACATACAGGCCTGGTATGCCAATGTTGCCCCCGGCTTTCACCACTGTCATCAACGAGTTTAGCACCGTTGCTGGTGCCTCGACAACAGATTCACGACCGTGTCCACGCGCTTCGAAACCAACGCAGTCCACAACGCAATCCACTTCAGGCGTTCCAAGTATCTGCTCGATCTGTTCGCTGACTGTTGCCTGCTTTGATACGTCCACGGTCTCGCAGCCAAACGAACGCGCTTGTTTGAGACGGGCTGCTATTAGATCACCGACAATCACCACCGCAGCACCGAGCAAGTGACACGAGGCTGCACATGCCAATCCAACTGGACCAGCACCTGCAATGTAGACAGTCGATCCCGGTCCAACACCCGCCGTAACAGCACCGTGATAACCGGTTGGGAATATGTCAGAGAGCAGCGCCAAGTCTTTAATCTTACTCATCGCCTGATCGCGATCTGGGAACTTGAGCAGGTTGAAGTCGGCATAGGGAACCATGACGTATTCCGACTGCCCCCCGACCCATCCACCCATGTCAACATAGCCATAGGCAGCGCCGGGCCGCGCCGGGTTCACGCTAAGGCATAAGCCGGTCTTACCTTCCTTACAATTTATGCAACGACCACAGGCGATATTAAACGGAACGCTAACTAGGTCCCCTTTCTTGATAAACTCTACGTCACGGCCACACTCGATCACCTCACCGGTGATTTCGTGACCGAGGATCAACCCCGGTTGCGCTGTCGTGCGGCCGCGAACCATGTGCTGATCTGAACCGCAGATGTTGGTGCAGACGACCCTAAGAATGACACCGTGCTGGCACTTTCGTTTTTGGTCCTTCAACTCGAGCTTTGGAAAGTCGATCGCCTGGATCGCCACTTTACCTGGTCCGACGTATGCGACACCTCGATTGCTTGCCATAGCGAAATCCTCAGAGCTACAGGTGGTTAGATTTATGCTTACGAGAAATGGATAGTAAAGCCTCGCACTTGACTAGCAAGCAGCAAGTATTTTTTTGAAAATGTTTTTTAATTTTCTAGGCCTCTAAACTAAATTTTTCCGCTTGGTTTTTCCTGCCTTATTTTTCTTTTCCTTACAATTATTTGCGCGCTTTTTTTGCGGAAAATATCTGTGCTAAAAAATCTATGCCATCATTTCGAACAATGTCTTTCGACTTAGGAGTTACTCATATCTACAATACTGAATTTGCTTTGACGACAAATAAAACGATTACAATCGCATGCTTTTTGACAACCTTATCAGGTAAAACGGCCGATATTTTGTTTGTTTCTACTTAAATATGGTCGCAGTAAAGCTGCCTACTTCTCTGATTCTGATTGGAGTCTATAAATATTGGCGATTTTATTATTTGACTCAATAGTCTCAAAATCAGCTCAATGATTGATGTTTTTTAAACTTTTCTTCTGACCGATGATTCCGACTTGACCTGTGCCGTTGTCGACTCCACAATCGGCGTGATTCTGTCTATCAATAATTCAATCGACTGTGTGATTGCGATCCTGGCGGCCTCTGAGCTTGCAACCGCGACACCCACCGCAGCATCCCCTAAAATCGGTGCATTTCCAGCACCCGATACCGAGGCCACAAGCCTTGGCTTACTTTCGCGGCGGTCTAATAGATATACACGGATTTCAACGCGAGCGAACGGTTTTTCCTCATTGGTGTAGTCTGCATAGAGCGACTCAATTACGCCTTCCACAACGAAGTCAAACTGCACGGTCACATTCTCTACGCCAACCATACTAAATCGCTTGCTGTCCTCGAGTGCTGATGCATAGGCATCACAAAACATGTCCGCGGGATCTGCGAGCCAGCCATTGTCTGAGTCTGCGCGCCATCCTCCGTTAGCAAGCTTGTAAAGAAAAGGTAGCCCATTATAAGGCGGCACCGAACTAAATCGCCGCACGATTACACTGAATAACTGTGGCCCTTCTATTTTGGCAATCGGCGCCGGGTCGAGCATGTATTGGCCACCTCCCGGCAACTTTCTGCTTAGCAGCGAACAGGCGTTCATCGCCGATAAAAATAACACTAAAAGCAAGATTTTTGCCCAAGCAGACTGCCTTTGCCAAGCGGTGGCTCCTGCTGGCAAAACGGCTGAAAAACATGCGTTCCCAATCAGATGGCGGAGGTTCATGCGGTGTTTCATAGATCTCATCGTGGCAGAGGAAAGCTTATTGCGGCGCAATTTTGGGCTGCCATTGTTCATTCGCCGCCGCCTGTGATTGGCACTATTTTTCGTCCTTAGCACCGGGGGCAAGTTTCTTTGGCGGATCGGCAAAGAACAGCGACGGCGGATCTCGCCGGATGCGACTGGTGAAATCCGCCAGGTTCTGCGAGGCCTGCCGCAGTGCCGTGATGAGTTGCTGCAACTCATTGCCCTTGCTCTGGATGAACTCTTGGATTTGGTTGCCGATGCCACGATAAGAAGCGACCGTTGGGCCTATCTCATGACCGGCCGCGTCTAGCCCAGTCAGAATCGATTTTACCTGTTCAGAGCCAAGTATCGCGTCCAGCTTTTCGGTCGCATCACGAGCGGATTTTAGCATCGGAGAAATCGCCGCAAGGCCCTCGCGCAAGCCGCCCGAGCTGCTGGCGAAGCCGTCTTTAAGTTCGGCCATGAACGCCTCTGCACTTCCCAGTGACGAGGCGATCTTTGGGTCACTGAGAATCGCCTGCAGCTGGTTGTTGGATACGCGCAAATCAGCAACGAACTTACCGACATCTAACATCATCGGATCGATGCGCTGAGTCACCACCCCATCGAGGTTTGAGACCACCGACTGCAGCGACGCGCCGAGCGACCCAAAATCAATCTTAGCGATACCGGCGGCAATCACCTGGAAGTGGTCAACCAGCTGATCGAACCTGCTTTGCTCGTTCGGTACGAATGGATACTTCGGCTCGTAGTTAAGCTTTTGGGCAGTTACATTTTTCGAGTCGCTGAGGTCTAAGTCGACATAGAGCCCGCCAGTCAACCCAAGCGATGTAAGACGTGTGCGAAGACCAAGCTTGACACCATTCTCAATATTATTTGAGAACAGTCCCGCCTGTTCATTACCAAACACATCTAGCCGCACCGCCATGCGGATCACGACCGAGCTCTCAAAGTCAAATTCCTCGATTTTCGAGTCCGCCTCAGGATAGTAGCTGTCAACGAACGCGATCGACTTGACCTCGCCGATCGGCACGCCCCGATACTTCACAGGACTGCCGATCTGCAAGCCATTCACCGAGTCTTTGGTCGACGTTTCGATGATTTGTGTGTCGACGAAGAACTTGCCCGAGCCCAACGCGATCACGCTACCGATCGAAAGCGACAGCGAGATGATCACAAACAAACCGACCTTAAATTCAATCGAAGCGATCATATGTGACTCCTTCTCCGCGAATTTGCGCGACTTTCGGCGCTCAGTTCCGGCCAGCGCAGGTCCTGTGATACCAATCGTTTTTTGTTATGCATGCTCATGCCTATGCAGTCGGAACGCGGTTCAGAAACCGGCGCACCCATTCGTCCTGTGAGTTGTCGCGCAAATCAGCGGGCGCGCCAAGTGCAACCAGTTTTTTACGTTCTCCATCGAGCATCGCAAAGCGGTGCCCAATGGCGAAGATACTTGCGAGTTCATGCGAGATGATGACGAAGGTCGTATTGAGCATTTGGTTTAGTGCGACGATCATCCCATCAAGATCCGCACTCGTCACGGGATCGAGACCGGCACTCGGCTCATCGAGAAAGATGATCGGCGGATCGAGCGCGAGCGCGCGCGCAATGGCAGCGCGCTTCTGCATGCCGCCAGAGATCTCAGAGGGCTCTTTGTGCGCGTGAGCACCCAGGCCAACGAGGCCGAGCTTGGCGCGCGCGACATCATCCATTACGTCGCTTGCCAAGTCGGTGAACTCTTCCAACGGGAGACGAACATTCTCAAGTAGCGTCTTGCCGCCAAACAATGCGCCAAGCTGATACATGACGCCAAATCGCCGCCGGATCCGCTGGATCTCTGCATCGGTGGTGTTTGCAATATCAACACCGTCGATCACGATTGCTCCAGAGAGCGGCTTTCGCAACGCAGTGAGGCATGACAGCAGCGTCGTCTTTCCGCAACCCGAGCCTCCGCCAATAAACAATATCTCACCGGCATAAATGTCGAGGTTTAGATTCTCGATGATCGCTTTGCCATTGAAGCCAATCGCTATCGAGCGAAGGCCGATAGCGACCGCGCGGCCGCTACTGGCGATACTTTGTGTTTCAGCGTCACGCATCAGATTCCGAGCGCGTAAAAGAAGGCGCCAAATACGCTGTCGGCGAGAATGATCGCAGTGATTCCCGACACGACCGCGCGAGTCGTGCTTAGTCCGACCGCACCTGGACCCTGGCCCGTCTTCAGTCCAGCAAGGCAACCAATCGAGCCGATCAGAATCGCAAAAGCCGCTGCCTTCACCATCCCTTGTAAGAATCCTCCGATGGTGAGCGCAGAACGAATCTCGTTCGCATATTGCGCAAAAGAGAAACCCGCGGGCCCGAGAATCAGGTAGCCACCTAAAACTCCTAGGACCGACGCGAAGACGGACAATAACGGCGTGACTACAATGACGGCGAGCAGTCGCGGGATTACCAAGAACCGAACCGGGTCAATGCCGAAGGTTCGCAGCGCGTCGAGCTCTTGCGTCACCTTCATCGTGCCGATCTCGGCCGCAAAGGCACTACCGGAACGGCCAGCAAGAATAATTGCAGTTATGAGCGGGCCAAGTTCGCGGACAACCGAAATGCCGACGACATCGGCGACCTGCAATTTCGCGCCATACTTGGCAAGCGGCTCAAAGGTCTGAAACGCGATAATCGCACCAATCAACAGGCCGAGCAGGCTGATGACGGGCACGGCATCCGTTCCATGTCGGGCCATCGCAGCAAGCGTGTCGCGAACGCGGAGCAGACGCGGGTTTCGGATGATGCACAAAATAACCAGCGCGATCTCGCCAAAAAAGCGCACTAGGTCAAAAGTAAGATCGCGCAGGGACAAAGTTATCGATCCGATCTCCCGCACAAGGCCAGCCGGCAGAAAAGCCGGCTTCAGGTCCTGCCCGCGGAGCGCTAACTCGACAAGCAGACCAACAGGTTTGTCGGCCCCGACGCTAGAAAACGGGATACTACGCGATTTCGCAACACGATACAGGAAGACCGCAAGCGAGACCCCAGACGCATCAACCCGTCCCACATTGGCCAAATCGAGCGTGATGCCCCCAGCAAACTTCGCAGGCAAACCACGCTCAAGAACAGCGCGCATCCCGCCTATCGTGGTCGCAGTCAAGTCCCCCAGTGGCGACACTCGAATGCCCGACGACTCAATGGTGACCGTGACCATAGCACTACCTAAATTAACTGCGGGGCCAATACCATTCAACGCAAACGACATTTGAGCGGTAATTACCAACGAACAAAGTCTAAGTCTAGAAACAACCGATAATTTGCCAATGTCAATTTACTCTCTGCCAGCAGCACACCGAACATTTTATGAGTTAATTTATGCCAAATGTAGGGGATGCATGAGAACCAGGACGCCTTGGTCGGAAACCACGCCAAACAATAATGCCAACCAATGACAAATAAATCAATCCCATTAGCGACGCGAATAATACAGCAAAAAATTTCCGAAACAAATCGTGAGCATCATCAGACAAAAAGGTCTTGGTCAAAGATAATTCGCCTTACAAGAGAATTTACAAGAACGCAGCATGTATCCAAGAATCCAGCATAGATGCAGTTCTTTAAGCAGCCACACGCATTATTTTTCGCAAAAAAATCAGCGGCTGCTCGATTTCAGGAGAGACATCACCATTTTGGTGAACTCTTCTTGGATAAGTTTATCAACACTGAGATGGCGCGCTGCGGCAAGCTTTGCCAAGACGCTCACCTGGCGCTGAGTAAGACTATTTTGTGCGCTTGCATTGTAGGTCCCTGGGACATCAAGCCACGCCTCCTGCGCTTTAGCGATTTCCGCGGCATCCAAGCCAAAGCCTTTAAGCACCCCCACGGCCATCATGACGTCGCCAGCAAATGCCATGTGGACGCCATCAGTAGTCAGAACATTTTCACCGGCTGGTTTTGGCTGCGACTTTGCTGCGTCAGCCAGTGCAGATTGCATCTCGGCATTGAGGTCGGCAAGTAAACAATTTTTCTCGATCACGAGCTTGCGCAGGAATTCATTGTAAACCGCCAGTTTTTGATTGTTTGGGTTAGCCTGATCTTCGGTGATCATGGTGGAGGTTAGTATCATCACTTTGATCCCAGCTTTCTGACACTGGTCAACGATCTTAGTGATGTTGGACTTGTAATCTGCAAGAGGTATGCCGTTTTCGCCGTGCCAAACATCATTGACTCCACAGCTCAGAGTCATCCATTGCGGCTTTTTGCTTATCACATCGCGCTCGAGACGTTCAAGCATCTGGTTGGATTTGTGGCCGCTGATTCCAGCACCAATAATGCTGATCTGCACGCCATTGGCAGCCAAAGCACTGCCAATCAATTGCACGTACCCACCGGGGTTTCCCTGACCTGCCTCGGTTATGGAGTCGCCAAGAAATGCAATTTTGTCGCCTGATTTTACCGGAATCTGAGCCCTAACTATGTGACATGTGAACATGAGGCTTGCGACGACGGCTAGTTGGAGGTGGATTTGCATGTGAGTTTATTATGGCGGTCTTCAATATCGGTGACGGAGGAGGTTGCTAGCAGGTGATCAAGTAAAATCAAAACCACCCTCCTCATGCTATTCAATCATTCGCCAATGTCGACGCTACTATTGACTAAAATACTAAATTGCAGTCGGCAAATTTTTGCCTAGCGATATCAAGGTTCTGCTTCGCAGCCACAGATCAGCCGCTTGCTAGGATACTATTGCGATTGAGGAATGCTATCTTTTATTTCAGCTAAAACGCGTAACTAATTCAGTTGGAATAGTTCATGCTAATTAGTGCTGCGAAACATTTTCTTTATGCAATACGGGCTGGATAAAAGCGTGTGATCATATAGGCAAACGAATCTGCTGGTAACCATTGAATCATTGCTTAGTAACCTTTACAACTTTGAAAGTGAAAGATTCGAGGATATGCTCACTTTTTAGATTTATTCTTGTGACTGTTTTCTCGAGATATTTTTCTAGTTCCTCACTGTGGGTCATTTAATCCAAGAAAGGCCTTTTTAATTTCTCACCTCGTATTTAGTAGTTGGTCTACTTTTGCTTGCTCCTGCTTCTCCGCAAAATCGAACAAGTCCCAGAGCGCCTTTAACAAAAGTTTTCTCTGGTTGCTGTGCCTGGCGAGTCTATTTTCAGTCTTAGAATCGTGTGGATTGTCGCTAAAAGCCATTGCCTGCCAATGCGGCATTGCAAGGGAGAAACCAGAAGGCATTCACTCTTGCAATTTGCAAAACCCGCAAGATGGAGCTTGCACATGAATAGGATTTCCGGAGTCGGATTACTTATACTAGACACAGAAAATAACATCGAAGCATTGCTCTGTACGTGAATTGCAGACGTTAACTTAGAAACTCCGGTGCCTTTCCATTCCTGGATGTATATAATATTATTTAGATAAAGTAAGTCAGTGCTTATTTCTTGAGAAATATTATTTGATATCTTTTGACTCTCAGTCTCGATTTTTGCTATCACAAGGATTTTGCTATCTAGTTCCTCAATACAAGAGGACTTATTTTGTAGCCATTTGCACACAATGACTCTGTGCCGGACAAATTTGCTATTTTGATAAATTGATTTCAATCGCTCTGCAGAATTTAACATCTACTGTTGCGGGTCAAAGCAAAATGAAACCCGAATTTTCCGCTACGACCCGCTTTTAAAATCTAACCAAGCACTAGCTGATTTTTTCTTATCTATTATTTTAGTGTTTATATGCCTCCTGCCCTTGCGAAAGTCTCGCAAGGGCGGAGAGCTTTTCTGATCAGCGGCTGCCGATCACGATTTCGACACCATTGCTTACCACGATTCCGGCTGTGTTCTGGCCGATCGCGGAGGCCCATGCCTGCAGATACACGTGCATATTGACGAAGGCGACTGAATTCGGCACCGCGAGGCTGTATCTCGCAGTCGTAGCCGAGGTTGAAACCGTTGCCGAGTATAAAGCGACCGATGCGTCCTGATAGAGCGAGCAGCCCGACATACCGAAAACATCCAGCGATAGTGGCAGTAGGCCGCTTCCTATTGTCGTCTTCTCTTATCCAACCATTACAAAAGCCAAGTTTTCTTGCGCGATTTCCGTCACATCGACCAGCTGATTTGTGCCGATAATTGGTCGCGAAGAAGTGGCGCTGCTGAGCGCGAGTGCGGGGCTGCCACAACCTGCGCCGAAGCTGCCCACAAATGCGCACGTGCCAGTCTGAATCAGCAACAGTTGGCCGCCCTCAACAGAAGCCGTTGTTGCGATTGCTGCTGCGGCGCTCATGTCGCGGCACGGCAACAGATTTGGCCTCTTGCGACACGCGCTCGCTGCCGTGGTGATCCTTTCGCATTCGTGGACGTTAGGCTGACTCTGTCCCGCACTCGCGCCGCCCCCTGGTTTCCAACCTCAATTCTGGTTCACCGTATTGGCTTGATTTTGCGATACGTTTCGGCGATTTTTTTAGATTCGTTGTTCCGTTTTTGCCATCCGCCGGATTAGATTCAACATTCGGTCGAGCGTTTCGTAGCCTCGTGAATAGTTTCGCTTTGAGGATTTACGACAGTTGCTCGTCATTTCTCCACTAATACACCACGAAGAATGCACAATTTTTTTCACATTTTTAGCGCAGGCCTTCTTGCTGCCGCCCTCCAGTCACAAGACACCGTCGCGGCGGTCAGCTCCTTTGGCACTGGCTGCGGAACGGCACCTCTAGAACTCCTGCCACTGCCGGGCGTGCGCCCGATCCTCAACGCCGCACAGATCGTTGACATCATCAACATCCCGTTCGGCCTCGCCTTTATGGCTTACGGCTCGAGCAATAGTTTTATGAACGCACAGCCGCTTCCCATAGACCTCGCTGCCTATGGCATGCCGGGCTGCATGCTTTACCACAACCTAGTCGACTTCGCTCTGCCGATGATCCCAGTGTCATCCGGTCGCGCTCGCTACACGTTTCAATTGCCATTCTCGGCCAGCTTCATCGGTCAACACATCTACCTACAGGGTTGGGCGATTTATCCAGGCGTCAATCCAGGTGGCCTGCTGGCGAGCAACGCCATCGACATGCTGCTGGGTGATCAATGACCTTTGTGGAGTTAGACACAGATCCGCTAAAATGAGCTCCGCAGAATAGTTGTTGCGTAAATGGAAAAGCACTTAGGATTTCCACTTGGCGCAACAAACCTGCACTGCGGCATGGCCTGCCTCTTTTCAGGAAGGGCCATGCCAGACACCACGGCCTAGCAAATCCGGCAAGCGCACTCTAAGGCCTAACGCAAACGAGTAGCCATTATTAGGCACCAGCCATAGCCCCACTTTCGCTCGCCCACCTATTCGTGGCCGCGCTCAGACCACCAAGGGCCTAGACGGCAGCAGCGCACTCCCCACCATGTGGGCGCATAGACTATGGCCCGCCCTTAGACAGCGACACTGTGGTCGGCGCTTGGCTCTTATCCCGCGCCAAACAAAACGAAGAACAAGCCAAAGACACTGGGGCGCCGTCGCTGGCCTCCTCATTCCCCGTTGTCGATGATAGTTTCCAATGGCCGCGCCGAATTGAATACTTGCTGTCATTCTCAGTGAATGGGGCATTAGCGGTAATGTCAAAAAATATCTGCTGCAGGAGGCCTACCACTTGCCGTGCATCCGCGACCTGATCCAATGCTGCAACCGCTTGGTGGATTTGCTGGATAACAAGGGTAAGCAGACCGACAGACAGTGGCAGAAACTTTCCCGTGCGCTCACCTACTGACCTGCGTATGCCAAATCGGCCCCGATACAAAGCGGCACGGCCCGGAAAGGTAATACCTAGACCATTACAGCGCGGGCCTGCGGCAAGACCAACTGCAGGCGATCGAGTCCAGCGGCATAGCGCATCAAAAACACCCGGCGGTTCGCATTACCGATTTCTGTTTTGCCTGTTCGAAGTAATGCGGCAGCCAACAGGCTCTAACCGGGGAGGCGAATAAACATGGGCACCGAAAACAAATCGACAAAGCCTAGCTTGAGATAAACGCAATGCCCATCGTCGGATGACTGCAGGACGCCTATGCGATAACCCATTTTATAAGCCACGCGCAAGGCCTCTGCCGTGACAAAAGAACCCAGTCCCTTGCGCCGCTCCTGCGGCAGCGTTGCCACACAATAGACCCCTGCAAAGCCGTCGGCCAGGTAGAGCATGGACGTTGCCGCAAGCCGGCCTTGGTGCCAGATTCCGAAGAACTGCATGCGCGCATCGGCCGCCATGTCTACCCCGATACAGTGGGGTGAAAACATGCGGGCCAACTCAGGCGGCAGTGGGTAGCCAGCGGCAAGAACCTTCGCCCACTCAGCAGAGTCTTTGCCTGCGTCGATCCGAGTCCATGTATAGCCAAAAGGCAGGACGGTCGGAGGCAGCCGATCAATCTCGATTGCCATCGCTGGCATGGCGGCCAGCTGAAACCCTTGCTGCAATAGTTTTTGAGCAAGCACGTCACTGACACCCTCAGTGTAAATAGCCATTACAGGCACCGCGAGATCGAGCAGGGGAGAGACGGCAGAATCCGTGATTTCCTCACAGTTCGCGTCCGAAATAATGGCCATATTTCCCAGCGAGTGCTGCGCGCCAGTAATCAGCCTCAGATAACTTTCGGTTTCGACTGCACCCTGCCCACGCATGATCTGGCGAAATGCTAGGTCTAATTGCCGCGCAGCGCCTGCGCCAATCAAATTGCGACTTGCAGCGATCGAATCCACGATTGGGGGTTTATTCATTGCAATCGATTGCGAGTTATTTATCTGTCCCGATAATGCTGCTGCGGAATGCGCATTGCAATCTAAAGTAATTACCGACCAGATAGGATTTTTCAAAAGGCAACAGGAACTTTAGGCAACGGTTCCGGACCATCCGGCCACCCATATCTCGATCATCTGCCGCACCCGCTAGCAGCCGTCCAGTTTTTAGCACCTGCGATATCGCGCCCTGTAATCACCTCCCTGCTCACCCACCAGTTTGCACCCAACTTTCACACAACTCCAATACAGCACACCGCTTAGCGAATCCGAAAGTAACATCTTGAACGCAGCGCTAGACAGCAGCAACGAAGGCATTTGGCCTTGGCAAAACTTCGTCTATTGCGCGCCATTATTACTGCCTCGGAAACGCCGCAGATGCGCGCATGGCAACCGCCATGGATAGCAAGGTGAAAGCCTTGGTTTTTTTGACGAATGGCCATCCTAGAGGGGCTCGGCAAACGATGACGAACGTGAGTTCGGGTAAGGGTCGGTAGCGGGTGGCCACGCTCCTCTCGGCCAACTGCCTCGGCGGCGCAAAGCGCTTTTAGGCCTGATGGTCCGCGCAGCGCGATTGGCGGATTAGGGTGTTTCCGCCATGAGCACTGAAAACTCATATAAATGGCTGCCTGAATATCTCCAGCAAAACTTGCGTCTCAAAATTACGCCTCGGCGGCGCAAAGCGCTTTTAGGCCTGTTAGATTTTCAGGCTCGCTAGACCTAGCAGGCCACCGCACTCCTTACATTGGTGCGCGAACTAGGCCGCGGCGAAAGGTAGCGACAAGCAAAGCTACCGAGCGCAGACTCCACTATGGAACTTCGCTAAACAGCCCCCCGTTGACCACGATCTCACGAGCGAGCAGTAAGCCGAACGCAATACTCAGCGTTCCCGCCACGAGCCGGATGCGACGCTGGAAATGTAAGCTCCGTTCCCTGGCATACACGACCGGCGCGGCGATGAGCCCCGTGACCACCAGCATTCCAACAATCGTCCCAATCCCAAACACGAATAGATAGGCGAGCGCCCACCACACATCTGGTATGGCCGCGAGCACGAGAATCGCAACTGCCGCCGAGCCAGCGAGCCCGTGCACTATTCCGACCATCACTGGCAGCCGCGTTTTACACTTGTGCGGGTGCAAATGGCCCTGCGCGCCTTCGTCAGCATGATTGCCACGCAAATTCGTGAAACCGATGAGTATCAGCATCAGGGCAACACCGAACTCAAGACCGAGTCCGACTCGCGGCGGGATCACCATTCGGAACACAACGATTGCGCCGCCAACAATGAACACCGTAAGCGAATGCCCAATCCCCCACAGTCCGCCGATCCACGCCGCACGGCGGAACGATTGTTCACGCGCGACCATGGTGGTCACCGCCACGACATGATCGGCGTCGGTGGCGTGCTTTAGCCCGAGGAGCAAACCGAGCAGGCCAACGGATAGGGCGGATAACATCGTGACGTATAAATACTGCGACGGAGTCCGAATGTAAGCACACTTAATACCTCATTCTGAAACACGGCGCAAGATTTATTGGTAGCACTGCTCATTGCCAATAATCAGGCTTGGATTCTCGGTGAACCGTCACCAGCACTGCCTGCAGACCGGTTCCACTCAGCGCGTTAGGCAAGTCGGCCAGCTGGTGGGGCGCAGCCGACAGCTTGCTACTCCCACCCGTCGTGCGAATGTAATAAAGCCCACTGCGGATCGCTTTCAAAGCCGGCGCCGGCAGGTCGCAGGTTCCCCTCGCCGCTTTCGACACTACATCGCACGTGCTTTGCCGCGCGAGGCACACTTCGACACCTGCGGGCCCACGCCGCGCTGAGCGGCCAGTAATCTCAGCGGCTCACTTTTGTTGATGCTTGGTGCCAGTTGCTAGTCCCACCGCCGCGAGTCGCGCAATAAACACTGCCGTGATAAAAATGCCTGCGGCGGATTCTAGCATTGTCAATGCGCGCGCCCATGGTGATCGCGCCACAATGTCGCCGAATCCGACCGTGGTAATCGTAGTTATTGAAAAGTAGAGCGAAGTGTCCCAATTGAGGGTTACCGCCTTTGCCTCGATCGTCGCCCAATATGAAGTTGGGTCGTTCTCGGATATGTGCCGATGCATCGTCGCAAACATAATCGCGCTCAAAAGGTACACCGCGATGCCGCCGTACAGCCGATCATCGATCAGGGAGTTACTACGCAAGAGCATCGCGCTGATACAGAAGGTTGAGTATCCGTAATAGGTGAATGCCAGAAAGGCGATCGGGCTTCGCGCTATCAGCTTCAAATCGCCGTGATAGAGCAGCGCCGCCATCACGATCAGTGCAATAAACATCAAAACCACTGGCACTGCGCGCTTCCAATCGCCAAGCGCCAAGATGCCAAAGAGCGGCACCATTGAGATCCCGAGTGGGAATCCCCAATCCGACTCGCCGAACTCGTCGAGAAAAAAGGGGTGCAGCACGATCAGAGCAACCAGCGCGCCTAGGAGCGGGAGCGATCGATTTTTGCACCACTTCCAGGGGGTTTGCGCGGCAATAAATGATTCCACCCAAGGAGCCTAACAGAAAGGCTTGGGATCGTGCTTTGCACTGCCAAATCGGTCTAGGTTTCCATTGTCGCTGTCGGCAACTTGCCCAAGCCCATGGTCATTTTGACCCAAGTGACTCGGGTGCCGGATGCAACTGGGTGGAGTAGCCCCGATATTCTGTGAGGATCGGGTGCTTTTATTTATCTGACATAAGTCACGGTGGCGATGGCCGTCCGAGCGAGCGAGGTAGCTCGCGCATCGCACCGCCGCGCATCGCACCGCCCTTGAAACGACAGCGCCCCAGAGCTTTGCAGCCCTAGGGCGGGTTCGTGTCTGACGACTGGTAGCGGGGGAAGGATTCGAACCTTCGACCTTCGGGTTATGAGCCCGACGAGCTACCGGACTGCTCCACCCCGCGTTGGGTGAGGAAACACCATAGCGACGCATCGCGAGCTTGCAAGGGTCAAGTCCACCGCAAGCGGTCCTTGAAAAGGCTAAGAATGGCGGGAGTGCATGGGAATCGAACCCACCGAGAGCCGCTCTAGGCGACCCTCCACAGGTTTTGAAGACCAGGCCGAACACCAGCTCAGATGCACTCCCGCAGATTTTTTGAATGATGCCGAAAAACCTGACGAACTGAAAGCTTGCTGATGGGCAACCCGTTTCCAAGTGGGCCTCGGGTTGCTAGCTTCTTCGCCCCTATGCAAGTCAGCGCACTCGAACTCCGTCCGGGCATGCTCATCAGCTACGAAAGCCGCATGTGCACAGTGACATGGTGGAACATCCTCCGCAACGATCGACGTGCCTTCGTGCAGATGCACATCAAGGACCTACAGAACGGCCGCGTCACCGAGATGAAGGAGCACACCGACTCGAAGTGGGAAGTGCTCGATAAGGAAGAGATCGACCTGACGCACAGCTACCGCGATGGGCAGGAAGAAGTCTTCTACCGCGAGGATGGCGATGAAGTTCGCTGCCCGATCGCAGCTACCGAGGACGCCTTGAAGTGGCCCGCGGCGGTCTACATCGGGTTCTTCGTCAACGGCACGCTGGTCTCGGTCATGCCGCCTCGCTACTCGGTGCTCGCCATCACAGACACCACGCCGCCGATCCGCGGCGCTGGCACTGGCCAGAAAGAAGCGGTGCTCGAAAATGGTGTCAAGGTGAAGGTCAACATGCTCTGCGATGTCGGCGACAAGGTGCGGATCGACACCGAGACGATGGAATTCCGCGAGCGCATTCAAGCTTGAGCGGAGCGCCTTTCTTGTTCGCGCAAACCGTGGAGCCAAACGTCCTTCTACAGTGGCTCCAGATCATCTGGCTAGACCTGCTGCTCGCTGGTGACAACGCCATCGTGATCGCGATGGCGGTGCACTCGCTGCCGCCGCGAGAACGCCGACTGGGCCGCCTCTGGGGCACGGCGGGCGCAGCGATTTTGCGCGTCGTCTTCCTGGCGATCGCAAGCTGGCTGCTTGCAATACCGCTACTAAAAGCCGCTGGCGGCATCGCACTGATATTTATCGCGTGGCGATTGCTTGCGCCGAAACCTGCTGGCCCAAACGATGCGCAGGACAACAAGCGTGCTGGCGCAAACCTCCGCGATGCGATCAAAATCATTGTGATCGCCGATCTCTCGATGAGCATCGACAACGTGTTTGCGGTCACTGCCGCAGCACGCGGCGATCTCAAAATGGCCGCCATGGGCATCGCGGTCTCGATCCCGATCGTGATCTGGGGCAGCGGATTCTTGAGCACCCTGATGCACCGGCAACCGTGGATCATTTGGCTTGGCGGCGGAGTGCTCGGCTACGTAGCTGGGTCGCTGCTGTTGGAAGACGAAAAGGTAATCGAATGGTTTGGCTGTGATCCGCAGCACCCTGGTCACCCGTTGCCACTCGCGCTTGCCATCGGTTTCACGGTGTTTGGCTTTTGGCACCACTACAGGCGCAGGCCACAAAAACCTGCCGCGAACAGCTAATCCGCGGTTGGTATCGCGGTTGGTATCGCAGCGCGCAGCTGGCGCGCTAAATCCGCGCTGCGGCCGCACGGTGCGGGGTTACGAGCGTGACGATTGCGCCCACGCCCACGCAAATCACGCAGCCAATCAGGTTGAACCAGAGGTAGGCAATCTGCACGGTGTTGTTTAGGAGGAACACGAACAGCAGCCCGGACACGAGGCCCGCCGATGCGGCCTTTCCGTCTGCGCGCGGCATGGCGAGTGCCAGCACGAATACGCCGAGGATGCTGCCGTAGAACCACGAGCCAACCTCATTGACGCGCTCAAGGAGCGGCCCCCCACCAAGGGACACTGCTGCGGCAGTTGCCGCCACTCCCCAGCCCGCCATCGCCACGCGACTCGCGCGCAAGGTTGCGGCGTCGCTCGCCTGCGGCCGTAGCCAGCGCTTGTAGAAATCGACCATGGTCGCCGCGGTCAAAGAACTCAAAGCACCTGCGGCACTGCTGATTGCCGCAGCAAAAATGGCCGCGATCAACAGGCCGAGCACGGGTTTTGGCAGTTCTCGAAAAATGAAGTCGGGAAAAATATAGTTCGCGTCACTCGGTGCCGCGAACGTTGTGCCATTGGCCTTGGCTTTAGCAATCTGCGGCGCGTATGCGGCTTTACGCGCCGCACTGCGGGCAGAAACCGCCGCCTGCACGGCGTTGCGATACTGCGCGGTCAAAGCGGTCGCGTCCGTCTGGGCGCTGCCGTTGGCAAGTGCCTGCATCGCCTGTTGCCGCGCTGCCGAAGCCTTTTCGTGATCCAAAGCTGCCTGCTCGTAGTCCGCACGCGACGCACCGGTTAGCCCTGCTGCAAGCGCCTGATCATCCGGGCTAAACAGCACCGGTTCACGCCCCAATGACTGGTGCAAAAACAACAATCCGCCGATCAGCAACACGAGCAGTTGCAGCGGGATTTTGGTGAACGCCGACATCAACAGCGCGCGGCGCGACGCGTCCACCGACTTGCTAGTGAGGATGCTCTGCACCTGCGATTGATCGCAGCCGAAATAACTGAGGAACAAGAACAGCGTGCCAAACAGCCCGGTCCAAATGTTGTATTTGTCAGCCCAAAATGAACCGTTCTCTGGTGCGCTTGCGAGCGCTGGCACCGCCGTCCACGTCGGGTCATAGACCTCGACTGGGTTTAATTTGCCAGCGGCGCCGAGCACGGTCAGTACGCCTGCAAAGGAGAGCTCGCCGACCACCTGCCACAGCAGCACCAAAAAACAGGCGAGGACGCCAAGAGCGATGATGATCATCTGCTTGACGTCGGTCCAAACTACCCCGCCGACGCCGCCGATCACTGTGTATGCCGTGGTCAGCAAGCCCGTCACCCACACTGTGACCGCGATCGGCAGTCCGGTCATCGCAGCAAACACCACCGCCGGCGCGTAGAGCACAACAGCAAACGCAAGGCAGCGCGACATTAGAAACGCGAGGCTCGTCAGCGTGCGCGTTACCGGACCAAAGCGGCGTTCCAGGTATTGATACGCCGTGAGAATCGGGTGCGTCCGATACATCGGCACGAACCAGATGCACAACACCACCATCGCAAACGGCAGAGCAAAGTAAAACTGCACCCACTCGAGACCATTCTCGTAGCCCATGCCGATGCCGCCGATCAGGGTGATCGCCGACAACTGCGTCGCCATCACCGAGAGACCGGCGGCCCACCACGGGATCGACCGGCCCGCGGCAAAGAATCCCTCCATCGTTTTGGCGCCTGCGGTGCGTCGCAAGCCGTCACCAATCGTGTAGGCGGTCGCAAGCAGGAACACCACCCAAGCCCAGAAGGTCATGCGATGCGCCCCTTGTTGAACGCAATCGTGAGCAACAAGAGCAGTGCGATGACGACTACCGCGGTCACGCAGACCAACAAGTAGGTGCGTGGCCAACTGCCAAACGGTGGGGATTCGTTTTTGGGTTCAATCACGGCGGTGTAAAGATCATCGCACCCAGAACGCAGCAGCAACAGCGCGCAGAAGCCCGCTCGCCAAATGCTTTGCACCGCCGCAGGCCAGCCCAGCGTTGTCAACGCGACAAAATCGTGGCCTCATACGGACAAGGAATGAACGCCAGCTCGGCCTTCCCGACGAAAAATCCCCTCTCAACCATCCAGCGCAGGATGACGAGCCATGCAGGCCCGCCAGCGCGCATCTGCTGCTCTAGTCTTCTACGAAGCGGTGCGGTGCTGCACCAGAATAACTCGGGCCGTACGATCAACTGCGCTCGAGGCGCGGGCCAATCGCGGTGTCGACGATCTTCCAACCGGCCGAGGCAATCTCATCGCGCATCGCGTCCGCGGTAGCCCAGTCCTTCCCCTTCTTTGCTTGCTGCCGCTTATGAAGTAGCTCCTGCAAGGCAACCGGTGCTTCGCTGGTCGCGTCGGCGACCGGTTCACCACCAAAGCAAGCGAGCACATCCTCAAACCGCGCAAACAAAGCCAGCGCATGGCTGGCACTCGCGACCGATGGCTGCACACGATTGCACACCCCGACAAAATCGAACGCGGCCGCCAGCGCTTCGCTGACGTTGAGGTCCTCGCTCATCGCCAAGGTAAACTGCGCATTCGCCTGTGCAATCGCAGCATCAAGGTCCTCCGCTCCAGCGCGATCCGCTGCATCGCGCACACGCACGAGTCGCTGCCGCGCAGCCTGCACACGCGCAATCGACGCGCGCGCCTCGTCGAGTCCCTTCAGAGTAAAGTTGAGCGGCTTTTGATATTGCACGCGGATCAACGCGTAGCGCAACTCAAGCCCGGAGTAACCCTTGTCGAGGATCTGCTGCACGGTGAAGAAGTTGCCGAGGCTCTTCGACATCTTCTGTCCGTCCACCAGCAGGTGACGCGCATGCAGCCAGATCTGCACGAACGGCCGCTGCGTGTGCGCCTCGGTCTGCGCGATCTCACACTCGTGATGCGGGAAGATGTTGTCCTCGCCGCCGGTGTGGATATCGATTTGCGAGCCGAGGTAGTGCATCGACATCGCCGAGCACTCGATGTGCCAACCAGGAAAACCGCGCGCGCCAGAGCGGAACGGCGCGTCCCACTGCATCTGATGCTTGGCGTCGGTTTTCCAAAGCGCGAAGTCGCGCGGGTCCTTCTTGTCGGCGTTGACGGCTACGCGGGCCCCCTCCTCCAACTCGTCGATGACCTTGCCCGACAGCTTGCCATAGGCAGGAAACTTGGCGATCTCGAAGTAGACGTCGCCGTTCACCTGATACGCGAAACCTTTTGCCAGCAGGTCGTCAATGATCGCGCCCATTTGGGGAATGAAATCGGTCGCGCGCGGCATGTGGTGCGGCAGACGCACGAACAACTTTTGCTGACAGTCATGAAACTCCCGCTCGTAGTGGGCAGCGATCTCCCAGGCGGTCTTGCCGGCCTTGCGCGACGCGGCCTCCATCTTGTCCTCACCCTGCTCAACGTCATCCTGGGTCAGGTGACCAACGTCGGTGACATTCATCACCTGGATGACTTGGCTGCCCTGATCTTCGATGAAGCGCCGCAGCACATCCGCGAATAGAAAACTGCGAAAGTTACCGATGTGCGGCGACGAGTAGACCGTCGGTCCGCAGTGATACATCGTGACTTTCCCGGGCTGCAACGGCCGCAGTTCTTCCAATCGGCGCGTGAGCGAGTTGTGGAGGCGGATTGGCATTGCGGACGACAAGCGTGGCCGCGCGAAGGGTGCGGTGCAAGCGAGGAGCAGAAGGGGTGACTGCCAACAATCATTCACCGGCTAAGCACCCCTAGTTTTGACCGCAGAGGCACCAGATGGCTGAGACTCATCGCACTGGGTAAAAACGGCCCGCTGTTTGTGTTTGCGGTAGCGCCAGCCGTTTCGCACTACGCAAGGCAAGGTGCGGCCCTTGGGAGGTTTGCCAAGGGAGTGCTTGCGGCGCTTGGCTCGAGCCCGCAACCTAAGCGCCAAATATTTTTATCACCTGCCGTTTGCAGTAACTTGCGTGAACCACAGGCAGCGCAGCAGGAGTAGCGCCCGCGCTGGACGCAGGGCGTGGCTTGGCAGACCTGATAAGGCATCCTCGACCGCGCTGGATCCGACGCCACTCGACGCTACAAAACTAGCGTGACCCAAGCGCCGCGCGAGCCACCGATGCGATCCTCACCGCCGCTGATTCCGGCAGGCGCGGTGGCGGGCCGCTTTCTATTGCTCACCGAACTGGGCAGTGGCAGTTCGGGCACGGTCTACAAGGCGCGGCTCACTGCCAACTACGCGGGGCTAACTAAGGGCACGGAGGTCGCAGTCAAGTTTCTGCGCCAGGATCGACTCGACAACGAGAGGGCGCGCGCACGCTTTGACGCAGAGGGCGCCCTTGGCAAGCAAGTGCAGCACCGCTGCGTAGCTGCGATTCACGGCATCGAAACGCTGGACTTGCTGGGCATCAAGCTCACCTACTTGGTGATGGAGCTTGTGGAGGGCACGACGCTGCGCAACTACCTGCTGCAGCAAGGGCCGCCAGTCGAAGACTTGACGCGACGCATCGGTGCCGATGCCGCCAGTGGGCTCGCGGCTCTGCACCGTCGCTCCATCGTGCATCGCGACGTGAAGCCTGAGAACTTGGTGCTCACGCCGGCCGGCGAAGTGAAGATTGTCGACCTCGGGTTGGCGCGCCCGTTTGGCGCACTCGGCATGGGCAGTGCCTCACCGTACGGCAACGGCATCGGCGGCACCGTCGCATACGCAGCACCCGAGTCGCTGCGCGGCCTGCCCACCAGTCCAAAGGGTGATCTCTATTCACTTGGCGTCGTCCTTTACGAAGTTGCAACCGGCAGGCATCCGTTCGCAAACTGCAAATCGCCGGACGAGATGATCCATGCGCATCTCTACCAACAACCGGTGCAGCCATCGCACCTGCGCCCCCGCATGTCAGCGCTGCTCGAACAAGTTGTGCTCAATTTGCTCAGCAAAGAACCCGACCGGAGACTGCGTGATGCAGCTGAGTTGGCGCGCATTCTACAACAGGGCGAGGCGAGCGATTGGTGGCGCAAATACGAGCAACGCGCACCTGGCAAGGCTTCGGCGCGTCGACTGCAACGAATGCGGCGCACGGCCGACACAATATACTTTGGCCGCACTGAAGAACTCGCGCAGATCAACCGCCTGCTTGCCTTGGTTCGCAAAGGCCAAGGCCAGATAATGTGCGTCACGGGCCCTGAAGGAATCGGCCGCCGCCGCTTGCTCGACGAAGCGATGTCTCGTTGGCTCAAAGACGGAGAAGACCTCGTTTATCTCGGTGGCGAAACCAGCAGCGGCATCGACCGAGGTGAGCCGTTTGCGAGCGCGGTGCTCGACTTGCTCTTGCGCGGCGATGCCATTGATGCGCCGCACGCAGCGCAACGCGCCGAAGCGCGCGCCCGCAGCGAACTGCAATTCAGCGAGGCCGAAGCGCACGCCTTGATCGCAGTGGCCACCGGCCAATCGCAGGAACCGCCCGAAGTGCGCGGCAGCCGCCTCGCAAGTGCACTGCTCGCAGTCGCGCGCAAGGATCGACCGCTGGTTTTGCGCGTGGAGGGTGCGGACCGACTGGACACCTCGGGGCGCCTCGTGCTGCAACGCATGCAGAAGGAGTGCCGCACTCGCCCGCTGCTCCTGTTGCTGACGGCCGGCGCAGAAGGGTTGCCAGAGTACGGCGAGCTGACGCGCATCGATCTGCAGGGCCTTGATGAAACTGCCTTCGCGGCGTTCGGTCGTGCGTTGTTTCGCGATGGCCACGCACCGGAGTCTGCGCTCGCCAACGCGCACACCAGCTTTAGCGGGGGCCCAGGGAATCTGATCGAAGCACTCGATCACCTGGTGCAGCAATCGCAGCTGCTGGGTCGACCCGGCGACTACCACCAGCTCGATCCGGCGGCCGAGGTGCGCCCGGCACCAAGCCACCTCGCGCGCTTTGAACAGCGCGTGACGTTGCTGCCGAGGTTGCAGCGAAAAGTGCTCACCGCCGCCGCGGTGCTTGGCATGCGCTGTGCGCTCGCCGACCTGACCGAGCTAGCCGAGGTGAATGAGCTCACGGTGCTCGAAACGCTGTCGCTGTTCCGCGGCCGCGTCGTGCGCGCGCAAGGTGGCGAGGTCGCGTTCCGCCACCCAGATTTCCAAAAGGCACTACTGCGGCAACTGCAACCCGACGAACGCACCGCCCTGCATTTGCGCGCTGCCAACCTGCTGGTGCAGCGCGGCCGTCCGCCGCTTGCGATCGGCATGCAACACTCGCAAGCACTCGACCACCGCGGCGCAATCGGCCCGCTGCTCAACGGGCTCGAACAGCTAGTCCGCTCAGGTAGCCGCCGAACGAGCCAGCGCATTGCGGCACGCCTGCGCGTGCACTTCCAACAACTACAAGACGACACCACACTCGAACCGCAACGCCTGCGCTTTTTGATTTTGTGGGCCCGTTCGCGCGCCGAAGTGCACCAGGTCGCGCACGCCAGCACGTTGCTGACAGAAGCAAGCGCCCTGTCGCTGAAGCTCGGCGACCGCCTGGCCCACGGTGCCGCACTCACCGGCCTTGCGTCGGCAAAGCTCGACCTCGGCCAACTGGCAGCGGCGATCTCCCTGCTCGAACAGGCCCACCAGGAACTCGATGATTTCACTAGCGCCACAGGCACCGCCAAGACCAGCGCGATCGCTGCCGAAGCACACGCGCTGCACGCTCGCACGTTGCTCTATCGGGGCCAGCCCGCTGAAGGCATTCGACACGTGCAAGCTGCGCTGCGATTACTGCCGGCCGATGCTGTCGATCTGCGTTGCCACTACGAGATCGACCTTGCCCGACTCGAAGCACTTCTGCACCAGTATCCAGCCGCACTAAAGACGCTGGCCCGTGTCGAACAAGAAAAACAAGCGCAGCACTTGCCACGCGTCCGGATTCGCTTGCATCTCTACCGCGGACAAATCCGCGCGCTGATCGGCGACGATGAGAGCTCGCAGGATTTGCGAACCTGTGACGCGATGGCAGAAAAACTCTCGCTGCCGATCTACGGCTGCCGCGCCAACGTGCTCCTGGGTGAGCGCGCATTCTTCCAAAAGCGCGATGACGAGGCGCGCACCGCATTTCGACGAGCGCGCGAGCTTGCCAGTGATGTGGATCACCTTGGCGGCGCGTTGGCATCAATCTGGCAGTACCGGCTCGGCGATGCACCGCTCCACAATTTGCCGGACACAATCGAGGGCTTGGGTCTACCCGAGTTGTCGACCGCGCTACTGCTCAGCCGCTGCCAGCGAGCGCGCACTGAGGGTGACGAAGCTGCTGCCGAGCAGTTCGCAATGCAGGCACTCAGCATTGTTCAAGTGGCGGTATTACCGCTGCCACAGCATCTGCGTGCGCTCTGCCTTGCAGGCCGCGAAGCCGCCGCACGCACCCTCGCCCGCTCGATCGCCGAGCGGATGCCTGACCGGCGCAGCCGCAAACGGTTCCTCGCACAATGGGAGCGCGGCGCCAGATCGTGACATTTCTTGCGCATGATGCGTTATAATTAACCGTCGGACTGGTGCTCTATTGCCGCTAGCGTGGCCACTAAGGTAAGGCCACCTTTTATCTACCGCTTCAAGCCAGCTATGAACCTGCAATATTAGTCGATGAATCGCAGCGTTTTTTCCCTGATAGCCATCGTGCTGACAATTGCACTTGGTGTGCTTGTTTGCGCAGAACCGCAGGCACCCGAAACGGATAACAAAAAGGTTCCTGCGCAGGGCCATAACACAGATACGCTGCCAAGGCCGTTACCGTCGGTCGCCCTAGTTAGCGTCAGTGATCCGCTGCCTTTTGATCTGCCGGTTCGAACCGACATAAGACGGGTTGGCAACGGCCAACTAATCGTGCAAGTGGAGCGCGAAGGGCAACCAGTGCCCGGCACCACAGTGATCGTCAGCAACAATTTTAACCAGCATGGATGGCCCAGCGAGCAGTCTGCGTGCGCCGATGCCTCTGGCACCACCAGGTTCACCCTTTCGTCTGGCACTTATAATTGCCAGACCATCGCTGGCGGCCAAGCCAAGGTTCTGGTGGTGGCTGACGCGCAGGCACACGTAACATTACAGATTTCAAAGGCGGTAACCCTGCGCGGCAAGGTTACCGATCCATCGACCCAGCCCATAGCAGGCGCCTCAATACTAGTTGCTGCACCGGGCTGTTTGAGCTTTCACGCGGTCACCAAAAGCGCGGCGGATGGGTCCTATGCGATCGACACCATCAGCCTCGGTTGCCGAGTCACAGCGACCAATAAAGACCATGCGCCTTCGCCTTCGCAACTGCTACGGGCGAATCCGAGCCAACCCTCTGAAATCTCTTTTGTGCTGGAGCCTTTGTTCACGCGATTGTCCGGCATCGTTACCGATTCCGAGGGCCGGCCAATCGCGGGTGCCCAGTTGTTTTTTGGCGAAGCAGCCAGTAGCGAGCACGTGTTCTCCAGAGCGTCACTGCAATGCATCAGCACGGATGCCGCAGGCCTGTTCACAAGCCCCAATCTCGCACAAGGACGTCTTTTGCTGCGGGGACTCGCGCACGGTTTCGGGCCATTCGAGCGCACCATCTTTCTAAACAGCTCCCTGCCAGACCCAATCAGCCTCACACTGGAGAAAGGGGCGAGCGTATGCGGCATCGTGTGCGACACAAATAACCAGCCCATCGCGGCAGCGACCGTGTGGAGCGGCGACTCAGTGCATTCGTTCGGCTCGCAGTTTACCCATAGCAACAGTGACGGCTCGTTCTGCCTTTCAGACTTGCCCGCAGGTCCGCTGCTAATCGCCGCATTCGCACTTCCGGATAAAATCGATCGCGAGGAGTTGCACTTACAAGCGGGCACCCAATCGGAATGGCGTCCTAATTTGTCGCGCCGATCGACCGCTGACGTGCACGGCAAATTGGTCGACAACAACAACAAGGGAGCGAAAGGCTACCAGGTGATCGCGCTAGACCGCACAGCGCGACTCCGCAGCGGCACCGTCATCACCGACGACGACGGTGCATTTCTAATTAAGGCGTTCGCCAGCGGCACGCAGGTCCAAGTGGCGGCCTACAGCCCCAATCAAAGCATCCTTGGCTTCCCCGCAGCAGTGTGCGAAGGCGTTGAAGCTGGCGGGCAAGCCGCGTTGCTGCGCCTCGACAATCCAGATTCGACATTCGGCACGATTCGCGGCACCGTGAAAAGCCCTGATGGCCGCGGCGTGACCGCAAGAATCGAAATCCAGCAGAATGACAAGCGCGCCAGCGGCAACTTCGTCAGCGCGCCTGATGGCTCGTTTGTCATCGACCGCATCCCGGCAGGCAATATTCAACTGCTGATCGAGCACGATGTTTTCAGCGCGTTGCGGCGCACTCAGATCTTTTTGCAGCCAAGGGCAACGCTGGACCTAGGCATCTGCCAACTGGGCGCTGGCGCGGTGATCCATGGCACCCTCGCGAGCCCAGACGGGGCGCCCGTCGGAGCCTTGGCCATGCGAGTGATCGAAAACGGCAACGAAATCCACCTTGTCGATTGCACCAATGGGTCTTACCGGACCGTCCCGCTGCGGCCTGGCAATTACGTTTTGCTGTTGCAGGCCGAGGGCCTCGCAGCAGGACGCGTGCCCGTCACGCTCGGCGACACCGACCTGCAAAAAGATCTCACGCTCAAGCTCGGCTTTCCGTGCCAAGTCCAACTGCAGGCGGCGGCCGGCGGCCTCGATGCACGCTGGACTTCGCTGCTGATCCGCGACAGTTCGCAACAGCCCATCTACAACGCTGGTTTGCCGTTTCATGACCGCGTAGCCAACTTCATGATCTGGTTGGAGCCCGGCACTTATCAGGCCTATGCGGTCGACGATGACGGCCACGAGGCTCGCTTCACACTTACCTGCAGCAAGGATGAGCGGCAAGAGTTGCTGGTTCTGCAACTACACTGAAAAGCTGAGCCGCCGAAAAGAAAACGAGATTGGTGAGGGCGTGGACAGGGCACGCCGATAAGTCGATGATGCCGCCTCCGCCTACGTGGCATTCAATGCAAAACAGGTCGTCCCTTGCGCTGTCCTTCTTATTGGTAATTGCGATCTCGGCAACTACCAAAGCCCAAGTTCCGAACGCGGCAACCGAGCTGCGCTACGACCGCGATATTCGACCGATTCTGGCCGACCGCTGCTTCAAGTGTCACGGCCCGGATCCGGCCGCGCGCCGCGGCAAGTTTCGCCTCGACGACTATGCCTTCGCGACCGAGCAACACAAAAATGGCGCGCCGATTGTCCCTGGCAATCCGGCGGCGAGCCTGTTGCTGGAGCGCGTTGCCAGCGATGACCCGGACAAGATGATGCCGCCGCCCGATTCGGGCAAACGGCATCTGCAACCAAGCGAGCGCGAGATCATCGCCCAGTGGATCGCAAGTGGCGCGAAGTATGAGCCGCACTGGTCCTTCGTGCTGCCGATTCGCGCAGACCTTCCGGCCGTGCAAACCACAAACTTTACTCGCAATCCGATCGACCGCTTTGTGCTCGCGCAACTCGAACGTCGCAAGCTGCAACCCAACGCCGAAGCGGATCGTGCGTCGCTAGGCCGCCGCGCATTTCTCACCGTGACCGGATTGCCGCCGACGCCAGAAGAACTGAACTCGTTCACCGCCGATCCATCGCCCACCGCATACGAAGCGCTGGTTGACAAACTGCTCGACACCGAGCCCTACCGATCGCGCCACGCCGAACGCATGGCGATACCCTGGCTCGATGCTGCGCGCTACGCCGACACCTCGGGCATCCACATGGACGCGGGCCGGCAGATGTGGAAATACCGCGACTGGGTGATTGAGGCCTATCGCGACAACCTGCCGTTCGATCAGTTTGTGCTCGATCAACTCGCTGGCGACCTGATGCCAGCGCCAAGCCAAGCGCAGCAAATCGCGAGCGGCTTTCACCGCTGCCACGTCACCACTGATGAGGGCGGCGCCATCGACGAGGAATATCTCGTCGAATACTCCGTCGACCGGGTCGCCACGACCGGCTCGGTGTTCCTCGGGCTGACCCTCGGCTGCGCGCGCTGCCACGATCACAAATATGATCCGGTTAGCCAAGAGGACTTCTACCGGCTCTACGCCTACTTCAACTCGATCGAAGAACCAGGCCTCTATTCGCAAATCGCAGACGCGAACCGCGCCCTCGAACCGTTCTTTTCGGTGCCTTCGGTGGAGCAACAGCAGCAGCAAACGAAGTTGCAGCAGGATCTCCTTGACGCGCGCGCGCTGCTAGCGACCAAGTCGCCTGAAGAGGATCAGCAGATCTCCGAGTTCCAGAATTCGGTGCTCGACCGGGCACAACTCAACTGGGTGGTGACACAAACGCTCTCGGCCAAGTCTTCGGCAGGTGCCACGATGACCGTCGAAGCCGACGGCTCGGTCCGCATCACTGGCAACAATCCAGCCACCGACACGCATACGATTCAACTGCATACCAATGCTCAGAATCTGCGCATGGTGCACCTGCACGCGATTGCCGATGTGCACCCAGATGGTCGCGTCGGTCGCGCCGCAAACGGCAACGCTGTGCTGCAAGCCATCGAAGTCGATATCGCCTCAGTGCTTGATCCGCAACAACACGAACACCTGCCGCTCGCATGGGCCTGGGGCGACGTGGAGCAGACCGACAGCGACTTCCGCGCCACCAACGTGCTCGCCGCCGATGATAAACTCGGCTGGGCGGTGAACGGACACGGCAAGACTGGGCCGCGCAACGCGCTGATCTTGGCCGAGCATGAGTTTGGCTACCAAGGCGGCACGACGATAACGGTGACGCTGCGTTACGACTCGATCTACGAGAACCACGTCTTTGGCCACGTGCAGCTCGGCGTTAGCAGCATCAGCGAGCAGGGGCTTGCGATGCTGCCCGAGTCGCGCAGCGGCTACTTCGTCACCAGCCCATTCGCTGCGGAGGGCGAGGCAGATCTCTATGCACATGCCTGCGGCCCCGAAACCGCGACGGAAATAGACCTCCTTATGCTGTTTGGCGACGCAAAAAAACCGGCGTGGCACTACCAGCCCAAGTTTCACGAAGGTGTCGTGAACAACACGCCGAGCGGTCGCAACATCGTCTACGTGGCACAGCGCGTGTTTGCACCAAGCCAGCGCGAGCTCGAGATCTCCCTCGGCAGTGATGACGGCTTTCAGCTGTTCCTCGACGCCAAGGAAGTCGCGCAGCACAAGATCGACCGAGCCGTTGCGCCGGATCAAGACCTCGCCAGACTGAGTTTCTCGGCAGGCCGCCACCTGGTGACGATGAAGGTCGTCAACAACAATGGTCAAGGCGGTTTCTACCAACGCTACACAGCGGGCAAGGACGAACTGAGCAACGGCCTCGTTGGTCTCCTGCTGCCAAAAGCAGCAGGGGCCACCAATGCCGAGATGATTCGCGAGGAGTGGCGGTTGTCGTTCTCCAAAGGCTATGCCGAGAAGAAACTGCGCATCAAGACACTCGAGCAGGAAGTCACCATGCTCGAACTCGCCATCCCAAAAACGATGGTGATGAAGGAGCGCAAGGAGCTACGGCCAACGTTCGTGCTGAAGCGCGGCGCATATGACAAGCCGGACAAGAGTCGGCCGGTGCGGCGCGGCATCCCTGCGGCCCTTGGCAAACTGACGGCAGACAGCGAGGACAACCGGCTGGGCCTCGCCAAGTGGCTGACCAATTCGGACAACCCGTTGTTCGCGCGCGTGCAGGTCAACCGCCTGTTTGAACAAGTGTTTGGCCAGGGGCTCGTGCGCACCACCGAGGACTTCGGGATGCAGGGCGAGTGGCCAAGCCACCCAGAGCTGCTCGATTGGCTGGCGATCGAGTTCCGCGAGCAGGGCTTCAACGTGCGGCACATGCTAAAGCTGATGCTGAAAAGCGCCGCCTTCAGGCAGGACAGCCGCACGCCAGATGCAGCGCGGCTGTTCGACCCTGACAACCGGCTCCTGTCATGGTTCCCGCGCCGCCGCTTGACCGCGGAACAACTGCGCGACCAGGCACTCTACGTCGCCGACTTTTTGGTCGAACAGCTTGGCGGCCCGTCGGTGAAGCCCTACCAGCCCGAAGGGCTCTGGCAGGAGGTGGCAATGCAATCCTCCAACACCCGCGCCTACCAGCGCGGCAGCGGCAACGACCTGTTTCGCCGCAGCCTCTACACCTATTGGAAGCGCGCCAGTCCGCCGCCCACGATGCTGACCTTTGATGCGCCAACCCGTGAATTTTGCACGGTGCGACGCGCGCAGACTAACACGCCACTGCAAGCACTCGTGCTCTGGAACGACGAGCAGTTCGTCGAAGCCGCACGCGGTCTCGCGGTCCGCACGATGCAATCTGCAACCACCGACGATGCCCGCTTGGATTCGTTGTGGCTGCGCTGCACTGGCAAGGCGCCCAGCATTTCGATTCGCGAACGTGCGCGGCAAACGCTGCTCGGTTTTCGCCAGCGCTACACAAAAGACCCGAGCGCCGCGCAAGCGTTGCTTGCGGTCGGCACGCGAACTTCGCCTACGGATCTGCCGCCAGCCGAACTCGCGGCATGGACAATGCTCGCCAACGCAGCACTCAACCTCGATTCAACGGTCTGCAACCCGTGAAGCTCTGATGAACCCCTTCGAACAACGCGCGCTCGATCTCACCCGCCGCCGCTTCTTCGGCATATCGGCGCAGACGATCTCCGCCACCCTCGGCACGGCGGCATTTGCGGATTTGCTCGGCCTAGCACCAAAGAAGCTCGCGTGTCCAAGTGCGCCACTGCAAACCACAGGGCCGCACTTCAAAGCAAAAGCCAAGCGCATCATTTACCTGCATATGGAAGGCGGGCCGAGCCAGCTGGACTTGTTTGACTACAAGCCTGATCTACGTCGCCGCTTTGATCAGGATCTGCCGGAGTCGATTCACAACGGCCAGCGGCTAACGGGCATGACTTCGGGCCAGGCGCGCTTTCCAATCGCGCCATCGGCGATGCAATTCACGCGCTACCAAAACCGCCAAGACGGCGCGTGGATCAGCGAACTCATGCCGCATCTCGGCTCAGTCGCAAACGAGTTGTGCTTTGTGCACAGCATGAATACCGAAGCGATCAACCATGAGCCGGCGATCACGTTTGCGCAGACCGGCAACCAGCAGCCTGGCCGGCCAAGCATTGGTAGCTGGCTCAGCTACGGGCTCGGTTCACAAAACCAAAACCTGCCGACGTTCGTCGTGATGATCACGCAAGGCTTCGGCAACATGCAGGCACTAGCGGCGCGCTTCTGGGGCAACGGCTTCCTGCCGAGTGAGCACCAGGGCTGCAAAATGCGCAGCAGCGGCGACCCGGTGCTGTTCTTGCGCGACCCAAATGGCGTCACCCGCGAGGATCGCAGAGCCATGCTGGATCTCGTCACCGCCGCCAACGAGGAGGAGCACACGCACAGCCTCGACCCCGAGATCATGGCGCGCCTGGCACAGCAGGAGATGGCGTTTCGAATGCAGATGTCGGTGCCCGAGCTCACCGATCTCAGCAAGGAAGATGCGTCGACACTCGCGCTGTACGGCCCGGACGCGCAAAAGCCTGGCACGTTTGCTAGCAGCTGCCTGCTCGCGCGCCGTCTCGCCGAGCGTGGCGTGCGCTGCATTCAGCTCTACATGCGTGGCTGGGATCAACACGGCAACTTGCCCACCGAGATGCGCGCGCAAGCCAAGGCTGTTGACCAGCCGATTGCCGGACTCATCACCGACCTGCGCCGCCGCGGCCTGCTTGATGAGACGCTGATCGTTTGGGGCGGTGAGTTTGGTCGCACGGTCTACAGCCAAGGCGCTTTATCGAAGACCGACTATGGCCGCGATCACCACCCGCTCTGCTTCACGATGTGGCTCGCCGGTGGCGGCGTCAATGCCGGCACCTCCTACGGCAAGACCGACGATTTTAGCTACAACATCGAACAGGATCCGGTGCACGTGCACGACCTCCACGCAACCATCCTCCACCTCATGGGAATCGACCATGAGCGGCTGGTGTTTAGACACCAGGGCCGCGACTTCCGGCTCACAGATGTCGCAGGCAAGGTCGTGAAAGGGCTCATCGCATGACCTTGCAGCCCGACAACCCTTGGCTGCAGTTGATCGGCCGCATGCACCCACTGATGTTGCACCTGCCGATCGGATTGTGGTTTGGCGTAGCAGTGGTGGAACTCAGCGGCGCGGTGCTGCGTAGAAAACCCCGCCAGACGAACGATGGCTTCGAGCTGCCCATGGCGGTGACTAGGCAAGCTTCCTACGGCTCAACCCTCACGCTCGCGTGGCTTGCCGCAGTGACCGGCGCATTCGCAGCATGCTCAGGCTGGATCCTCGGCGGCGAAGGCGAACACAACGGCAGCAACTTTGAACTGCACCGCTGGCTCGGCGTTGCCGTTGCTGTGATCGGTCTCGCAACTGCGATCGCGGCGGGCTTTACCGCGCGCAGAGCATTCCGCTCGCTGCTGATCGCGCTCATGCTCGTCTTGATGCCGACCGGGCACCTCGGCGGCAGCATGACACACGGCGCCGACTTCTTGACCGCTCCGTTCGATGCGAAGTCAGAGGTCCCTGATAGCGCTTTAGGCGTGACGGGCGTGACGACGGGCGTGACGGGCGTGACGACGGGCGTGACGGGCGTGACGACGGGCGTGACGGGCGTGACGACGGGCGTGACGGGCGTGACGACGGGCGTGACGGGCGCAGCAGCGGGCGTGACGGGCGCAGCAGCGGGCGTGACGGGCGCAGCAGCGGGCGTGACGGGCGCAGCAGCGGGCGTGACGGGCGCAGCAGCGGGCGCTTTGGGCGCGGTCACGTTTGCGCAGGTGAAAGTGATCTTGACGCGCACCTGCGTTCCCTGCCACAACGCGGAAAAGCACAAGGGCGACTTGCAACTCATCGACCGCAGCACGATTGAGCGCGGCGGCAAAGAAGGCTCCGCGCTAAACCGCGAGAAGCTGACATCGAGCCCGTTGCTATTGCGCATTTTATTGCCCTTGGACGATGACGATCACATGCCGAAAAAGGGCAAGCCACAGCCAACGCCCGCAGAGATCGAGACGCTGCGCGCATGGCTCGCAGCAGGTGCCCCATTCGATGACGCAATAACCGCGGACACGAAGCAGCAAAACACGCCGGCACAAAGCACTGGCGACGTGCCGTCTTCGCAGGGCGAGACGAGCAAGGAACCAGCGCGCGATGTGGCCCCCTTGTCGACTGCGGATTCAGCGAACAGTTCCGCCTCGCTCACGCAGGCAGCACAAAAATCGCAGGATTCAAAAACCCGCGGGAGCGATCCCAACAGTGCGGCCATCACCGCACTGCTGGTGCGTCAGATCGCCATGCAAGAGGTGCCTGGCACCGATGGCTTCGAGATCAACTTCGCCGCCGTCGCAAATGCGATCACGGCAGCCGAGGCCGCGTCGCTGCTCACGCCACTCGCGGCACGAGTGTACGATCTCTCGCTTGCTCGAGTGTCCGCCGGCGACGAACTCTGCGCCCTATGCGCTCAGATGCCGCACCTCGCGCGCCTCGACCTGAGCGCTACGCAAGTGACCGAACAGGGCCTTGCCAAGCTGATCGCCCTTACACAGTTGCGCGAACTAGTCCTTGTGCAGACGAAGCTGGACGACGGCGCTGTCGAGCCACTTCTTATGTTGCCCGCGCTAACCAAGGTCTACGTCTGGCACTCAGGGCTCACGCCCGAAGCCGTCACAAGACTGCGCGAGAAAAAATCTCTCAGCGTCGATGCCGGCGATACAAAAACGGCGCAGGCCCTCGAAGTCGAAGGTGAGTTGAAGTTCGTCAACGAACTGCCACTATTCGGCAAACCGCCACCGGAGAAAGACCCGGTCGCGTTGCTAACGCCGGTCAACGATATCTGCCCGGTCACTGGCAAGCCCATCGATGCGCGCTTCATCGTCGTGCACCAGCAACAAGCAATCGGCTTTTGCTGCATGAACTGCCCGAAGACCTTCTGGACGGATCCCGCCAAGTTAGTCATCAAGCCGAAGTAATTGCCAGCGGCTGCGCGCCTAAATGAGCCGCCGACGACGCAGTGCACGGTGCAGTTGCGCCGCTAGCCTGAGCCAAGTTGCGCGCTGGGTTTTTTTGTCGAGCCCGAGCGCGCGTAGAAAACGCAAGTGATCTGCCGCGCTAAACGCGTTGCCCAGCCGAGCGCGGTGACGATGCAGATAACGTCCCATGCGGACCAGCATCGCATCGCGGCGAGCGTGCGTCAGCGTCGGCAGGATGGCGGCACGGTCGAGATCCACCAGCACCGCACGCACCTTCTCGCCGTGCAAGCTGCACAGCAGGTTGTCGGGATGAAGGTCTGGATGCAGCAACCCTGCCGCAAACGCGAGTCGGACCGTCACGCCTGCGGCTTCGATCGCCCAGCGACGCGCCTTCGACTCGACCCGACAAAACTCAGGCAACGGCAGCGCAGAAGCTTCCAGCGCGGTCAGCAGCCGCAACCGCCAAAACGTGCGCGGCCGCTGCGCCAATGCCGCAAGCGGAGTGACCACTGGGACGCCGAGTTCGCGCAGCGCACACAGCACGGAGACCTCGCGGCAGACGCGTGCCGGACCTTGGTAGCGATCGCCGAGCATTTTGCCAAATGCGCCGCCACGCCGAAACGGTCGCGCAACGGCAACCAGTCCGGAGCCGAGTTGCAATGTGCCTACACCACCCCGCCCGCGCGCCGCTGCTAACGGCGTTGGCACCGCCCACAACAGGGCCGCATCGAGAGTTTGCAAGTCGGAGCGGACCCACGCGAAGTGGCGTCGGGACTTCCGTTCGACGAACCCAAAGGGCACAGCCATACCGCAGGATTACTACGGGAGCCGCGCCGGGCAAGCCTGCAACGACGAATGTGTGCCGCTACCTGCTACTCCGCCCTTTCCCCCATCGCCACACTGCCTACCGTGTGCGCTTCGTGTCCGCGTCCGCCCCCATTCAAACAGCCGCCTGGATTGCACCGCAGCTGCCGCATGGCGGCCGTGTGTTGCTGATCCGTCTGTCGGCACTCGGCGACGTGGTGTTTGCGTTGGCAACGGTCGCCGCCCTCAAAACTGCGCGACCCGATCTGGCGCTTGAGTTTCTCGTCGAAGACCGCTTCGCCGCCCTGCTGCAAAACCATCCGCAACTGGCGCGCGTGCATGTTTTCCCGCGCAAACACAAACTCGCGATTCTCGGCAGCCTGCTGCGGCTGCGGCGCGAACGCTTTGACCTCGTGCTCGATCTGCAAGGCAATCAAAAGAGTGCGCTGCACGTGCGCGTGGTTCGCGCCACTACCAAGCTCGGCTATGCGCAACCCGGTGCGCGCGAAGGCAGCCACCGCGCCTATGACTACGCCGTGCCACTGCCAAGTCCACTGCCGCACCGCGCCGACATGGGCTACTACTTGCTTGCGGCACTCGGGCTTTCGTTTACGAAAGCCAAGCCGCAAATCGCGGTCACAACGCCGCCGGAAGACCTGCTGCTCGCGCTGCCGAGCCCGCTGGTGATCCTGCACCCTGGCACCTCCGCGTTTGCCGCATTCAAGCGGTGGCCAATCGAACGCTTCGCAGAGTTGGCACAGCGTCTCTGTGCGCAAGGTTTCGGCGTTGCGGTGACCTATGGTCCCGCCGAACGCGAACTCGTGGCACCGATCTTCGCCGCCGCACCGGCGGCGCGCCCGATCGATGGCTCGCGACTGTCGCTGTGCGGCATTGCCGGCGTGCTCGCACTTGCCAGAGTCGTGGTTGCCGCGGACACCGGACCGCTGCATATCGCTGCCGCCCTGGGCGTGCGCGTGGTCGCATTGTTCGGCCCCAAAGACGTCGCTCGCTACGGTCCGCGTGCAAACGGCAACACCCCGCAAGCAGTGCTGTTTGCCGAGGTGCCGTGCCGGCCCTGCACACGCCGCGACTGCGCTTCGCCGCAGTGCGTGCTACGGCTCACCGTTGTGGAAGTCGAGCGTGCGGTGCTGCGCGTACTGAAGGACGCTTGATGCCACTGATCCGCACCACGGTCATCCGCCACGCGAGGGAAAAGATCCGCAAGTGCTCGCTGCGCTTCTTGCATGAACGGCCAGAGATGACGTTCTTGCGGGCAAAGCCTGGCTTCTCGTTTAACGGCACGGGCTACCTCCTGCTTTCGGTCGATGCCCCGCCGCTGTCGCCCGATGACGCTGGCCAGCCGTTGCTACTACTCGACAGCACCTGGCGCTGGTTGCCGCAGCTAAAAGCCGTGATCCATGGCACGCCGGTCTACCGCTCGATTCCTGGCAACGTGCAAACGGCATATCCGCGCATGAGCAAGGTGTTCGAGGATCCTGCCGCGGGACTCGCGTCAATCGAAGCGCTCTATCTAGCGTGCCGCCTGCTCGGCAACGACGACCCATCGCTGCTCGATGGCTACCACTGGAAGAACGAGTTCTTGCACAGCCTCGGCAAGATGTGACGAAGGCAAGCTTTTGCGGCGACGCTGCCGCTGCGCTTGCCAGTCAAGCAGTGCACGCGGTGCGGGCTTGCATCGCCCGCACAATCTGCGCAACGCGCACGGCGATCGGCCGGCAACCAACCGCCGAGACAGTAACCACTGCCGCCAGCCGGACGCCCCGCCGCCACCGACAGGGCCACCACAGGGGCCACCGCCGCAGGGCAGCATTGTCACAGATCGCTCGCCAACCCACGTGATCCGGAATGGCGCACCACGCGCGGCCACTGCTCAAGATTGGCGGCAACGCGCAAACAACCGCTGCGGAACCGCTCCGCCTGCGCGGTGATTACTTGCCCGCGTCTTTCTTGGGCGCTTCCGGCGCTTCCGGCGTTGCAGGCGCGGCAGCAGGCTTTGCTTCGACGGAGATAAACGCGCGTTTGATCATCAGCGGTTCGCTGGTCTGGCCACCCTGGCTTCCGGCGGCCTCGAGCGCCTTCAAAGTCGGCAGGCCGCCCACCACTTCGCCAAAGATCGTGTGTCTGCCATTGAGGTGAGGCGTCGGGACAAACGTGAGGAAGAACTGCGAACCATCCGTGCCCGGACCGGCGTTGGCCATGCTCAGGATGCCTGGCTTGTTGTGCATCTGCGTGCCGCCAAACTCGCCGGCATACTTGTAACCAGGACCGCCAGTGCCCGTGCCAAGCGGACAGCCACCCTGCGCCATGAAGCTCTTTATCACGCGGTGAAATTTCAGGCCGTCATAGAAGCCCAAACGCGTCAGGTAGATCGTGCTGGTCACGTGCATCGGCGCCGTGTCTGCAAACAAGTGCACCTTGAGGTCGCCCTTGTTGGTCTCAAGGTTCCAAAAGTAATCGCTGCCAGCTGGAAATTTCTGGACTGCCGGTGCCGAGAGACTCGTGCGCCAGTCCTTCTGCTTCGTATCGACACCCTTAGTCAGCGCGTCGATCGCCATCACGGCGGGGTCCTTCGCAGTGAGGGTATCAACGGGTTTCGCCTCAGCTTTTTTTACTTCGGGTTCCTGCTTTGCAGCAACCGGCTTCCCATCCCCCTTGACGTCCCCTTGCGCACAAGCCGAGATGCCACCGAAGAAAGACATTAGAAATGCAGCGCACATAATCTTTTTCATGCGTTACTAGACTAATCACCCGCCCCTGTCGCTTGCAAGTCAACAGCAGCTAGGCCGTGCGGCGTCGGTCACGGGGTGCGCGCCATGCTGCTGCAGCATCGCGACCAGCGGGTCTTGACCCTGCACGTTGCCAAGCTCGATTTCTGCGTCGGTCGCGCCAACGAGGTGAAAAAGATCCACGCGGCCAGGCGGCAGGTCGAATGACGATTTGTAGTGCTTGGGTTGTTCGACCAGCAGCCAGCGGATCTTTGACTCAAACTCGGGCGTGATCGAGCCGCGTAACGGAATGCGGTTGCCATACTCAAACAACTCGGCCCCGGGATATTGGCCGGTGGCGACGAGCAGTTCGTAAGCCATCAAGTTGTGCAGTAACTTTGGCGCGAACTCTTGCGGTGTAGGTGTCGCGATGGCTAGCTCAAAGCCCAGGCCCGCATACCCTGAAACATCGCGCGAAGGCTGTTCGAGGTTCCACGGATTGCTTAGCCCGGAAGTGATGTAGAGCCAATGCGTCCTTTCGCCATCCGGCGGGCAGGCAAACACCGCATGGTGTAGCCAGCCTGGATGGGGCTTTTTTTGATAGCGCTCGTAGGTGGCAGGACTCGCAGGGATGACGCCCTTGCCGAGATTACCGAACAAGGCACGGTAGACCTGATCCTCGCGTTGGGCCCACACGGCCTCAAACCATGCGGACAAATCCGGCGTCGGTGACATTTGGCGGGAGACGGTAGCGACCGCATCGCAGGGCGCGGCCGAGATTCCTGAACACGCTTCAATTCGCTCCAACGCACTGGGCTTTACCGCCATCCAAAGTCGCTGTTGTGCTGCTATCCTTGCTGGTCTCTCCGCGGACAGAAGTCAACTCAGGCAAGTCTGGCCAGTTCGCTTTTCAAAATCGAGTATCCCCATGCTGAAGCTACCTGTGGCGCTAGCCCTTGCTCTAACGGCCAACCTTGCAGTTGCCCAGTTGCTCGTCGGCGGTGCCAATCAAGTTGGCTCAAGTAGTGCTGCAACCACAGCGACATGGGCCGCCAACGGCAGCCGTCGCTTCCAGAACATCTACGACAGTAGCTTGTTCACGAACGCCGGGTGCACCGGCCCAATTACGATCACGCGCCTGCGCTGGCGCCAGGCCGACAATGTTGTTTCGCCCGGTGGCAACGTCTGGACCAACGTGACTGTGCAGATGTCTTCCGCACTGACCAACTTCGCTGCACCAGCAACCACCTTCGCGGCCAATCGTGGGGCCAATAATTTGATCGTCTTCAACGGCACAGTCACCTCATTGCCGGCGATTGGCGCCACCCCAAACAGCTACGTCATCGACCTGCAGCTCACCAGCCCATTCGTCTACAACCCGGTCCTCGGTGTCGATCTGCTGATCGAGGTTGACCACGCCTTTGCCAGCCCGACGGTCAGTTTCGGCTCCATGGCTGCGAGCAGCCTTAGCAGCCTGCACCTGGCGCGGCGCGTTGGCGCCACGAGCCAGGGAAGTGGCACCGGCACCGCATCGGACCAGGCCAGCGTCCTCCTCTTCGATTTCACCGGGCCAGGCGGCACTGGCAACCTCTCGATTGCAAGCACGCAGCCATATGGCGACGGCTGCTACCGGCTGACCTCGTCGTTTTACGAGTCCTTCGCAAATTCCTCCCTGTTTGACTTGCGCGGCGCTCCGACCACAACGACCAACATCTCGATGTTGCCAACCGGCCCCTATGGCTACCTGGTTTCGATCGGCAACGGCTCGATCACTCCGCCGGCCAGCGCTCCGCTATTGAGCAACGCTGTGACCCCAGTGAACATTGGCGACGACGACTTCTCGCAACCGCAGACGTTGCCGTTCACGCTCAACCATCCAGGCGGCAGCTGCACAACGATTCACATTGCGGCGAACGGCTTCATTCAGCTCGGCGGAACGCCGCCAACACCGGGCACGGCCTCCGACTTCACACCAAGCGTCGGTGAGTTCTTGAGCCAGACCGCGCGCCTGTGCCCTTTGTGGAACGACTGGCATTGCTCGCGCAACGTAAACACCAACCCAGCTGCTGGCGTCTACTTCGATATCGATCCGAGCAACACGCGGGTCTACATCACCTGGCTGGCAATTGGTGAGTTTGCACAAGCGACAAGCGGTGTCAGCGTCAGCACATTCCAAGTCATGATCGATGTCTCAGGCAGCATCGAATACCGCTACGAGTCTATTGGTGCTGCGACCGCCGCCGTCAACCTCTGCGGCTTCGCGCGCGGCATCATCAATGGGGCCCAGGCTTCCGACCCAGGCAACCGCGACATCTCTGCTACCGCGCCCTTTGCCGCGAGCGGCCCAGACGGCAACCCGCTAACGCTGTCTGCTGCCACGCGCCCCCTGTCCGGCACGACCATGACCTTCACCACTTCCAACATCCCGACACTGCCCACACCGGTGGCGCTCGGCGGCACAATCCTGTCCTTCCTGCAAGTCAACCCCGGCTTCGATCTCGCCATCGTCGGCGCACCGGGTTGTCGGGAATATGCCAACGCAAGCGGCGGCACGACGGTGATCTTTCTCACCAATGGTGCGACCAGTGCGAACATGTCGCTGCCGATTCCAAATGGCAGCAGCTACCTCGGCCTACGACTGTTCACGCAGTCATTCGTATTGCAAAGCTCCGCCAACCCGCTCGGCCTGCTGACCAGCAACGGAATCACCGCACAGATCGGGGCGTTCTGAGGCGCTCGCACACTGCCCCGCCGTTGCGGTTGGTGCCGGCAGCGTGCATTTGCCCCGCCCCAAGGGCCTAGAGTCTTCCCGATGAAGCGGCATGACAAGGCAGTGCGCATCAGTGCACTGCTCGATCAGCTGATCGGCGTGCCCGAGGTCCCGTTGCACCACGAGGACCACTTCACACTGTTGATCGCCGTGCTGCTATCGGCGCAGTGCACCGACGTTCGCGTCAACCAAGTAACGAAGCATCTGTTTGCCAAGGCTTCTACACCGCTCGCGATGGCGCAGTTGAGTGAAGACGAGATCCGCGCGATCATTCGGCCATGCGGCCTGTCGCCGCAAAAGAGTAAGGCGATCCGCAGGTTGTCGCAGATCTTGCTGCGCGACTTCGACGGCACGGTTCCACGCGACCTCGCAGCCCTTGAGAGCTTGCCGGGAGTTGGGCACAAGACCGCGAGCGTCGTGATGGCGCAGGCCTTCGGGGTAGCGTCGTTTCCCGTCGATACTCACATCCACCGCCTCGCCGCGCGGTGGGGTTTAAGCCCTGGGCGCAACGTCGTGGCTACCGAACGCGACCTAAAGCGCGTGTTCCCAGAAGCCGCCTGGAACACGCTGCATTTGCAGATCATTTGGTTTGGCCGCCGCTTCTGCAGAGCACTGCGGCATGACCCGGACGTTTGTCCAATCTGCAGCTTTGCGATGAGCCAGGCTCGCAAGGCGCGCGAGCGGCGAGCACGCAATGAAAAGCGAAGCTAACTCAGCGTTACGGCAGCACCGCAGGCCTGCCTCGATGCCGATTAGCTGCCAGGTTCAAAAGCGCACACAGCAAGGTCCGTGCAAAGCGGCCCGCTGCCCGCGGCACAAAAGGACGAGTCCCGCGCCACGAATTCCAGTGCCAAACGATGCCGCGCTTTGCGCATTCGCAAGCAAGGCCGATGGCTTAGGAATGCCGCGCGCAGTGGCCCCAGTGGCCGGTCACGCACCGCTTACTGCACCCTATTCACTTCCTACGCGCTGACCTTTTCGCCTTGGGTTTTCCAGCCGTGGGATTGGGTTTTCCAGCCGTGGGAAACACCAGCTTGTAGACATCAAAGAACGTGTCCGCATAGGTAAACGTGAGGCCCGCAGTCAACTCGGGCTTCAGCTCCGCCACTTCTGCCTCGTTGTCCTTTGGCAATAGCACGCGCTTTAAGCCAAAGTTTTTCGCCGCGATCACCTTCTCACGCACGCCGCCGATCGGCAGCACTTCGCCGACCAGCGTGAGCTCGCCGGTCATCGCTAGATCCATCGGTGCGGAGCGATCGGTGAGCCAGCCAAGGAAGGCGCATGCAATCGTGATGCCCGCTGAAGGCCCATCCTTTGGAATGGCCCCCGATGGAAAGTGCAGATGCAGATCCGTCTCGGCAAATTTCTTTGGATCAATGCCAAATGCCGCCGCGCGACTCTTCAAAAAACTCAGCGCGAGTTTCGCGGATTCCGCCATCACGTCGCCAAGGCTGCCCGTGTACTGCAACTTACCTTTGCCCACCGCACCAGTCGCTTCGACGTAGAGGACATCACCACCAAAGGCCGTCCAAGCAAGCCCCTGCACGACACCCGGCAGCTTCTGCGTGCGCCGCTGATCGCTCTTATATTTTGGCCGGCCAAGCATGGTGACCAGCGAATCAACCTTGATGCGCCCTTTGCCTTTGCCACCACTGGCGACGTCGAGTGCCACCTTGCGGCACAAGCGTTGCACCTGTTTATCGAGGCCCCGCACGCCCGCCTCACGAGTGTAGAGCTGCACAATCTGCGACCACGCCGGCAGCGCGATCGCTAGTTGCTTATTGGATAGCCCGTGCCGATCCAGTTGCTTTGGCAGCAAGTGACGTCGGCCGATCTCGACCTTCTCCTGCGACAAGTAGCCAGGTAGTTCGAGAATCTCCATGCGATCCCGCAACGGCTCAGGAATCTGCGACAAGACATTTGCCGTCGCAAGAAACATCACCTTTGAAAGGTCGAACGGGATGTCGAGGTAGTGATCGAGGAACGCATGGTTTTGCTCAGGGTCGAGCACCTCGAGCAATGCGCTGCTTGGATCGCCACGATGATCCGAACCGAGCTTGTCCACTTCATCGAGCAGAATCACTGGGTTGTTGGAGCCACAGGCCTTCAAGCCCTGCAAGATGCGCCCCGGCATCGCGCCGACATAGGTGCGACGGTGACCCTTGATCTCCGCCTCGTCGCGCAAGCCACCGAGCGAAAAACGCCAAAACTTGCGCCCCATCGCGCGCGCGATGCTGCGGCCAAGGCTCGTCTTGCCGACGCCAGGTGGGCCGGACAGGCACAGGATCGAACCTTGGTGACCGGGTTTGAGTTTGCGCACCGCCAAGAACTCGAGAACGCGATCCTTGACCTCGTCGAGGCCGTAGTGATCCTCGTGCAAAACCTGCGCCGCCTTCGAGAGATCAGAGTCGTCCGCAGTGACGACCGACCACGGCAGCGCCGTGAGCCAATCGAGGTAGTTGCGGATCACGCCATACTCCGCCGACTCGACCGGCGTGGTGCGCAGCCGATTGAGCTCTTCGTCTGCGCGGCGCTTCGCCGCATCGGGCATCGCTGCCTTGGCAATCGCAGCTTCGAGTCGATGCTGCTCTTGCACCCGCGGATCCTTCTCCTCGCCAAGCTCGCGCAGGATCAGCTTCAACTGCTCGCGCAAAAAATAATCCTTCTGCGCTTTCTCCGTTTTGCCGCGAATCTCTTCTTGGATTTGCTTATCCAGCTCGGCCAGCTCGACTGCCCCCATCGCCAGTTGCAACGCGAGTTCCAAGCGCTGCTCGACATCCGCCAAGGCAAGGATGCGTTGCCGATCTTCAAACTTGCGCACAACGCTGCCCGCAAAATCTGAAAGGTGCGACGGGTTTTCCAGGTTGAGCACGGCCGTCTGAAAACCAGCGTCGGAATGATCCTGTAGGTCCGCAAACTTACGCAACTGTTCTTGCAGCAAGCGCGCGAGCGACTCGGCCTTCTTGCCAAGAGCAGGGATTTCAGCCAACTCCTTCACGCGGACCATCAAGCACGGTTTATGCCGCACAACCTTGACGATGCATGCGCGACGAATGCCTTGCACCATCACAGACGCACTACCATCAGGCAGCTTCAGCGTCTTCAGGATGCGCGCAACGACCCCTACCTCGTGCAAATCCTGCTCTAGAAGTCGGTCCTTGTCGGCTGACTTTTGCAGCACGACAAACAGATGGCCGTTTTGCGCCTCGGCCTTAGCCACGATGTCACGCTCCATCTGTGATTCGAGCAGCAGCGGCATCATCAAGTTTGGGAATGGCACCGCACGCGTGAGTGGAAAGGCAAACAGCGTGGTTGGCATGTTGTGCTTTGCCACCTCAGGAGTGGGCAACTGCGTCTCAATGACAACTGCAGTTGCTACTACACTCGCCTCGCCCTCGGGCTGACTCGGATCGCCGTCCTTGTGCATGTTGCGACAGTAGCAGACGGCTCCCACAGTCGCAGCAGCCAGACACACATCGAGTCTATGCGTTATTCAAGGCGATCGATCGAGCGAGCAACCAACTAGCATCCCACGCAGTGCTGGAGGGCCAGTCGACAGCTCCGACTCTCATAACCAGAACTCCGCACCGGACGCGATTACACCGGGACGGGGCAGGGATCACGTGCGCAAGGGAAGAACTGCGGACGCATGACGCCCGCGCTACAAGCGCGGGTCAGTTTGACGAAACTATGCCTGCCCCAGATAAAGTTTCGCCGAGCCGTTTTCATCACGCGTCCGCTCAGCACCACAAAGCGACTGCGCAACGTGGTGTAGATAAATTTGAAAAGCTCACTGGGCCGATCTACCTGGTGAAAAGGTGACTCGGTTGATGGCCAAGATTGAGATCCAAAATCGGCACTGCTGCTTGCTGACAGGATTGATCTTCATCTTCGTCACGACCCTGCTTGAGGATGCAAACCCGCCAGATCTTTTGGTCCACCAAAGGCTCAATAGCACGGCCTATAGGCATTGCTTGACCGCATCGAGCACCGCGGAAAAGCCTGCCGCACTTGCTGCTGCGCGTCGAACTGCGGCTGCGAACTGGTGTCAGTAAGACCGGCAGGCGGCTGCGAGAGCCCGCAGAAACATCGCTTCAGCGTGCCGTTCGTAACTTGCCAGATCGCCAAGCGCCACCAACTGCGCGCGCAGTGAAACCGCCGCGTCGCAAGGCCTGCAACCGATCACTGCTTGCGCGGCGGTAGCAGCGACCGCCTGCGTCGCTGGGCAGCCGCTGGCGCGCCACCGCAGTTCGGCAATGCGGCCATCGACGAGCCGGACATCGACCTCGGTCCGGTCGCCACAGACAGGATGCTCCGCAGATCCCGTCCTTACATCGTCGCCCGTGAGCGCGCCGGCCCCGACACTCGCCAACAGAACGGCGCGCAGCTTTGGACCAACCATTGTGCCGTTCAGCGAGCCGCGTCGACGCCGGAAATCGCGACCTCGGCGGGCGCGACTGGCGCTGCCTTGTCGAACACCATGAACTCATTCCGCAAAAAAGTGCAACCGCCCATCGCAAGGCAAGCGACCAGCAGGATCAAAATCCGAGCGCTCAAGAAGGCCATGGACATACGCATCGTTTGCTTCATTTCGGATCTACTTCGTCGGCCCACAACTGCGACCATTCTTGTCGGCGCCGGATCAGCGTGACCGCGGCACCATCAACCAGAACTTCGGCTGGCAGGCGCCTTGTATTGTAGTTGGAAGCCATAGAAAAACCGTACGCGCCCGCGCCGAGCACCGCAATCCGCTCGCCTGCAGCGAGCGACGGCAGCGCCCGGCGGCGGCCAAGAAAGTCCCCGCTCTCGCAAACTGGCCCAACTACATCCACCTCTTGCGTGGCACGATCCGGCGATCGCACCGGCGCGATGGGATGCTCGGCGCCATAGAGAGCCGGTCGCACGAGGTCATTCATCGCCGCGTCCGCCAGCAAGAAGTTCGTGCCACCTGCCTGCTTGCTGCCAATCACCGTGCTGACCAGCACACCTGCATCGCCAACCAGAAAGCGGCCCGGTTCGAGCACCGGCGTGAGTCCCCGCGCAGCGAGCCTCGGCAAGAGCGCAGCGGCGACGGCGGTGACATCGAGCGCGTCACCTTTTCCGTAAGCGATGCCAAAGCCACCGCCAAGATCGTAGTGACGGATGCCGCGACGACGCACCTCTGCACCATCAAGGAATGCTTCGACAACATCAAACGCGCGAACATATGGCTCAAAGTTGCGCAATTGACTGCCGAGGTGAACGTGATAGCCGCAGAGTTCGAGCGCCGAATCGGCTGCGATCTGCTCGACAACGGCACCAGCCTTTGCCATCGCCACGCCAAACTTGGAATCGGCGCACGCGGTGGCAGTGTAGGCGTGAGTATCCACAGCGATACCGGGATTGAGCCGCAGAGAGACCGGCACGCGCACACCGCTTGCGCGACCAGCGGCGGCTAGCAATGACAGTTCGTGCGGCGATTCGACATGGAACGCGCGCACAGAAGAGCGCACCGCAGCCTCGATTTCCCAACGCTCCTTGGCGACGCCTGCAAACACGGCTCTTTGCGCGTCGATGCCCGCAGCTAAGAGCCGTAGCAATTCACCGCCGCTGACTAGGTCAAAGTCCGCTCCGAGCGCGGCAAGTCTCTGCAATAAGGTGCGATTACCGTTGGCCTTCACGGCGTAGCAGATCTCAGCACTTGGACCAAACGCGCGGCGCAGCAATGCGAAGCGTTCGCGAATCGTCGCCCACGAATAGACGTAGAGCGGCGTGCCAAAGCGAGTAGCTAGTTGATCAAGCGACTGCCCTTCACAACACAACACGCCATCGAGGTAGTGCACGTGATCCGTGCCAGCACCTGCACACGGATGGCGCAACGGCAGCGCGTGCATGCCGTGACTCAGACGGCCAGCGCCGCGAGCCGGTTCTTCAACCGATCGAGCACGCGGCCATGAATCTGGCAGATGCGCGCGGCGGAAAGACGCAGGCGCTTGGCCACTTCCTTGCCACTCATCCCCTCCAGGTAGTGCAACTGCAGCACCTTCCACTCGATCGGATCAAGGCTCTGGCGAATCTTTATCAGAATCTCCTGACGATGAATCGACTCGATCGGCGACTCGACCCCTTCGTCAGGCAAGCGGTCCATCGCGTCATCTTCACTGCCATCCTCATCAAAAGGGCTGGCCGGCACCTGTGCTTTTCGTTCGAGCCGAGTCTGATAATCGCGCTGCAATCGCTCGATGCTGACGCCCAATTCCGCCGCCAATTCATGTTCGTCCGGTTCGCGCGACAGAACAGTGCGCAAACGCGACAGCGCATCCTCGCGCTCACGCAATCGGCGCCGACACAGACGTGGCAACCAATCCATCGTGCGCAGTTCATCCAGCATCGCGCCGCGCACGCGAATCCGCATGAAGCCGAGAAACTGATCGCATCGCTCTGGTTCGTATTTGTCGATGGCCTGGATCAGGCCCCAAATGCCGGCATGCACAAGGTCTTGCGCATCAACCGAAGGCGGCAGTCTTAGCGCCAGCCGATGAGCCATGCTCTCAACGAGACCGCGGTGGCGCTCTACCAGCTTGTCGCGCAGCGCCACATTGTGGCGGCGACGATAGCGACGCAACAACTCCTCGGTTGTCACGATTGCCGTCACCGGGCGGACCTGACCTGAAACGTCGTCGGTTTGCATTCGCATCCGATCAGCGACGCGGCACTTCACCGTCCACTTCGTTTCGAACACTGTCTGACTAGTGACAGCATTCGAGAAGCTGCGATCTTCGTGCGCGCACACCGCGTGTGCACTGCACTCAATCGCATGCGCGGATGAAGCGCTGCATCGAGACAATGGCAAAGCATAGCAATCGACATGCATGAAGTGCAACCGAATGCATGCATGCATTTTCACTCATCGCACATCACTCATCGCACATCACTCATCGCGCATCGCGCATCGCTCATCGCTCATCGCTCATCGCGCATCGCACATCGCTCATTGCACATCGCTCATCGCTCATCGCTCATCCCTCATCGCACATCGCACATCACACATCGCACATCGCACATCGCACATCGCGCATCGCACATCGCACATCGCACATCGCACATCGCACATCGCACATCGCACATCGCACATCGCACATCGCACATCGCACATCGCACTTTGAACGTTCCCCAACGTGCGCTCGTTGGCCTGCCGCGACATTGAGTCCTGCACACCTCCGCAACGACTCTTGCATGCGAACTTCGGCGTAGTCCACTTGCAGCAATCGCGCTGCGTCGCCTGCGACAAAAACCAATATCAGCTAACGTCATCCACAGAAGCCACATGCAACGCCAAGCCTGCAAGTACGGCCTGCTCCGCGCGCCGCATCCGCAAGCGGTCGCGCTTGTGCACATCGTCGTAACCACACTGGTGCAGCAAGCCATGCACGATGTAGAGCGCGATTTCGGCGTGCAATGGATGGCCGTGTTCCCGGGCGCGTCGCTTCGCAGTGGTGACACTGAGCACAATTTCGGCACTCCCGTCGATTTCAAACGAGATCACATCGGTCGGCGTGGGGTCGGCAAGAAACTGCTCGTGCAAGCGGCCGATTTCCCGATCGTTGGTCAACAGCAGCGATACCGGCATGGTCTCGCGCCGCGCGAACGCGAGCGTGGCGCGCACAACTTTGCGTAGGAAAGTAATCTTGCTGCGAGGCCGGCCTCGATCGAGCACCGCCAACTGCAGCGGCGCTATTGCCCCGCTGCGTGGCCGCCGCACCTTGCTCGTCACTGCCGCGCTGGGCGGTTGCCGTGATCGCCGTATGCAACGACGATGCGGCTTACCACTGGGTGTCGCACTACGTCGCCCGCATCGAGATGCACAATGCCGATGCCAGGCGTACCTTCGAGGCGGCGCACCGCGTCCCCAAGGCCCGAAGTCACGTGCAACGGCAGATCGCACTGCGACGGGTCGCCCGTGACGACCATGCGCGAGCCTTCGCCGAGCCGCGTCAAGAACATCAGCATCTGGGTGACCGTTGTATTCTGCGCCTCGTCGAGGATCACAAACGAACGATTGAGCGTGCGGCCTCGCATGTAGGCCAACGGGCACACCTCGACGACATCGCTTTCGAGCCAACGAGTGCGCGTGCGCGGGTCGAGCAGGTCCTGCAAGGCGTCATACATTGGCCGCAGATACGGATCGATCTTGGCCTGAAAGTCACCTGGCAGGAAGCCGAGCTTCTCGCCCGCCTCGACGGCGGGCCTCACTAGCACGATGCGCCGCACAAAGCCGCGCTTCATCGCATCAATCGCCTGCGCCACGGCGAGGTAGGTCTTGCCAGTGCCAGCCGGGCCAACGGCAATCACAACATCCTCCTGGTCCATCATCTCCAGGTAGCGCGTCTGACCGCCGGTCCGCGCCTTGATCGCGTAGCTCTTGGCCGCGGGCACAGCGAAAGCACCGGGTAAAAGCCCATGGGCGGCGGCATCCGCAATCTCGGCGGGCACTCCCGAGCGCAACCGTTGCGCCACATCTTGCGTCGTGAGTTTGCGACCCGAACGCAACGCATGCAGGCTGTCCTCAAGCACGTGTTGCACTGTTTGCACATGCTGCGGATCACCCAGCAGTCGCAAGCTGCCATCGCGCACCAGAACGGAGACTCCATGCAGCTCGCGGATCAACCGCGCATTGCTGTCGAGCGGCCCAAGCAGGATCCGCGCTTCCTCTACCGACTGGACGGGGATCTGGAGGTCAGCTTCGCTCAAGGTGTTTTGTTATCGAGCACGAATCATCATGACTCGGCAGGACATTCTTCGATGGTCCGAGAATCGCCCCCCCGCAGCAAGCTTCTTGCCGCTGCGAAAGGCCATCGCCGGCGGAAAAAGTCGCCCCGAGTTTCGCCGCGCAGGCAATTACCAAGGGCACACAGGGCATCCCTCGCAGCCGTCGGACCGCAATCAGCCAAGCTGATCGCGAATCAGCAACTGCAACCGGCGGCGAGCGTCCGGAGTGATGGCCGCACTGCTGGTCATCACTGCATGCTGCATGCAGCCCTTTGCCGAAATCGCTGTCGGCGCGGCGCCGATCATGCGGGCAGTTTCGCGAACGGTGCGCTGCGCGAGATCGGCATTCTGCCGAACTACGGCGAGCACCTTGCTGACATCAACATCGCCTTCCGCCTCGTGCCAGCAGTCAAAGTCCGTGACCAGCGCAAGCGTGGCGTAGGCAAGCTCCGCTTCGCGCGCGAGCTTGGCCTCCTGCAGGTTGGTCATGCCAATCACGTCCACGCCCCAGTGGCGATACATCCGCGACTCGGCGCGAGTCGAGAAATGCGGTCCCTCCATGCACAGGTAGATGCCACGGTCGTGCACCGTTGCTCCCGCCGAGCGCGCGGCCTGCAGAGTGATCTTGCGCAACGGCTCCCAGATCGGGTCCGCAAAGTGCGCATGCGCAACACAGCCGTCGCTGAAGAACGTCGATTCCTGCGTGCGGCCGCGCGTGCGGTCGATGAACTGGTCCACCATCACGAAGTGACCCGGTTGCAGCTCGGCCTTCATCGAGCCGACCGCCGAAATGCCGAGCACGCACTCCATTCCAAGCTGCTTCATCGCATGCAGGTTGGCGCGAAACGGCAACTCATGCGGCGCGATCAGATGGCCGCGGCCATGACGCGGCAAGAACGCCATGCGCACGCCAAACATCGTGCCCGTGATGAATGCATCGGATGGCGCGCCGAACGGAGTCTCTATCTTGACCTCTTTGCGGTTCTCCAACTCGGGAAGGTCATAGATGCCTGAACCACCGATGATGCCAAGCGTGCGTTCACTCATTCGGACTGATCCTCGTCGTCTCGTTGTTGCCACGGCGCTGGCGGCAGCCGTTCGCGCGGCACATAACCACGACGCGGGCTGCGCTCGCCATCGGGGCCTTCGGTGCGGGCATAGAACGGCGGCGCAAACAGGCGCTTTAACAACATGGTCGCGTACGACCCGCGCGGCAGCGCAAACGAAAGCGTGGCCATGACGCGCCCTTCGTGCATTTCATCCGGCGCGATCCGCACATCGCCCATCTCTTCGGGCTTTACCAGCACCGCGCGCGGCTCTTCGCGCCAGATCATGCCCGGCACCGTGTTCTCGAGAAAATCGTTGCGCCGCAGGCCAGCGTATTCCATCTCTGCGATCATCGCGTTGCGGAACGGCTCACTACCGCCACCGCCCTCGGGGCCATACATCGGCGTCTCCATCGCCAACAGCTTCTCTTCACGGTCGGGCTCAAGATACTTCCACGCCAAGAAGTCGCCACCAAGAGTCGAGATCCGCAGCCGTTGCGCCGACCCAACGCCACCACGCAACAACCGACTCACCGCGCGATTCCACAAAAACGACTGGTAGGCAAACGCGTGGATCACGCGCTGGCGCAACGGCAAGAACTCGATCGCGCCGCGAAAATCGCCAGGCCGCGCGTTCAGGTGCGCGAACATCGGCTCGTAGACCGGGCCGCGCGCAAAGCGCGCACACGTCTCCCACTCGCCCCAGTAACGCTGTAGCGACTGCTTCAGCTTGACGTCGCCGGTGATCGCGCGCGGCGATGGCGTAGCAACGAGCTGCTGCAGTGCATGTTCGTATTCACCGCGCAGGATTTGCAGCATCGGGAAACCCTGGCCGTGGCGCAGGCAGCCGAAGCGCTGGTCGTCGAAATAATTCGGAAACCCGGTCTTTTGCAGCGACGGCATGTTGCGGCGCAACATCGCCGCCTCGGTCGGCAACAGATCACGCACGACGATCGTGAACGCGTTGCCGCGACTCATGCGGCTCTTGATTGGCTCACTGCAGCGACCGACCGGCTTCAGCCTTAGCCCCGGCCGTTCCAACTCACAGGCACGACCAACGATGCTGATGTATTGATCCGTAACGGCCTGCCGGTCCTTCAAGCCCGCATACGCGATCCGGCTGCGGTCCAAGTCCAACGCGCGCACCAACATGCTGAGCGCTTCTGGCGTCGACAGCTTCTCCTTGCGCAACAGGTGGACGTAGTGCTCCCCAGTCGGGTTCGAAGGGAAATCCAACAGTTCACGCACACGAAAATCAGCAGGCACGGTCTTGAGTCGCATCTAGGTCCTAACAGGCTCAGCACGTTCGAGACGCGTGAGTGCAGTTTGCAAATCGTCTGGCAGCGGCGACTCGACAGTGATGTCGGTGCCGTCGAGGTCGGGAAAACCAATCCGAGCAGCATGCAAAAACGTGCGCTCCAAAAGCGCCCGTTCGCGTACGCCGCGGCGGAGTTTGTAGCCGCGCTTGAGCTCGGACAGGAGCAGCGGCCGGCCACCGTATAGTTCGTCGGCGATGATCGGATGACCGATGGCGGCTAGGTGGCACCGCAGTTGATGAGTGCGGCCAGTGCGCGGGCGCAACAACAACAGACTAAAATCGCCGTGCACAGCGGCGACCACGAGATCGGTGCGGGCATCGCTCGCGGTGCGCTCATCGCCTCGCGCCACCACGGTCTTGCCGGCACGCCGCGGGTCAGGCATCAGCGGCAATTCAATCGTGCGCGATTCGCGCGGCAAGGAACCGTGCACCAGCGCCAAGTATTCTTTATGCACGCGGCCATCGCGCAGCATCCGATCAAAATGCTGCGCTGCCAGCAGCCCCTTCCCGAGCACGAGGCAGCCCGAAGTCTCACGGTCGAGCCGATGGACAATCCGCAAGTCTGCATCGCTGCGCAGCGCGGGCAGCATGGCGTGCACGCTTTGCGCCGTGCCTTGCCGGTTTGGGACCGACAACAGCCCCGCTTGCTTGTCGATCACAAGAAAGCTCGCCGTCTCGGTGAGCACCGCCGGCAAATCCGCAGTGCCACTGGCAACCTTGCTGGCAAACCCATCCTCTGGCAAGCAGACCTCGACTAGGTCAAAGCCGCGCAGGCGCACATTCCGCGCTTCGGGCATGCCATTTATGTGCACGCCTTCACCGGCCATGAGTTGGCGCAGAGCCGCACGGCGTATGTGGGGAAACTCCTGCACGAGGAAATCCTCGAGCATGGCGCCGTGCATCGCTCGCGACACGTTCAGAACTGTTCTATCGGGCCTAGGCAAAGGCGGAGCAGAGTAGCGGTTTTGCTGGCGCAGCGGAAGCGGCCTCCCGCCAAGGCCCCCAGCACAGTGCAGCGCAAATCGCCCATGCCAACGGGGTTCCTGCCCGGCAGTGCCGCAGGATATCCGTCTGCAATCTGTGCCACGCAATGCCTTCGCTTAGTTCGGACTTCGGCACTTGTCTCCCGCGCGTCCGTCTGCCGATCAAAGCCCACGATGCAGTGTTCCGTGATTATCCCCTGTTTTGGCGGCGCGGACCTCACCCGCAGCTGCATCGCGAGCCTCCTTCAACAGCGCGGCGAACACGAGTTGGAAATTGTTCTGGTCGACAACAAAAACGAGCCGGAAACGAACGCATTGGCGGCTATGCACCCGTGCGTGCGCGTGCTGCCGCAGGCGCAGAACCTTGGCTTCGCCGGCGGCACCAACCAAGGCATCCGCGCAGCACAGCATCCGTATTTGCTGATGCTCAACAACGACACGCAAGCAGCACCGCACTTGCTCTCGCGGTTGCACGCAGCACTGAGTTCGGATCCACGCATTGCCTTCGCTGCGCCAGTCAGCAACTTCGTGCGCGGCGAGGCCAAAATCCACGTCGGCTCACGTGGCGCCACAGCAGCCGGCCGCGACGAGATCGAAACAGATCTGGCCGCCGAGTCCGGCATGTTGCAGGACCTGGACAACCTGAGCGGCCTGTGCTTGCTCACGCATCGCACGACCCTCGCACAGATCGGCCTGTTTGATGAACGCTTTGGCATCGGCAACTTCGAAGACGATGACCTGTCACTGCGGGCGCGCATCGAAGGCTTTCGGCTGGTGATCGCACGCGATGCATTTTTGCATCACGAAGGCCATCAGACCTTCAAGCGAATGGGCATCGATCTGAATGCCGAGCTAGCGCTGCGCTACTCACAGTTCGTCGACAAGTGGCTCGCGGATCCAGCCGGCGGTGCTTGCTTGCACGCCAAACAAAATCTCACCGCCGCCGCAGTGCTCGCCGAGCACGCGCGTCAGGTTCACCCCAAGTGGATCGATGCCGATTGGATCCTTGGCCGGTTCTTCGTAGTTACCAAGCAGCACGCAATCGCAGCGCAACATCTGACGAACTTTTTGGCGCATTGCCCAGTGCATACCGAAGCAATGATCCTGCTCGGCATGTGCTGGCTCGAACTGCAGCAGTTTTCGCAGGCGCAAAAACTCTGGACCGTGGCGCTCGGCACCTGCCACTTCGAACAAAAGCAAGCTGCCGACCTGCTGCGTCGGCTCGGCGAACACGCTCGCAGCCGCGGTTTGCTCGATTGCGCCATCGCCAACTTTGAGGACGCGGTGCAGCAGGATCCGCTGGACGCCAACCTCAGCAACTGGCTCGGTATCGCGCTGCTCGAAGCGCGCGACTTCAAGCGTGCGATCAAAGCACTCGAACGCGCAGCAGCTGGAGGCTTTGCCCTAGCGCACACCAACCTCGGCATCTGCCACTTCCAGCTCGGCGACAACCAAAAGTCGCTGCACCATTTTGCTGCTGCGAGTGCGCTGCTGCCCACTGACCCAACCGCACAGGCCAATCTTTTGCAGGCGCAATCCGCATTCGGCTCCGCAGCTGCTAATCTCGGCTGACCACAGCCTGCGGCACTCGCATCAGGCTCAGCAGATCGCTGACGATCGCCTCGATTGGCCGCTCCGGCACCCAGCCGATCGCAGAACGAAGCCGGTCGAGCGATGGCACGCGCCGCGCGGGATCCACGAAGCCCGTGGGAAACATCTCGGCAAACGGCACCAGAACGATTGGCGAACTGCTTGCGGCCTTGGTGCAAACCAACTCTGCGAGCGCGCGCATTGAGATCTCACGATCGCTGCCCACGTTGATGATCTTGCCATGCGCCGACCTCGTGGCGAGCAAGGCGATCAGCGCCTGCGCAACTTCGGTGGCGGCAGCAAAGCAGCGGGTTTGCGTGCCGTCGCCAAACACAGTGACCGGCCGACCCGATGTGGCCTGCAACAGGAAGCGCGGCAAGACCATGCCATAGGCACCCGACTGACGTGCGCCAACAACGTTGAACAGCCGCACGACGACCACCGGCAGCGCCTGCTGTTTTGCATAGCCAAGAGCGAGCCACTCCCCCATCGCTTTGGCGCAGGCATAGCCGCCGCGCAATTCATCGGGCACGCCAGGCAGCACTGGATCGCTTTCGCAAAACGGCACGGGGCCTTGGCCATAAACCTCCGAACTCGAAGTAATCAGAATCGGGATGCGCGTTTTGGCCGCAGCCTCGAGCATCACTTCGGTGCAGCGCAGGTTGCGCCGAATGACCATGAGCGGATCCGTCATCAGCAATTGCACGCCGACCGCACCAGCGAGATGAAACACGCAACTCGCACTCCGACATGCCGCGGCGGCAACCTGCGGGTCCTCAGCCGATGCAACGCTGATGCGCAGCCGTGGCTCGCCGCGCCATTGCCGCAGGTTGTCGGGGGAGCCAGACGAGAGATCATCGAGCACATGCACGCTGCGCCCGGCGGCAAGCAGCGCATCGACCAGATGCGAGCCGACAAACCCAAGCCCACCGGTGACGAGGATCTCGCCTACGGGCAGACCGTTGGCCGAAACAAAACTATCGGGCAAGGCATCATCTAAACGCGACATCTTTGGGCATTAGAGCGTGGCCGCGCCACCGGCGCGAAGGAACTCTTTTGGCCTGTAGACGCGAACTGCGCGGTTGCTATTCCCGATTGCGCAACAGTGAGCGCAGGAGGTAAAGCTCGGCGCGCAGTTCATCGACCTCGCGGCGCAGCTGCAGGAGTTGTTCTTGCACTGGCAACTCGTTCGCGTTTTCACTGCGGACTACGCTCGTGGGCGACGGCTCGACTAACGGCAAAGCGGGGCGCTTTGGCAGCATCTCGGCCGCGCCACCGCGGAGGAACGATGCTAGCTTGGTCGGCGGCAGATAACCCTCGTGCCGCCGCTCGGACTTGCCGCGCAGCAGCACTTCCACGGTAGGGAAATCGCGCACCATGCGCGCTTCGATCAGGCTCGGGTCAATGGTCGCATCGACGTAGACACAGATGCAGTCGCGCAACAACGCAGCCACCGACGCGTCCTGCAAGGCTGCGCACTGCGCCTGACTTTGCGCTGCAAACAATGCCCCATAGACAACCACCAGCATGCGCCCACTCTGATCCGCAGCTTTGCTCGCCGCGGCAAAATCATTCCCGACCAAAATCGGCGTGCCCGGTGCCACCGGCGAAGTTGCTGCTGCGGGCGTAGTCGGGACTCCTGTCGTGAAGAATTTGAGCGCGTCTATGATTGCCTGTGGCGGCGTTGCTACTGCGGGCGTAGTCGGGACTCCTTGCGTGAGTTTGGCAGCCTTGCCGTTTGCCGCTTCACGCTCGATAGGCCGCGCCGCCAACAGCACCTCGACCTCGACTTTGTGGCTCCCGCGCACGACGGTGAAGCGAAGGTATTCGCCGACCTTGGCTTGTTCGACCAGGGCTTCGATCGCCGCAGGCGAAGGGATCGGCTTGCCTAGCATGCAGAGCAGTTGTTCGCCGGCTCGCAAACCTGCCTGGTCGGCGGGCGAGTCAGGCAGCACGCGCAAGATCCGTATCACATCGCCTTCGAGCGCGAGTTCCAAACCCAAGTATGGATTGGCTTTAGCCTGCACCATGACCTCATCAAGTGGTGCGCCGCCGGGCAGCTTTGGCGTTGCCGGCAAGGGCACAAACGGCGGCATCTCGTTTTCCATCGGCCGCGCAACAAGCCGCACAACCAAAAGCAACTGCTGGTCGCCACGCAGCACCGCCAGCTGCACGCACTGGTCTTTTTTACTCGCCGCGATCACTTCGAAAAAAGCTGCGCGCGTTCCAGTCTCCTTGCCATCCACTGCACAAATAATGTCCCCGGTCTTTAGGCCCGCACTCGCCGCGGGCGAGTCCGGAATGACTTCCGCAACCTTCGGCCGAACCGATGCGTCATCAAGGTAGATGCCGATAAAGCCTTCCTCGGACGGCAGCAAACCCAGCAGGCAGAACAATGCGAACTTGGCGGCGGTAGGCAGCATGTAGGCAGTTTTAGCAGTTACGAAGTAGGCGCAAGTAGCCCGCAAAGGCAGGGCACGCACCAACAAAGGACTATTTCGACCGGGAGGCGGCCCACGGTTGACCCCCCGCCGGATTCTCTAGCCGCGACAAGACCCTTGACCGAGGTACGCGGCGTCCCTAGAAAGTCCGCCCCAAAGGCCCCCTTCGTCTAGCGGCCTAGGATCCGTGGTTCTCAGCCATGTGACAGGGGTTCAAATCCCCTAGGGGGTACCAATCGCTCGGCAGGTTTACGCCTGCCGAGCGAAGTTTTTGCGCCACGAGGCTTTTGCGCATGGTTTGGATCCGCCGGGAAGACCTCGAAGACCGTGAACTGCGCTCGCTTAGCCCTTGGGCTGCGATGAGCCGCAACCATGGCGGCCGCCGCATTGTCGAAGCCGAAGATTCATTGCGAACGGCGTTCCAGCGCGACCGCGACCGAGTGCTGCATTCTGCAGCGTTCCGTCGTTTGCAAGGCAAGACACAGGTCGTCGCGGCATTCGAAGGCGATCACTTCCGCAGCCGGATGACGCATTCTCTCGAGGTCTCGCAGATCGCGCGCAGCACCGCCACGGCACTGTCCCTCAATGCGGATTTGGCCGAGGCGATCGCGCTGGCGCACGATCTCGGGCACCCACCGTTTGGCCACGTCGGCGAGGAGGCGTTGCACGAACTGATGCACGACCACGGCGGCTTTCGGCACAACGCCCAAGGCGCGCGCATCGTCGACTACCTCGAAGACCGCTACGGTCATGGCCACGGCCTCAACCTCACCGTTGCGACGCGCAGGAGCCTACTGAAGGGCCGCGTGCCGGATGGCTTTCCACTCGCCATCGACCTACAGCAAAAGCAATCGCCGCCGCTGGAAGCGCACGTGGTCGACCTGTGCGACAAGATCGCCTACCTAAGCCATGATCTCGACGATGGCCTGCGCGCCGAGTTGTTCACGGTTGAGGACGCACGATCGCTGCGCCTGTGGCAATGGGCTGCTGCGAGCGCCGGCACCGAGACGCGCCTGCGCGTCGTCAGCGATGTTGTGGGACTGATGATTCACGACTTGGTCGAGACCACCGACCGCGCACTCTCCGCGCGCACGACCAACAGCGAACCTCCGCGCATTGCGCATGGCCCCGAGATGGCAGTGGCAGCCAATGAACTGCTCGAGTTTTTACGCGAGCGATTTTACCGGTCACCGCGCGTATTGTTGGTGATGCGCGATGGCGCCGAGCGCATCCGAAGACGGTTTGCCATGCTGCTAGCAGACCCTGGCCAGTTGCCTAGCGCGCAACGAGAACGGGTCCCACACGACGGCCTGCCGCGGGTGGTTTGCGACTACCTCGCCGGCATGACGGATCGCTATCTACTCCTGCAGAGCTAAAAACCCTGCAGGCCTGAAAACCCTGCAGGCCTGAAAACCCTGCAGGCCTGAAAACCCTGCAGGCCTGAAAACCCTGCAGGCCTGAAAACCCTTCGGGCCTAAAAACCCTTCGGGCCTGACCGTATCTTGTCATTAAATGACGTAGGCAAAAGTCAAGGTCACTTCTTCTTAGTGATTAGTGAAGCTAAAGTATTGCCACTGGTTATAACCTTGAGTCCTGGGGTATAGGTCTTACCATTGGAATAAGAACCCAGGTTCCTATTACCTGCATCGTAAGCTACTTCCTTTCCCCCTTGGGTTTTAATGATTCCAAGGGTCTTTCCGGACGGGTCTTTAATGTATTTGTCCATGATTTTATCCTATTAAAAGTCAAGGTGGTTACAAGTGTAACCAACTGGGTTTGGATGTAACCAACTGGGTTTGGAATATCAGTTTAGCTATTATTTCTCAGATTGAAACACAATTCCAAAATTATTTTGTCTTCAGGGATGGGACAACGTGCTCTAGATCGTATTGGGACAACGTGCTCTGGATCTCATTGAGCCACGCCTTCGTCTCCTGATAGCGAACAATATCGTTGGCCGATTCGCCGATTGGCGGTCAACGCAGAACCGGGCTCTTGTCGGCGCCAGCATTGGCACCCTTCGCCTTTGGTTTTGAATCTGCCTCCGGCTTGCCGGTCAGCAGATCTTTCATCGCCAACTCGCGCAGCGCCCGCTCGCGTACAATGAGCTGCTGCCGCTCCTTGGCCAACTTCACCAATTCCTGTTTGAACTTCGGCAGCTTGTCGGATTCGAGGCCACGTTTTTCGATCTCGTGATCGATCCGCGCATGGATCTCGTCTTCCATGCCATCGAGCTTGTCAAACTGCGACAGGATCGAGCGCATATCCTTCACGGACTGCTTGGCATCGCCCACGTAGTTGCGTTCCAAGAACATAAACATGGTCGCCCAAAGGTCTGCCTGCGACTGGTCACCTGGCATCGGCAGCTTGTTGCCACCGTCCGGGTCGCAGAAATAAAGGTGCGGCAACCGTTCCCCGTCTTTGGTGCGCAAAAACATCTGCGTCAGCGGATGCTTTGCTTCGAGCACGTTCGGCGGCAGCTTCACGCAGTGAAACCAATGCGTGAGTAGCACGGTCTGCTCGTTGTCGAGCGAGCGACTGAGCAAAGCGTGATCGGTTCCCTTACAGCGCTCACATTCGCGCATGACGAGCAATGGCCTGCGGTCGCCAGCGACCACCAGTTCCAGTGCTGCCGCGAGTGGCAGCGCGTGTTCCATCTCGCGCGCGACAGTAGTGCCGCCGGAAGACGCCGCGTCCTGCGCTTGCTGAGCCGGCTTCCAGACCGGATACGTCCAGTCGATCGTCAGCCGTTCCTTACTCGTACGACCACGCCGAAAGTCGATCGCAACACCGCCGCGAGGACCACCTGCCGCTGCGCCGCTACCGCCGCCGGCCGGCGCACCAACTGGACCAGGACCCAAACTGGGCCCCGAAGCTCCGCCTCATCACTGCGATGTTGCTGGGCGCGCCAATACCAGAAGCGAAGCGAGACAGGTCAACACCAGGTTTATTAGCTTCATGGTAAATCCCCAACTGAGGCCCACAGCTAGCCCCGCTTGGTTTGCTTCTTTTTCGTTGGAATAGTGCCCCAGCAAAAAGGCTAACTGCAGAGGCCCGCGCGGTCAACTCCGCTGCAGCGGGTCATCCAACCGAAGGGTCACTTCGTGTATTCGTAGATCCAAGCGCGGGCGACCTTCAGCGGATCGGTGCCTAGGCGCGGGCGCAATTCGACCGTGAAGGAATTGCGGCCGTCGGTGAGCGCGCGTGGCAACTCAACCTCACACTCGTTGCCTTCTTTCCACGGAAACTGGCTGCTGTGGGTGAAGCTGTGGAGCAAGCCCGCGGGCTGGCCATCGACCAGCACCGTTGCCTGACAAATGCCAGCGGTGGAACCGCCCATGCGATCCAGTCGGAAGCCGACGCATACCGGTTCGGTGCGGATGCTGTCGCTTGGCCGGACCACGCGGAAACGCAGGAAGTCGCGGATATGGCGCACCGAGTCCGTCACCGGCGCCGAGCCATAGAACTGATCACGGAAGAAGTTGCTGGTGCGCGTCGTCAGCGACCACTGCGTGTATTGCACGTTGCTGGCGGACTCGCTGACCGGATCGCCGATGTCGATCTCGCGGATCAACCGCCGCGCCGAACCCGGCTCGACATAAAGGAACGCAGTGAACGCGTATTCTGCGTTTGCCTGATTCTGCACGCCGTGCTCAAGCACCATGTCGATCCCGTTCACGAAGTGCACCGGATCAAAGATCAGCAGCGATCCCATCATGCGGCGCCCCTCGTATTGCCCAGGCGACATTTCGCGCAACTTGATGCTGGTCTGAAACGAGCTATCTGAGGTGAACGGACGATCCGCCGGCGTGAGATACCAACCCCAGCGGCCGATCGAAGTCTCGGAAGCATCGAAGGAATGGTCTTCGCCGCGGGTGCCGTTGATGCGCAGACAGAGATCGCCTTCGAGATGCGTAAGAGTCTGGTTGGGAATGCGACCGGTGGTGTCAGCGCAATCCTCCAGCAGGAGGCCACGCAACGTGCCGCGCGCGTTGGTGATGCGCGGCCCCAAGAACGGCTCCCCTGAACCCGTGACGCCCGCACGATGAACTGCCGTGAAGTAACCCCACGGCTGGGGTGTTGCGCCGGCTTGCTGGGCGTAGTCGACGCGCAGGTTTACCGGCGTGCCGTTTTGGTTGACGAAGGTCAACCGCGCAGTGCTGGCGAACGGCATCGGGAAGTAACAAGTGATTCGACGGTCGCCGTCGTTATTGAACAGTAAGCCGTTGACCGGATGGCTAAACGGCGGCGTGATCCTGCCGCCGAGCAAGCGCAGGGGCAAATCGACGGATGGCGAAGTCTGATTGTCCCAACTAAAACGCGCCCAAAGGCCGAGCCAGTCCATCGGCGCACCAACTGTGCAGGTGACTTCGAGCAACGTCGAAGGTCCGGCCAACTGCAGCGTTTGCTGCGCGCCTGCCGCCAGCACGTAGCTGACCGACTGCGGACTAGGATCACTCTGGTGCGGCCAAGTGCCGCGATGGGCGGCGATGCGCTGCCAATCGGCCATGTCCGCCATCGGCAGCTCGCCTTCAGGCGAAGCGATCAGCGCTGCGACGCGATGGAACCGCGCGGCGTTTTGATAGCCGTCATCCAAAATCCCCAGCTTGAAGCTGTTGTTCCAGCGCAGTTGCGCATGCGTTAGATGGCCGCCAGAGCGATGGCCGGTAAACTCCCCAGAAAATGGCGGAATCTGACCGCGCGGGTCATCTTGGTTGCGGAAGAAGTTCTGCAACGGCTGGTCGTAGGCAAGCAGGCCGTCGAGCCAGACCTTGGTTTGGTTGTTCTCGCCAGGCATAGAAGCGAGGCCCATGCCATCGCTCCAGAAGTTGCGAAAGAACAGTCCCAGCACACCGGGGCGGCCTTCGAAATGGGCTAGAACTGAAAGTGGCGCACCCTGGTCGCTAGTGCGATACGCTTCGCAGAAGTTGGTGCCCGTAAAACCATCGTCGTTCCCGCGCTGCGCAGCGACAACTCGGTCATCTGGGTCATAACTTGCTTTTACAAATGACTTTACGCGACTCGGAAAGAGTCTCGCAAAGTCCTGCGCGGCCCTGCCCTGGAAGGGTGTTGACGGCAAAACTTGGGCTTGCAAAAGCGTCGTGGTGGTGAACGCCAATACAACGCCGAACTTCAGGTACAAAGTTTGTGGCTTTGCCTGAACTCGCTGGTGTGGTGAATCCATTGAGTGACAACCTGCCGTCGTGGTGTAACGGCATTTCGAGGGTAGCTTGTCACGCTCGTTCGTCCAGCGTGAAATCTCCGCCGCGCCGGTAGTTGCCACCCGCCAACCCGCATTATTCCTGGCATTGCGCCCGACCGCTGGTCCCAGATGGGGATGAAACGCCAATGCCGCCAGTGCGTGGAAAACCTTCTTACGGCCCATCGATCAGCACACAGATCCATGGTCTATAAAAGGGACTAAGCAAGATCTTTCTTGTACAATCTAAAGTGGAAACCCGTGGAAAAACCTGCAAGGGACAGCTCCGGCCGTTGCCTCTTTCCGGTTCTGCGATACCAAGATTGCGCTCAGCCGATGTGCGTATTTTATTTTTGAAATCGTCGATTTTGGCTGGTAACAAGGCCAGTTCCGCAGCCTCGCACGGCGCAAAATCGGTTCTGGATCCGCTCGAGGACCCCGCGCTTATCAAACAGAGCAGATATGAATATCGCCCCTTTCACCACCCCTTTCATTGCCCGTCATAATAATGATCCAATATGACTTCATAGCCAAAAGACGGCATACCGAATGTCTCGGAGCTATGAAGCCCGCCATCGCCCACTAGCAATTGATTCCGCAACACGGAGCTAACGCCATGCAGACCAATCGGTTGCCGGCCAGTGCCCGCCACCACTGCCCGCCACCACTGCCGCCACCCGCACTTTGCCTCGCTACCGGTGTTCGCCGTCGCGCTGACAGGCAAAGAGGCCCATTCTCTAGTGAACGCGGAGTAGACATGCACCGCCCCGTTGGCCAAGTAGTGCGTCATCTTCCCAAGGTTGAAGACCCCTGTCACTGCCGCCACCACTGCCCGCCACCACTGCCGCCACCACTGCCGCCACTACCCCCCCCTCTCCGCACTAGCCCCCGCACTTGGCCTCGCTCCCGGCCCCCGCAACCGGGCACGCAACCGCCGCCGACCTGCCCGACCCACTAGCCACCCCAGCCCGGCAGCCTAAGCCACCGCCTAACCACCTGCCGCCTGCCCGCAGCTGCGCAACCGTGTCTTTCAGTGACTCTGGACAGTCGGGCCCCTGAAACAGCGCGGCGTAGCGGTCTAGCTCCAATCGGACCAAGGGAAGCGACTCTGGCCGCACGCTCAACGTAGCCTGCCAGGTAGCAACTAGGCGCCCCCTAAATGCCTGGTCCTCGGGAGCGGTCGCCTTCAGCACCTGCTCCAGTAGGGCCAAGGCCTTGGCTGGACTCACTTCGGCAAACGCCTGCGCGGTGCGTTCGGAGATCTCAAGGACGCGCGGCAAAGAGGCCCGCGACGCGTCAATCTGACGCAGCCACTCCGCTGCCCGATCGGGCTTTGCCTCGATCAACGCGGCCTCTGCCGCAAGCTCGCGGACCTGATCCATCGCCTCCGGTTCCATCGGCTTGTGGTCCTTTGGCTCCACGTCGGCAAGGCAGGTGACTGCCAGCGCCAGCGCCTCCTGCGACTTCGCGCCGGCCACCAGCACATCGAGCCGCAGCAGCCGGAATATCGGATCCCGCAGGTTTTCGGGCAACAGGGTGTTCGGCGGCAGCGTGGCAAACACCGCGCGCACATCTTCGGCCTCGCGCTTCCCCTCGTTGCTCTGGTTCCAAGACTCTCTGGCTGGCTTTTGCAACGCAGCGAGCAGGATCAAGCGCATCACGCGGCGCGCTCGTTCGGCCACCGTCGCATCTGGACTGGTTACATCCTTGGCAAATAGCACGGCATTGTGACTCTCCAGCACGTGCCGCAAGCTGCGGCGTTGCTCGTGCAGCAGCAGCATGTCGCAGGCGCCAATCCACTGGCCAGGTTCCGAACGCGGATCCGCGGCCACCGTCGGCAGCACCGATAACATCGTCTCGCTGCGCGACTGCTGGTCCTTTGGCACTGGCAGCCCTAGGCCATCGAGGACGAAATGGAGAGCGCCGATCACCGCCTCGGGTGAACCTGGCTCGCGCCCACAGGCGACCAGGCAGTCGACCATTGCGCGCAGCACCGCCGGGTTCGCTTCGGTGCGCAGCCGTTCGCGCAGCACCAACACGAGGGAACGCTGCCAGGCACGCTTGCGGTCTTCGCTAGCTTCCGGCAGGCTGGCGAGCGATTCGGCGGCACACAAGCGGACATCGCGCTCATCGTCAGCGAGCAAAAACGACAACTCGCGCACCAGCACATCGGCCCGGCTCTCCTGATCGCGCCAGTCCTTTAGCCGCAGGATGCACTGGGTTCGAAACTGCGGTTCCTTGGTGCGATCGCGCGCCAGGTCGAGCAGTAGATCGAACACCTCGGGCACCCGCTGGCCATCACGATCGAGCAGCAGCGCCACTGCCAGGCCATCCGCACGCCATTCCGAAGACAAGCTACCGCCGCAGACTTCGCGCACGAGCTGCAGCCAAGCTTGTTTATCCGGGGCACCTTCCACGGGCGCTCGCCACGGCGTGTCCTTGCTGTAGCTCAAGGTCTGCAAGGCCTGCGCAAGGACCGCTGCGCTTGCATCGGGTGCCTGCAAGGCCGCCGCGGCAACTGCCACCACGGCGCTGCGCGCTTCGGGCCTAGCAAAGCGGCGGATCCCACGCAGCGCCGCCAGTTGCAACGTCACTATGGGGGAAGCGATCTGCAGTTGCAGTTCTGCTGCTAACTCAGCAGTAAACTCGACCTCAGTTGGCCGACTGAGGTAGGCAGCAACCTCCAGCAGAGCGCCTCGCAGGACACCATTCTCCACACTGAGCGAGTGGTAACGCTGCAGCAACCCGCGAACGAATGCGACGCGCTGAACGCTCCCGTCCTCGTTCGGCACGATCTCGGCACGGGTCTGCAACAACTGCTGCAGGCATAACAACAGCGTTGCCGGGTCGTCGACGAGCGTGATTTTCTGGACTGCCTGCCAGTCGATGCCTATGCGGCGCTCGGTTACGGAGCGGACGAACTGCGCCGAATCATCGCGGCGCAGGTTGCTCATCGCTTCGCTGAACTGGCGCGAGCGGCGCGCGCCCATGCGGGCGGCTTCTTCCGCAAGTTCGAGGTAGCGGCGGTAGCCGTTCTGTCGATGCCAGGCCTGGTATTGCTCGCCGCGCTCGAACGGCGCGTCGGCAAACGTGAGAAAGCGCAACGCCGTGCGCGCCGCCTGCTGCAGTGCCAGTTCGGTGGACTCGACGAACTCCGCGAGGAACGGGCCAAACTGCAGGTTCTGACTGTCCCCAGCAGTGCGCAGTGCCGCAACCCGCATCGCCATCGGCCCGGCCGCATTGTTCGTGATGCCGCGCAGAATCTCCCGCAGCTCATTCGCGGGGATGCGAACGATGCAGGCGCGGGCGAATTCGCGCGCGCCGGCAGGCGCGAGCAAACCGTCTTCATCTACCTCGCCCAGCCAGAATGCGACCAGTGAAAAAACGTAGCCCCGCACCACTTGGGCGCGAAGTTGGGCGGTCTCTGGCCGTTGGCCAAACACTGCGTCGGTCGGATTGACCAGCCGCTTCACCAGGGCCTGCAGGATCGCTTCGCGCAGACCGTCCTGATCCGTTGGGTCACTGAGCTTCGCGATCAGGGCGGCATGCGCCCGTTCGTCCACCGTGGACAGCAGCTGCTCGATCGCCGCCTCGCGCGCTTCAAGGCCTTCGGGACCAGGCTGGGCCAACTTGCTGCGCAGCCGCTGCAGGTCGTCCGTAATCGCACCCTGCACGCTGCTCCCCCCCGGGGGCGCGGCACCCTGGGCGGTGGCCGGACACATTGCCATCGCCAGGGCTGCGAGGATACGGGCCAGTTGCTGTTGGATGCTCATCTGAGTCTTTGTGGCATCGACGGATCACGAAACCAGCGCGGCTGCGACATCGCAACCGCATCTGGTGAATATACCGAGCAACTCACGCGAAGCCTCCTCGGTTTTCTGCTTGCTGCATCTTGCGTGCGACTTCGAGCCCGACAGACCATCGGACCTCGACCGCGCACGACTCGCGCAAAGTGCCAATGCGTGCGCCATGGAATCAAAAAGCCGCCGCGCCGTCCGAACCACCCGCACGCAGCCGGTTGATCGGCATTGCCAGCAAAGATCTGCAACACAAACGGCTCGGTCAGTCGCAAAACGAAGCGCAGCGCAGCGCGATCTGCCGGGCTAATTCCGACACCGGCAGGGAGGCCGCGTTGAGGCGCAGGTGGGCCGCGCGTTCGTAGCGCATCAGCCGCTGCGAAAGCAGTGCGGCGACTTCTGCCTCCTGCGGCATGCTCGTGAGCGGTGGCCTTGGATCGGGCGACTGCTGCAACCGTTGAACGAGCACCGCAACCGGCGCGAAGAGGAACACCACAAACAGGCTGGGCTGAAGTAGTGCCGAAAAGACTTCGGGAATGGTCACCGCGCCGCCGCCGAGTGCGAGCACCGTCTGTCGCGCTTTGACGAGCGCCTGCAGAGTGACGGTGGCTTCAAGCCGCCGAAACAAGACCTCGCCAACCAAAGCAAGATGCGCACCTGCACTAACGCCCGCGGCCGCCGCCAACAGTTCATCCGTATCGCAAAAGGCAAAGCCGAGCTGCTCTGCCAGCGCGCGGCCAACCGTGGACTTGCCCACCGCGCGTGGCCCGATCAACACAATCGCCCGCGGTAATCGCTGCTGTGGTTGCAAGCTCATGATAGCGACGCGGCGGTCCCCGCGAGAAACGTGCGCAATTCCGCTTCAGGTAGTTGCAGGCCAGTGAACATCTCTAGCTGCGCTGCGGCCTGGGTCAAAAACATCAAGGCACCGGGGATCGGGATCGCGTCGGCCGCGGCGGCATCGAGCAACAGCCGGGTCATGCGAGGCTGATAGACCATATCGAGCACGAACGTGCCGGCCGCCGGCCGCCAATCGGGCACCAACCGTTCGTTCATGTCGCGCCCAATGCTGCCGACCGGCGTGGCGTGCACGACCACCGCCGGAACGAGTTCGTCGAGCAACCGCGTCTGCAGGCTGCCCAGGCGCACACCGTGATGCTGGGCAAATGCGCGGGCCGGCTCCAGCGAGCGACCGAGCATCGTCACCGCAAAACCAAGCTGCTGCAGAGCGACCACGCCAGCGCGCGCGGCACCGCCCGTGCCGAGCACGACCGCGTTGCGCGTTCCATTTGCAACTTTGGCAACGCCTTTTTGGGCCAACGCACCCAGCACGCCTTGCACATCGGTGTTGTGGCCAACCACGAGGCCATGCGCCTCATAGGTCAGGGTGTTGACCACGCCGGTAGCCGAAGCTTCTTCACTGAGCCGGTGGCACTGCGCAGACATCGCCTGTTTGTGCGGCGCGGTGATGGACAACCCGCGCAACCGTGCGCGCGGCAACATGGCTTGCACCGCTTCTGGCCGCGAAGTCTCAAACGGCAAGTAGATCGCATCCAAGCCGAGTCGCCGGAACGCGCGGTTGTGCAACCAAGGCCCAAGCGACTGCAGCGCGGGATTGCCGAGCACACCGTGCACAATCGTGGTGCCCGTCAACGTGCGAACGCGATACAGGCCGGCCATCTCCTCGACGGTTGGCTGATCGGGAGCCGTCTCCTGACCTGATTCCACTGCGGCATATAAATACGGCGCACCAAAGGCACAGGCGAGCACGCGCGACGGCCACGCGGTTCGCCCCATTGCAAACGCCACGGTCGGCCGCGCGCGCTGATCGATGGTCGCCAACAAGTTGAGCACCGGTGCAATGTCGGCGAGGTCATGCGCGGTGACGACCAGCTTTGCAACCGTGCCCTGCGCGTCGAACAGCCGGTCGTGAATCGCGTGCAGATCCTTGGGCACACCCGTGAGGCTGTGAAACGAACGCACCAACAACCGCAGCCGATTGCGACCAACGGACGGCGTCCACGTCTCCCAGTGCTCAAGGTCAATGCCCTGCGCACCGGCGGCCAGTGCGCGACCAAACAACTCACGCCGTTCGCTTTGCGTGCCGCGAAAGGCGCCCCCGTCATCGACCGTGCGAATCGCAACCAATACCGGCAACCGGATCGCACCAATCAGCGCCCCCAAGTCGGCATCGAGCGGCCAGCGATCCAGCCGCAATTCGAGCCAATCCGCGCCCGCCATTGCCGCGCGCGTCGCCAGCCGAAGCGTTTGTTCTGACTGCTCGGCGAAGATACTCGCGATGATCTGCGCCACGGTCAGTGCAACTCCGGCGACAGCGCAGCGCGCACCGCGGACAGCATGTGCTCCGGCACTCCGCGCGCCGATGCGAGCAGCAATGCCTGCGACATCAGGGCGCGATACACCGAGTCGAGATCGGGCGCTACTTTATGCAACGCCGCGCGGTGCATCGCCACCGTCTTTGCGTCACCGCGCACCACTGGCCCCGACAGCGCCTTATAAGCACCACGCTCCTGACATGCTTGCAACCCAGCCGACATCAGTGCCTGCGCAAGTTGCTCCGCATCCTGCGGCCTGAGCACACAGCTTTCAGCGAACACGCGATCGACGGCCGCGCGCAGCGCCGTGAGGCCATTGGCAGCAAGCGCGCACGCTGCGTGGTAGAGCAGCCGGTCGCCGCCGCTGCTATGCATCGGCTGCATACCAAGCAGCACGGCGAGCCGTTCGAGCAATCGACGCGCGCGTGCGTCGCCAAGCAACAACGCGGGCCGGCCCGCAAGCTTTGGCATGCCGGAGGCCGCATCGGGAAATGGTGCTACCGGATGCAGCGCACCAAGCCGCACCGTGCCGTTGCGCAGCGGCATGAGCACCTCAAGGTCATAACGGCCACTGGTGTGCAGCCACAAACTGCACGACCTGCCCGGCGCGGCCGCCGCTGCCGCGCGCACGATCTCGGGCAACAGGGGGTCTGGCACAGCAATCACGACCACGTGCGCAAAAACCAGCTCATGCAGTTGCAAAACGCGACCGCGACCGGCAAATGCCACCGCCAAAGCAGCGCTCTGATCGTTGCGCCCGACGAAGCCGAGCAGGTCGACGCCTGCCTCGACAAAGCACCTGCCGAGCGCGCGGCCGACGTTACCGGGACCAAGGATCGCCAATCGAATAGCCATCGTTTACCCTAGTTACCCATTGCCTTCGGTAACTGCCCCGCCATTCGCAGCCTCGCTTCGCAGGCGTTCACGGTCTGCCCGCCGCCGCTCCAACTCGTCGAGGTAATCGACATCAACCGTGTCCGCCACCACATCGAGGTCGTCAAACGTCTTGGGCAGATACGCTTCGCCCGCTGCGTGTGCGGCCTCGATTTCCGCGAGGTAAGCACGCACGACCACCTTGTGCAGTTCGATGCGCGTAGCGCTGTTGATCGGATGTGCCAGGTCGGCGTGTAGTCGCGCACGACCTCGTCCATCGCGTGGCGCACGCGCGGGATCGAGGCGAACGCCGCACTGGTTGCAAAACGCAGCGCGCAGGTGGTTCTTGTGACTGCAGTTGATGCAATGGTCTGAGATCTTGCGGCTCGGCATCGCCAAGAAAGGTCCCTTGCTGCCTTCGATGATCTTCAAGTCCCGGACAACGAATGCGTCATCAATCGTGACACTCGCGTAGGCCTTCAGTTTGTTGCGCGGATCCTGAGTGAGCTTGATGCAGACCTCAGTGACGCGGAGGACCGCAGGTTGCGCACCACTCTCGCCTTGCCCGCCGGCAGCATCAAAGCCATCACGCATTGCTGCTCCCTGTAATCCAGCGCCGTGCACTTCGTTGCAGGTGGCGCAACCAATCCCGCTCGCAACGACACCGGCTCATGCACCACCTACGAGAATCAACTCCGGCACCGGCTGACAAACGGCGGTCTGCGTCAACAATAACAACACCCCTTCGTCCGAAAGCGGCTGCAGCTGCGTTCGCAGCAAAACACACTCGTGAGCCGCCGCAGCTAGGAACAACGTGGAACCACTGCCGGTCATGTGCAGCGGTGGTGCGCCAAGCGCAAGCGCCCGGTGCCGCAGTTTCTGCAGGCTTGGCTGCACCCGCTCGGCAGCCGCAGAAAGGTCATTCTCAAACCTGTCGCGCAACACGGAATCCTTTGGTTGATAGGCCGCTGCGCGAGGCACGGTAGCTTTCGACGAAAGGCCATTCCAGTGCGCCGAAAAGTTCTTGTAGACCGCCGCCGTCGGGCAACCAAACGGTGGCAGCAGCAAAAGGAAGTGCCGCGCTTTCACCTCGGCGGGCGTGAGCTGATCGCCGATCCCGCGGCCCCGCTGCGAGCCACCGCGCAGAAAAAACGCCACATCGGCACCGAGCGGCCGCGCGAGTTCGTGCAACGCCAGCGCATCCAGCGGATCGCCGCAGAGCGCATTGCAAAGCCGCAGCGCTGCCGCCGCGTCGCTGCTGCCGCCGCCAAGCCCACCGCCGGGCGGGATCCGCTTGTGCAGCGCAAAGGCAAAGTCCGGCGCACAGCCGATGCGCTCGCAAAAAGCCCGAGCCGCGCGCAGCACCAGATTGTCGTCGGCGACCGGCAGGGCACTGCGTGCATCCTCGGCGGTAATCGTCAACGACAACCCCCCACGACTGCGCTGCGCCTTGAGTTCATCCGCCAGTTCGAGGGCATGAAACAACGTGTCGAGTAAGTGGTAGCCGTCCGGCGCGCGCCCTGTGATGTGCAGCACGAGGTTGAGCTTGGCCTGCGCCAGAAGTCGCATCGCGGTCATCTAAGGGCGATCCCCTTGAAACAGCACTGAACCTGCGCTGAGACCTATCTCCGACGGCTCTGCGAGGCTCAGATTGTCGAGCAACCGCACGACGCGCTTGCCAGCGCGAAACTTCGCCGCCACCAACATGCGGCCAAGAACTACTGGCCCCGCCGGCAACAATCGCAGATCGCCTTCGCCGCGCAGTTCGAGGTAGTCGAGTTCGGCGCGCGGCTCCTGCAGCAAGACCGAGCTAGCAACCTGCAAGAGCCGATCGCGATCGCGTTCGCCGCTAGCGAATGCCTGCTGCGCCGCACGCAATGCGCGCACCAAAACCGTGCTGGCGATGCGGTCCGCTGGCGCGAGATAGACGTTGCGACTCGACATCGCAAGTCCATCGGCCTCACGCACGATCGGACACTCAACGACGCGGATCGGGAAGCCGAGGTCTAAGGTCATGCGCTGAATCACCGCCAACTGCTGCGCGTCCTTCTTGCCGAAGTAGGCGTTGTGCGGCCGGCTCAGCGCAAACAGTCGTGCGACCACTGTTGCAACACCCTGAAAGTGCGTGGGCCGGATCGCACCCTCCATGGTCATTGCCGCGGCCCCCACGGCGACGTTGCTGCAAAAATCCGAGTCGTACATTTGCAATGGTTCTGGTGCGAACACCGCGTCGGCGCCAGCCTCGGCACAGAGTTGCACATCGCGTTCGAGTGTGCGCGGATACGCGGCAAAATCTTCGCCCGCACTAAACTGCAACGGGTTGACGAAGATCGTCACCAAAACGCGATCACATTCGGCGCGCGCCTTGCGGATCAGGCTCTGATGGCCTGGATGCAACGCCCCCATCGTCGGCACCAGCCCAGTGGTGCACGCGCCCGCTTGCCAATGCGAACACAGTGCCGCGAACTTTGCCGGATCTTGCACCACAAGGGGCCGCACGGGCCGCGGCATCAAAGCCAGATCCACGCCGAGTTCCCGTAGTGGCAAAAGCACAAACGGCCGCTGCCACATGCGCGGATGGGGCACAATCAGATCGCGCGTATCGATGGTCTCACGGCCATAGAGCAACAAATCGAGGTCGAGCGGGCGCGGATGATTGCGCAGCGCTGGCAAGCGGCGACCCGCAGCAACCTCAAGCGCACGACAGATGGAAAGCAACGCGGGCGCGGGCAACGACGTCGCCAGTTCGGCCACCCCGTTCAAGTATTCGCCCTGCTCTGGTCCCTCACCAAACAACGCACTGGACACGAGCTTCGAGCAGCGCACGACGCGCACGCCGGGCGCCGCGCCAAGCGACGATAGTGCCGTTCGGATATTGCGTTCGCGATCGCCTTCATTGGCGCCGAGTCCGAGATACGCGAGCACTTCGGTCATCAGCTGCCCCGCGAGTCGCCGCGCGATGGCTGGCTGGCAGCGACCTCGCCGCCACTGCCGCCACCGTCATCGTCATCGCCGTCATCGCCGCCACCGCCGCCACCGCCGCCATCGCCGACAGGGTCGCTAAAACCACGCCGCCGCCGGACCGCGCGGTAGACGGCAAGCCCCATGCCCATGAGCACGTAACCGATCGTCACGACGACGAGCGCAATCTGCCACTCGATCGCCGCAATGACGATCAACACCACGAGCCCGGCAAGAAACGGAAAGCTGTGCCGCTTCTTCACGATTGCGGATACCGCGTGCGGATACGGCACGCCGCTGACCATCAGCAGGCCAAGCACCACCAGCACCAACGGCATCGTTACAACAATCCAATCAAACGCAGCCGGGCCCAGCAGTGCTCCTGGCAGCGCCTCGTTGCCCATGTCGCGCGTGCAAAAGAACACGATCAACGCGCAAACGACGGCCGCTGCAGCTGGTGAAGGCAGGCCGCGGAACTCGTCGTGATCTTCGTCCGCGGGACCGGACTCGACGTTGAATCGCGCCAGCCTCAGTGCCGCGCACAACACGTAGATCGCAGCGGCGACGTAGTAAAGCTTTGGGTGCTTGGAAAGCAGCGTGTTGACGTCGCTCTGCGCGTGCCAGTCAACCAGCACCTTGCCGAGAAACGCCGGCGCCACGCCAAACGTGACCATGTCGGCCAAGCTGTCGAGCTGCGCGCCAAACGGCGTCATCTGCCCGGTCATGCGCGCAATGCGACCATCGAGCGCATCAAACACCATCGCTACGAACACCAGAATCGAGGCGGTTTCAAACAGGCCAACTACTGCAGAAAACGGCGCGCCTGGAGCGGACTTCTGCAGCGCATCGGCCACCTTGGCGATGGCGAGGAACCCAAAGAACAGGTTGCCGAGTGTCACCAGGCTTGGCAGCACCGGGACGTGCTTCAGATCACGCAGCCGTCGGCGGCGGCGCTGCGGTAACGGTTCAAAGCGAGGGGCGGTCACGGCGCAGAAGATTACCGCGGAGCATGGCCAACGACATCTGGTGATGTGCTGCAAGCACCCCCAACCGACAACTTATCTAGCCGCTGCCAAAGCATCGCTGCGCAAACGGCCGGGTTCGTATCGGGTCTTGCAGGGCACTTGACAAAGCGACAGCCGTGGCCGAACTGCGAGCACCATGGCGAGCACACGGGTTGGCTGATCGTTGGGCAGTGGCTGTTTCGACCACCGCAATTCCGCGCCACGTCGCTTGCCTGCTTTCGTCCTGCCAACTAACGCGGTCCGGCTGCTACCCGGCGCTGCAAGAAGTCGGCGAGCGAGCCGTAGAGATGCGCACGGGTGTTGCGGCCCTCTTGAATCGAGTGCGAACGGTTTGGGTAAGCGAGATATTCAAACTTCTTGTCCTGCGCGACCAGCTCGTCGAACAGCCGTTCACTGTTTTGGAAGTGCACGTTGTCGTCACCGGTGCCGTGCACGAGCAGCAACGGGTGCTGCAGGCCCTTGGCAAACGTGATCGGCGAGCAGTCGCGATAGACCTGCGGCATTTCCTGCGGAATGCCGCAGTAGCGCTCTTGATAAATCGTGTCGTAGAGAGCGATGTCGGTGACCGGCGCTACCGACATGCCCGCAGCAAACAGCGTGGGATAGCGAAACATCATGTTCAACGTCATCGCGCCGCCACCTGACCAACCCCAGATCGCAAGCCGTTCGGGATCCATCCAACTGTGCTGCGAGCACAATGCAAGGACCGCCTGATTCCAATCATGCGAACTCGTGATGCCAATCTTCTGGTAGAGCGCTTTGCGAAAATCGCGGCCCTTCGGTGCTGGTGTGCCGCGCGCATCCACACTCATTACCACGTATCCCTGCTGCGACAGCCAACGATGAAAAAGGTGATGCTTGATGGTCCAAGCGTCGAGCACCGTTTGCGACCACGGCTCGCCGTAGACGTGAAACAGCACTGGCCATGATTTTTTCGCGTCGAACGCAGGGGGATACATCGTCCAGCCATCGAGATTGATGCCGTCCTTCGTCGTCACTTGAAAGAACTCGTTCTTGCCCTTCTGCACCTTGCCGTAGCGCGCGCGCAACGCTTGGTTGTCGACCAGCACGCGCACCCGCTCGTGCGATGGCAACTTCACAAGATCGATCACTGGCGGGTTGTCGAACGACGAATACGTGTGAATCGAAAGCCCGCCGTCGCTGCTGATCTCATACGTATGCGTGCCCGGCTGATCCTTTGGCGTGAGCCGCGTGGCGGTGCCGTCCTGCACCGCAAAAAGATAGCACTGCGTGGCATTGCCATCGCTGCCAGCGATGTAGAGCACCGAGCGATCGACGTCCGCATACGGAACGCCCATCACGTCGTAATCACCCGGCGTCAATAGCTTTTTCTCGCCACCACTGCGCCACGGCACGGAGAAACTGTGACGATAGCCAAGGACATCACTGGTCCAGAAAAATGCGGCACCTTTCTGCAGCCACTGAAAGTCCTCGCGCACATCGATGTAACTATCGTCACGTTCGCTATGCACCGTTCGAACGGCACCCGAAGCGACATCGCACGCGAGCACATCGAGGCGGTTCTGTTGTCGCGGCAGCCACTGTGCCATCAACTCTTTGCCCTCAGGGTGCCATGCCATGCGCGGCAAGTAGGTTTGGCGCGGATCGCCGGGCGTCTGCAGCCACACAGTCTTGCCACCACCCGCAGGCAAAACGCCGATGCGGCACGCGGAGTTGGTGGTGCCCGCTTTCGGATACTGCAGCGGGATAGTCCTGCTGTAGCGATCGGACAGGTTGTCCATCATCAAGAACTCACCGACGCCCCCGCAATCAAGTTGCCAGTAGGCGATGGCGGAGCTGTCCGGGCTCCAGCGAAAGCCATCGCGGCAATCAAACTCTTCCTCGTAGACCCAATCAAACGTGCCGTTGATCACGGTGCGCGAGCCATCGCTGGTCAACTGCAACGGTTCGCCATTGTGACTGCTCTGCACGTAAAGGTTGTTATTCGAGACGTAGGCGATCTTCATGCCGTCCGGCGAATACTTGGCAAACATCAGCGAGGACATGGGCAACTTGCCGCCGATCCGCTCGGGCTGCGATGTGCCATCGGGCCGCACCACAAAGTACTCGCCGCGCGTGTTCTGCCGCCAGACACGCTCACTGTCGCAGAAGATCAGATACTCATGCGCATTCGGCGCGATCGCGTAGTTCTCGATCTGCAGCGGCAGTGCTCTGCCCGTCACCCGCAGCGATTGCGCGCCGATTTGCACTTCACGCACGCCAGTCTGCGCGTCGTAGTTCACGAGCTCGATCGCATTGCTCTTCGGATTGGGTTCCAACGTCGCAAAGTGCGAACCATCGAGCCAACGCGCCGGACCAAATTGCTGCGCTGCGAACTCGCTGGTGGTGATACGGCGTGCGTCCAGCAGGGCTTGGTCGGCAGTTTGTGCCGCGACAAACGCGGCGGAAAGGAACCAGAAGGAGACGGCAAAAACGGTATGCATCGGAGACCTCTCGCTGTGACGAATAAGAACCGGCAGACAACTTAGGGGTGCAGCCCGATGTGCGGCAAGACGGCGGCGGCGACAAGGACTAGGATAAAGCCAGCCCCCATGCCCATCCTCGTCACCCGTCGCCTGCTTCAACGGCTTTGCTACGAGGTGCTGTTGCGCGGACCGTCCCCCACCGAACTCCGCATGTTCGATGGCGCAGAACTCGCCACCGTGGTGCCGCGCCTCTTGCAGTCACGCGAGGCAATGACGGTGTGGTTTGAGGAACAGCTGCAATACTTCCTGTTGCTCGATCAGTTTAGGCCGCAGGGCGAGACCTTCGAAAAACTTCCCTCGCGCCTGCAGAATCACGAACTAGACCCCCGCGCTGCGATTGCCGAGATCCTGCTGTCGACCGGCTTCTCGCTGCGCAATCCTGGCAACGACACATTCGTGACCGTCGTGCTCGAACAGTGCCTCGGCTATCGCGTGCAGGATGCGAAGATCAAGCCGATCTTGGCGGTTGGCAAGAAGCTCTACGACGGCAAGAAGGGCCGCTTCCTCGGAAAGGATGGCCAGAGTCAGTCTGACGTTGTGCAGAGTGTGCTCGCTCACGAAGACTTCGCCCGCCACCTGTTATCCCGCGAACACCAACGCCTGCTCGGCACGCCGCTGCAAAAGGATTCGTCAGCGATCGCGCTAGTGCAGAAGGACTATCAACAGTTTTTTCCGGTGCTCACGGAATGGCTGCAGTCACAGGCCTACGTCGATGCGCTGCAACAGCGACGCGCTAAAACCGAACGCCAGTTCTTGCGCGGCCTTTACTTCGACCTATTGGAGCGAACGCCGAGTTACGAGGAGTTGCGCAACCTGCGCAACGCGATGCAAGCGATGGCCGATCCGGCACCACTGCGTTCGGTGCTGGCCAAGGTGGTGCTCGACTCCGGCCAGTGCAAGCTGCCCGAGTGCCTGCCAGAAAAAGCTGCTGAGTTCGTGCGCGAATGCTTCCTGCGCTACCTCGCACGTGAGCCCAGTGAACGCGAGCTTGCCGCATTCCTCAAAGTGCTTTTGCAAGACGGCGGACTGCCACTGCAGGTCGTTCGCGTACTGGTTGGGTCGCTCGAATATCAGACCTACTAAACCGCCAGCAGGTCACCGCGGCGCGGCACCGATCGAGTCATGCATCGCAACCGTGACTGGCCCTGGTGCTGCCTCGGCCAGCAGTTCGCCGTTGGCAATCCAGACTTCGCCGTCAACCACCGTCACCGCGTGCAGCGAGAATCGCCCCTTGCCCAAGCCCGCAATCCGCGCCGGACCTTGCATCGGGATCGGCAGCCGAAGTTGCACGTCGCCAGCGTTGCCGCTGTGTGGCAGATCGATGCGGTGACAGCAAAAGTCGACCTCCTTGCCAGCCCAGTTGGATTCGAACGACAACAACATGGACCCTGGCAGGCGGCGCGGATCGGCAACCGGTGTGAGGCTCGTGCCGTCGGCATTTCTATACGCCACCATCGCATCGGGCGAGATGGCAGCACTAAGCGAATCGCCGTGGCGGCCAAAGCCAAACCATGAGGGCAGCGCCATCACCAAGATGATGCCCACTGGGACCAACACCGCATGACGCGCGCGCAGCATGCCTGTTCATCGACACAACTGCGGGAAAGCCCTTAGTGGCAAACAACAGAAACCTGCACTAAAAAAATACCCGTCGAGCGCAAATGACCTGGCCAGCCAGCCGGTGCCAAGCCCGGTGCCAACGCGCGGCGAAACGCGGCGCAAAGCTTCGCAGCACAGCGGCACCGCTGCGCCACGCAGCAAAACTCCCACACCTGCCTGCGAACTCATGCCTCTTGCCCGCCATCAGGTAACCGCCGCAGCAATCGTTGCCGCACCCCGAAGTTTGCCGCCGGCCGTAGCCGCAAATCTCAGCAAGTAGCAAGCGGGCGACTCCCGCTGGCAAGCTCCTTCGCATACACTGCGGCGCATCTTGGGGTCAAAGTCTCCCCCCCGCAAAGCTGCCATGTCCCGCCTGCAAATGCCCCAACCGACGCGCCGCGATTTTCTGCGAACTTCGGCGACGGCACTGAGCCTGCCGCTTTTACCGCGCCATGACTGCCGTGCATTGAGCGAGCGCGCACCGCAGACGAAGCACATCGTCGTAGTTGCGTTTGCTGGCGGCATCCGCAGCAAAGATGTGCTGGAGACGAAAGCCAATGCACCCAACCTGCACCGCATCGCCAAAAACGGCGTGATGCTGCCCAACGTGCGCGCGGCCAACAGCGGCCATTACGGCGCGGCACTTTCGATCTTCACCGGCAATGTCGAGTCACTCGGCATCCGCGATGACGGTCGCGGCCTAAACCCGACGATGTTCGAATATCTGCGCAAGGACGCGGCCTTCGCCCAAAGCGACCTTTGGGTCAGCACTGCCAACGGTGCACAGGGCAAGTTGTTCGCCCACAGCACACACCCGGACTACGGCAGTGCCTACGCCGCGAACCTGCTCGATGGCGAAGGTATCTTCAATGTCGAGTTCCAGAAGGTGCTCGCAACTTTTGGCCGGCCGCGCGCAGACAGCGCAGGGGAAGCGCTGCTACTCGACCAGCTCGCGAGTTCGCTGGACCCAGCTATTCTGCAAAGCCTGCCAGTTGGTGGCAGCAAAGACCCGGCCCAGGTGCGACGCGTAGAAAAGTTCATCCTCGACGAACTCGCGGGCAACACGACAAAGCTCACGGGTCCAGGCAGTGCCGACGCAAAAGCGATTCGTGTCGGCCTCAACATCCTGCGCACGTTTCGGCCGAAGCTGACCGCGATCACGTTGCAAAACGCCGACATCGCGCATGGCAGCTACAACGGCTACCTCGAAGTCATTCGCCGCAATGACGAGGAACTCGGCAAGCTTTGGGACGCAATCCAAAGCGACGCTGAGCTGAAGAACCAGACGGCGTTGTTCGTGCTGCCTGAGTTTGGTCGCGACAAAGACCTCAACCAACGTAACGGCCTGGACCATGGCGACAACTCGGATTGCCTGAAGAAGGTGTTCCTGATCGCTGCGGGCCCGGACTTCAAGAAGGACATGTTGGTGCGCAGTGAGTGCGCGACGCACGACATCTGCCCGACCGTGCTATCGATGTTCGGCTTGCCACAACCAAAGATGGTCGGCGGCAAGCCAATCGCCGACTTGTTCGCCTGACCGATGCGCACGCAACGGGCCCGGATCACTGACATCCTCCTGCCGGCACTCGCGTTCCTATTGCTGCAAATAATGGCGGTTCGGCATCGGGATCCGGCCACCAACAACAGCGTAACGCCGGCACCGATCACGCTAGCGACGGCAGGTGCAGCGCGCGGTGCGATGAGCGATGGCTGCATCACCTGCCACCTCGGCATCGAGGAAATGCATCCCGGCTTTCCGCTGAGTTGCGTCGACTGCCACGGCGGTAATGGTGCCGCCACGACAAAGGACAAGGCGCATGTGCTGGCGAAAGAAACCGTGCCGTTTGACGAGCGCGTGCTGCCGCAAAACTACGACCTCGCGTGGCAACGGTTCGTCAATCCGAGCAACCTGCGCGTCGCAAAACAAGTCTGCGGCGACTGTCACGAGAACGGTGTCGGCAACGTATTGAAGTCGCTGCACGCGACTACTTGCGGGCACCTAGGCGACGGCTTCTTCGAACACGGGCTCACGAAGTCAAAGACGCCAAGCTTCGGGGTCTTCGCAGAGACCGACGACGACGGCGAAGTGCCAAAGGGCGCATTGCGCGCAGTCTCGCAAGTGCCGGCACCGATCTCGGGCGCCGCACGCGATCGCATCGAGACACACTTCGCAGACCTGCCGCGCAAATCCTGCATGCAGTGCCATCTGTGGAGCGAAGGCCGCGCCTTGCGGGGGCGCGTTGGCATGGATGGCGATTACCGCGGTGAAGGCTGCGCTGCCTGCCACGTCAACTACGCCGACGACGGCCGCAGCAAAAGTAAGGACGCCACCACCGACAAACAGGAACCCGGCCATCCCGAACGCCACCGCTTTACCAGCAAGATAAAAACCTCCACCTGCACGCATTGCCACTACGGCGATGCGAGCATCGGCCTGTCGTTCCGTGGGCTGGCACAACTGGTGCCCGGAATGCCGGCTGGCCCCAACGTGCCTGGCACCACCAGCAAGCTGCAGAACGGCACGTTTTATCTGCAAGACAAGGACCTCACGCCGCCCGATGTGCATCACCAGCGCGGCATGCACTGCATCGATTGCCACACGCAGAATGACGTGATGGGCGACGGCAACATCTGGCCGCAGATGGATAATGCGGTCGAGATCGAGTGCGAGAGTTGTCACGGCACAATCAACGCGGTGAGCGATTTGCGGACTAGCAAGGGCCGCCGCGTCACCAACCTCGAGCGCGACGGCGAGCAGTTTTTTCTGCGCAGCAAAGTCACCGACAAACGACATCCGGTTGTGCAGGTCAAAAACATCGTCGATCCAAAGCACCCGAGCTACAACCCACGCGCCGCGGCAGCAATGACGGCGCAACATGCAAAGCTCGAGTGCTACTCCTGCCACGCCGCTTGGAACGTCGACTTCTTCGGCTTCCACTTCGATCGCAACGAGCAGTTCACGCAGTTGGATCTACTGTCTGGCCGACGTACCGCAGGGCGCGTGACAACGCAGGAGAAAGTGTTCGCGTCGTTCAATCAACTGCGACTTGGCTATAATCATGAAGGCCGCGTCGCGAACTACACGGTCGGATTCTCAACCATTGGCAGCGCGCAAGAAGCGGATGGCACCACGCTGCTCGACCAAGCCTTGCCGGCCACCAGCACCGGCTTATCCGGCGTTTCGCTCGTGTCGCATCAACCGCACACCACGCGCCCCGAAGCGCGCGACTGCGTCGAATGCCACCGTGCGCCATCAACCTGGGGCCTCGGCTCAAGCAACTTTCGCCTGACACGCGAGTTTGCGTTTGCGATCGAACCGCGCGGGCTCGTGGTGCTCGCCATCGATCGCAAGCAGTCGGCACGAACGATGCCGGTTGCCGACCTCGCGCTGCCAAACCTGCCGCGCAGCATTGCGCTGCGCATGGATCCGGTCCGCGGCCGCGCCACCCACGCCTACATCGCCTGCGACGGCGGCGTGCTAGCGATCGTCGACTTGCGCAATCCCGTGCTGCCCCGCCTCATCAGCAGCGAGCAGGTGCTCGCCGATCCGCGCCGATTGCTGGCGCAGGGCGATCACCTCTACGTCGCCGATGGTCCGGGCGGTCTTTGCATCTTCGACTTGCTGAACCCGGACAAGCCAAAACTTGCGGGCACCATGCCAAGTGCCGAGGCGCGCGGATTCTCACTTGCATGGCCGTGGCTTTATCTAGCCGACGGTCCTGGCGGCTTCTCAGTCGTCGATGTTGCCAATGCCGAAGCCCCGCGCACGCTCGCCAATATCGACCTCAATCAAGAGTCGTCGTCTCCGAACGACGCATGGGATTGCGCCACGTTGTTCCAATATTCTCGCATGCGGGCAAAGGATGACCTGGGCACGAGCCTCCTGCGCACGGCGGCCCGCAACTTGGTAGCAGTCGCAGCCGGACTCGATGGCGTTCGGATGATCGACGTGACCGAGCCGAACGCGCCGCGTTTGCTGCACACTAAGGCGCACGAACGCGCATTCGGCGCAAAACGCATTGACGCGCGCGGCGTTGCCTTTAACACGCAATTTGATCTCGGCAGCCAGGGTGGCGGCATCCAAAGCCGCGAGCACGACTACCTGTTCGTGTTTCAGACCGACGGTGACGACGACAACCGCCAGCAGCACGTGCGCGCCTTCGATCTCAGTGATCCGCAAAATCCAGTACCGGCCTTCGGCGAAGCGCAGCGCATCTATGGCGGCACCGGCAAACTCCTGATGCTCCGCACCTACAACGCGCCATTCCTGCAGCAATTCGTGCTCGCGGTCGGCGCAGGTGGCGGCGGCGCGATTCTCGATGCCAGCAAGATGCCCACTGGTCTGCAATCGCTGGCCTCGTGGTTGGATCCGCTCCAGACCATCGACCTTGCCGTCGAAGAGTTCGCGTTCGATCGCCTGCAGGACGAACGCGGCCGCTGGGAGAAGGACATCTCGCACGAGGACTGCCGGTATCTCACGCAGGCAGAACTGCTGCGCGTGCTGCGCGCCAGGATTTCGAGCACCAGCACTACGCGAGCGGCCACTGGCGCCACCGAAGGCGAACGGGAAAAGCGATGAGGCTTTGCATTGCCAAGGTCTTCACTGCGTTGTCCTTGTTGTCGCAGTTGCATGCCCAAGACGAAAACGCCGAGCTGACGCGCCAGTTTCAGCGCTTCGATCAAGATGCGGATGGCCTCCTGCTGCGCAAGGAGTTCCCTGGCAGCGACCGACAATTTGCTTTGCTGGATGCCGACAAAAACGGCAAGGCCACGCTGGCTGAATATCTGCAGAGCGAAGTTGCGAAGGCTTATCTGCGAGCCCGCCGCAACGATGCCAAAGAACCGCGACCGCGCGTGAGCCTCGAAATGATTGCCCTCGCCCGGTTCGAATGGCTCGCTCGCTGTGATCGCAATCACGACGGCAAAGTCGCGCCCGATGAGTGGACCAGTACGGTAGCGGCCTTCGATCAACTCGACTTCGACCATAACGGCGTGCTCGATCGCCGCGATCGCGCCGAGGCATCCGCCATCGCCCCCGCAGCGCAACCTTCCTTGCCCGAGGTCAAGGGGGAACTGCCAACGCGCGTGCTGCTGCTACATCGATTCGACAAGGACGCTGATGGACAGATCAGCATGAAAGAGGCGATTGCCGGCACGCTGCTCAGCGAGGCATTTGCGCTCACCGACAAAAACCTCGACCACAAGCTCAGTGTCGAAGAACTCGACTGGCTAGTTCAGGCACTCATGCAAAAGCGCAGCGATGCGGCACGCTATCTCGACCGCTCGCCGCTCTACGAAGTGCCGTTCGACACCTGGGACAAAGACCACGACGAGCAGGTGCGGCAGAATGAGTGGCTAGGCCCACTCGACATGTTTATTCGCATCGACCTCGACCGCGACTCAGCCACCAGCCGCGACGAAGTTGCGCGCTATATAAAACGCGCCACTGGCGAGGACTTCATCACGCGATTCGATCTCAACAACGATGGCAAGGTCACACTGATCGAGTTTGCCGGCCCACCCGCCGCGTTCCGCCGCGCGGATCGCAACAGCGATGGTGTCGTGTCAAAGTCGGATCGCTGACGCAATCGGGCCGTCGACGGAGCCTTTGAGTTGCCCCGAAGTGTTCCCGGCTCGCGCAAGCTCCGTTGCCACCCTTAGGAGCATTCGAAAAGCATCTGCACCGCCTGCCGCTTTCAGCACTTGCACCGCAGTGCCAGCAAAACGCTCTGCGCTCATCCCCTCACTCGCGCGCAAGAGCACCCAACGCGCCGCTGGCTGCCGGATCGCCAGCAGATCAAACTTTTGCACCATCGCCGCCGCAGTCGCAGCATCAACAACCGGTGCTAGCGAGCGCAAGCGCATCGCGGTGGCACAAAGACCCTGCGCATCGAGCACGAATGGCACGAACTCATTCACCATGAACCGCACAACACAGAATCCGAGTTGGCGTTCAGTCCGTGCATCGCCCCTGGTATGGATCAACTGCGGCACCAATGGCCGCAGCAATCGCTCGCGCCATGCGTCACTTGGCAGCGCATCATTGACCGCCCGCACATAGGCCGCCAATACCGGGCTGGTGCACTGCGGCCCATCGCTGTGCGCCTCGCCAGCGAGCCACGCCACCATTTCCATCGCGCACATGCCATCACTGCGCAAGCTATGCGCGCCACGTCGCAACGGAAACTGGGTCTGCAGGCGGTTCATCTTGGTCCTCGATGAAGTTTAGCCCACGAATGCGCGCGAGGGTGCGCTGATCAGCGCTGCTGCAGTGCCTCAGCGGGAATGGTGTCGGTCGCGACCTTCAAGGTCGGCACCACGAGTGCCTTTGCAGCAATCACCGTCATGAGGCCCGGCGATACCTTGGCCTGCGACACGGTGCCGCGCGCAAGTCCCGGTCCCATGGCGAGCAGCGGCACGCGGCGGTCGTAGTCATACGGGGAACCATGCGAAGCGGCGTAGGTCCCTTCGAGCCAGTTGGGTTTTAGCACGAGTAGCACGTCGCCAGCGCGATCGGTGCGCGCCGCATAAAACATGGCCCTGCTAATCGGGTCGCCAGTGGCCCCCCCTTGGACCAGTTTCTCAGTGACGAACGCCTGTTGCACGCCCTTCGATTTGGCCGCCGCCTGCGCCGCAATCTCACAAGCCTGCCAAAACGCAGCAGCAGCATCGGTCTTGCCCATCGCCAAAGCTGCGGCGACGACGCGTTCACGATCCAGCACCAGCGAGAACTCGGATGCCTGCGCAACAAATGCGCCCTCGACCTTGGCCGCTGCGAAGTGCTCCTTTAGCGCATTCTCAGCAGCGCCCCGCGCCATTGTGTGCAGCAAACCGCGACCGCCGTCACCGCCGTTTTGCTTCACCCATTCGGGCGAGTGACCGACCCCATGATCCGCCGACAGCAAAAAGGTGTAGTTGCCCCTGCCGACCCTCGCGTCGAGCCACAAAAGCAACTCGGCAAGCAGCGCATCGAGCCGCAATAGTCCGTCGCGCGCCTCAACACTCTCAGGGCCAAATGCATGGCCGATCGTGTCGGTGGCCGAAAACGAAAGGCAGAGCAAGTCGGTCACATCGTCTTCGCCAACTTGATTGGCGAGGCACGAAGCCTTTGCCGCGCGCAATGTCAACTCATTGACCGCCGGTGAAATGTAGACCTCAAGATAAAACTCCTTCGCCGGCAGGACAGCTTCAGGCTTGCCCTTTAACGTCGCTGGCAGGGTGCGCCCGCCGCTGCCCAAGTGCGCCGCCTCAAACGGCTGGTCGTCGACGCAATCGGCGTAGGCTTTATCCGGTCCGGTGCGCGTCCACTGCCAGCCAAAGTATGCATCCGCAGCAGGCGCTTGGTTGAAGTCGAGCAGCCACTTCGGGGCCTCCTTGCACCACCGCGTGTTGGTGACGAAGCGACCTGTCGAGTAGTCGTACCAGGTGACCGAGTCCGCACTGCCGCCGGCCATCAAGATCGCCGAGCGGTCTTTGGCCGACACCGAGACGAGCCTTGCCGCCGGATTCTTTTGTTTGAGTAAATCGCCCAGCGTCGGCACTAACAATCGAGCCGGCCCCCGATCCTTCCCCTCTGGAAACTCAGCCAGCGCAGCCACCGGCTCGCCCGCGCAGTAGACCCGCTTCTTTTCCACCTCGTCATACCACTCGTTGTGCACGATGCCGTGCACGTTTGCGGGGGCACCCGTGCCCAACGTCGCATGTCCAGGTCCAGTCTCCGTGCAGCCTTGCAAATACGCGCATTCGGCAAACTGCACGCCTTCACGCAGCAAGCGGCGAAAACCACCTTCACCAAAATGCGGCAGCGACTGATCGAACACCCAACTGGCTAGCTGATCTACCGAGCACATCACGACGACGCGCGGCGGCTTGTGCGACGACGCAGATTCTTGCGCCACGCAGCTAGGCAGGATCACAACCAGCGAAGAAATCGCGCGCCGAAAGATACTCAAGTGGTTCATGTGCGAAGAGCTGCGGCGACCCGTTCGATGGTGCGCCAAGGTAAGAGCCCTAGATGGTAGATCGTAACCGCGCGGATTCCGTACTGATCGCACAACGCGCGCAGAGCGAGCAGGTCCTTTTCGCTCGAAAATTGTGGCGCCTTGGGATGGATGCACAGCCGCAACGTGCCGTTGCCGCCAGCAATCGCTTTCCCGGCAATCCCAGTTACTGCAATCCCAGTTACCGCGGCAAGCGTCTTCTGAATCCCGGTCGGCCCCTCGCCGTAGCACGTGACGACCCTTTCGTGTGGCGAGCCGAGCACCATGCCGTAGCGACTGCTATTCGGCGCCTGGCTGCCGTGAAAGTACTCGTTTGGGTGCACCTGCAAAGCAAACTGCGGTGCTGCACCTACCCGTCCGGCTCGCACGCGCTCGCGTGCCTCGTGCAGGAAGCGTTCGATCCGTTGCCGGCGATCAAAGTGCTGCCACAGAAAACGCAACTCCGCATCCCCCAGCTTTTCGTGCAAAGGATCCGAAGGCCCGGGCAGCAGCGCCGCAAAGCTGGTGCCGTTTTTCTGACTAGCCACCGACAAAGGCTCCATCGCATCACCACCGGCAAACAGCACCCGCAACGAAGTCGCCAACGCCTGCCGCACACGCGGCGCTTCACTGAGGCCCTCGGTGCAATGCGCGCAAAAGCACAGCGACAGGAGCCACTCCGTCAGCGCATCGGGCGTAAAGCTCGCCTTCTCGTGATGACTCGAGTGCTTCCAGCCCATCCAGCCAATCGCTTCCAACTCAATCGTGTGCAACCCGTCATGCGCGGCAAGGTCCTGCAGCATTGCGTGCATGTATTGCTGCACATGCGGGCTACTCGGGCACAGCGCGTAATGGTAGCGATCGCCAAGCGCGTTCTCGACACAGCATTCGGGGTGTAGTTCGCCAAGCCGCGTGTTGTGCGTAAACACCGCCCATGCTCGCACGCGCAACGAAGCCTGCTTTGCAGCATCGCACAGCCACTCAAGCGGCGATGGCGCATCGGCAACGACTTCGCTCGACGCTTTGGGCTTCAGCATGCCGTAGTCGGCGCGCGGCCGGAAATGCACCGTGCCATCTTCCAAAAAGCGCACGAGGCCCGCTGGGTCCCACGGCGTGAGCCAACGGCCAGCGTGGTAGCTTGCAGCGAGCGCCACTTCGCCAAAGCCAAGGTCGCGCAACCGCGCGAGCCCGCCATGCGACGACAGCGCGCGAAGGTCCCAGGGATGAGCGTAGATGGCTAGTTCCATGACAATCGCACCGCGCAGATACGTGACAAAGTGCGCGCCCACCTGGACTCGAACCAGGGACCGCCGGTTTAGAAAACCGGTGCTCTATCCAACTGAGCTATGAGCGCGTGCTGTTTTTTAGGATACGCGAGCAGCACTGCGACTGCACTAACGCGCCTTGCCCGTGCGGCACTACCGATCGACTAGTTCGCGTTCTCGCCTTGGCGAAGCGGCTTCGGCCGTGCAGTTTTTTCGCAACGGATCTTGCGCTGTCGCAGCAGCAACGACCTTGGCCTCGGCGCAAGATCGCCGCCGCCACTTCTGCCAAAGCAAATCGACCACCCACACAGAAAGCACCGCCTGCACCGCGCGCAGCGGCACGAGGTAGCGAGGGTCTGGCACTAACAACGTGTAAACCAACGTGCACCAGATCACGGCTATGCCGAGCGGCCGCGTGCGCGATCGAAGCAGCGAAAAACAGCCGCCGCAAAATGCCAGCACGGCAAACCACGGGTGTAGCGCGCGCATCACGCTGCGACTGGCATCGACCACCGGCACACTTTCGAAAATCGAATGCTGCACTGGGTAGACGTATGCGTCGGAAGCCCCCTGCACGATGTTGTAGCCCCACAGCCAAACCGGCTTTTGCAGTAGATACCATGTCAGGTAGCGAACCTTTTCCGCCCCGGCGCGCTGCAAAAAGACCTGGCTGAAATGCGACCAAGAGTTGCCATACTCCGGTTGCTCGGGGTCTTCGCGATACGGGTAGTTGCGGAACGCTTCGGTCTTATAGAAAAGCTGCGGGTAACTGCCGTGACTCAGCGAGGCCACTAGGCGTTCGCCGCCAGTGTGCGCGAGCGTTGTCGACTGATTGCGCACGGTCCAAAGCAGCGTCGGCAGCAGAGCAAGCGCGGCAAACGTGCAGGCGCGCTTTTTGCCCCACCGTCGCCAAGCAGCCAAAGCGCAGAGCAGTGGCAACGGCGCAATCGCTTCATTGAGCAACGCAACAATGCCAAACACAATCCCGGCAGCGCCAAACCTTGCCATGGGTTCGCGGCGCGTGCGGCCCATGGTGAGCAGCAGCGCACTCGTTAGCCCAAAGGCCGTCAACGACTCGGTGAGGATGTAGCCGTTGGCGATGATGAGATGCGGCGACAACGCGACCAACACGGTGACGGCTAGCGCGGCGTAAAACGGCATCAACCGACGCGCCAATCGAAATGCAATCAACACCATGCAGCTCGACAGGATTGCCTGCAGAAAGCGCGCGACGGAATAACCAGCGGCCTCGCCAACGAGCCATTGGCACGCCGCCAAAAAAACGGGATAGCCCGGCGATCGAAAGGCATCGGGCGTTGGCGGGACTGTCGTCGCGAGCGAAAAGGTGCCGTGCGCGTTCAGGTTGTGGGCGTATTGCGCGTATTGCCCGGCATCGGCGCGCAGCGGTTCCACAACCACGCTCGTCAAAACGAAGGCAAGCCTAAGCGTGAGGCCAACGGCCACGACCAAGCAGACCAGCACCGCTCGCTCGGAACGCTTCACGGGCGTTGCTATCGGCAGTCTGCGGCGCGTCACCTGAGTAATGCTGCTGTCTTAGCGCAACGGTGGCAGCATCCCGAGCACGCGCTCTTGCTCCTCACCAGACCGCAGCACCACGGTGAGCGCGTGCGGCCGGCGCGGCAGTAAAAGCACGATCACAGGCGAGGCTTTTTGCTGGGCTTTTTGCTCCGAGTTCTGCTGCGAAGTCTGTTTTGCAGCACCCAGCGTCAAGGTAATCACATCGACACCTTCTTCCGTAGTGACCGCGAGCGCGATGCCCGAGTCGTAACAAGCACACGCACCACAAAAAGCCACCACGCGCTCGCGGCCAAACGTCGCCCAGTCGTCAGGCAGGGATTGCGTGTAAAGGGCCAGCTGTTCGCGCAAGGTTTGCCATTCAGAAGCGCTCCCTGCCGCGCCAAAGAACTCGCCTTCTGCGCCGCAGTCGCTGGCGTCAAAACGGCGCAGGATTGGGATCAGGTCGGTGGCCTGCAGAGCTTTATTGGGTAAAGGGGCGGGCGCTGCTAGACAGGCAGTAAGACTCACCAAAAAGCACATCGGCAGCAGAATCACGAGGCGCAGCATGCCGTTGATAATGACCGCGAAGATGCACCGAGGCCATCTACTGCTGGCTATTACAAGTTTGCAGTGACCTGCTGGGAAGGGACCGGGCTTGCGGTTTTGCAGCGGCTCTTTTTCACGCCGGCTAGCCTATGGCCAGTTGCGCCATTTGGGGCAACCGTTAGCGACACGGCGCGTGGCAGGGCGGTGAGGTTTGGCCCAGAGGGGACCTATAATACTTTTTTATCCACGCGATTTTCTCCCTGCCAAAATCATATCTTTGCTTACAGCAACGGTGCCCCCTCCGAGCTTTCTAATCCGAGCAAACCCGCCCTGCGCCAAAGCAAATAGATGGCTTGTTACAGCGCGCACGGCGTGGCCGAAATGTTTTCTTGCGCAAACACGAGTCACCCAAAGAGCGACACCCGGGTATTCAATCTCATACCCGGAGCGCCTTACACGATCTCTGCCACCGCCGGCTTCGACGCGCGATTTGCCCCAAGTCCTTATTTTACAAACATTAATTGCAACGCTCAAACGTAGATGAGCATGGCCTGTGATTGAAAAGAGGCAGGCTTTGATTTTGTCACGGAAAGCACTACCTGTTGCCCGCTGCTTTCAGACGGCAATGCGCTGGCCATGATCCCCGAGGTGATTGGCAGCAGCGCGTTCTTCTTTTCCAGCAAAACCGCTGCCTATGGCGGCCTTTTACAAACAGGTGCTCGCCTTCTGCCCTGCTGCTAACGTGCCGGGCCTAACCGCGAACAACGGCCGGCTCATGGCACTCGGCACCGCGTGCTTTCGCAGCAATGACGTAATCGCCGGCGGTCATACGCTGACTGAGGCCGAAGCGTTGCGCGGCCGCCGCGGCGTGATCGGCTTGTGACACACGGTAGACGGCGCGCTCAGCTAGCATCCGCCCACATGCCGTTCGCCTTCCGCAGTTTGCTCGCGGCGTTGCCGCTGCTGTTTTTCCTGCCTGCGTGCACGAAGCCGCTGCTCTTGCCAACACAAACACCGGCAACCGAGCAGACCGGCGCAACAGCGCCGACAAAACAGGCAATCAGCGCACCACAAGATCCGTCCGCACAGCTACAGCCTGCACCAAAACAGCTCCCCCCGCCTGACGCGCTCACTGCTGAGCTAGCGCAAATCGCCGCGGGCTACGCCGCGAAGACCGCCGCGTCGGCGATCTTCATCAGCGGGCGCACGCTCGAATCGGTGCTCGACGAGGAGCTAGCCCCCGACACACCGATCCAAGCGTTGGTCCGGCCGTTCTTGCGACTTGACGTGGACCGCCAGCAGCAAGCTGTGACCGCAGTGATCTTGCAAGCGAGCGCCACCGCGGCCTACGTAGCTGGCTTTGGTTGCACACTTACCTCGATCCGTAGGGCGAACGACCTGCGCTTGCGCGCCTATCCGCCAATCGCAAAAGCCAACACCGAAGCGGCGCAAGCCGAAGCCCTGAGGCCATGGCCGCTCGGCTCCGCAGGCCCGGTGACCACGTTGCCAGCGGGCATTTCTGCAGCGGCGCTGCAGGCGGCGATCGACTACGCGTTTATCGAGCGCGACGCACAGCCGCTGGCCCGCACCCGCGCCGTCCTCGTGGTAAAAAATGGTCAGCTGCTAGGGGAGCGCTACGCGTCTCACTACAACGCATCGATGCCGCTGCCGGGCTGGTCTGCTACCAAGACCATTACCGATGCGCTGCTTGGCCGCCGCGTTGCCCAAGGCAAACTCGATCCAAACGCGCCGCTCATGGTGCCCGAGTGGCACCTGCCAAATGACCCGCGCCGCGCGCTGCGCCTCGACGACTTGTTGCGAATGCAGTCGGGCCTCGCGTGGACCGAGGACTACGAATCGCCAAGCAGTGACGCGCTGCGCATGCTGTTTACCAGCGACGACTACGGCAGCATCGCGGCCGCACAGCCGCTCGCGAGCAAACCGCGCACCACGTTTCGATATTCGAGCGGCACAACCTGCCTGCTCTGCCGCATCCTGCGCACCACGTTTTTGAACGATGCCGACTATCTGGCGTTCCCGCAACGCGAACTGTTTGCCCGCCTCGGCATGGACTCCGCATACCTCGAACTCGACCCGAGCGGCACGTTCGTCGGCTCTTCGTTTGGCTATGCCACCGCGCGCGACTGGGCAAAGATTGGCCAGTTCTACCTGCAAGACGGCGTGTGGAACGGCGAGCGATTGTTGCCCGAAGGCTGGGTTGCAGAGGCGCGCACTCCGACCGCGAGCGACGAGCGCGGTGGCTTTGGCCGCCACCTCTGGCTCAACGCCGGCAGAACCGGCCAACAAGAGCAACGCCCCTTTGAAAAGCTGCCGACCGACCTGTTCTACCTATCAGGTCACGAAGGCCAATACGTAGTCTGCTTCCCTTCGCAAAGCCTCGTGGTCGTACGCCTAGGCTGCACAAAGCGCGGCGGCTTTGACCTGCACGGCTTCCTACAAAAGGTGCTGCGCGCATGCTCGACATAGCACGATGACATGCTAAAGCCACGGCGCAGAACTACCGCGCTGCTAAGTCATCCGACGCGATCAAGCGATCCCGCACTGCGAAGGGCTGCTGCTGCGCTGCTACTACTGCGCGGCGAAGAACGACTGCGCGGCGGCGAAGAACGCCTGCGCCTGCGGCGAAGAACGACTGCGCGGCGGCGAAGAACGTCTGCGCCTGCGGCGAAGAACGACTGCGCGGCGGCGAAGAACGCCTGCGCCTGCGGCGAAGAACGTCTGCGCGGCGGCGAAGAACTACTGCGCCTGCGGCGAAGAACGCCTGCGCGGCGGCGAAGAACTACTGCGGTGCTACTGCCGCGACCTTCTGAGCCTTGGTGAACGCGCGGTTGCGGCCGCGGAGCGCCTTGATCAATGGGAACTCGACGGTCTTGCCGCCCTTCTGCATGCGGATGACACCGCACTTGATTGCCTTGGTCGACAGCTTCATGCGGAGGACCTGACCCTCTGGGGTCAAGACGCGCACGATGTGGATGTTTGGCTTGAAGGTGCGCTTACTGCGCCCGGTGACGCGGCGACCGACACCGCCATCCCGCTTCGCGAGACCGCGACGCTTGACGGCGTGGCCAACCTGAGTACGACGACCGGTGATCTCACAGACTCTGGACATAGCTAGGCTTCGGGATGAAGGGCGGAGCACCATAGCCACCCGCCGACGCCGTGCAAGCGGTCCGTCAAGGAAGGTGAGCGCGATCTTACATTTACTTCTGCGCTACCTGCCCCCACTCGACCTGACTACTAGCCGTTGAAAGCCGTTGCGCGTGGGCAATGAAGCCCCCCGATGGCAGCTTTTTTCGCCAAGTTGGCCAAGGCCCGCACGCGCCGCTTGCCGCGCAGTATTGCGGCTTGGTGCGCGGATGCGGGTGCGGGCGCGGGCGCGGGCGCGGGGGCGCGGGGGCGCGGGCGCGGGTGCGGGCGCGGGGGCGGGTGCGTGCGCCGCGTGCGCGGCGGGTGCGCGGGTGCGCGGGTGCGGGCGCGGGGGCGCGGGGGCGCGGGTGCGCGGGCGCGCGGGCGCGGATGCGGGTGCGGGTGCGGGTGCGTGCGCCGCGTGCGCGGCGGGTGCGCGGGTGCGCGGGTGCGTGCGCGGGTGCGGGCGCGGGTGCGTGCGCCGCGTGCGCGGCGGGTGCGCGG
>BJHM01000014.1 GCA_014192625.1 Planctomycetota bacterium
TTGGGGCACGCGCAAAACGCGCCGGTTTGGGGCACGCGCAAAACGCACTGTTTTGGGGCACGCGCATCACGCGCCGGTTTGGGGCACGCGCATCACGCGCCGGTTTGGGGCACGCGCATCACGCGCCGGTTTGGGGCACGCGCAAAACGCGCCGTTTTGGGGCACGCGCAAAACGCACTGTTTTGGGGCACGCGCATCACGCGCCGTTTTGGGGCACGAGAAAGCGCAGCAGTGGCAACAACTAAAGCCGCGCAGCCGCGATTTCACGGAGAGCCTTTTTGGGCTGCGGTCGCGAAACAAAAACCGAGCGGCAAAAAACCACCCCCGCTCGCACACGTATCGCAGTGCTAGGCCCGCAGTGCTAGGCCCGCAGTGCGTGGCTTGTCAGCAGAACGATCTGCGCTCAGCGGTCGTCGGGACGATACGGCCGCAGCACGCCGGTCGACTGACGATAGATGCCGAGCGTCTGCCGCAAGCGGCTGACGACGCCATCATCAAACGTGATCACCGCGTAGTCCGAGTTGCCCTGTACGTTGACCGCCCCCGTCACTACGACCGCACCCTGCAACTCCGATGGCTCGCGCAACGTCAGCGAGCCGTTGACATACAGCAGTCCGGAGAACGCCGAGTAGCTAGCTGGGTTGATCGTGCAGTTGCCATTGATCACGACGATGCCAGTGCCCGACAGCGGCCTTGCGGTAGTAAACGTGATCGCCCCTTCGAGCACGACCAGCGTGTCCTTGGGGATCGGGCTGGGAAAAGCCGCCGGATCCGTGAGCGCTGAGTCCGCCATGCCGCGCAGTTCTTGCAGAGATACGCCGAACACCGAGACGTAGTCGTCGGCATAGCTGGCCGCGCCACTGGTTGGCGGCACGCCCGTGACTTGGCTACCTGTGCCGCTGACCGTGGGCGCGGTATTGCCCTGACGAAGGTAGAAGATGCCAGCGCCGACCGCGCCACCAAGCACGCGGCCGCGCGTCTGAACCTGACAGGTGGCAGGATTGCGCGTGCACAGCGCCGCCTGACCGGGCGGTTGCAGACCAAGTCGGCGAACCTCCGTCTCCACCATTTCTTTGGCAATGACGCGATTGGGCTGCTGGTCAAAACGCACATTCGCGTCAGCGCGGCGGAAGACGTAGCCGAAACTGCGCACGCGCCAGACCGAGCCGGGGCTCAGGTTGCCACGCTCGACACTGATGTCCTCACACTGGGCAAGCTGGCGGAAGGCGAGCCTTTCCGCATCCGGATCGCCCGGCCATTCCTTCCACACCTCATAACGGCCCCACAAGGAACCGCTGATCTGAAACTCGCGGACGATGCCAATGTCTGGCTCGCTGGTTTCAAGAATCGGAGGGCTTGCAGTCTCATTCAGCTGTGGGCGAAAGATGGTCACCGGCTGCGCCGTCTGCTTACGAAACCAACCAAGGCCCTCGACGAGACCTGAGCGTGCGAACTCGACCGATTGGCCGTGACTCGCAAACGCGATCTGCATCTGATCCTTGTGTGCCTTCACGAAAATCGCGCCTGCGATCGTCAGGCCAAGCGAGATGATCGCAAAAAACAAGGCGAAGATCAGGGCCACACCGCGCTCATCGCGCGGCGCAGGCACGGACTGTGCTGTTGGGAACTTGTTCATAGCTCACCGATCCTTGCAGTTGATGATGGTCTGCACCTGACTCCACGCGAGCGGTCCCTTGCGCGTCATGTCGACCATGACGAGGTGCAGCAATAACTGCCGCGCCGACGTTTGGCCGATGAACTGCAACTCGAACCCCTGCGGGAAACCAGCCAGGTCGTCGCGCACCGCAAATCGCGTCACACCCGGCGCCACAATGTCAAAGTTGGAGGCGATCGAACCACGTTGGTAGGAGAGCAACCCCGTCACCTGATTGTCCGCCGGCAAAATGCGCCAGGGGAACGGCCGCGAGGACGGCTGGGTGCTCATGGAACCGTCCGTAGGATCGACTTGCCGAAAGGTCCCTTGGACCGTCGGGTCGCCGCCGCGGTTCCAAACCACCTGCACTGATGGGCGCACCGTGCCACCGACACCGGCGGTGTTGGCCGCCATGTGCTCGAGCACCTCGGCGCGATCCGCTGCATCGACAATGGCATCAATCACCAAGCCGTCCGCAAGTGGCTCACTCAACCAACGGACCATGTCCACTCCACCACGCTGCCCCTGACGCGGGCCGCCATCCTTCGCCGAAAGGTAGTAGTGAATCCAGCGATACACGTCGGTCACGTATTCGTGGCCGTTCGAACAACGAAAACGATCGCGCCACGCCAGCTCGGCGAAGAACAGGGCATTGCCCGTGATCTCATCGCCCGGCGTGTCCGAACGAAACATGCCGTCAACCAACAGCACCGGCAACTTGAGAGCCGCCATTGGCAACGGTGCGTTAGTCCGATCGATTACCGCAAGGTTTGCGTTGCCCTCGGTGTCGTCAGTGAAAACCTTCACCGAACTGAGCAACTCAAGTCGCATGCGATCGCAGACCTCTTGCGCCATCTCGGTCATATTCGAGATACGGCGGCCGAGGTCCTGCGCCTCCGAACCCGATTGCGCGAGCGTGGTCACGACCAGCACCATCGCGAGAAACAAGGTGCTCGCGACCGATAACTCGGCGAGGCTAAAACCAGTAGAACTGGAATGACGGTTCATGGTGTTGCTCCGTTCAGCGCTGAATGAACAGCTTGGTCTTGTGATACGAATAGTGGATCGGCGCGCCGCGACGGAAACAGTCGACGCGCAGGAGGTAACTGCCCTGCGGGAACTGCGTGGACGGCACCGCCCATGAATAGGTCTCCTGGCCTGGCCCAGCGTCGGGCAAAAGCAGTGCCGGCACACTTGGACGCACGCCGGGCACCGCCGTGGAGTTGCCTTGGCAGTAGCGCCAGTTGATGCCACCATCGTTCGAATACATCAGCACGTAGTCCATCGCAGCCTCGCTCTCTGCGAAGGTGCCGGTGGTCGTGTAAGGCACTCCGTCCCAGCGCGTGAACGACGTGTTTACCTTGATCTCGACGTCGATCGGATCCACCAGCTCGGTGATGTCTGTCGGCTGCACGATCTCGACCCGCGGCGGCTGCTCAATGCGGCGCGCCACGCTGACTGGACCAGCTTCAAAGAAAGAGTGCACCAGCGACAACACCGCAAACTTAGCGATGAAGCTCGAGCCCGACTCAACCGTGCGGTCGATGCCGTTCACGATCAGGAACGCCGAGGCAGTGTTACCCGGGTTCGTGAGCTGCAGCAGACCCGAACCGATGTTGCCGTTCGGGTGGGTGTAGTATGTCTTCAGCATGCGAGCTGAGTAGCGCTCCGCCGAGTATGGCGTCAGCGCAAACTCGTCCCCCAAACCGCCTGCTGAGTTGGTGGCAATGCTCCACGGACGGCTGATCGGCGCCGCCGTCGGCATGTTGAAGTTGTAGTTGGTCGAAATCTCGGTGCCGGTCGAGGTCAGCGTGCCGTTGCCACTTGCATACTGGTGATGGAACGACGAGCTCGAGGTGCCGATGTTGAAGAACGACGTGCAGCCTTCGTTGTTGGTGCGCTGTTGTGCGGTACCGAGCGTGGTGCCAAAACCAAGGCGCGGCGTGCCAACGGGCACGGTGGCAATCGAGCCCTGACGAAATTGCGTGGCCCCGGTGCCGGCATCGAGGTTGCCGCGGATCTGCGCCGAGTTGGTGCCGCGCCATTGCGCGACCTGGGCATCCGGATACAGCTCGCCAAGCCATGGCAAACCCCACCAATAGCCAGTGCCAGAGGTGCCAGCGCGCACATAGGTACGCGTGTTCGTGATGGTGTTTACGAAGCCAGGGCCAGTGCCTCCGTATGGCTGCTGATTGACCGGGATCGAGTTGGGGTAGCCGTTCGCGGCGTCGTAGCCGATGTCGGCGCCGATGCCGAGGTAGTAATACGAGAAGCCGGTGAGCGTCGTGTAGACGCACTTGCTAGCGACCAGACCCTTGCGCAGCAACTCCATGTAGCGAGCCACGTCACAGTTGAGCACGCCCCTCCAGCGATTGAACATGCGCGCTGGGTCGAGGCCCGGATTGTCGGTGCGCGCTGACGCGCTCAACGCATCGAAGAACCAGTTATAGCCATCGTGAAAATCGTTGGCCGGCGTGGTCTGGTCGCGCAGCAGATCGCGATACGGGTTGTGCCTTGGATCACCGAGGAACTGCGAACGCTCCGTGATCGGGACATCCTCTTTGCTGTCGCACCACCAGGTAAATGTGGTGCTGAGGTTGTCCGGGTCGTTGGGCGTGGGCCAAACGGTACCGGCATTGGCCGGATCCGTGCCCGCCCAAATACGGGTGCGCACTTCGAGTACGCGATCCGTAGTCGTGAGGTTTGCCACCATCGCGGCAGGCACCTGAAAGCGCCAACGCGAAGTGTTCTTGGTGCTGGCCGGCGTAACGGTGTTCGCTAGGTCCCGCGTAAAATCCTGCACGACATCAGGCGAGCGATCGACCGATCCTGGCACGTATTCCATCCCGTAAAGCTGCGCTTGGGCGGTCGCCGCAAGACCGGCACCAGTTGCATCCGGCGGTGCAATGCATGGCGTGTTGTAGAGCGTGATCCGCGTAAAGCTCTCACTGCCGACCGTCAGATGGATCGCGCTATAGCTCATCGTGTTGGCCGGCAGGCTGGGCGAATAGACCGGCGCGTTTGCGAACACGGTGTAGGGCGCATTGATCACACTGGTGCCAAGCGGCACACCGCCTGAAAGGCACTGCAATGCAACGCCCGAGTCGAGATCAGGCACGTTCGTTGTAGTTGGGTTGGTCAGGTCAACCCCAAGCACATCGACCGTGACCTGCGGGATAGTCCGCAAGGTCGCATTGTTTGCGGGGATCGCCTTGAAGGCATACACGCGGAACTTCGCATTCTCAGTGCCAACACCACCTGCTATGCGCGGCGTGCGCAGCTTTTCAGGGTGGGTCACGACCCGCGCTTCCAACAGGTTGGTCGGCGAACGCGCCGGGTCGGAGAAGTTGCGCAGCGAAGGCATTGGCAGCAACTCGCCATGCAGGTTGACGATCAGCGCGTTGCGATACTTGTTCGGATTGCCGTAGAGGTCGTCGAGGAACATCCGCATGGTCGGCTCCTTCGACATGTCTTCGAGCGCGGCAGGAACCGTGCTGCCCGACGCTTGCGCCGAGGCGATTTGCGCCTCGCGTTGCTCAATCCGCGAAACGCGCGCTGCCCATAGGGCCTGCTCCTGCGGCTGACGCATCGAGTGATTCCAGTAATCGCAGAGTGCGTACGGATACGGATTTTGCACCGCGTCATAGCCGTTGCGCTCAACGCCATCACGTGAGTAGCGGGCCTTGATATTGGCGGGCACGTAGTAGTAACTCGACGAGGAGCCCACCGGCATGCGGCCCGGATAGTGATAGACCTCGGGCATCGATTGCAGGCTGTCGAAGTCTTCGTTGATGTAAGGGCGATAGGACGCATTGCGGCCGAAGCTCGCCTTGGTGATCCAGTGCGTGCGCAGCTCAAGCCCAGGGTTGCGCGTCTCGAGATCAGTGATCGTCGATTCCACGAACGGGCGGATCGAATCCATGAAGACCCACCAGCCCGGGATATTTTCAATCGCGAGCAAGTAGATGTCGAACACCTGGGTGGTCGGAAACGCACCACCGGCAGCGTTGACGACCGCCGAGACGTCAGCCACCTCCACATCGCGGCCTACCATGTCCTTCTGGAAAATCCGGACCGTGACGTAGCGAACGTTGCGATTGTTGAGGCCGGCAAACGGCTCTACGGAGATGCGGCGCGACCAGACCCATTGGCCGTCGCGGCGCCAGTTGGAGGACAACACGTGATCGGGAAGCACGAGAACACCGTTTTCGTCCGTCGCAATGGACAAGGTGCCCCGCTTGGTGCTGCCGTCGTCGAGCGCATCAAGGTCCTCCGCAGGACCAACCTGGCCACGATCCACATGGCTCTGGACCTCAGCCAAAATGCCCTGCGCCTTGCCGAACGCGAACAAGCGATCACGCTCACTCAGCGTGCTCTGCAGGTTGATCGTCAAATGATTGACCATCACCGCAGAGATGATCACGAGGATCAACATGCTGAGTGCCAACTCGACGAACGTGAAGCCGAGCTCGGCATAGCTTTGACAATTTCTGCGCTGGCGAGAACCGAGTTGCATTGACTTCGCTCCGGCCCCCCCGATCCGAGAGGACATTGCGTGGTTTTCGACAGCCGAGGCCATGCGAATGAACCTCGAGTGGCGCAACTGTCCCCAAGCGAGAGCAGCCCGTTACCGCCGCGCTGTCGAAAATGTCCACAGTGCGCCGATTGCATCGCTCCGCCGGTCGGGCGATGCTTTGCCGACTTGTCTTCAGCCAAGAAGGTAACGGCGGCTTTCGCCCGCCCGTGGTCACTGCTCTGCGCGCACCGCCGTCTCGTGTGGATCGGTGCACTCTGCATCCCACCGCATGCGTTTGTGACGCTGTGGATGCCGCGACTTTGGGGCGATGTGATCGACTCGGTTCGCATTTCCACCGGCGCAGCAAGGCCCGTTGACCTTGCGACTACCTGCTGGCTGCTACTCGCAATGGGTCTCGCAGAAGCACTGCTGCGCTACATTTCGCGCCGCACGCTGATCGACGTATCGCGCAACGTCGAACAAGAACTGAAGGACCAGGCGCTCGCCCACCTACAAACGCTGCCAGTTGCATGGTTCGACCGCGCTCGCACCGGCGACATCACGAGCCGACTCACGCAGGACGTAGACCTCGTCCGGTTCGTGATGGGACCGCTGCTGCTCCACGGCGGCTCCGCGCTCTGCATCCTGCCTGCCGGCATCTACTGCATGGCAAAAATGGATGTGCCGGTGACGGTCGCTGCGGCCGGCATACTCGGGCTGTTGTTCGCGGGGCTTCGCATGTTGATGCCCCGGCTACACAAATGGAGCAAGCTGAGTCAGGAAGCGATCGGTGCGCTTTCGCAACGCGCCCAGGAGGACTTCGCCGGCATTCGAATCCTGTGGCAGTTTGGCGCAGAACCCCGCGAAGTAGCGGCGATGGCGCGGCGCAACCGGCGCTACTTGGCCAGCAACCTGCGACTGGTGCGGCTGCGATCGCTAATGAATGCGATCACCCATTCCACCACCGGCACAGTCATGCTTGGCGTTCTGCTCGTCGGCGGCAGCCAAGTGATTGACGGCCACATGACGGTCGGCCAACTGTTCCAGTTCACCCAATACTTGCTGTTGCTGATGTTCCCGTTGGAGATCCTCGGCTGGACACTGGCGACCATGCCGCGCGCCTTTGCCGCAGCAAACCGCGTCGAAGAACTGTTTGCTGTGATGCCTGAAGTAACGCAAGGTGCTGCAATCGTCCTGCGCGGCCACATCGAGGTGCGCGGACTCGTGTTCTCCTATCCCGGCGCAGCCAAGCCCGCACTGCAGGACGTGAGTTTCGATCTGCAGCCTGGACAAAAACTCGGCATCACCGGCCCGGTAGGTTCAGGCAAGTCAACGCTGCTCGCTTTGTGCCTGCGCTTTTATGAACCGCCGCGCGGCACGATCTGGATCGACGGGCACGACGTGCTCGATCTGTCGCCAGCATCAATCCGCGCACTGTTCGCCTTCGCGCCACAGGAGCCGTTCCTGTTTAGCGACACGGTGCGCGCCAATGTCGCCTTCGGCCGTCCGGACGCCACCGCGAGCGACCTCGACTTCGCCGTCGCCGCAGCCGCACTCGAGAAGGACCTGCCGCAGCTTCCGGATGGACTCGACACGCGTGTTGGCGAACGTGGCGTGACCCTTTCCGGCGGCCAGAAGCAGCGCGTGTCGCTAGCGCGCGCCCTATTGGCGAGCCGACCCGCCCTGCTGCTCGATGACACGCTCTCGGCGGTGGACCTGCACACCGAACGCCTGATTCTGCAAGGCCTGAAGGCGACTCGAAAGGGCCGCACCGTGATCGCTGCCACGCACCGACTCTCGGTTGTGACGGATGCAGACCAGATCCTCGTGCTCGATGAAGGCAAGGTGCGCGAACGCGGCACCCACAGCGAACTGCTTTCACAGCACGGCCTCTATGCCACCGCCTACCGCCGCCAGTCCGAGGCCTCTGCGCTCGGCGGAGGAGACCGGGCATGAGCACCGAGCCAGACGATGACCTGGGCAAGCCGATCGGCCTCGGCTTCCTGCCACAACTGTGGCCATACGTTAGGCCCTATCGCCGCGCGTTCGCTGGCTGCCTTTTACTGCTTTTGGTCTCGTTCGTGCTCGAACTGATCGGCCCATGGCTGATGAAGCTTGCGATCGACGGGCCGATGGTCAACCTGACGCTCGACAGCGTCGAGCGTTCACACCAACTCTGGATTTACTCCGGCGGTTTCCTGCTCGTAACCGCGCTGGGCGCACTGATCGGATACCTCTACGGCCAGGTAACGGCGTGGAATGGCCAGCGCGTCATCCGCGACGTTAGGCGATCGTTATTTGCGCATCTGCTGCAGGTCAGCTCTGCATTTCACGAGCGCAACCCCGCCGGCAAGTTGACCACGCGCGTTACGTCCGACGTTGAAAAACTCAACGAGCTGATCTCGACCGGTGTGCTGCAGAGCTTCTTCGACTTGCTCAAAATCGGCGGCGTGATGGTCGCGCTGTTCGTGCTCGACCTGCGACTCGCGCTGTTCACGATCGCAACAACGCCGCTCGTGATCCTGCTCAGCATATTGTTCCGCCGCAACGCGCAGCGCGCCTACCGAGCCGTGCGCGGCAAGGTCGCGCTGCAGAATGCCTATACCGCCGAGGCCATTGGTGGCGTGTGCGCGACGCGCGCCTTCGGGCGTGAAGCGCAGGTGCAGAGTCGCTACCAACAACTGAATGCAGACACCGCAGATTCTTGGCGCGACACGGTGTTCCACTTCTCGGTGTTTTTCTCGCTGGTCGACTTCACGCTGCGCGCAACGACGATTGGCCTGCTGTGGTTTGGCGGTTCAGCCGTGCTGCGCGGCGAGGCCCTGCCGGGCCAGTTCATCCAGTTCTGGCTCTACTTCAACCTGCTCGCAGGACCAATCCGCGAACTAGGCGAGAAGTACAACGTGCTGCAGGAAGCGTTCGCAAGTTCGGAGCGCATCTTCAAGATCCTCGCCGAGCCAGTATTCCCAGCACCTGGCGGCAAGAACTTGGCGGCGGAGCGGACCGGCAGCTGCGAGATCGAGTTCCGCGCCGTCGATTTTGCCTATCGCAATGACCTGCCCATCTTGCAAACGGTTTCGTTCCGCGCAGGGCCCGGCCAGACGATCGCCATCATCGGTCCCACGGGCTCCGGCAAGTCGACCCTCCTGTCGCTGGTATCTCGCCTGCGCGATGTGACCGGTGGTGCGGTGCTGGTCGACGGCATCGACGTGCGCGACTGGGATGTGCGGGCGCTGCGAAACAGAGTTGCGGTCGTTGCGCAGGACCTGTTCCTGTTCTCCGGCACGATTGGCGACAACGTGCGACTGTTCGATCGCACGATCAGCGATGAGCGCGTGTGGCAGGCGCTCGAGCTTGCTTGCGCCGCCGATTTCGTGCGCGCTTTGCCGGGGGCGCTCGATGCCCAGGTGCAAGAACGCGGCGGGACGTTTAGCCAGGGCCAACGACAGTTGCTCGCCTTCGCCCGCGCGCTCGTGACCAACCCGTGCGTATTGGTCCTCGACGAAGCGACCGCGAGCATTGATTCTGCTACCGAGGCGCGACTGCAACAAGCGCTCGCGGCGGCACTGCAATCGCGCACTGCGCTGATCGTCGCACACCGTTTGTCGACGGTGCGCGCGGCCGACTGCATCCTCGTGCTCGAACGCGGCAACGTGGTCGAGGCTGGCCGACATGAGGCGCTGATTCAACAGGACGGTCACTACGCTCGCATGCTGCAAAGTCTCGCCTGCCCTGCGCCATGAAATATCCCGTTCATGCGATGCTGATTGCCGGACTGCTGCTCGGCGGTTGCGCGGTGCAGCGTTTTGGCGCGAGCGCGATGCTGATGCCGCCGGAGGGCACGGAACTGCCGATCCACGTGCGTGCGGGGTTGTTCCTGTTGCCAACTCACTTTGCTGGCGACCCAGAGGAACATTGGCTGTTGCTCGACACCGGTACCGACCGCGCGCTGCTCGATGTGCGCCTCGCAGCGTCGCTGGGGCTAAAACTTGGCAGCCGCACCGCGATCATCGCTGCGACCGGCTCAGAAGTAAGCGCACAACTCTTGCCACCCTTGCCGAGCCTCCGCATGGGCAGCGTCATCTTCCACAACGTCGAGGCGGCGGCGATGGACCTGCAAACGCTCCGCGACAACACCATGCTGCCAATCGAAGGCATCCTCGGCTGCGATCTGTTCCGCAACTGCCTGTTGGAGATTGATGTCGCTGGCCGCCGGGTAAGCCTTCGCCCGCTCTCAATGCTGCCCGACGAGCCGCCAATTTATTTCACCAGTCGAGTGCCGGTCGTCCAAGCATCGTTCGCGGGAAAACCAATCGAGATCTTGATCGACACCGGCTTCCAATCGCTGCTCGCGCTGCCGAGTGAGGCAAGCATCACTTGGCGAATGCGTCCCCGCCGCACTGGCGAACTCGCCACTCTGGATGGCAAAGCCGAACATGGCAGCGGCCGCGCGCAGGGCGAACTGCGCCTTGGCAGCCTGAGCTTTATGGACCCGTGGGTCACGCTCACAAAGGGGCAGCCAAAGCTCGGCCTGCGGGCATTGCGCAACAGCCTTTTTACGCTCGACGCAGCAGGTGGCAGGGTCTGGATTGGCCTGCGCCGCTAAGGCAGCGCCGTGATAAAATCTAGGCGCAGCACCACTGCTACAGGACCACTGCTGCAGCAAGTCTGCTGCAGCAAGTCTGCTGCAGCAAGTCATGCTGTAGTACGAGCAGCGGCATGTGTAGATGAGCACGCCCAACCGCCAATCACTGCATCGAAAGGCCAGCCTGTACCGGTCCCGTCAACGACTTCAGGAACGCGACAATCGAAGCGACCTCCTCGTCCTTGATCTCCTTGTTGGCCTGCACGCGGGCCATGATCTTTACCATTTCCTCAAGCGTGGCCACCGACCCATCGTGCATGTATGGCGCCGTCTTCTCGACGTTCAGCAGGGACGGCACCTTGAACACAAACTTGTCCTTCTCATCCTTGGTGATCAAAAAGCGGCCTTCGTCCTTGGTCGCATAGGCCTGCTTCGTGCCGAGCTTCTGATACATGTGCCCACCGACCAGGCGAGTGGTGTGACACTCCGTGCAACCGACCTCGATGAAGGTCTTGAGGCCCCACTTCTGCTCAGTCGTCAAAGCTGACTGCTTGCCGTCCAGATACTCGTCGAACGGCGACTTGGTGACCAACGTGCGCGAAAATGCGCCGACCGCCTTTTGGAAGTTACTCGCGCTCACCGGCTCAGCTTCGCCAGGGAAAGCCAAAGCAAATGCAGCGACGAGTGAAGGCTTTGCTTTCATCTTCGCCACAAGTGCAGCCTCGTCCTTCAATCCATGCTCAATCGGGTTGAGCACTGGCCCGATGGCCTGATCTTCGATGGTCGCGGCGCGCCCATCCCAAAACTGCACAAACTGACGGGACGCATTGATCACGGTCGGCGTGTTGCGGCCACCCCGCTGGCCATCGGAGCCTTCCGAAGTCGCCTTATTATCCACGCCATAGTTGCTGAGGCTGTGGCAGGAAGCGCAGCTGAGGTTGTCGTTCCTGCTCAACGACTTCTCATGAAAAAGCAACTTGCCGAGCGCGACCTTCTCGGCCGTGACCTTGTTGTCACTGGCCGGTGCCGCTGGCTCACCACTGAAGTAGGCCTGCACCTGCACGCCATCAATCTTTGGCGGCAACGTGGGCTTCTTCACGGCGGGTTGCTGGGCCACCGGCGCTACGGGATTGGCTGGCGCCGGATTGGCCGCCGGTTGCGCAACGGGAGTTTCGGACTTTGAAGTGTTGGTGGCAGACGCGTCGCCACACGCAGTGAATACTAACGGGAAGGCGATCGCGAGAGCGACCGTTGCGAACAAAGGAGTGTGCATGCCGATAACTATGGTGCGCCTTCTAGTGGCACGCAACCTTGCCAAGCGGCCCTTCACCGATGAAATTCGGCATTATGTCAAACCTTATCCTTGCTAGCTCTTCGCCGTATCGACGCGACTTGCTGGCGCGGCTCGGTATTCAGTTTGAATGCGTGACACCTGATGTTGACGAAGCCGCCGAACGGCTCTCGACGAAAGACCCCGTGGCGCTAGCCCGGTCACTGGCCCTGAAGAAGGCACAGGTAGTCGCCGCACTGCACAAGAAGGCCATCGTGATTGGCGGCGACCAAGTGATCGCGCTCGACGACGAAGTGCTCGGCAAGCCCGGCACCGAGGCCGCGGCAAAACTACAACTCGCCCGCCTCGCCGGCCGTGAGCACGCGGTCATCACGGCGTTAGCGGTAGTACGCGGCAACGAAGTCGAGGAGTTTGCCGACGTGGCGATGATCCGCATGCGCCCGCTCTCGACTGCAGAGATCGCACGCTACGTTGCGCTGGATAAACCACTCGACTGCGCCGGCTCCTACAAAATCGAATGCGCCGGCATCGCGCTGCTTGAGCGCATCACCTCAAGCGATCAGTCAGCGATCACCGGGATGCCGATGCTGCGCTTGTGCGAAGTATTGCGTCAGTTCGGGCTGCAAGTGCCGTAGCAAAGGGGTGAAAAAACCATCCCGCCGGCACCGGCTTTGGGTTGGCGATCCGGACGCGCGGGCGATGCGGACGATGCGAACGAGAGCTATCGAGCGACCGCCTGCTTGCGTGCTGGATCACTCACAGCCCTGACCGCGACGGTGGAGCACCTCGATGTCAAACCACGCGACAAGGCGTGCCAACGGTTCGCGCAGCGCATTGCGGCATCGTGTTGCCCACGTGTAGTGGACTCGTTCGTTGGCTACTACGCCGATCGCAGGGAGGCCGCGGTTGCGCGACAGATACAGCGCGCGCGGCAAATGAAAGTCGTTGGTGACAACAATTGCCGTGCGCACGGAAAAGATCACCGCAGCACGGTCGATCGAGTCGAGCGTGCGCAGGCCAAGCGGGTCGTCAACCAGCACCTTTTCGGGCACCCCAGCCGCTTCGAGATACCGTCGCATCGCCGCCACTTCGTTCTCGCCGAGACCGCCAGTGCCGCGGCCACTGAGCAGCACGCGCCTGGCCGCACCCCGCTGCCAGAGAAGCAGCGCGGTGTCGAGCCGATCGCGCAGCAAGTCGTAGGGCGTGCCATCGGCATGAATGCGCGCGCCAAGCACCAGCAGTGCATCGCAAACTGGCACAGCCTCGACTGAAAACACCGCGCCTGCAGCTGCGGCACCAACGTGCAGATACACGAGGCCGCACGCTAGCCCGGCTGCAAACAGGCAGCCGAGCAGCCAACGCTTCACACTTCGCCAGCTTTGCAGAAAAAGCCCGGACACCGCTGTTTTTTACCATCGCCCTGCGGCTCACGCGACGGCTCATTACTTGGATTTGGTGACTGCCAAAAAGCTATCCCGCAGTGCAGCCTGCAATCGGACTGCGCAGCGAAGCCGCGCTTTGCAAGGCGCACGACTGCGACCGGCAAATCGCTTTGCTACGATGTTGCAATGGATTGGAAAATCTTCGGGACGGTCTTCGCCACCGTGTTCCTCGCCGAATTGGGCGACAAAACGCAACTCGCAACCATGACTTTTGCCGCCAACGGCCAAGTCTCGAAATGGACGATATTCGTCGGCTCTGCCGCAGCATTGGTGGTGTCTTCGGCGATCGGCGTGATCGCTGGCCAGGCGATCACCACCGTGATCAGCGAGAAAGTTTTGCACTGGGCGGCAGGGATCGGCTTCATCGCGATTGGCATCTGGACGCTGCTGAAATCCTGACCGCTCCCCTAGGGACGCAAGGACGCAACGCTACATTTGGCGCGGCATGCGGTCGTTGCCAACGGCACGAGTAGCGCCCATCCCAACGCGCTGATGGGCCCTTCGCTGCGCGCTGCCGCATTGCCGAACGGTAGCGTCAAGGCGGCCGACCAATGCACTCGCGTGCGTGGTGCTTTTCGACCAGCGCAGTGACCCCGTTCCAACAATAACCTTCGCTCTGCCCCAAACCCCCGTTGACTGTCTGGCCGCAGCGAAGACAATCCTCCGCCCAATTTGCCGAACAGCATTCGGCCAACGCGCCAACGCGCCGCAGAACAGCAGACTGTGTCATCATGCAGAGGAACATTCGTAACGTTGCCATCATCGCCCACGTCGACCACGGCAAAACCACGCTGGTCGACGGACTGCTCAGGCAGACCGGCACATTCCGCGACAACCAGGCGGTCGGCGAATGCGTGATGGACAGCAACGAGCTCGAGAAGGAGCGCGGCATCACGATTCTGGCCAAGAATACGGTCGTCGACTACCTCGGGGTCCGCATCAATATCATCGACACCCCAGGCCACGCCGACTTCGGCGGTGAGGTCGAGCGCGTGCTGTCGATGGCCGACGGCGTGCTACTGCTGGTCGATGCTGCGGAAGGCCCGATGCCGCAGACCCGGTTCGTTTTGGCGAAGGCCTTTAGCCACCACCTAAAGCCGATCGTCGTCGTCAACAAAGTCGACAAGGCGGACGCGCGTCCGGAGGAAGTCGTGAACGAGATCTTCGATCTGTTCATCGACCTCGACGCTGACGAGGCGGCGCTGGAGTTCCCGGTGTTCTACGGTTCTGGCCGTCAGGGCTGGATGACTTCCGACCTCGCCGCAGCTAGGCAGGGCGGAGAAGGCAAGGACCTAAAAACGCTGTTCGACGCGATCCTGTCGCACATCCCAGCCCCCGCCGACGACCCGAACGGCAGCCTGCAATTTCGCGTCACGACGCTCGACTGGAGCGACTACGTGGGCCGCATCGCCATCGGCCGTGTGCACCGCGGCACGATGAAGTCCACCTCCCGCGTGATGCACATCTCGCGCACCGGCAAACAGAAAGAGGTCTCGGTGCGCGGCGTTCTAGGCTTTTCCGGCCTTGGCCGCGAAGAGAAGAAAGAGGTGCTGGCTGGCGACCTGTGCGCGATCTACGGCATCGAAGCCATCGAGATCGGCGACACCGTCAGCGCAGTGGATCAGCCAGAGGCGATGCCAGTGATCGCCATCGACGAGCCGACCATGTCGATCGTCATGCGCGTCAACGATGCGCCCTTCGCAGGTAGAGACGGCGGCAAGTTCCTCACCTCGCGCCATCTGCGCGAACGCCTAGAAAAGGAGCAGCGCGTCAACGTTGCCCTGCGCGTCGAGCCAGGCGACACCGCCGACTGCTTCACTTTGTCAGGCCGTGGCGTGATGCACTTAGGCTTCCTGCTCGAGACGATGCGCCGCGAGGGCTTCGAGTTCTCGGTCGCAAAGCCCCACGTGCTCTACAAGGAAGAAAACGGCGAGCGGCTGGAGCCAATCGAATATCTCACGGTCGACGTGCCAGCAGTGGCAGTCGGCAAGGTCATAGAAATCCTTGGCACTCGCAAGGCGGAGCTTTTGAAGATGGATCGCAAGGGCACGTTCACGCGCCTTGAGTTTACGGTGCCGGCGCGCGGCCTGATCGGCGTGCGCAGCCGCCTGCTCAATGCGACCGCCGGTGAGGCGACGATGCACCACGTCTTCCACGGCTACGGCACCCACCGCGGCAACATCGAAGAACGCACCGCGGGCGTTTTGATCTCGATGGCTGGTGGCTCGGTCACCTTCTACGCACTCGACGGCTTGCGCGACCGCGGCACGTTCTTCGTGCCAGAAGGCACCGAGGTATACGAGGGCATGGTGGTCGGAGAAAACTGCAAGGACAACGACCTGTGCGTCAACTTGTCGCGCGAAAAGAAGGCGACCAACGTTCGCAGTTCGACCAAGGAAACGTTCGTGAAAATGCCACCGCCGCGCGTGTTCGGCGTCGAAGACAGCCTCGAATACGTGGCGGAAGATGAGCTAATCGAGATCACGCCAAAGAGTATCCGCATGCGCAAGCTCTACCTGAAAGAAGCCGACCGCAAACGCCATGGCCGCCAGCGGGAAACGGTCTGACCGGCGAAGGCAACATTCGCCGCACGGTGACTTTGGAAACACCTGGCGGCGTAACTCTTGGGCTGGCACATTCCGCTAGGGCAACTTAGCCTTCGATACCTGTCGCCATGCCCCTCCCCGACCGCGCACAACCAACCCGCGATGCACGCCGCCGCATGCTGCGCGCGCTGCAAAAAGACTTGGGTTATGAGTTTGAAGAACTCAACCTGCTTGATCGCGCGTTGACGCACGCGTCGCTTGGCAATGAAGGCAAACTCAACTACGAGCGGCTGGAGTTTCTCGGCGACGCATTCCTCAACTTCGCCGTCGCTGACGCATTATTCCAGAAGGTGCCGGAGATCCCGGTCGGCGAACTGACGGAGACGCGCGCCACGCTCGTCAGCCGCAAACCGCTCGCTCTCATTGCCCGCAAGCTCGATTTGATGCACTACCTTGAGGTCGGCAAGGGCATGTGCGACCAAGACCTCAAGAGCGAGCGCATCCTCGCGGACCTGGTCGAGGCGGTGCTCGGCGCGATTTATATCGACGGCGGCGTGCGGCCCGCGCGCACCTTCGTCCGCAATCATGTGATGCCAAACCTCCTGCCGGTAGAGGACCCCGCTGTCGAGTTGGCCAAGGACTCGAAGACCGCGCTGCTGCACTTTTGCCAGCGACACAAGCTGGGCCAGCCAAAGTATGAGTTGATCGAGACGAGCGGCAAGCAGCACGAGCAACTGTTTCGCATTGCGGCGCGCCTGCAAGACCAGCGTTCAGCCGAAGGCGAAGGTCTGAACAAGCGCACCGCTGAAAAAGCTGCCGCCGCGAACTTGCTGCAGAAACTCCGCAATGACGGGAAGCCACTCTAGTCATGTGCAGTGCGGCAGCAGCCTTTCTTGACTTAGATCCCTCCGGTTCCGCGTGTGTATTTTACCCAGCACGGACAGACAGCAGCGTCTCGCCATCCCTTTCACTAGCATCAGCGCCTCGATGAAAACGCCCCCATCGCGGAAACACTTGCAAGCACTGACTATCGGTGCCCTTGGTGTCGTGTATGGCGACATTGGCACCAGTCCGCTCTACGCATTCCGTGAGTGTTTCAACGGGCCACATGGCATGGCGCCCAACGCGCAAAACGTGTACGGCGTGCTCTCCATGATGGTGTGGTCGATCGTGCTGATCGTCTGCATCAAATACGTGAGCATCGTGCTGCGCGCCGACAACCGCGGCGAGGGCGGCATCCTTGCGCTGCTCGCATTGGCCACCCGCGACACGGGCGGTCGCAAACTGGAGCGCAAATGGTTGATCACACTCGGCATGATCGGCGCTGCCCTGCTGTACGGCGACGGGATGATCACACCTTGCGTGACCGTGTTTGGTGCACTTGAGGGACTGCACATCGCGACCGACGTGTTTGATCCATGGGTGCTGCCGCTCAGCATCGTCGTGCTGATCGCACTATTCACGATGCAAAGCCGCGGCACCAAAAGCATCAGCCGAGTGTTTGGACCTGTGATGCTTTTATGGTTCACCATCCTCGCAGCACTTGGCGCGAATGAAATCCTCGCGCAGCCCTACGTGCTACAAGCGTTCTCGCCCACCTACGCCGTCAGCTTTCTGCGCGATCATGGCTACGGCGGGTTCCTGATTTTCGGCACCGTATTCCTGTGCGTGACCGGCGCAGAAACGCTCTACGCCGACCTTGGCCACTTCGGCAGGACTCCAATCACCCGCGCGTGGTTTGCGATTGTCTTCCCGGCCCTCTTGCTGAACTACTTTGGCCAAGGGGCACTGCTCCTGGGGAATTCCGAATTCCGAGAAAATCCGTTCTTCTATCTGGCGCCGGAGTGGGCCCTATATCCGATGGTCGCACTCTCGACCGTCGCCTCCGTGATCGCATCGCAGGCGGTCATCTCAGGCGCATTCTCGCTGACGACGCAGGCGATCCAACTCGGCTTCCTGCCGCGGCTCGAGATCCTGCACACATCGTCGGAGGAACGGGGCCAGGTCTACATGCCTTGGATCAACCGACTGCTGCTACTCAGCTGCATTGGCCTTGCCCTCGGCTTCCAGTCATCAAGCCGGCTGGCCGGCGCCTACGGCATCGCTCTGACGATGACGATGCTGCTCGACTCGCTGCTGTTCTTCATTGCCGCCCGCACCATGTGGCAGTGGCCGATCTGGAAAGCCGGAGCTTTGTGTTCGGTGTTCATCGGTCTCGAGTTGGTGTTCTTCTCGGCCAATGCCACCAAGCTCCTGCAAGGTGGCTGGTTCCCGTTGCTGGTCGCGCTCGTGCTGTTCACTGTGATGTCCACCTGGCGCACCGGCAGGAAGCGACTCGGCGAGCGGCTGGCCGCGAGTTCGCATCCACTTGCCTCGCTGATGACAAGCCTTGAACGAGGTGGCGTGCTGCGCGTTCCGGGTACCGCGTTCTACATGTCCGGCAACCCGAGCGGGACGCCAATCGCGCTGCTGCACAATCTGAAGCACAACAAAGTGCTGCACCAACACGTAGTGCTGCTGACCTTCACCGCGCAGGACATACCGCACGTCGACGAATTTGCGCGCGTCCACATCGAGCCGCTGCCGCTCGGCTTCCAACGTGTGACGGCAAACTTCGGCTTCATGGAACGACCGCGCCTCGACATCGTGATCAAGGCATGTGAGCGGATCGGTAGCCCCCTGCCGATGCACGACGCGACATTCTTCCTCAGCCGCGAAACGATTCTCTCCACTGGCAAGTCGCGCCTGCACCACTGGCGCGCCAGCTTGTTCGCGCTGATGGCCCGCAATGGCCAGTCGGCAACCGCATTCTTCGGCCTGCCCGTGGATCGCGTGGTAGAACTCGGCCTGCAAATAGAGATCTGATCGGGCACAGGGCGCAAGTTGCCCCCCGCGGTGACGCAAAGCACGCGAGCCGCCGACCGCACCGCTGCGGGCGACAATACGACAAACTAAAGCGCCGGTGCCGATCCTTGCATGGTGCGGCGCAGCAGACGCGCTACCTTTTTCGCCCCTCATGAGCCGTCTTGGCAAAGCACCCACGGATCCCCGCGCGCGACTGCTGCACGACTTTCGCAGACTCGCGCCAATCGAGCACGCACTGCGCGCGATCCATGGCGGTGCACAACGCAAGATCGGCGGGCTCTGGGGCGGGAGTGCGGGCCTGTTGCTCGCGGTAGTGCAGAAGGAATGGCAGGGCCGCATCCTGATTCTGACCGCCGACGACATCGACAGCCTGCAGCTACAGGCAGACCTCGCATGTTTTGGCGGACAAGCTGCGGCATTGGTGCGCCAAGAATGGAATGAGGACGGACAACCCGATCCGCAGGCGCGGCGTGAGCGTCAACGTGCGCTGCTTGCGACTGCCGCCGTAAATGCCACGCTCATTGCCGGTGTCGAGGCGCTGATGCAGAAGGCGCCGTCGGTAAAACAACTGCAACAAGGCCGCCTCATGCTGCGAACGGGCGAATCACACAACCGTGACCAGATGGTGCAGCAGGCTGCGGCGGTCGGCCTGCGCTCGGTGCCGCTGGTCCTGCTACCAGGCGAAATCAGTGTGCGCGGCGATATCGTCGACCTGTTTCCACTGGCCTCCGACGCCGCGGTGCGGCTGGAGTTCTTCGACCGCGTATTGGAATCGATCCGCACCTTTGATCCCGCCACGCAACGCACCATTGCCGTATTGGAGAAGATCGAGATTGCCCTCGGCTCAAGAGCGGACGCCGGGGACGACGTTTCTGTGCTGACCCACCTCGCCGTGCAGGGCCTGCTGCCGGTGTTCTACGAACCGCTGCGCATCGAGCAGCGCTGCGTTTTGTTGGCCAACTTCAACCCGGAAAGTTCGCGCAACTGGCAACAAGTGCTGGCAACGCTGCACAACTGCCCGCAACTCACACTCGCCTCGCTGCCAAGTCACGATCTCGACCTGAAGATCCTGTCCGCTGGCAGCGCCACCGGCGCGGGTGAAGCGGATCCAATCGGCCGCTTGCGCTCGGTGCGCGGGATAAAAGGCAACGTGCTGTTGTTCTGCCGTAGCGATAGCGAACGCGAACGCCTCGGCGAGATCTTCGCGCACAAGCAGGTGGATCTAATCGCCGAACAGGTGACGCTCGAGACCGGCGCTATCTCGCGCGGCTTCCGGGTGCCCGACCTGCAAACCACGGTGCTCAGCAATGTCGAGTTTGCGGGAGTGCCAGCGCAAGCGCGCATCCGGGCGCGGCCCGTGATCCCGAGCCGGGCGATCCAGAGTTTTTTCGAACTCGGTCCCGGCGATCTCGTGGTGCACGCCGTGCACGGCATCGCCCGTTTTGAGGGGATGGAACTGATCGAGCGTGGCGAAGGCCGCGAGGATCATTTGCGGCTGTGCTTTCAAGACGAGGTGAAGTTGCTCGTGCCCGCGAGCAAGATCCACCTGGTCCAGAAGTACATCGGTGGCGGCGGCAAAGCTGCGCTCGACAAGCTCGGCGGCAAAGGCTTCCAACGGCGTAAGGAGCAAGTATCGGAAGCGCTGTTCGACCTTGCCGCCGAACTGCTCGAAGTACAGGCCGCGCGCTCAAAGGTCGAGCGGCCGCCATATCCCCCGGACGCAACCGAGCGCGACTTCCTCGATGCTTTTCCGTTCCGCGACACGCCGGATCAAGTCACGGTATGGGAAGAGATCCGCCGCGACCTTGAGAAGCCGTCGCCGATGGACCGGCTGATGTGCGGCGACGTTGGGTTTGGCAAAACCGAGATGGCGTTGCGCGCCGCGTTCCGCGTCGCGCTGCATGGCCGCCAAGTCGCCCTGCTGGTGCCGACCACGGTGCTCGCCGACCAACACTGGCGCACGTTTCGTGCGCGGTGCGAGCCGTTCGGACTCAAAGTCGAAATGCTGTCGCGCTACCGCCCGCCCGCCGAGCGCAAGCAAGTGATGGAGAACCTGCTGCACGGCACCGTCGACATCGTTGTCGGCACGCATCAGCTGCTGTCGGCGGAGATCGGCTGGAAAAATCTCGGGCTAATCATCGTCGATGAGGAACAGCGGTTCGGTGTGCGCCAAAAAGAGCGGCTCAAACAACTGCGCGCCGATGTCGATTTGCTGACGCTGTCGGCAACGCCGATCCCGCGCACGCTGCATGGCTCACTACTCGGCATCCGGTCGATCAGCACACTGGCGACACCGCCGCCCGGCCGTCAGGACGTCGAAACCCGCGTGCTGTTCCGCGATGATCAACTGCTGCTGGAAGCGTTGACGCGCGAACTCGGCCGAGGCGGCCAGTTGTTCTACCTCCACAACCGCATCGCCGACCTGCCGGTGATCGCAGCGAAACTGAAACGGCTCGTGCCAGGTGCAAAGATCGCCATTGGCCATGGCCAGATGACTGAGAACGAGGTCGAGCAGACGGTCCGCGCGTTTGTGCGCGGTGAATTCGATGTGCTGGTCTCCACCACGATCGTCGAGAACGGCCTCGACCTGCCGCGCGCCAATACGATCTTGATCGACCACGCCGATCGGTTCGGCCTCGCCGAGTTGCATCAACTGCGTGGCCGTGTCGGCAGGAGTGACGAAAAGGCGTTTTGCTATCTGATGCTCGATCGCGACGAACCGCCTGGCGATGAGGCGAAGAAGCGCCTGAAGACCCTAGAAGAGTTCTCGCAACTCGGCGCAGGCTTTGCGATCGCAATGAAGGATCTGGAGATCCGTGGCGCTGGCAACCTGCTCGGCCCGCAGCAGTCCGGGCACATCGCCGCCGTTGGTTACGACATGTATTGCCAACTCCTGCGGCAGGCGGTCGAGGCCAAAAAACAGCAGTTGCCTGCGGGCCCGGTCATCCATGAAGTCGATGTCGACCTGCGACTGCAGGCCTACCTGCCGACCGAGTTCCTACAGGACAGCAAGCAGCGGCTCGAACTACTGCGCGAGATGGACGAGGCGGTCGACGACCCAAGCCTCGAACGCCTTCGACAAGAACTGCGCGACCGGTTTGGCAAGTTGCCGCCGCCGGTGCAAAACCTACTGCGCGTCTTCCGCCTGAAGCACGGCCTGCTGGGCATGTCCGTGCTGTCCGTGCAGTGGGTCGAACAGGATCGCCTGGTCGTGCGCCATCCGATCGGCGTGCCGCTCGGCGGGAGTTGGATCGACGCATTTGCCGGCGTTCGCCCCGTCGAGGCCGGCAAGACTCACTTGATGCTGCCGCCACTGTCACGCGGCAAGCTGCGCAACGGCGAAGACGTTTTACAGTTCCTGCTCGATGCCTTGTCTGGGAACGCAGAACCGCACAAGATCCAAAGCCAATGGTCCAAAGGAACGCGCTGAGGTCTTTTCTGCTCGCGCCATTGGCGTGCACGCTGCTCGCGCAGTTGTGTGCGCAAGATTCGTTGCTTGACCCGCGCAAGCTCGTGCTGATCGACCGCGTCGTGGCGACGGTCAACGACACGGTGATCCTCTACAGCGAGTTGAAAACGCTTTCGAGCGGCGAAGAGCGCACCGCCGAAATCCAGAAGGGCGGCAAACTCACTTTGCCTGAACTGCGGATCATTCAAACCCGCAACCTGCAGGAACTGATCAATCGCGCTGCGCTGGCACAGGCCGCCAAGACCCTCGGCGTGCTCCCACCGGAACGGGTGGAGGAAATCTTCCAAGAGATGCTTGAGGACGATCGCAAACAACAAATCCGCGACTTCGGCACGCTGATGAAGTTCAGCGAAGAACTGCAAAAAACCAACCGCACCTGGGAGACCTACGAGCGCGACCAGCGACTCGCCAAGCTCTCAGATCTCACGAAGCAAATGGCCGTCTACGGTCGTTTGCAGAATCAGCGGGGCCTGTTCATCACGCCGCGAATGATGCGCCAGCATTTCGCCCGCAACCAAGTCCAGATGGCGGAGAAACGCGCGAAACTTGCGATCATCGCCTTCCCTGGCACGACCACACTGGCGGCAGCCAACGAAGCGGCCGAGGCGTGGCGGCAGGCACCGAGCACTCCAAGCGAACTTGCGACTCAGTTCCGCGATCGTGGCGCGCGCGAACTCGGCGTGCACATGATCAACGACAAAAGCACCGCGAATCGCCCCTTGAAAATGGTGCAGTTTGCGTTGGCGGGCCCGATCAACAACGTGCAAGTCGTCCCACAGGACGCATCGATTCAGGTCTGGAAAATCACTGACTACTCTGGCGGCACGACGCGGTCGTTTGATGATCCGACGTTGCAAGTCGACATCCGCCGCATCCTGGAGCGGCAAGTGGTCAACTTCCTGACCAACCAGACGATTCAGCGCGCCCGCGAACGCACCGAGCCCTGGCAACCGCTCGGCGACATACCCACTCAGATGTCGCAGTCGCCGCCGCCAGACAAGGACTGACCGCCAGAGCGAATCCCACTCTGGCGCGCACACTGTCGGACTTTGCATCGCTCTGCCGCCAGCAACGCGACTGCTCACTGTTGCGTAGCCTGCACCTTGCCGATGCGAACGTGAATTGCCATCGCGGTGTCTATTCATGAGATTCCCTGAAGAAGTTCTCAAGTCCGCGTCGATGAGGAGCCCACCGGCGAACCGAGTCTGCGGTGAGCCCAAGCAAAGGAATCGAGGACACCGATGGGACTTCGCGTCAACTCAAACATTGCATCCATGAATGCGCAGCGCTCGCTCTCGGTGACAACCGAGCGCCTGCAAGCCAACTTCCGCCGGCTGTCGACTGGCTTACGCATCTCAACCGCAGCGGATGACGCGGCTGGCCTTGCAATTTCGGAACGGTTTCGCGCACAGGTGCGCTCGACCAACCAGGCGGTGCGCAATGCACAGGACGGCATCTCTCTTACGCAGACGGGTGAAGGTGCGCTGAACGAAGTCAGCAACATCCTGATCCGGATGCGCGAGCTGTCGATCCAAGCCAACAACGGCACTGTCAGTGCCAACGACCGTGACACACTGAACGAAGAGTTCCGCGACCTGATCAACGAGGTTGACCGCATCGCGTTGTCGACCACGTTCAACGGCGTGCGCCTATTGGACGGCACCGGCTCGACGCTCACTTTCCAAGTCGGCACCGGCATTCAGACCGGTATCGATACGATTCAGCTGAGCACCTCGAACGCGTTGGCCAGCACACTCGGCCTCGCCTCGCTCGATATCGGCAGCGGCGGTATGCCAACGACCTCAATCAGCGCGGTGGACGTGGCGATCAACTCGGTCAGTCGCATCCGTGGTGAGTTTGGCGCCGTGCAAAACCGCCTCACCGCCACGATTGCCAACCTGCAGATCCAGGCTGAGAACCTGAGCGCTGCGGAAAGTCGCATCCGCGACGTTGATGTCGCAGTCGAAACGGCGGCACTGACGCGCAACTCGATCCTGCAGCAAGCAGCGATCTCGATCCTCGCGCAGGCAAATACCCAGCCGCAGAGCGCGCTCAAGCTGCTACAGAACTAAACGCATACGAAAACACCATGACCCTGGTCTGTCATGGACCGGGACATGCAGTTGGCAGGGCTGGGCGCCTAGGCGGGCAGGCCGCAACCAGGCGAGCGCCAGTGCATCACTTCATCGCGTTGACCGCGCGCATCACCTGGCTCTTCTGCCGCGCAGCCTTGTTCATGTGGATGACGTGCGCCTTCGCGGCCTTGTCGATCGTGGTGCAGGCCTTGACCGCGAGGGTCATAGCCGCAGCCTTGTCGCCAGCCTTCACGGCCGTCGACAGCGCCTTCAGGCCAGTCTTGATCACCGACATCCGGGCCCTGTTGGCAACGCGGTTCTTATCACTCTGACGGGTGCGCTTGCGCGCTTGCTTGCTATGAGCCATGTCTTTCTAAGTCCTAGGAAACTTTCAGTCGTTCGATGCGAAGCGCGACATCCTTGAAGCCAATGTCCTGCTCAAGAATGCGCGCAAAACTTTGGATTGCCAGTTCGCGCTTGCCGATCTGTTCATAAAGCGCGCCCATTTCGTACAGCGCTTCCTTGGCGAGCGGCCCCTGGCCAGCGGCCTTGTGCACTTTTTCGAACTGGCCGAGCGCCAGGTCTGGCAGGTTCTTCTGCAGGAAGGAGCGCCCAAGCAGAAACTGCGCCTCGGCCTTTTTGCGTGGGTCCTTTACGGCTTGCTGTAATTCGGCGATCGCAGCATCGACTTGACCTAGGTCGAAGAGCGCGCTGCCAAGCTGCAATCGCAAGCCGAAGTCGGCCGGATTGCGCTCGACGCGCCGCTGCCACTCGGCCCCGCGGGCCAAAAGGAGCGCCTTCCGGGCACGTTCTGCAGCGGGCTGATCCCCGCGCTGCATGGCCTTTTGCACATGCCCCTCCTGCAGGCGCAGGCGCAGGTCGCCGGCGTTCTCCTGCAGCTCGCCGTCCTGCGGCAACAACTGCAGCGCGCGCTCCAAACAGTCGAGCGAACTCTGCAAGTCCTTCTGCATCTCGCGCAACTTCGCTAGCCGGCGCAACACCTTCACATCACTGGGATTCTGTTCCAGCAACGATTCGAGCTTGCCGGACTCTTGCTCGATCTCAGCCGGGCTGAGTTGCAGACGGTCGCGCTGCTCGAGTTGTTGCTGCAGATCCTTGTCCTTGATGAGGTCGCGCGAGCTTTGCGCCTTCTCGATCCCCGTACTGATCAGGGCTCCCTCAGCGGCAAGATTTTTGCGCGCCTTCAAAGAATCTTGGTCGCGCGGATCGACCTTCAAAGCCTGCTCATACATCGCCAACGCCTGCGGCAACTTGCCCTGCTCATAATAGAGCGCACCAGCGGCGCGACAGGCGGGGAGACAGCGCGGTTGCTGTTCGGCGAACGCCGCAAACACCGCGAGCGCCGAGCGATGAAAGCCCGCACGCTGGAGCGCCGTGCCAAGTGCAAGGTTGGCCCCCTCGGCGAGCGGATCCATCACCAGGTAGCGCTCGTAGGCACGCGCGGCCGCAGCGTGCCGGCCAAGCGGCCTTATCACTACCGCAACCAGCAGGTTCCAACCGCCAAAAGTCAGCGCGACCAGCTTGGCAGGTTTCTTCTGCGCAGCCTTGGTGAACAACGCCTTGCGAAGGCCCGCACGGGCTTCCCCGTAATCAGGCTGGATCTGCAGCACCTGAGCGTAGATCCTGATCGCGAGCGCGAAGTTGCGGCGCTTGACCGCTTCGGCTGCGTTCTCGAGATGCTTGCTGAGGTCCATCGATCGTTGGGGCTTGCCTTGACGGCGGGCAAAGGGGCGAAGAATCTATCCCGCCTCGCTATCCGCTGCAACGCCTGCTCGCTGTCATTCCCATGGAACCCCTGGAAGTCCTGATTTATCCCGAGCCTGCTCTTCGCCGAGTCGGCCGTCCGGTCACTGCCTTTGACGCCGATTTGCGGGGGCTTGCCGACCGCATGTGCAAGGCCATGTATCTGGATGACGGCTGCGGCCTCGCCGCACCGCAAGTGGGGATCGACCTGAATCTGCTGGTGCTCAACCCAAACGGCGACCCCAGCGACACGGCGGGCGAGCTGGTTCTCCTCAACCCCAAAATCACGAAGAAGAAGGGGCGCGAATACGATGAGGAGGGCTGCCTGTCCCTGCCGGGCATCCGCGCCGAGGTTGAACGCTGGGTCCACATCACGATCAGCTATCAGGATCTCTCGGGCAAAGAGCAGACGCTGCAATGCGCCAATCTTTTGGCGCGCATCGTCCAGCACGAACTGGATCACCTTGATGGCGTCTTGTTTGTCGATCGACTGACGGCCGCCGACAAGATGCGCGTTCGGCCACTATTGGAACGCCTCGAACGCCGCTACCAAGACCGCAAGGACTGATTCCGATGCGGCGGATTGAAGGCCTGGATGCGGTGCTCGATCTCAGCCGCGATGCGCAAGACAACGCCGACACGCCGCAGGACTCCGTGGTCGCGGTTGGAGTTTTTGACGGCGTGCACCTCGGTCACCAGCGCCTACTGCACGAGCTGCTGGAACTCGGCAGCGCACTGCGGGCGGTGCCGAGCGTGATCACGTTCCGCAACCACCCGGACCAGATACTGCGCGGCAGTTCGCCGCCGTTGCTGGTCAGCGTGCCGCACCGCTTGCGGCTTTTGCGCCGCGCTGGCGTGCAGCGACTTGCGCTGCTCGACTTCGAGCCACGTCTGCAGCAGATGACGGCGCGCGAGTTTGCCGAACGCGTGCTGGTCGGCGCATTGCACACTAAGGGACTCTTGCTCGGCTACGACTCGGCGCTCGGCAAAGATCGCGAGGGCACGCCCGAGCGCTTCCGCGAACTCGGCGCAGAACTTGGCTTTCAGGTGCGGACCGGCGAGCCGTTCTTGGTCGACGGCACGACGGTGTCCTCGACCAAGGTTCGCGATGTGATCACACGCGGGGACCTGCTGATGGCGCAACGCTTCCTCGGCCGGCTGCCTTCGACTTTTGGCGAAGTGGTCCACGGCGAGGCGCGTGGTCGCGCACTCGGCTTCCCCACCGCCAACATCGTGCCGCAGACGCCAGTGCTGCCGCCGAACGGTGTCTACGTCGTCCAGGTCATTCTCGATAGCGGCGTGCTGAAAGGTGTCGCCAACCTGGGCACGCGCCCCACATTCGCTGGCACTGGGACCGTGCTTGAAGTGCACCTGCTCGACTTCCAAGGGGACCTCTACGGCCGCGAACTGGAAATCGCCTTCCTCGCGCGACTGCGCGGCGAACAAAAATTTAGCAACCTCGACGCGCTCAAAACACAGTTCACGCACGACATCGCCGCCGCGCGATTGCGATTGCGCTCCTGACCGCGTGCCCGATGCCAACGCGCGGCAACGAGTAAGCCCCAAAGATTGCCGCGCAACTCAGCTGCCGTTGTCCGGCACGACCACATCCCGGAAACGACATTTGCCCGCCTCGACAGCGAGTCCAACAAAACCATCGATCGCTACTGACTCGACCTGCTTCTGCAACAGCACGTGCGCACCGCTTTTCACGGTCACCGTCCCATCCGAGGAAAGTTCCGCGCGCAAACGCAGCATCACTTCGCCCTCACCTTGCGCGTTGGCGATGGACCGCCAACTGCCATTCAGGCGCTGCACCAATTCGATCTGCTTGTTGGGCCGGCGCCAGACAATCAGGTAGTCATTATGGTTGCGAAACCCAAGCACCAAGCCAGCACTGCCAGCGGTTGCATCCAGTGTCGCCGCAACGAACGCACCCCCCATCTTTGGCGCGACTTTGGTTCTTAAGACAGTGACTACCGGACTATCGCCCACCGGATCCGCACCGAGCGCATCCCAGTTGTTATAAACAACCTGCCACGTGGTGCGCAGCGACCGAACGTAAACTCCCGCGGCCTTGCAAAGCGCCTTACGATCACGGCCAAGCAGCGTTTCGGCATAGTCTTTTGCTATTTTGCCGCGCACGAACTGTTTTTCCAGATCGGCAAACCGCCGCTGTCCACGCGCATCAGCGCCACGCAGAAAAAAGTCAACTGCGGCAAAGCTCGACATCGGATCTTCGGCACGGCGACCTTCGACCACTGCCGCCAGATCAAAAACGCCACTCCGTGCTTGGTTTTCGAGCGCAGCAAATGGCTCGCTCAGATCGATGAGATCATGCACGCCATGCTGAAACACGCGGCCATCCCACCGGTGGCAAGAAAACTCCTCGGCCATCCCACTCAGATACCAGCTTGGACAGCGCTCCGGGTCGGCGATGGTCCGCCAGAGGAACTGGTTGGCCATCTGCCATACGAACTGTCGTCGGGTGTATGCCGTTGTCGGCTGCGACCAGATGTAGACCCGCCAATTCGAGTGGAAAAGGAAACTGGCGCCATTCAGGTAGGCATCCGGCACTGCGTCGGCTTTAAGGCCCAACAAATAGCCAAGCCTGGTCCGGCCAAAACTTTGCCTCGAGCTTGGTGCCGGCCAGCGGGGCCTTACCAAAATGCTCCTGCAGCTGCTCATACATGCCTTCTGCCAACAGCAAGAAATCTGCGCTCACCTCGTCGCCCAACCATGAGTGGAGTCGGTAATGCTCCGACTCAAACACGTGCGGGCTTTGCACGGTGACTTGCGCGATCAGGGAACACGACAGCCAGAGCAGAACGGCACATGGGGAACGCATGTCGACAACTCCTCCTGAAGCAACGGCGCAAAGCCTTCGCCAAGTTGGCGCGCACCGGCGCCGCTCAGCCTGCACAATTCGGCCTTACGCTACCACACGCCATAACTGCCACGCATAAGACCCGCGACCCGCAGGCGGGCAAAAAATACCCCTGCCACGAATCGACTAACACAGCGACTCCGCTGCGATCTAGCTGCCGTGACCAAACACTTGTTGCGCACACAAGTACTGCCGTGTGTGGCGCATCCGTGACCCGCAGCAGCACGTGCGAAAACCAAGGGCGCAAACGCAGGCGGTCACTTCTTTTTAGCGCGCAACGACAGGGTTTGCTGATAGCGGCGCAGGCGCAAAACGTAATCAGGGTCCTGCTGCGAGGCCGCCACCACCTCGGTCTGCAGGTCGATGGCCGCTTGCACCCGACGGTTCAAAAACATCGCCAAGGCAAGCGTGTCGCTTTGTTCGTTGTTCAAATGATCTCCTGCCAAGCGCGCCAGCTCCTCGCACTGGGCCAGCGCGTAGCTGTCAAAACGGCCCATCGTTGCAATGCTGGTCATCAAATACCACGCGTCATCATTGAGCCACATGGCCGAACCTTCGCCGAGCGCCTTGCGTGCTGCCGCCATCAGCGCAGCGCTCTCGGCGGGCTCTGCGCCGCATTGCACGAGCACTTTGTGACGCGCCGCAAATAACAGGCGGGGATCGGCCGACAACTTTGCTGCGGCAGCAAGCGCTTGCTCGGCGAACTCGCGGTAGGGCGTTGCTTCGGCAGCTTCCATCAACGTCTCGGCAAACCACAGGTTCGCCTCGGTGCTATTGGCGACGAGTTTGGCGAGCCGCAAAAGCATACGGCCAGCGATTTGATCCTGACCAGTGCGCAGCAAGGCCCGCAGGTAGACCAGTTGTGCAGCTATGCTGTCTGGCGCAGCAGCGGCAATGTGTGCCAAGTGAAATGCGAGCTGTTTGCCGATCTCGACATTGTCTTTGTCACAGCGCAGCACCAGGTCCGAGAACTCGATCAGTGCCCATGGCTGCTCCGCCAAATCGCGCACACTGTCCATCGCATACTGGCGCGCCGCCGGCAAATCCGCGCGGCACCAGTAGGACATGAGCACGCGCAACGCATGGGCGCGACCACTGTGCGGCAGTTTTTCTAAGCACGACAAAACCGCCGCCAAAGAGGCCGCGTCACTGGTATCAAAAAGCCCAAAAGCACTAATGCCATCGCCAACGTTCGACAGCATGTCTTCCAAGTCCTCACTCGCGGTCAGCAGTTCGCCAACCGGCTGGCCAGCAGCAACCGCAGCGAACACGTCAGCAGCAACATCGAGTGGCAGCGGAATCAATAACGGCTCGCCGCAGTCGAGCCACATTGGCTCGTAATCGGCGAGTGGCACGGCCAATTCGCCGACCGCGAAGGGTGGTTTGCTTTCGCACAGCAGCTTGGCCTCTCCTTTTGCCACCACCACGGCAATGCGTAGCTCCTGTGCGGCAAAGCGCTCCTGCAGCGTTGCGAGCAAGGCTACATGATCGTGCCACCGCAGATCGCCCTTCCCGTATACGGCAAACAACGTCGCCTTCGGTGCCGCAGTCACAATCCTGGGCATCTGCCACACGACCTTGGGCAACAGGTCGCGCGAGAAATCAGCCTGCTCAGTCGGGCTGATCAGGATGCCCTCAGGTTTTGGCCACTCGTGTTGCGCGTGCAACGACAAAAGCAGGCACCAGAAGGAACAAAAGAAACAGAACACTCGGCGCATAGGTCATGCTCCTAGCAAAGCCCTCGGCAGTAAGACCAACGCAAGGCGCATGAAAACCGGGCGCCATGCACATGCGAAGCGACACTCTATTCGGGTGATGGGCGTTTGTCGCCGCGTGCAGCCCTACTTTACTGGGGCCGAATCCATCGTGCGATCAAACACCTTGGCGGCACGCATTCGCCCGGTCAACTGATCGAGCACCTGCTGCAAGGCGGACGACATCGCCGCTACGCCCGCTGCCGCGCTGATCGCAGCGATCGGGACCGAGGCTCGAAACTCGTCCTGAAACAGAAGCCCATCGCGGTCTTCCAACCAGAACTGGCACACCACCTGCGCCTGCATGCCCTGCGCGTCCCGATGGAGGCCAAAATCGACCACGCGCCCGTGCAAACTGTGGTCGTGATGCCCCGGATCGCCAGCCCCCTTCACCAACGCAAACATGCGCGTGCGCGACAGGCCAAGCACCACCGCGTCGGTGACGAGCCGATCCAACGGCGCGATCCAATGCTCTAGTTCGAGCTGCGCAATCTCGGCCGTCCCGTTGGTGACCAACAGGCAATCGCCCTGCAGCGCATTGGCGAGTTGCAGGTCATTCACCATCAGCACGCCGCCGCGCGGTAGTTCGCCGCCCGCGGGCACCGGTAATTCGAGCCGCCAGTATCGCTCGCGCGGCAAGGACACGGCACTGCAAGCCATGAGTGCGAGGCTGCAACTGAGCAACAGCAGGTTACGCAAAATCGTCATCGCTCTCCTCCCGCCGGCGATGCCGGCCGCGACACACCAAAAATCAAGCTGTCCGGCGCAAGCCGAAGCTGACGCGCAAGAGTGCGCAATTCGTCCAGCGAAGTGCGCAAGGCAGCGAACGCCGCGAGGGCCGGTTGACGCAGTCCGCCAAATGCCGCCTCAGCTTCGTCGGCGACCTTGCCAAACGAGCGCTGCAAAGTGACCAACTCGGCGAGTGCGCGCTGTGCCTGCTGAATCGTCACGAGGCCCGCCGGTACCACCTCGTCAGCCACAGCGACCGCCGCGTGCTCGACTGCAGCCAGCACCGCTTCGGTACGCTGCATGAGTGCCGGCATGTGGGCCAAAGTACGTTCGCCATTTTGCAGAATCGATGCCACCGCACCCCGATTTTGATCGTCGAGCAGCGCGTTGCCACGATCGAGCAGCACGCCGATCTTGTCCAGCACCATTAGGACCTGCGGCACCACCTCGGGCAGTGTCTTGGTCAACCGATACATCGGGTCTGACTTGGGCTCAATAAAGCTGCCTTTTTGCAGCGGCTTGCCTTCCGGCCCATAGCCCTCAAGCTCCACCGTCACCTGGCCGGTGACCAGCAATCGATCGAGCCTCGCCTTCGTGATGTCCTGAATCTCAGCGCGCGACAGATCGACGCTGAGTTCGATCTGGGTCTTGCCGCCTTTAAAGCGAATGTCCTTCACCATGCCAAACGGCACGCCCTGAAAGTTGACCTTGCTGCCAATCACCATCCCCTTCACGTTCTCCTCGAACAAGATGAAGTAGCTGGAGCGATCCTGACGCAGCACGCCATTGAGCACGAACAACAGCATCACGCAAAACGTGAGTCCGGAGAGCAGTGCGAGCAGGCCTAGACGAAATCTTCGACTGCCGTTCATTTGGTTTTAGATCTCCATCATTCCGGCGACGCCAGCGCCGCGACTCGAGGTTTCGGAGAGTCGGCGGTCGATGAAATCGCGAATGCGCGGATTCTGGCTGTGCCAGACTTCGTCGCGTTCGCCTAGCGCGGCCACCCTGCCATCGAGCAGAACTACGATGCGATCGGCAATCTCATATGCCGACGACAGGTCATGCGTCACGACGACCATCGTGATGCCGAACACCTGGTTGAGCTTGCAGATCAAATTGTCGACCTCGGCGGCGGTGATCGGGTCGAGCCCAGCGGACGGCTCGTCGAAAAACACCAACTCCGGATCGAGTGCGATCGCGCGCGCAATCGCCGCGCGCTTCTTCATGCCGCCCGAGAGCGAACTCGGCAACAGGTCCGCAGCATGCAACAGCCCCACCATTTCGAGCTTCATGCGCGCCGTCGAACGGATCACCCGCTCCGGCAGATCTGTGTTCTCACGCAACGGCAATGCCACGTTCTCCAGCACCGATAAGCTGCCCAGCAGAGCGCCGCCCTGGAACGACAGCCCCGTGCGGCGGCGCAGCGACTCGACGACCTCGCTTGAGGAGCCATAGACATCCTTGCCGTCCACCGTGACCGCGCCAAGTGTCGGCGGCAGCAGGCCGCACATATGACGCAGCAAAGTTGTCTTGCCACAGCCTGACGGCCCCATCACGACGAAGATCTCGCCGCGACGAATCGCAAGGTCAACGCCTTCGAGCACGGTGCGGTCACCAAACACCGAGGTCAGTGCAATCGCGCGCAGCAGGTCGTCGGACTTGCGCCTTTGTGCCAAAGGCAGGCTTGTTGCGAGCGCGCTCAATCCATCACCATTCGCTGCGCGGTGACGAACACGGCATCGGTGACAATTACGGCGAAGATGCTCATGACGACCGCATTGGTGGTCGCACGGCCAACACCTTCACTGCCACCTTGCACGCGCAAGCCTAGGGCGCAGCCAACGACGCCGATCAATGTGCCAAACGCTGCGCTCTTCGCAGTGGCGACGGCAAAGTCAGAAAAATGCAGCGCCTGCTTTAGCTGTTCTTGGAATGCGAGGAATTCAATGTCGGCCACCGCCCAGGCAAAGAACGCGCCGCCGCAGATCGCGACGACATCAAAGATCACCGTCAGGAGCAGCGCGCTGATCGCGCAAGCCAACACCTTGGGCACCAGCAGGAACGACACCGCCGGGATGCCCATCTGCTTTAGCGCATCGATTTCTTCGCCGGTGACCATCGCACCGAGTTGTGCCGCATTGCTCGAACCCGAACGCGCAGCGATTGCGATCGCCGTCATCAGTGGTGCGATCTCGGACATGACGCCGACGCCAACCATGTCGGCCATGTAAATCTCAGCACCCCACATCCGCAACTGGACCCAAGCCTGCATCGCAAGGATGAGGCCAAGCAAAAAGCCAATCAGCAGGATGATGGGCAGGGCACCGCCAGCACATTGATCGAGTTCGAGTGCGATGCGATCAAACCGCAGGCGCTGGCCGCGGAACGGCCCGATAAAAATGGCCTCGAGCGCCTGCAGCCCGCTGCGCAGGACGGCAATGATGTTGTCGACGATTGGTTCGAGCACCGCGCCAAGGCGCCGGACCAGATTGCGTCCCTCGCCGCTGCTCACCGGCGGACTTGCCAGGCGATCGACCGACACCAGCGAGAAGAAGTCGATCATCGGCTGGCTCAGCCCCTTCAGCCGCAGCTCAACGCCGAGCTCGCGGGCGCGCCGCATGCCCTCGACAACGGTGCCAAGCCCCGCCGAGTCAAAGGTCGCAACCTGCTTTAGGTCGAGCACCAGGCGCGCAGGCTTTTTCCGCAGAGCCCTATCAAGCTCCTGCAGCAAGGTCCCGGCCTGTGCTCGGTCGAGCGCGGCGCCGACTTCGATCTTTTGGTGATCCACGGTTGCGGTTCGGTTGCCCGAGTGACCGTTGGTATCGGCAGATGGTCCCACTTCTCTTGACTTGGGTTTGGGTTTGCCGGCAGCCAGGAAAAACCGAAGCGCGCTACCGGGCTTTCAGTCCTTGCTTTCAGCTGCTGGTTTTCGACCCTGGCTTGCGACTGTTCACCTCGCAGCGGGCGATCGCCCAGGGTTTGCGCCGTCGCCAAAAAGCGCTGGCGGACAAACGGCATCCCACGGCCTGCTGTTATCAACCCTCTTGGCAGTGCCGTCACTGCGAATGTGGCTCCGGTGCGACCTGAAGTGTATGCCGGTACGTTGAGCGGGGCGGGGCAGTGCCGTCACTGCGAATGTGAATCCGGTACGACCTACAGGGCCACGGCCTGCTGTTATCAACCCTATTGGCAGTGCCTTCACCACCACCATCGGCCAGAATAGCTCGCACGACAATGCCACGCTCTCGCCTTGGCTTTTGGATGACCGTCTGCCTGGTCATGGGCAACATGATCGGCTCGGGCGTGTTTTTGCTGCCAACGTCACTCGCGCCGTTTGGCGGGCTCAGCCTTTTCGGCTGGCTGATCTCTGCGGCCGGGGCGACCTGCCTTGCACTGGTGTTCGCCCGGCTAGCGCGGCTCGATCCGAGTTCGGGCGGTCCATACGCCTACACCCGCCGCGCATTCGGTGAACTCGCGGGGTTTCTGGTCGCATGGGGCTACTGGGTCTCCTGCTGGGTATCGGTAGCCGCGATTGCAGTTGCGGGGGTCGGCTACCTGGTTCCGTTCTGCCCCTTGTTAGCGACGGAGCCAGCGTTAGCAGCACTGCTCGCAATCTCGATGGTGTGGTTACTAACGCTGACCAACATCATCAGCGTGCGCCGCGCGGGCCAGGTGCAATTGGTCACCACCGTGCTCAAGGTCCTGCCGCTGGTCCTCATTGGCATCGGCGGGCTAAGCTATCTGACCCCCGAGCATTTCGCGGTGCACGCAAAGACCCCGGGCGAAGCCTACAGCCAGATCTCGACGGTCGCCACCTTGACACTCTGGGCGTTCCTCGGCCTCGAATGCGCCACGATCCCAGCGGGTGCGATCACGGATCCAGCGCGAACGATTCCCCGCGCGACCATCACCGGCACCCTGCTCACTGCCGCCTTCTACCTGCTCAGCACAATTGGCGTGATCGCACTCGTGCCAGCCGCCACGCTCGCAACAACCACCGCGCCGTTCGCCGATGGCGCGAGCGTATTGTTTGGCGAGACGGCGGGCCGCTGCGTGGCGTTATGCGCATTCATTTCATGCTTCGGCGCACTCAATGGCTGGATCCTTGTGGTCGGTCAACTGCCCCTCGCCGTCGCCCGCGATGGCTTGTTCCCGCCATTGTTCGCCAAGGTTTCGCCAAGCGGCACACCGGTCAATGGCCTGTGCGTCGCGGGCGCACTCGCCACCGCCCTCATCGCCTTCAACTACACCCGCGGCCTGATTTTGCTGTTCACGTTCACGATCCTGCTGGCCACCCTCGCAGCACTGGTGCCCTACGTATTCTCGACGCTGGCCGTATTTCGGATCCCCGAGGAAAAGACCAACCCTGCGGTCGCAAACAGGACCGCGCGGGCCCGAGTGGTCGCTGGGCTCGCGTTCGCCTACAGCATGTGGGCGATCTCCGGAGCTGGCGCGGAGGCGGTCTATTGGGGGTTTCTGCTGCTGATCGGTGGCCTGCCGGTATTCGTCTTCGTCACTCGAGCACGCCCCAATGTCTGATATCGGCCCCTTCTCTTGCATCATTGTTCACCACGCGCGGGACGCATTTGCGAACGACGAAAAAATCGCGCAGCAGTGGCGCGCGCTCAACTTCACCGCAAAGCCAAACCTTGCGTTAGCGATGCAGCAGTTCGACAACTTCATCCAACTGCTCGCGGCGAACACGACGGTCCAGCAGATCGCAGCGACAACCAAAACGCGCGGGCTAACGCTCGATGCAATCTATGTGCGCGACGCGTCGATCCTGTGCGCAACAGGCGCAATCCTGTGTCGCATGGGGAAACCGGAGCGACAAAACGAGCCCGCGGCGATGGCGGAGACCTACCGCGCGATGGGCATCCCGATCGTTGGCGCGATCGAATCGCCAGGCACTCTAGAAGGCGGTGACTTTACCTGGCTGAGCGAGCGCTGCGCCGCGGTCGGGCACGGCTACCGCACCAACCAGGAGGGCATTCGCCAACTGCGTGTGCTGCTCAGCGACAGCATTGATGAACTGATCGTCGTGCCGTTGCCGCACCACAAAGGCCCAGGCGATGTCTTCCACCTGATGTCGATCTTGAGCCCGGTCGATCACAACCTCGCGGTCGCATACTCGCCACTGATGCCGGTGCCGTTTCGCAATCGCCTACTGGCACTCGGCTATACCCTGATCGAAGTGCCGGACCGCGAGTTTCGATCAATGGGCGCGAACGTGCTAGCGCTGGCCCCGCGCCGCTGCGTCATGCTGGACGGCAACCCGAAGACTCGCGCGGCACTCACCCAGGCTGGCGCAACGGTGATGGTCTACGACGGCAGCGAGATTTCAGGCAAGGGCTCTGGCGGGCCAACCTGCCTCACGCGGCCGACTGGAAAATGGCGTGGCCAGACTTTGCCTTACTCCGGATTGGCGTAGCCAGATCTATGCGTCCGCATAACGGTGGACGAGGGCGACAAGGGCAAGGGGCGCGTTGTGCTACTGGACCTGATCGACGGTGCGCGCATCCTGGTTGCACCGGCCCGAGCACTGCCGCAGCGGTTCTTCATGACGACGAAAATCACGGAGGAATGCCGCTTTCAGCCGGTTGCGAATGGCCCGCCGCTCTGCAAGGGCTTGGCGGGATGTGCCGCGGGGAGAGTCTTTCGTCGTGTGGGTTTGCCCTGACGCGCGCCAGAAGTTCGCGCGCAGGCAGACTGCTGATTTGCCGGCCAGCGGTGCCATTTGCGAAGCACCGCGAACGCGAATGACCCACGGCTAAAATACCCGGCCGCCGATTTTGGCCACTCCCGAGGCAGGCACCGGCTCACAAGCTTGCGCCAACGTGGCGAGACGCGAGAATCGATCGCGTTCGCCTGGTCCCCATGCACCCCTCCAAAGGTTCCGCCCGCACAACTCATCGGGCGGCTACTGCTGCATCCACATGAAGCACCCATTTCTTCCGGCAACGACACTCGCCTTCCTCGCCGCATGTGCTGGCGGCGCCGCCCCATCCGCCGCGCAGGTGCAAAAGCTCGTCGAGGCACAAACGCTGCTCGACAGCAATGATCCTGACGGCGCGCTGTCGATCACCGATGCGCTGCTCGAAGCGCAACCCGGGTGGCGCGAGGCTCGCCTCGTCGCGGCCGACAGTTTTTTGCAACTGAGCAAACTCGATCGCCGCGGCCTCAATCGGCAGCTCGTGCTGGCAGATGCCGCGCACGCGCTTGAGCAGGCCCTCGAACAGAACCCAACTGACCCGGCAACGTGGCTCAAGTTGGCACAGGTCCGCTTCGAGCTAAATCTGTTCGTCCCTGCGCGTACGGCAGCGCTGAAGTCACTCGAGCTGCTAACGGAGCGCAAAGCAACAACCGCCAAGATGGTCGAGCCAGTCTTGATCGCAGCACGCTGCGACCTGCAGGAGCTCATCGAGTCGCGCACCATCGAAATCAAAGACGGCGTGAAGGACGATCGGGGGTTTGTGAAAGTCGCTCCGGCGACTTTTGAGCATGCCGCCTCCGCGATGGTGAAGTTGCAACCCATCATGCAACTGGCACCCAACGAAAGTTACGCCATCACGGCCCAGGTCCATCTGCAGATTGGTCAGGCCGATCAGGCGATGGCGGATCTCGAACGCGGCATCCGCACAAAGCCCGATGCCAACGACCTGCATCTTCAGTTTCAACAACTGCACGTGGACCTCGGGCAGATCCGAGCACTGAGCGGCGCCTACTCCCGCCTCATGCGCGAAAATCCGACGGTGCCGATCCTGCGCTGGTACGAGGGCCGCGCTCTGGTGATGATCGCCGACGATCTCCGCAGCAAAGGCAACTTCCAAGGTGCCAACGATTACTACCAGAAGGCCATCGACGACTTTGGCGAATACCAAGCGATGGTGCCCGCGCACGCCGAGAACGCAGGGCAGTGGCTTGCGATCTGCGAAGTGTCGCTCGCGCGCGTTGCGTGCGACAGCGGCGATCTCGCGGGCAGCAAGCGACACCTGCTCGCAGCAGACCTCGCTTCGCCGCTGACCACCACCTACGAGCAGAACGACCCGCTAAAGCCAAAGCTGCTCGACAGCTTTGGCGGCCACTACCTCGGCGTGGTTGTTGCGATCACCGTTGCGCTCAGCAACAGTAAAGAGGGCGCACTAACGGCGACGCTCGCGTTCAACGAGAGCATCCTGCTGCGCCACCCCGACCGCTTTGGCTTTATCTACAACAACGCGGCGCTACCGGCGCGCGACCTTGGCGTGATCCTTGCGCGCGATGCCGAACAGATGCCAGCGACCGAGCGGCAGGCGGCGCTTGCGCAGGCGATGGACTTGTGGGAGCGCAGCTACCTCTACTACCAGGCCGCTGCCAAGCTCTCGCCCGAGGACCCGCGCATCGTCAACGACTGCGGGCTAATGCTGATCTATCACCTAAACCGCGACTTCGACAACGCGCGCGCTTTGTTTGAGCAGGCGATCAAGGTCGGGCAGAGCGAACTTGATGCGCTGCCCGCCAAAGCATCAGCCGAGCAACGCCAGTTTCTCGAAGAGGCCATCGGCGACGCATGGCAGAACATCGGTGTGCTGATGTCGCGCCACCTGCACCGCCCGTTCGATCAGGTGAAGCCGTTCTTGCAGAAGGCCGTGACCTTCTATCCCAAGGAAGAGCGTGAAGCGGCGCACATGCTCGCCAACAATGGCGTGGAGACCACCGGCAACGGCTCGAACCCACGCAGCCTGCGCGCCAAGGGCCAGGGCGGAGCCGCCGAAGCGTTCACCCAGTTGCAGACTGACGTCGAGAAGTTCAACAAGGACAACGACCTCGACAGCGCACTCAGCGCAATCGACAAGGCAATGAAGGAGCTGAAGGGCTACGCGCCTTTTCAATTGCTGCGCGGTGATTACAGCCTGCGCTACGCACGCGCGGCCCGCGACGCAAAGCGCAAGGGCGTGGAACTGATGTTTGAAGACGCGGTGGTTGCACTGCAGCAAGCCGTGGCACTAAACGACAAGGGCACCGCACCTCGGCAAATGCTGGCCGAGGCGCAATACGACAAGGGCGATCTCGCGGCAGCGGCGAAGACGATCTCAGCACTGTTGTTGTTGCTGCAGTCCAACGGCGGCGGCAAGCTCCAAGAGCTCGACGCAGCGCATACGCTGCGCGCCAACGCAGCGGCCCGGCTTGCCCTTAGTCTGAAAAGCGAGGGCAAGGACCCGAAGGCCCTGATGGATGAGGCCCGCATGTCGTTCCGCTACCTGGAACAACAGGACAGCCTCACTACCGAACTGCGTCGCACCTGGTCTGCTACCGAGCAACAGGCTGGCTCTTCTAGTGAAGCAGTCGGCATCTACGCCCGCCTGCTTTCAAAGACACCAGATGATCAAGCCCTGCTCTCCCAGATCATCGACACCGCCGCGCAAATGGGCCAATCCAGCGCCGCAGTCGCCGCCCTGAAGGCCCGCGACGATGCGACCGGCTGTTGGTTTCTTGGCAAAGCTCGCTACCTCGCAGCAGGCGACCTGCGCGCTGCCGGCAACAACGATGAGGCACTCGCCGAACTCGATCGCGCGCGCGAATGTTTCGCCAAGTCAGAGGCAAAGAACAAGGACTACGCGGCAAGTTGCAAGCAGTGGATCGCCTACTGCCTTGGCAAGAAAGGCAACCTTGCCTACACGATGGACCACTATGACGACGCGCAGAAGTGGCTGCTACAAGCCTGCACGACGGACCCGAGTCGCATCACGGATGACCTTGGCCTCAGCGAGACGACCAAGCTGGGTATCCAGCGCGTGGCGGACAAATACTTCCGCAAAGAGGATCTGGCGCGCGTCGAAGCGATCTACCGCGCTGCGTCGGATGCGGCAAGCGGCGACCTCGACCTGCTCAACAACTCCGGACTGTTTGCCCGCGACTATGGCAACTTGCTCGAACGCGACGGCAAGGCGAAGGAAGCTGGGGCTTTGTATGAGCAGAGCTACAAGGCCTACTGCCGCGCGCACCTGCTCGACCCTGGCAACGTCCGCCTCTGCAACGACACGGCACTGATCGCGATCTACCATCTCAATCGTGACTGGGATCAGAGCAGGCAGATGCTCGATACGGCGATCAAGGATGGCGAGCAGCAATTGGCGGCGATCGGCGCCGACAAACCACAAGAGCACAAGGATCTCGACGAGGCGATCGGTGACTGCCTGGAGAACCTTTCACTCTGGCATCTAAAGCACAGTAAGGACGGGGCCGCCGCCAAAGCTGCGGCGCAGAAAAGCCAGCAGCATTACCCAGGTGCAAGCCGCCCCGGCGCACGAAGCCACCTGCTCGCCGCCGAAAAACTGCTGCCGCCTAAGGGCAAATGACCGTGCGCTCACTGTGGCTCGCGGCGTTTCTGAGCGCCACTTCGTGCACCACCCAATCGCCGCCGATTGAAAACCAGCCGATTGCAACACAGCAACCCGGCGCGCAACCGGCGCAGGATCCGTTACTGCGCGAACGTGCCGCCGCCGCCGAGAACCTCGGCCGCTACGCCGAAGCCGCCGACCACTACCAGAAGCTGATGCAAAAGGACCCGCTGCGCGCCGAGTGGGCGATTGCTGCGGGCAGGTGCCTTGGTCGCAGTGGCCGATTCAACGACGCGATCGAGTTGCTGCTGCAACAGCGCAACGCATTCCCAGGGGTCCTCGATCTGACGGCGATGCTGGCGCGCACGTTTTTGCTGAAGGCCGAGGGGGACCAAGGTGGCCTCAACCCAAAGCTCGCCTACGAAGACGCTGCCCACCTGGCAGAGGAAGTGCTTGGGATTGATGCCAATCAGATCGATGCCCAGCTGATCCTCGCGCAAGCGCGCTACGGCCTCGGCGACTTTTCTGGTGCGGCAAGCACAGCTGAGCGGGCCGTTCAAACGCACCCAAAGCACGCCGGTGCTCACGTGCTCGCTGGCCAGATCGCATTCGACCGCTTCAAACAGCAGAAAGTCGATTTTGCGGCCATCTCGACGCCGTTGAGCGATGCCGAGCGCGCAGTGTTGGTGACGGCGATCGACGCGCAACGACAACGCGCAAAGCGCGAGTTTCAGGCCGCATCAGAGTTGGATCCCGCACGCACCTTCGCACAAATCTCGCTCGCGCAAATCGCCGTCTTGGACAAAGAGCTCGATGCGGCACTCACCCACTGGGGCGAAGCATTGCGCGCCGATCCATTGGCGCGCGTGGATCACGCTTGGATCGAGCAAAACGTGACCAAGGCGCAGCGCCTCGCATTTTACCAATCGACACTGATGCGCTATCGCAAGCGCACGGATGCCGACCAGAAACTCGCCGCGGGCCTCGTTTGGTATGTCGCGCGCGCGTGCTTTGATGAAAAACAGTGGGCCGCTGCGCGCACCAATTTTGAGCAAGTCGCCGCCGACAACCGCGAATACACCAACGCCTATTATTGGGCTGGGCTTTCAGCGTCCTACCAAGGCGATCTCGACGCTGCAGAAATGCTGCTTGGCCGCTACGCCGGAATCTCCGCCACGACGTTTGCTGACGAGTTGCGGAAGCAGGAGCCAGCGGCGCGCGCGGAGTTGGGCCAGCTAGTGCAATCGCTCGCCAACCGCGCCTACCACAACAACAACCTGGACAACAGCCGCGACCTCAACCACGTGGTCGCGGCACTGCGCGATTCGGCCGACGCATGGAACAACTATGCGTTCTTGTGCCGTGAGTCCGGTCGCTTTCCCGATGCGGTCACCGCCTACGAACATGCGCTGGAAAAGGAGCCAGACTCGGCGCAATTGTGCAACGACCTCGCCGTGGTGCTGCAATACCACTTGCCGTCCACCGACAACCTCGTGCGCGCAAAGCAGCTTTACCAGCAAGCCAAAAAGCTCGCCGACCAGATGCTCCAGAACCCAAACGCCACCGAACTGCAGCAGAAACAAGCGACCCAGTCGAAGCTCGACGCGCAGCAAAACCTCGCGAAGTTTCGCTGACGCGGCGCGGCGCTTTTAGGTGCAACACCCGCCACGGCGGGGCTGAGCAATGCGATGCGGCGGCCGCGAAGGAGCGCAGGACTTCGCCGCGCCTCGCAACTCAGCCTTGGGGCTTGCGGTCACTCGGCAGAGTGCTTTTTTCGCGCAAGCGGCGCATCAGGTTGCCGTAGTTCTGATACGGGGTTTGATCCGGCGCGCCCGCTGCGTAGCGCCAGATCAGCGCGTGTGGGGCGGATGCCGGCACGGCGATCAACGAGGACGAGACCGTGCCATATTCAAGGCCCTTATTGAGCACCGCGTGCCCGCCGAAAAAACCGCCATCGAGCAGCAATGTACGCAGCCGTTCAAGCTGCGCCTCGGCATCGACAGCAGCACCAGCGAGCGCCTGCTCAAGGCCGCGCAACGTGAGCTGTCCTGGGGCATGGTCATTGCTGATCAGAAGTAGTTCGTCGTGCCAGTCGATCCGTTGCAAGTGAGTGCCGTCATAACGCAGCACGATCATCTGCGTCGGCGATGCGATCACCAACTGGAAGCCGCCATAGCGCCGCGTAGCGATCGCAGCAGCAACCGCCCGTTCCCCAGCGTCGAGGTCGCCAGCGTCAAGCGCCAGGTGAGGCAGGTCGCCACGCGTTGCCGCGTCTTTTGGCAGGGGCGCAGAAGCCACGTTGGTGATACCAGCGAACCAGCCGTGATCGCGGATTGCAAGCCATGTGCCGCCCGCCACACGGTCGCGCGGCGACAGCAAAAGACGCTGCTGCCCGACCCACAGTCCAGGTGGCGCAGCCTTGCGATCGAGCCGCTCATCGCGATTTGCGGCGACGAGGATCGGATGCGTAGCACTGCGGCCACGCAAAACGATCAATATGCTCATGGCGGCAAACGATAGCAGAAAGACCCCGCACGACGACCGGGCACATCCTTTTGCTCGATCAAGTGCTCCTGCAAAAAGGTCGGACCCGCGTTGTGCTCTACGACGGATCCGTGCACCAAGCGCAACTTTTGCCTGAGGACAGCAAGTTAGGCGTGCGCCTGCTCAAGATAGATCCGAGCGAGGTTGCCTTTGGTCTCTTGCCGGTTTGGCCGGTCGTCAAAAGCGAGCCTGCGTTTTGCGGGCACGAACACTTCGCGCTGAATCAGCGGCGCGCAGACAAACCAGGCGTCGCGCGAAAACGCGCCTGGCACTTCGAGTCTGCGCCACCGGAGCTGGCTCGCTTGCGTGGCGTTCCAAACCGGCAACCGCCAGCAGTTCGCATCGCGCCTGCAGAGCATCCGACGCGGTCTCAGTTGCCGATACTTGTTCGCGGCGAACCGCCGCTATGACAGGTCGATCGTCTCTGGCAGCGGTGCTGCGCGCGCAGTGGATAAGGATCTACGTCGCAACGCGAACATCGACATGCCGGCGGTGATGCAGAGCAAACCAGCGACCACGAACGGCAAGCGCAGGTTGGGATGCAGAGCAGTGGCGCCGATGCGACTGATCGCGCTGCCAAGCATGCCGCCGCAGCCAAACCCAAGTTGCATACAACTCTGCACCATTGCAAATGCGAGTGTGCGCCGCCCTTCGTCGACGCGCTTGCTGGCGGCCGCGTAGGACAATGTCATCGACCCGGCCATCACGCACGCCGCGAGGATTCGCAACGACATGAACGAGTAAATCCCCTGGACGGATGCTGTGCCGATCTGCAAAAGCCCGAGCAACAGTCCAACAAACGCAAGGCAGCGCAGCGGGCCAAAACGATCCGACAGTCGGCCCCACAAAGGCGTGCACACCCATTGCGCCACCGCCAGCACAGAGAACGCGAGGCTCGCCGTCAGCGACAGAATCTGCTCGTCGCCTTTTATCAGCCAATTGAGTGCCTCGATCGGGCCGAGTTCTCGCACGAACAGCGCGACGAACGGCTCGAGCATGTTCTGACCGAGCCGCAGCATCAACACGAGCACGAGCAGCCACGCGAACACGCGGTTCCCGAGTAGCTGACGGATCCCAAGCAAAAGTTCGCGCACGAACGGCACCTGCTGCGCACGGGGTGGCCTTCGCTCCTCGGTGGCATAGCGCCACAGCAAGAAGGCGCCGATCAGGGACAGCACCGTGGTGATCCAAAAGCACGACGCGCGCCCCCACCAGGGTGCAAAATCGGCCGGCAGCGCATTGGTAACGCCGAGTGCCACCAGCCAGCCGAGCAGCGGCCCCGCAAAACTGCCCATCGCCATCGCCACTTGCAGCCAAGCAATCGTGCGTCCGTGCCGCTCGGGAGCCGCGTGCGACGAGACCATGGCGATCGCGGGCGCCACGTAGCCTGCCAGCACCCCCATCAATGCGCGCAAGAACAACAGCCAACCCGGCGAAGCAGCGAACGGCATCAACAGCGTGATGGCAGCGATCGCCAAGTTGGCGCGAATCGCCATCGGCCGACGGCCGCGACGATCGCCGAGCGCGCCCCAAATCGGCCCGGCGAGTGCGGCACTAAATGGCGCGGCACCGTAGATCATGCCACCCCAAAAAGTCAGTTCGTCGGGGTCCGTAATCTTGAAACGCTGGCCGACATAGAAGGTCAGTTCTGGCAGAAATGCCATCAGCCCCATCGACGTAGCGAAAAGGCTGAACCAGACCGCTCGTTGGGTGCGCTGCCGAGAATCCAAGCGTTTCGTTCTACCCGAACTTGCGCAGCACAAAAATAAATCTGCCTCAACGGCGGAACCTCGCCGCGCAGTTCCCCTCGCAGCAATGCGCCTCGCCTTCGTCGCCTTCTTACTGCTTTGGTCACTAGCCCTACCTGCTAGCGGCCAGTTGCCAGCAGAAGAACATGTGCCTGCCAGTGGTCAGGTGCCGTTGCCGTTGGGAATGCCAGACTTTGGCCCGACTTCCAGCTTTGGCTTTGACGGTGCGTCGGACGCGGCCGCACCACAGTTTGCCAGCGGCGACGGCATCGTGCGACTGTCCTTGGGCGGCGATCGCGCCAATGCGATTGGGTTGCACTCCCTCGCGACTTCACCGATGCACGCGCAGGTATCCCTGCGCCTCATGCACGATGGCGCACCCTGCCTGCTACCCGTTACGCGCCTGCGGCGATTGCGTGCTAGTGACGTGCTGGTTCGCGAACAGACGGGCAGCGATGGCCTGTGCCTCCGCACCGCCGCCGCGGTTGCCGACGGTGCCCTTTGGCTATGGTGCGAGGCCAGCGCGCAATCGTTTAGCGACAGCAGCGGCCTTACGCTGTTCGTAGATATCGACGACGCACGACTGCGCAGCACGGTGATGAGACAGGTGGTGGGAGAATCTACCGTCGCCACTTTTGCGATCGCCATCACGCCTGCTGACGAGGGCGCGCCAAAGGAGCTCTTCACAGCCACGCTGCAAGCACTTTCGCAAGCGCACGCCCGCTGGCGAACGCAGGTGCAACTCACGCTCGATGCCGACCAGGAACCGCTGCTCGACTTCGTGCGCGATGCAACCGCGACCCTGCTCGCGCATCGCGCCATCGGCTACGGCTATGTGACTAGCAACGACACACTGCTGCCCATGTGCGAGCGGACCGGACCGCTGCTTTCGTTTCTACGCTTTGGCCTGTACGACGCGGCGCGCGAGCTGCTCACTCCAACAGAAGAAAGCAGCACCACAAAAAGTGCTTTGGCGAGCGACTGCTGGACGATCCTGCAGCATGGTTTTTATCTGCGAGCAACCTGCGACAAAACCCCAGTGCTCGAGCATCGCGAACGGCTCATCCAAAATGCCGCACATGCGGAAGCCATGGCATTTGCCGACGATGTGCCGTTTGCCGAAGCCCTTTTGTGTGTTCATGCGCTGGGCACAATGGGTGCAATGCTCGACACATTGGACCGGCTGGCAGCGCCCGACGCGTGGCGCCACAAAGCACCTTCCCCGTCCGCTGGCAGCGCTTGGACACAACGCACACTGCGTGCATTGCAGCGACTTGAAAGTCGTTTCTGGAACGAGTCGCAGGGTCGCTTTACCCCAGCTAGCGCCGTTGCTGCACTGCTGCCATGTTGGACTGGTTGGCTGTTGACCAGTGGCGAAAAAACCAACCGCAACGTCCACACGATTCTGCGCAGCCTCTGCAGAGAACCCGCAACTTTACTCGATCCGCCAATAGCGGCGATGCTGCCGATCTATTCACTGGTGGCGCGCACCGAGTTTGAGCAAAGCACGCGGGCTGATGCGATCAATGCTGTGCTGTTCGCGGCCACCCCGAATGCGACGTTCCAAAGCAATGGCGAACTGGATCCGCTTGCTACCGGCGCCGCCGTCGATGCAGTAATCCACGCGCTGACCGGCCAACGGCTCGCCATAGGCCCCGGGCTCGCTGAGGACTGGCTTTGCCTGTCGCCAATGGTGCCGCGCCGCGCACGCTACCTAGCGGTGCGCGGCCTCGCGCAGGACGGCGTTGTCTGCGATCTCTTCGTCGACCGCGGCAACCTCGATTCGCCTGCAGATCGCTCACCTGCCACTACCGATTGGCAGGCCACCGCGGCCAACGGCAATGGCTGGACGCGCGTGTCGGTGGTCTTACAAAAAGCCCCGGCAAAAACGCGACTCCTCGTAATGCACTTGCACGGACAACAGATCCAAGGCGAGCTGCAACTTGGCGAGGTCTTCACCCACACGGCGCAAAAGACCGGCACGCAGGTTAGCAATGGGCAGGATGCCAGTGCGCAGGGCCTCCCTGTGAAGTTGCTGCACGGCAAAAACTAGTGCCGCAAACATAACGCAGGCGATGCAGTAACGCAGGCGATGCAGTAACGCAGGCGATGCAGTAACGCAGGCGAAAGTGCGCCTTACTTTCCGGTAGCTGGCGGCTGATCGCGAACCACGAGCACCAGACGGTGTCGCGGCTCACCAGCAGACGCGCTACCCGTAGGCAAAGCCTGCGCAGCAGTGCCACTTCCCCCCCCCGGTTGCAGGGTTTGCGCCTTGTCATCCTTGGAGTCTCGCTGCTTGCCACCCTGCTCTACCAACTTGCCACCCTGCTCTATCAACTCGGGAAGCGACTCCATCACCGCCACCGATGCCGGCTCAGCCTCATCGTTGCGGCATTCAAAACCACGTTCGCGCGCGAGTTCACCAAGCTGCGCTAGGAAGGCTTCCAACTCCGCCTGCGTGCCTTCGAGCAGCCATGCCATGCCAGATTCCGCCGCGGAGCCAAGCGCGTAGCCCTTATCCGCCTCGCCAACTGTGATCGGCACTCCAGCGAGCGCCTGCACACGCAGCGGACCAGCGATGCGCGCCGGGTCGAACGGGACTTGCACCGCCTTACTGCGGTCGCTGTTCTTTGCATGGTCGGCACTCAGTGCCACGGCTGGCCGCAGCAGGGTCACCTGCGGAATCACGGAGCTTTGCACCAAAGGAACCGCACCGCGACGATCACGAAAACCGTCCGGCAGCAGTAACGGAGCGGAGTCCTTCAGTGGCGCAGCTGGCGCAGCCCTAGCAATGGCTTTTTCTGCCCCATCTGCCGCGCTGCTCGCTGCCATTTTCGACTTAGCCTGCGCAAGTTGCTTGCCGCCATCCGATGCCCCATCATTTGGCTGCAGACGACCCAGCAACGCCAACAGCAACCACGCCGCGGCTGCGACCATGGCGCTCGAAAGCAATGCAGGACGGCTCCAGTGCTGGCTGCGGATCGGCGACTTCTTTGCCGCACCCTGCTGGATTGCCACGAGCACACGGCCCGTTAGATCCACAGGTTCATCGCCGCCAGTCAATGAAGCACGCACCTCGCCAACCATGCGGCGGTAGGCCTCGGCTTCTGTCCGGAGCCGCAGGTTGACGCGCAACTCGGCCTCAAAGCGACTGCGTTCGCGCGGCGGCAAGCGGTCGTCGCACCAGTCGGCAATGCGTTCATCACCGCTGCTGAGTTCTTTACCGCTGGATTTATCACCGCTGGATTTATCACCGCTTGGTTGACCGGAACGATTCATGACAGGAACTCCTTCAATTGCTCCTGCAGCAACAGGCGACCGCGATGAATCCGCGAACGCACTGTGCCGATCGGGACGCTGAGCACGGCTGCGATCTCCTCGTAGGAAAGCAACTCCATGTCACAGAGCACCACCGCCTCGCGAAACTCATCTGGCAGCGCACGCACACAGGCACGCACGCGATCGGCAAGCTCGCCGTTGGCGGCCGTCTCTACCGGGCTGCGTTCGCGGCCGGTCAGTTCGATATTTGATCCAGCGCCATCGGCTGCCCCATCGCCGCGCACATCGATCGACAACGTCCTGCGGCCCCGCTGCTTCGCCCGTCGACTTCGATACTCGGAGATCGCCAGGTTCGTAGCGACCGTGTGGACCCAGTAGGAAAACCTGGCGCTGCCATCAAACAAAGGCAGCGCCTGATGCATCCGCAGGAAGACTTCTTGGCAGAGGTCTTCCGCAACGGCTCGATCACTGGGCAAAATAGTGGCGATCACACGAAAGATCCTGCCCTGAAAGGCATGAACGAGTTCGGCAAACGCTTCGAGGTCACCGAGCTTTGCGCGCTGCACCAGTTCTGCTGTTGGATCCGCGGGGACATGGTTGCTCGCAGTATCTAGCGTCATACGTGGACGGGGCGAGGAACGCAGCACGCGGGGGTTGGTTCCTGAAATGGGCAATCGCGGGTCGAGAGTCACGGATTTCGGCGGACAGTGCCACCAACTCGGCACCTACGGAGGCTCGACCGGCGGCAGCAGGTGCGGGAAGATACCGTTCCACCTCCTCCGGCGCGCATCTGACCGGCAACTTCCATGGCAAAAGACGTATTCCTGTTCTCCTGTCCCTGCTGCAGCAAGCAAATCGAACTCGACACGCACTCTGGCAAGGCGCGCGCCGTGATCCCGACCGAAGCCAAGGGCAATCAAAGCATCGACTCGTTATTTGCCGCGCAACAGCACGAAAGCAAGCGACTCGACAACGTCTTCGACAACGCCAAGCAGGATCACCAAAAGCAAGACCAGCGGCTCGATGAATTGCTGCGCAAGGCCAAGGGCGACACGAAGAAGACACCCGCAGACAAACTGCGGCGCCCCTTCGACCTCGACTAAAGCGCCCCATCGCGAGCCGCCTTCTCACTCGCGCACCTTGCAACGCGGCACTCACGCACGGTGCAGTGCGGCACTCGCGCACGATGCAACGCGGCACTCGCGCACGATGCAACGCGGCACTCGCGCACCTTGCAACGTGGCACTCGCGCACGATGCAACGCGGCACTCGCGCACGGTGCAATGCAGCACTCGCGCACCTTGCAATGCAGCACTCGCGCACCTTGCAATGCAGCACTCGCGCACCTTGCGATGCGGCACTCGCGCACGATGCAATGCAGCACTCGCGCACCTTGCAATGCAGCACTCGCGCACGATGCAACGCGGCACTCGCGCACAGAGCGGGCTTGTCAGCACGGCAAGCCGTTGCCTGCCGCGCGATTGCTACTTGCGCGGCTTAGTGCTGCCTAGCAGCTCGAGGCCTTGCTCGTTGTACCTCGGGCGATCCGGGCGATCCGCAAACTCGCGCACCACTGCTTTTAGCCCAAGGATCACCGCCGTCATGTGCTCGATGTCGAGCTTGCTCACATCATCCGACGGCTGGTGGTAGTCCTTGTGCAGGGAGCCAGCACTGATCGAGTGCGCCACCACGCCTTCTCTAGCGAGCGACATGTTGTCACTCGCACCGAACAACTGCTTGGCCATCGCAAAATCGATCGTCTGGATGCCCGCCTTCTGCAATGCCGCACTGGCGATCTCGGCGAAGTCTGAATACTCATGCCCCGTGATCCACGCCGAATGTTCCTTGCCAGGCTCAGGCCGGCCGATCATCTCGATGTTGACGTTGGCGACAACTTTTGCAAGCGGCACCGGTGGCGCTTTTGCAAACGCGGCAGACCCGCGCAGTCCCTTCTCCTCGCCAGAAAAACAGACGAACACCACCGTGCGCGCGGGCGTTGGGCCACGCGCCATGGCTTCGGCCAGCAAAATCACCGCCGTGGTGCCCGATGCGTCGTCGTCGGCACCGTTGTAAATCCCATCGCCATCAACTGCGCGGCCCGTGCCGATGTGATCGTAGTGCGACGATACAACTACATATTCATCCGGCTTGCTTGCGCCGCGGATGCAGGCAACGACGTTGCGCAACGGAATGTCGATAGCAGCCGGTTGCGGTGCGGACCAGTTGACGAAGTATTGCGCGGTTTCCACGCCAGCAGGCAACAACCCCTGCTTCACTAGGAACACTGGCGCGCTGCCGAGCAACCGTGCCTTCAAGACGCAGCGCTTGCCCTTCGCGGCAACAAAAGACGCATGATCCGCTGGGACTTCGAGCACTGTCGGTCGCCGACTGCCGCCTGCCAACAACAGGCGCTCAATGCGCGGATCGTCGGCGTAGGCGACGGTCGCCTCCTGATCCTGACCACCTGCTGCCTCACCAGCGCGCAAGATGCAAACGTCCTCGTCCGCCTTCAGCGTGCACGTCGTGGTCTTGTCGCCCACCGTCATCCGGACCGAAAGCGAAATCGTGGTGGAATCGATCTCCACGCCGGGCAGCGAATAGACCTGAAACCATGAGTCCTTGACCACTTGTTCAAGTCCCGCCTTGGCAAAGCGCGCGCCAATCCAATCAGCGGCGGCTTCGAGTCCCGGGCTCGGCGTGTCGCGGCCCAACCGCTCATCGCTGGCGAGCCAAGACACGGTTTCCTTCACCCGCGCAGCAGTGATGACCTGCTCCCCCTGCGCGACGAGGAACGGGCTACTGAACAAAAATATCGCCAGCAGCAAAGCATGTTTCATGAGAGCACCTCGTTCAAAGAACCACTGCGGTAACCGAGCAAGTCGAGGGTCACGTGCACATAGCCAGTGGCCCTGATTGCAGATGCCAACGACTCGCGCAGTAGAATCGCGCGCGGGATCTCATCGGCGGCCAATTCCAGTCGCGCGACATCCCCGTGGTGCCGCACACGAAACACCAAGAACCCTTGCTCGCGCAGCACCTGCTCCGCGCGTTCGATGCGCGACAGCAGCGGCGCGTCGATCGGCGTACCGTATGGCACGCGCGAAGACAGGCAGGCAAAGCTCGGTTTGTCAGCCGTGCGCAAACCTTGCTCACGGCTGTATTGCCGGACATCCACTTTGCAGAAACCAGCGTCGATCAACGGCGCGAGCACACCGTGCTCAGCGGCGGCTTTCTGGCCCGGGCGATGGTCGCCGAGGTCGTCGATGATCGCGCCATACAAAACCGGCCAGGCCAACGGTGCGATCTCAGCACGCCGTTTTGCAACGGTGACAAACAGCGCCTGCTTGCAGTGGTAACAGCGGTCACTCGCGTTTTGTCGGTAGCTCTCTTGATCTAGCTCGTTGGTGGGCAGAACTACATGCCGTGCGCCAATCTCACGCGCGAGCGCTACTGCCTCGGCGAGTTCGACGCGCGGCAACGACGGCGAGTCCGCGGTGACTGCCACCGCACGATCGCCGAGCACCGCATGACAGACCTGCAGCAGCATGGTGCTGTCGACACCACCTGAGAACGCGACCACTGCGCCTGGCAGCGACTCCAGATGAGCTCGCAGCAAGGCGATCTTTTCGGTATAGGGCAGGCTAGCGGTGGCAGGCAGCATTCATGCGTTCTAGCGCTTGCCGGCTCGGAAGACCACACGCCCGCCGATGACGGTGAGCACGACGCTGGCCGACAACAACTCTCGCTCAGGGCAGTTCAGTAGATCGCGATCGAACACTGAAAAATCGGCGAGCTTGCCCGCTGCAATGGTGCCGAGTTCTGGCTCAGCGAACATGGCGTAGGCAGCATCGAGCGTAAAGCCACGCAACGCCTGCTCGCGGGTGAGTTGCTGATCCGGGCGCAGCGGCTCGCCACCTTCGAACGGACGAGTCGTCACCGCCGCATAGATGCCACGTCGCGGGTCGGGGCTTTCGACCGGAAAGTCACTGCCGAATGCGACCGGCAGGCCTTGCAGCAGGAATGATTTGAAGGCGTAGGCACCCGTTATCCGTTCGGGTCCGAGCCGGACAATCGCCCACGGCATGTCGCTGGTCAAATGCGTCGGCTGCATTGACGGCAGCACACCGAGCTCGGCGAATCGCGCGAAGTCGGGCTTCGCCACCACCTGCGCGTGCTCGATGCGACAACGCAGCGCAGAACGATCGCCTGTCACCTTGATCGTGGCAAAGGCATTGAGCGCCATGCGGTTGGCAGCATCCCCGATCGCGTGCACGCAGATCTGCATGCCGGAGTCCACGCACAATTGCGCGAGCTGTCGCAAGCCCGGCTCGGTCGACAGGAACAGGCCGCGATAGCTGGGCCGATCGGCATAGGGTTCGAGCAGTGCTGCGCCGCGCGATCCCAGTGCACCATCGGCATACGCCTTCACGGCGCGCACCTGCAACAACCCATCCTTTGACCGCCACGGGCCTTTGCCAATCGCCTCGAGCTGGTCCGCAGAATACAGCTCGTAGGCCCGCAGCCGCCACTTGCCCGCCTTGTGCAAGAACTGCAACTCCTCGAACTCGCTGCGCGTAATGCCGGCATCGTGAACGCAAGTGATCCCGTATCGAAAACATTCCTCCTGCGCGAGCAGCAGGCGACGCTGCACCACTGCGGTCGTCGACTCCGGCAACGACACCAACGACATCGCACTGTCGATCAATACGCCGGTAAGCTCGCCGTCCTCATCCTTCAAGATCTCGCCGCCGCTCGGATTGGCAAGGTCGGCAGAGATCCCCGCAACGCGCAACGCAGCCAGGTTTGCCAGCGCCGCATGGCCATCAACTCGAAGCAGCCAGACCGGATGGTCTGGGATCTCCATCGACAGGTCGAAGTGATGCGGCAGATCTTTCGACCGCCACAGATTCTGGTCCCAGCCGCGGCCGATCACCCATTCCCCGCGCGCCTTCTTTTTCGCTACGGCGGCCACGCGCAGAATTACTTCTTCGTAACTCTTCGTGCCGGACAGGTCGACCTGCTCGAGCGAGTCGCCGAGCGACAGCAGATGCCCGTGCGCATCCTGCAATCCAGGCATCACAAAGGCGCCATGCAGATCGATCGTCTCGCAACCCGCAGGTGCTGCGGTGCCGCGCGCGGCAATCCGGCCATCGCTGACGACCAAGGGGCCGTCCCACTTTTGCGCGGTGCCAGTATAGACCTGCGCATTGGTGAGCACGAGCTCCTGCGCAATCAAACTGGCCGAGCAAACCAAGGGCAGCAACACAGCGTGACTCAGCATGGCATTACCTCGACCCACAAGCGTGGCCGCGAGGCCGTTGCGAATCAACGCGCCAAACGAAGGGCCATGCGTTCGCTGCGATTGCCTACTCGCCTTCGCTACACCGGATCTCTGCATCCGGCGTGAAAATCGTGCGCCGACGCACGCGGCCTGCGGGCACTTTGGTGCCCGGAAACACGAGGCACTCCGTCAACGCAACATTCTCGCCGATCTCAGCGCCGTCCATCACGATCGTGCGATCGAGCAAACTGCCCGGATGCACGTTCACGCGCGGCGCAATCCAGTTGGGCAGCGCTTGCTGCGACAGGATCTTCAGATTGAGGTCGAGCAGGTCGGCTGGGTAGCTGACATTGACATCGTCGACGACAACTTCGGAAGCGACCACCTTGTAGCCATCGTCGAGAAAAATCTGAATCGCATCGGTGATCTCATACTCGTTGCGCATTGCGGTACGCGGCGTGCGGCGTACGGCATCGAAGAACGATAGATCAAACAAATAGATGCCGCAGCCCTTCAGGTCGGTGCGCGGGTGACGCGGCTTCTCAACGACACGCGTGACGTAGCCAGATTCACCAACCAACAAAATGAAGTTGCGCCGGATCGCTGCGAGGTCTGGCTCGCGCTTGCAGGCCAGCGCGCCATGCGCGCGACCGGTGCGCAGCGGTTCTGCCATCGCCGCGAGATCTGCCGTGCCAAAGTAGATATCGCCCAAAAACAAGAAGAACGGCTTGTCGACATGCGGTTCGAGACGACTCACCGCGTGTGCAATCCCCAGCGTCTCCTCCTGCTCGACGTAGCGGATGCGCACGCCGTATTGACTGCCATCACCAATCGTGCGCACTACTTCATGTCCGAGATGGCCGATCACCACCACCACATCCTGCACGCCGATTTTGGCAAGCATCTCAAGCTGGTAGACCAGCAGCGGCTTGCCGAGCACCGGCAGCAAAGGCTTTGGCCAGCGCTCAGAGAAAGGGCGCATGCGTGTCCCCTTGCCTGCGGCAAGGATCACGCCTTGGAGACCGGATGCGATCGTCATTGGCGTAGAAGCTTAGGGCGCAAGGGCCGTGCGCGCGCCATTGCACGCGCACGATCCATACTTCAGCGACTGATGTTCTTAACCACCGACAAGCGGTTCGAGAGCAGGTTGGCGATGAACAGGTCGAGATCCTGATCACCATCGATATCGCCAAGCGCGCCGCTGGTCGCACCTAGCGATCCAGGAAACTGGAAGACGCTAGGGAAGTTGCCATTGCGGTCATTCACCAGCAAGCGGTAGTTGCCATCTTCGAGCGAGGTAACCAGGATGTCTTCGCGACCGTCGCCCGTCAGATCCTTCACCGAAAGCGCGGTCGGGCTCCGGCCCGCCGGATACTCCGCACTCAAAAACCCACCCTCTTCGCCCGACAGCACGGTGATCGACCCAGCATCGCCATTGCTGACGATCAGGTCAGCGCGGCCATCGCGGTTAAAGTCCGCAGAGAGCAGGTAGTTCGGGGCGGCGCCGACCGGCAGGCTGACCTGCACCGAGAAGTTGCCCAAGCCATCGTTCTGCAGCACCAGGATATCTGCGAGGTGTTCCCGCGAAATCGCGAGGTCGAGCTTGCCGTCGCCGTTGAAGTCCGCGGCGACAACATCGACCGGGCCACCACCGACACCGAAGATCTGGTCCGGGGGCAGGAAGTTACAGTTGCCGGTGCCGCGCATGATTTGCAGGCTGCCATCGGCGTAGTCGACCAGCGCAAGGTCCAAGTGACCATCTGCGTCGAAGTCCGCCGCAGCTACACCAAAGGGTCCAACACCAAGGCCGTAGGAATTCGCGCCGGTGCCCGGCAGGATGTCGAAGCTGATTGGGTCATTTTGACCGTTGCTCCCGCTTGTGTTGCGCAGGATCTTCACACCATTCTCAACCGGCACGAGCACGTCCATGTCGCCATCGCGATCGACGTCCATGGTGCGCACGTTGAACACGAAGGCGCCGAGGTTGATTGTTTTGGTGACTTGCAAGTCGCCCTGTGCGCCTGCCTGCATGATCACAACCTGGCTATCGAAGTTATCGCCGACCACTGCATCCGACCGTCCATCGCCGTCAAAGTCCGCCGCTGCGACGTAGTTGGAGTAGAGCAGCCCGGTGTCGTAGTTGCGCGCACCGGCCAATCGGCCATCGGGCAGCGCAGGCCACAGGTTGATGCGGTCACCATAGCTCGACAGCGCTAACAGGTCCATTCGACCATCCCGGTTGACATCGCCAACTGCCGCACGAAGTGGGAAGCCGGTCGCATCGAGTTGGAAGGGTGCGGCGAGGGAGCCATCCACGCGTTGCGCCACCACTGCCATTGTCGCGCGGGTCGCAAGACAAGTAACGAGGTCGTTGCGGCCGTCGCCAGTCACATCCGCGATCACGCTGAGCGCCGGCGCGCCATCGAGCTGGACCGTGGTCGCGGTATACGTTGCTTCCCCTGGTTGGTGCGCATACTGGGTCACCACGACCAGCTGACTGTTGAAGAATGCCGAAACCGCAAGGTCTGGCACGCCGTCGCTGTTGAGGTCGCCGATCGAGCAGGCGCAAGGGCCACCAGCAATGTGCAGCTCCGTCGGCTGCTCTGCGAAGTCGAGCAAGCTCGTGCCGCCACCCGGGTAGATCAACACGCGATCGCCGTCGATGTCGGCGGTAACTAGGTCAGGCACCAAGTCACCAGTGACGTCGCCTACCGCCAGCGCAAACGGCCGCCCGCCACCAAGCATGCGGAGTATTGTCCCAGGCACGAACTGACCCGTGCCGTTACCCACATACAATTCGACTGCCGGCGGATTCAGGCACGCCATCACAACGTCCATGTCGCCGTCATTGTTGGCATCGGCGAGCACGATCGAGAGCGCGTCCGAGCCCACGGGCACCGAGTCACCGATCGAGAAGTTTGCGAGGCCGTCGTTATTGAGGGCCGTTGCCAGGCCAACGTCCGCGCGCACCACCATGACGTCAAGGTCTCCGTCGTGATCCATGTCGCCCGAAGCGAGCCACACTGGCGCGCCGCCAACCATCAGCTGCTGGCCATTGGTGAAGGTGCCATTGCTGCCTAGCAGCACCTGAACTTCACCAGTCAAGCTCGCAACAAGCATGTCCAGTTGCTGGTCTCCGTTGAAGTCCGCCACCACAAAGTCCGCGTGCGAACTGATGCCCGTTGGCACCTCGGTACGCGTTTCAAACTGAGGTGTGACCGTAGTGCTGACTGGGAGAACCGAATTGGTGGTCCCGTGGTCAGCACAAGCGGCGAGTGCGATGGCTGAGAACAATGCGACGACGTGTTTCTTTGGGCTCATAATGAACAAGCTGGAAAATAAAAAGCTGGCTAACCCATTGTAACCCCTACAAAGCATGCCAATGCCGGTGGACCGCGTAACCAGCCCGGCTACGCCACGAGACGGCCATGCCATCGGGCGAGAATCATTTCTGGTCAACGATAAATGACATTCGTAGCACCGTGTTGCCGCCTGATTACGGATTGCACGCCTGCAAAATCACGCTCTGGCGAGGCCGCGGCTGCTAATCGCCGGGCAACAGGTAGCTGCGCGCCCGCGCCACGTAGTGCAATGCTCGCCAACGATGGCTCGCCATTTCTGCTTCGGTGACCTGCCGCACAATCTTGCCGGGCACGCCGAGCACCACGGATCTTGGTGGTATCACGGCGTTTTCCTTGATCAAGGTGCCCGCGCCGATCAACGAGTATTCGCCGATGCGCGCGCCACCAAGAATGATCGCGCCCATGCCGATCAGCACGTAATCACCGATCTCGACACCGTGCAAGATCACACCATGGCCGATCGTTGTGCCGCGACCGATGACCAACGGCGCACCAAGATCGACGTGGATGCAGGTGTTGTCCTGCACGTTGGAATCATCGCCGATCGTGATCGACTCGTCATCACCACGGATCGTCACAGAAAACCACACGCCGACATCTTTGCCAAGCCGCACATCGCCAACGACCGTCGCATTATCGGCAATCATCGCCAAGCCGCGACGGCGCAGCCTGCCGACCATGTCTGGGAAGATCCGAAACTCGCGGGATGCATTATTCATCGGCAGTAGAGCAGGTCGAGAGCACGTGGCAAAAGTAACGCGATGCAAACCATCAGGCCATTGTGCACCGCGTGCGCCAGCACCGAGGGCAACAATGCCGCGTATCGCTGGCGCAGCCAGCCAAAGTAGAGCCCAAGGAGCGCGATCGGCAGTGCGTAGTCGGGACCGTGCGCAAAACCGAACGCTGCCGCGGTGATGCAGTATGCGAGCCAGGTCGGCAGGAAGGGCAGCAACGCACCGAGCAAGTAACCGCGGAACAACAACTCCTCGGCAATCGGCGCAGCCACGACTGAAGCGAGCGCCAGCGCCAGCGTTTCCTCCGTGAGCCCTTCTGTTTTCAGTAGGAGCAGCATCGGCTGCATGGCGACCGGGTGGCCACTCATGCACATTGCTTTTAAGTAGCACAACGTGAACGCACACCAACCGATGGCAAACGGCAGGTAGCTCCGCAACAGAGTCACTCGTAGCAACGAGCGAAACGGCAGTGCCAAAGGTCCAAACGGCAGCGGGGCATAGCACTTTGCCATCAGCCCCGTTGAGAGCTCGCCCGGCGGCGGCACCGCGTACGCAAATGCCACGAGCGTGAGAGCACCTGCCGCGGCAACCACCGCCTGCCCTAGTGCGCCGCCGTTTGCTGGCCAGAGTCCCGACCGTTCGCCGCACATTACGACAGCGGTGCTGACCATCGAAAACAGCAGCATCGCGAGCAGCAACCGCACAATTGGCGGCACGCGGGAAGGCAACAACAGCCGTTCGCTCATTCGCCAGCGATGATGCCCGACGATGGCGATGACGCAGTGGCATAGAGCTTCTTGCCGATTCGACCTGCGAGGAATGCGTCGCGGCCAGCTTCGGCAGCGGCCTTCATTGCCCGCGCCATGCGCACCGGCTCCTGCGCCAGCGCCACGCCGGTGTTGAGCAGGACACCTGCCGCGCCGAGTTCGAAGGCGACCGCTACATCACTCGCCGTGCCGACCCCGGCATCGACGATGATCGGCACCTTGGCACGCTGCAAAATGATGCGGATGTTGTTTGGATTGAGAATGCCTTGGCCGCTGCCGATCGGCGCGCCAGCCGGCATCACCGCAGCAACGCCGAGATCTTCCAGCCGCCGCGCCAGCACCGGGTCGTCGCTGGTGTAACACAGAACTACGAACCCTTCGTCGACCAGCACTTTGGCGGCCGACAGCGTGCCGATCGGGTCGGGCAACAACGTGTCGGGATCGCCGAGCACTTCGAGCTTCACCAATTCACCCATTCCAAGTTCGCGCCCAAGCCGAGCGGTGCGAATCGCGTGGTCGGCATCGAAGCAGCCGGCGGTATTTGGCAACAACACATATTTGTCGCGCGGCAGGTAGTCGAGCAATGTCTTGCCCGATGGCACGCCAAGCTGCATGCGTCGCACGGCCACGGTGACACACTGCGTGCCAGACACGGCGAGCGAGTCCACCATCGACTCCATCGACGGATACTTGCCGGTGCCGAGAAATAGGCGCGAAGTAAACACGTGCTTGCCGATCACTAGCGGCTTGTCGACCAAGTTGCTCATAGCGGACGGACCATGTTGCCAGTTGGCACACGGCGTGGCGAGAGGGTGCTTCTAAAGGACGCTCCGAAGCGTACCGGTGGCGGCCAAAAAATGCGCCAGCAGCGAAGCCCCAAGGAGGAACTCCATCGGGGGGCGGGCACCTTTGCCAGACAACAAGCCCAGCTCGCCACCAATATGTTGAAGCAGGAGGCGTGGATCCCCCGGCGATCGCTGTTTTTGAATCAGGTCTCGCTTGGCTTGCCTGATTGAGCGGGCGGCTAGCATCCTCAGCTATGTCCACACGCAACTTCACGAGCCGTCGGCTGCTCGCTACGGCTTGGCTTTTTTGCCTCGCACTCACCGCTGCGGCGCAAGCTCCCGCGCCCCTTGCGCCCGGCACAAAAGCCGCAACATCGCTGACTAAAGAACAAGTAACGGCGATCGCGCAGCGCGCCTTCGATGCATTCCACCCCAAGGGATTTGCACTCGCCGTCGTACAAGACGGCGAGGTGCTCTGCGAACTGGGACTCGGCGAACGCAAGACCGGCGCGCCAATGACCGCGATGAGCCTGTTCAACATTGCCTCGTGCAGCAAGGCCTTCACTGCCGCGCTGATCTCGATGCTCACGCAGGATAAGCGGCTCGCGTGGGACGATCTGGTAGCCGAGAAGCTGCCAAAGTTTGCGCTTGCCGACCCGTGGATCACCGCGCACCTGACGATTGCCGACCTGCTGAGCCACCACTGTGGACTAGCCACGTTTGCTGGCGACTTACTCTGGTATGGCACCGACTACACCGACGACCAAGTAGTAAAGCGCATGGCCCGGCTGCCGATCACGCAGCGATTCCGTGATCAGTTTGGCTACCAAAACCTGATGTACCTCGTCGCCGGCATGATCCTGCAACGCATAACCAACAAGCCGTTTGAAGTGCTCGTCGAGGAGCAGTTGCTGCAACCGCTCGGCATGAAGGACAGTCGCGCCTGTGCGCAGCGATTGCCGGCAGATGCGGAGCTAGCGCTACCGCATATCGACGGGATCGAAATACCGGACCACGTCTTCAATGCGTGCAAGCCGGCAGGCTCGATCTATGCCTCGGTGCACGATCTCACGTCGTTTTTGCGCATGCTGCTCAATGACGGCAAGCACGATGGCAAGCAGCTGCTCGCACCGCAGCAGATCGCCGAAATGTGGCGGCCGCACACGACGCTAGGCAATGCGAGCGGTGCTAGCACCGCAGACTTCCGCTCCTATGGCATGGGCTGGTTCCTCAGTGTCGAACAGGGCAAAAAACTCGTCGAGCACGACGGCGGGATGCCCGGTTTTTTGAGCAAGGTGTCGCTGTTGCCTGCCGACAGGTTTGCATTCGTCGTCCTGAACAACGCCAACGACGGCTTGCTCAATGAAGCGATCCGGCGCGCCCTGCTCACCGCTCGTGCCGGCGGCGACGGCTATGCCGACATCGATCGCATCGCGAAAGCCAAAGAACGAATGCACGCACAAGAACAGGCCGCGCTTGCTGCACGCAATAAGCAGCGCATCGCGGACACGAAGCCAAGCCTCGCGCTCACGGCTTATGCCGGCCGTTTTGAGGACGCGGTCTACGGCCCGGCCGAGATCGAAATCGATGGCGAACAATTGCGCATCACCTTGGTGCCGTCGCGAACGCGGCTGTTCGGCACGCTGTCGCATTGGCATCACGACACCTTCCGCACAGACTTCCCCGATCGCTTCCTGCCGTTCGCACTAGTGACCTTTGCGCTCGACGCAAACGGCAAGGTAAACCGATTCTCCATCGACTGCCCGATCGCCGACTTTGACTTTGGCGCACTCGACTTCCGCCGCGTGAAGGCGGGCCAATAGCGAGGGGTCGCTAGCTTTTCTGCAGCATCCATTGGCGCAGATGATCTAGGCCGATCAGTGGTAACCCCTGGCCGCCTCAGCCGCCGCCAAAGAACGTGACGATCTCCAGCTGATCGCCATCGCTGAGCCGCGTCGTCGCATACTCAGGACGGCGCACGATCTGCTTGTTGCGTTCGATCGCCACCTGCGCGGACTGCATACCGAGCAACAAAACCAGATCTGCCACGGTCGACGGCGAGGGCACGCTGCGCGGCTCGCCGTTCACGAGGATGCAAAGCTCTTTTGGCGCGGCCATCAATCGCTTTTCAGCGCGCCTTCGCAGGCTTCTTGGCCTCGTCCGCAAGGCGGATCGCGTCCAGCGAATCCGTCAGGGTCTTCACGTCAGCATCCGTGAGATGAATGCGCGCGGTCTTCAGCATGACGCCGAAGTGCTGCACCTCGCTGATCGCATTCGGGAAACCAGTATTGGCACCACCTGCATTGGTGCTCGTAATGATCTGCTTGCCATCGAGGTCGAGGAACGTGAACCACGGGATGCCGCCAGACTTCACGCCGGCCTTTTCGAGTTCCGCAGCGAGCATTTCCTTACCGCCGGTCATCCGATCCTGGTCGATCTTCACAGCCACGAAATCCTTGGCGATCAACGCAGCGATCTCCGGCTGCGCGAGCCAGTTCTCAAGGCGGTGGCACCAACTGCACCACGGCGCGCCGAAGTGAATAAACACGCGCTTCTGCTCCGTCTTCGCGCGCGCGAATGCGGCAAGGCGGACCACCGCGGCATCGAGCGTAGGCGCCTGGTTCTTAGTCAAAAATGCGAGCAGCAATTTGCCGTCATGCCCGCCGTTGCCCTTTTCATCCTTGGTCTCAAACACCTCCGAGTCCTGCTGCACGAGCGCCTTGCCATCGGCATCGAGAATCGTCAGGTATGGGATCGCCTTGATATCCGCGCCAAGCTCCTTGGCGAAGTCCATGTTCTTGTCGAACTTACCGACATCGACGTGCACGACGTCGTATTCATACTTCAGTTCGCGCGCGACATCGGCGTTCGCACGCATCGCACCCGCGAGCTTTACGCAAAAGCCGCACCAGTTCGCGCCCCACTGAATCAACACGCGGTGGTTCTCTCGCTTGGCGTTTGCAATCGCCGCCGCGACGTCCAGACGAGCATCGGCAGCTACGTCATACACCGGCTTTTCAGGCTGTGCCGTTGGCTTTTTTGCGCCACCGATCCGGACTGGCGCAGCGGCAGGTGTTACATCCTGCGCAAGCAATGGCGACCAGCAGCAGAACAGCAAAGAAGACACAGCTAGCAATCGTAAGTTCATGATTACCTCGTTGCGGGAGACCAATTACAGAAACAATCTAGCGTCAGTCGAGCCGTTGCAGCAAAAGCACCTTCAGATATTCCGACTCGGGCAGCGACAACCAAGCTGGGTGATCTGGCCCAGCACCGAGCCGCTGCCTTAGTGCAATGCGAAACGGCAACCCTGCCGCCGCCTGTCGCACCAGATCTTCGAACATCGGCAGCGTCACGTGGTGGCTGCATGAGCAGGTCAGCAAAAAGCCGTGCTCGGTAAGCAGCCGCAATGCCAGCCGATTGAGATCGCGATAGCCGCGCAACGCGCCGTCCAATTCGCGCCGACTTTTGGCGAACGCCGGCGGATCGAGCACCACCAAATCGAACCGCGCCGGACCTTCGCGCAATTCGCGGAGAAAGTCGAACACGTTGCTGTGTTGAATGCTCAGCCCATGCAGCTCGTTTTGTTCGGCACCTTGTTGGGCGAGTTGCAACGCATCTTCGGACTGATCAACGGCGAGCGCCGAACGCGCGCCACCCGCCAACGCCGCAAGCGAGAAGCCGCCCTGGTAACTAAACAGGTCCAGCACCGCGCGGCCTTTCGCCAAGTCCCGCACCAACGCGCGCGCCGGCCGCTGGTCTAGATAGAAGCCGGTCTTGTGGCCAGTGAAGGGCCGGATCGTGTGCTTGATGCCGTGCTCGATGATCGTCGTCTCAGTGATGCGGCGGCCGTGCAGCAACTGCACTTCCTGCGGCAGCTGTTCGAGCTTGCGCGCGCTCACGTCGTTGCGCGCCACCACGCACTCCGCGTTTAGCAATTGCGCAAGGAACGGCACGATCGCATCGAGGCAGCGATCGACGAACGGCGCCGTCACCTGCAGCACAAGCACCGGGCCGTAGCGGTCAACGATCAGGCCCGGCAGGCCATCACTTTCGCCGTGCACCAACCGCGCCCCGTCCATCGGCCCAAGCATTCCCGCACGTCGGTCAACGGCACGCCGCAGCCGCTCGGCAAAGAACTCTTCGCGCCCCGGCACGTCTTTACCGGCAAAGCTGCCACACAGCCGCAACGCCAACTTGCTCACCGTGGAAGTAAATCCGAGCCCCAGATCGCGGCCCTCGACATCCGCCACCCGCACCATGGTCGCGTGCAAAACTTCGCCCGGCAGAAGATCATCGCGGTAAAACCACGGGTGACCGCGACGCGCGAGTTGGCTGGCCTTCTTGTTCAGCCGGATCGGGGCACCAGACGGCGAGGACGCTGCAATGGGGTCGGACATCTTTGCGCTACTGTGGCGGGACCACCAAAGCACCTCAAGTCAGCTTTCGCGCCGTGCCGCCTTGTATCGAGGGCGCTTTCTCGATCCGGCGGTCGATGCCAAGCAAAATGGGATGCCTTGCAGCAGGCGAAGCGAACCAAGGCGGCTTGCAAGTGCGCCTTCGCCAAAAAAACCGGGCCAGACCCACTAGGCATCCAGATCGAGCACCTCGGCGCACGGGCCATGTAGCCAATAGACAAAGCGCGCTAACGCCACATCGCCAGCTTGGTCCTCAAAGCAATGCTCGACGAAGAACCGGATTGCCGGGATGTTCTGGCGATCGACGATGGCCTGAATCTTGCGCAAATTATTTACCTTGGCCCACGCCAATACGGCCTTTAGCACGGCGCTGCCCACCCCCCGGCGCTGCAACCTAGCAGCAACGGTGATGGTCAGTTCGGCGACCCGGTCAGGCCCGACATCCAGCCGGGCAAAGCCAACGCGCACGTTCCCGGACCAAGCTACAAAGGCTCGAACCCTGGGGTTCGTGAGCAATCGCTCAGCCCACCGCACCCCGATGGAGCCAACCGGCACCGATAGGCCTTTGCCACGCAGCCAACGCGCGACGGCGGGCGCATCTTGCAAAGAAAATGGCCGGAGTTGAAGGTCAGCTAAAGACATGCGGAAGGAGAGCCCATTGACAACCTGTGCGAACGCAAACCGGTACCAAAGGCGACCCGAACATCCTACTCGTAGAAGCAGCAAAGCAAGGCCGGTCGCGCACATTCCTTGACCCTCAACTAACCGCGGCTACCATGCTCGGCCACATCTAGACAGATGTTGAGGAGCGGGAGACCCGCTCCTTTTCGTTTGTCCTGGTGACTAGACATCCCGAGCCAAAGCCCGGGCGGTCGGTGAACCCTGCCAGGATCGCTCGATCCAGCAGCCACGACTCAAATGCGAGCCGGGGCTAAGGTTTTTCACTGCCTGCTACGGGCTACGATCGTGAACCCAAAGCCCCACTCTGGCGATGGCCAACAACCTAGACATCCTCCGCTTCATCGACTCGATCGCCCGTGACAAGGAGATCGATAAGGAATCCCTTATCGTCTCTATTGAACAGGCGATGCTGCAGGCTCTTGCCAAAAAATACGGCGTTGACGACGTCGAAGTGCGCCTTGACCGCGAAACCGGCGCCTTCGACTGCAACTACGACGTTTCGATGGCAGACCAAGGTCGCATCTTCGCCATGTCGGTGAAGCAGGCGATCATGACTCGCGTCCGCGAAGCTGAACGCGACGTTATCTACAACGAGTTCGAACAAAAACTCGGTGAGATCGTCAGCGGCACAGTGCAGCGCTTCGAGGGCGACACGGTGATCGTCAACCTTGGCCGCAACATCGAGGGCATTCTGCCCCGCGCCGAAAAGGTTCGAAGCGAGAGCTACAACACCGGGGAACGCATCCGTGCGATGATCCTTGAGGTCAAGAAGATTGGGCCGCGTGTCAAGGTGATCCTGAGCCGCGCCCACCGCGATCTAGTTCGCGCCCTGTTCGAACTGGAGGTGCCGGAGATTTCCGATGGCACGATCTCGATCCGTCGCATCGAACGCGAACCCGGCTATCGCACGAAGCTTGCCGTCGATAGCACCGACAGCAAGGTCGACTGCGTCGGCGCCTGCGTCGGCGTGCGCGGCACGCGCATCAAGTCGATTATCGACGAACTCAACGGCGAGCGCATTGACATCATCCGCTGGAATGACGACCCGCAAATCCTCATCCAGAACGCACTGAAGCCCGCCGAGATCGCCCAGATCTCGCTCGATCAAGCTCGGCGCAAGGCGCTAGTGCTGGTCGGCGAAGAACAGCAGTCGCTCGCTATCGGCCGCAAGGGCCAGAACGTGCGCTTGGCCAGCAAGTTGACTGGCTGGGATATCGACATCATGACGAAGGCTGAACTCGAGCGCAGCGTGCAGGCCGACGACGCTGAAAGCGACCCGGCAGATCCAGCAGATCCAGCAGATCCAGCAGATCCAGCCAGTGAGACTGGTACCGCCATCGCTGCTGATGGAACAGCTGCCGACGACAAAACTAGCACCGACTCGCCCAGCGGCGCGTCAGATACCCATTCCGACACTTCCGCTAGCTGAGCGCCTAGAGGCAAACGATTGAAGAAGGTCCGTGTTTTCGAACTAGCCAAGGACTTCGGGATCAAAGGTCCCGAGATGGCGAAGGTATTGCGCGATCTCGGCTTTGACTTCGTCAAGTCGCACATGACCGTGCTTGACGATGCCAACGAGATGATGGTGCTCGCCCGCCTTGATACTCAGGGGCACAAGCGTAAACCCATCGCGGAGGACCCTGCTGCAGCAGGTCCAGCAAAGAAGAAGTCGCTCGGCAGCGTTGCCGAAGACGATACCCAAGCTGCGCCGCCTTCTGCTGCTTCCTCTGCGACAGCAGTCCCCGGGAAAAAAGAGCTCCCGAAGAAGCCCCTGCCACCCAAGTTGCCAGAGCGGAAGCCGCTCAAGCGATTTGAGTCGCTTGATGATGACCCTCAGTCAAAGCAAGTCGCTGCCAGCGTAGCGCCCTTTGCCGAGCCAAAGAAAACGGCGACTCCCACTGGACTTGCACCAGCAAGTGCCCCACAGGAGATCGCAGCACAGGCTCACGCAGCTGAAGTGATCGCGGTGCCGGCCGAAGCAGTGCCTGCTCAAGCAGTGCCTGCTCAAGCGGTGCCTGCTCAAGCGGTGCCTGCTCAAGCGGTGCCTGCTCAAGCGGTGCCTGCTCAAGCGGTGTCTACCCGAGCATTGCCTGCTTCAGTAGCGCCTTCTGCGTTAGCTGCGCCTGCACCTGGAGCGCCGGTAAGCAACGCGCAAACAACCAGAGCCGCCGCAGCAGCGCCAATGCGGCCAGCGCCGACGAGCGATGCTCCGGGTAAGCCAGCATTGGGTAGGCAAGCGCTTGGTAATCAAGCGCCAACGAGCGGGACTCTGGGTAAGCCACCGCTGGGTAAGCCACCGCTGAGTAAGCCACCGCTGGGTAAGCCATCGCTGGGTAAGCCACCGCTGGGTAAGCCACCGCTGGGTAAGCCACCGCTGGGTAAGCCAGCACCCGGCAGCAAAGCGCCAACGGGCACCGCGCTGGGCAAACCCGCGCTCGGTCGACACGGCCAAACTGGAGCAGCGCACCCGCCGGCAGAAAGCGCAGTCGATGGCACTGCTGCCTCGTCTGATAGTTCGTCCGCCGTTGACGCCGCTCAGCTTGAGTCCGCAGGTACTGGGATGCCTGGCACCCAGTCCGAAAGCGGACTTTCACAAGAACAGAGCCCGGCCGGGCCGATCGGTAGCGCGGGCAATGTGAGACGGCTGTTGGTGCCACAGAAGATGGCCACCGTCATCCGTCGCATCGAATTGCCACAGGAGACCATTCGCGATGCCACGCGCCGCTCGGCGCCAGCTAGCGAACGTGACCTACGGCGCGCCGCCCTGCAGAAGATGCAGCAGCGCACGGCAACCCGCTCGCCAATGGTTAGCGGGCAGCGGCGTGGCCCGCAGTCCGGTCCGATCCAGCGTCCAGGCCAGCGGCCTGACCCGCGGTTTGGTGGGCCAAAGCGCCGCCCTGCGACCTCGGCGGATCCCGCCAAGGAGATCAAGATCACGCCGCCGGTGTCGATCAAGAGCTTCTCGGAAGCGCTCGGTATCAAGGTCACCGAGTTGCTGACGACGCTGATGCTCAAGCTCAAAATCGCTGGCAAAAACATCAACTCTTACCTGTCGCAGGACGAGGTTGAGTTGGTCGCCATCGAACTTGAACGCAACGTCAAGATCGTCGAGCAAGAGGAGATCGAAGAACAGATGATCGCGCAGTTGGTCCATGACGCGGCCAACGAGGCGCAGATCCTGCGCGCCCCGGTAGTGACCTTTATGGGGCACGTCGACCATGGCAAGACTTCGCTGATGGATGCGTTGCGCGCCAGCGATGTAGCGCGCGGCGAAGCTGGCGGTATCACCCAGCACATCGGCGCCTACAAGGTGCGCAACCCCAAGGGTGAGTTCGTGATTCTCGACACGCCGGGCCACGCCGCGTTCACTGCGATGCGCGCCCGCGGTGCGGAGTTGACCGACCTCGTGGTGCTCGTTGTCGCTGGCGACGATGGCGTCATGCCGCAGACGGAAGAAGCGATCAACCACGCGAAGGCGGCCAAGGTCCCGGTGATCGTGGCGATCACGAAGTGCGACTTGCCACGCAGCAACCCGATGCAGGTAAAACAGCAGCTGATGATCAAGGGACTGCAGCCTGAAGAATGGGGCGGCAGCACTGGCGTCATCGAGGTCTCGTCCGTCACCAAGGTGGGCCTCGACAACCTCGTCGACCGCATCATGCTCGACGCGCTCATCCTCGACCTGAAGGCCCGTCCAGAAGCGCCAGGCAAAGGCGTCGTCGTGGAGTCGCGCCAATCCCCTGAGCAAGGCGTCGTCGTCACGATTCTCGTGACGGACGGCACGCTTCGCATCAAGGACCAGATCGTCTGCGGCGAGAGTTTCGCGCGCGTGCGGGCGATGATGGACGACCGCGGCAAGCAACTGCAGGAAGCAGGCCCGTCGATGCCGGTAACGGTGTTCGGCCTCGACCGACTGCCGAGCCCGGGCGACAAGCTGTTCGTCGTGGAAGACGCACGCAAGGCCCGCGAGGTAGTCGAAGACCGTCAGCGCCGCATTCGCGAACTGTCGATGGCCGAGCGCAGCGCAGTCACGTTGGAGACGTTGTCGGCCAAGCTGGCTGAGCGCAACATCCAAGAGATCAAGATCATTCTGAAGGCCGACGCCATGGGTTCGCTTGAACCGCTGCGCAAGTGCCTTGAAGAGTTGTCCACCCCCGAAGTCCGCGTCAACCTCGTGCACTCTGCACTTGGCGGCATCAACGAGACCGACGTCAGCCTCGCTCAGGCTTCCGGCGCCTTCATCGTCGGCTTCAACACCGTTGCCGACTCGAGTGCACGCCAGGCTGCCGAGCGCGCCAACGTCGAGATTCGCTACACGAAGTGATCTACGCGCTGCTCGACCAGGTGAAGGCTGCCATGGAAGGCATGCTGAAGCCCGCAGAGGTCGAGTCGGTCGTCGGCCACGCCGAAGTCCGCGCACTCTTCAAGTCGAGTAAGTTTGGCACCATTGCCGGCTGCTACGTCACGGACGGTATCTGCAAGCGCAACGCCAAAACTCGTCTGTCACGCGACAGCGCGGTCATCTACACCGGCAAGGTGGCGAGTCTGCGACGCGAGAAAGACGAAGCGCGCGAAGTGCGTGCTGGCTTTGAATGCGGTATGACCCTGCAGGACTACCAAGACCTCAGAGTCGGCGACATCATCGAGTTTATCCAGGTGGACCTGGTCCGCCGTTCGCTATGAGCGAACTGCGGGTTTGTGTCAGGCTGACTTCACCCATACCTGATCTACAGTCGTGCTCCACATCGGCGTTCTGCAGTTTACCTTGGAAATCCCGTATGCCGAGTCCATCAAGGACAAGCGCAACGCGATCAAAGGTTTGAAGGACCGGCTACGTCGGTCTTACAACGTTTCGATCACCGAGTTTGAAGATCTCGACTCGATGACAATCGCAACTCTCGGGGCCGTCATCGCAGGCAGTGATATCCCACACCTGAACAGCACGATGGACCACCTGATAACCACCCTGACCGAATGGCGCGACGGATCACTCATCGATCATCAACTCGAGATCATCTCGCCGCAGTAATCGAATGAACGACCGCCGCATTCAACGCTTGCAGGAGCAGATCAAGGCGCGTGTTGCCGAGGTCATCATGCGCGAGTTGCAGGATCCCAAGATTGGGCTGGTGACCATCACGCGCGCCGAACTCGACAAAGAGTTCACGATCTGCACCGTGTCCTGGTCGGTGCTCGGCGACGCCAAGCAAAAAAGCCGAACCCAATCCGCCCTTAACCGGGCCCGCGGCTTTGTGCAGCGCGCCATTGGCGAAACCCTGCACACGCGCACGATTCCGCGTCTTGAATTCCAGTTCGACGCGACCATTGAAGGCGCGGTCCAGATGCAGGAGATCATCAAGGAACTGCGCGAGGAGCGCACCTCGCGCACTGGCGAGGCACCACCCCAAATCTTGCCGCCGCCGCTGCCGCCGAAGACCTTGTCTTAACACTTGGGAAGGCTTGCCACCGCGCGCCGTAGGGACCCGTATAACCGATCTACTACATTTGCTCCGGGCCGTGAAATACCCCAAGTCCAGAGGGCTACGCATGCGCTACTTCATCCTGCCGCTGATTTTTCTTGTGCCGCTAATTGCACAGACGCAAAGCCAGGACCAACTGCCGCCTGCACAACAAAAGTTGCAGAAGGCGTTAGAGAAATTAGCCGCACTGCCGAGCTGCGCGTTCGATGCGCGCTGGGGGCCATACTATGATGCCAACAGGAAGCACGACAACGCCGCCCCGGTCTTCATTGGCGTTGTCAAGTCTGAGCCCGGCAAGGCAACCGGCAGCTGGGATGGCGACGACCTATTGATCGTGGTTGACGACTACGGCGACGAACTGCGCTACTGCGGCCGACGGATGCTCGCGCGCCAGAAGGGCACGCCGTGGTCTTTGCGTCGCGGCAATTTCGCCGATGGCAACATGGTCAACTTCGCGCCGGATCCGCAGCAACTGATACACGCCATGACTAGGCTAAAAGTCGAGGTCACCCACCGCGACGTTGGCTCGCTATTCGATCGCCCCGTAGAGATCCTGTCCGTAACACTCACCAAAGACCAAGTCATCGAACTGCGCCGCTCGGGCCTACTGCCGAGCGGACTCGCGAGCAGCGGTATCGCCGGCATGTTGGCAAACGCGATGGGCCGCGCGATCGCGGTCAATGGTGCGGCTCCCGCACGCGTTGCCCAGCCCGAACCAGAATCTGCGATCGACCTCGCATTCTTCCTTGAGCCTGGCAATGGCTTGCTGCGCCGCATCGTTCTGCGCAGTTACACCAAAGAGAACCACATGGGTGGCATGGGAATAGGCGTAGCTATCGCAATCAACAATGGCAACGGCGGGCAGGTCGAACTCAACGCGGATGACGACGATGAAGACGGCGCGGACAAGCCAGATGAGCCTGCGACGCAGACCGCGAGAATCGAACTCGTATACGAAGCAGGCCTGCCAAAGCGGACGAGCAAGAAGATGACGGTATTTGACTTCATGATCGACCTGCACGAGCACGGCACCGCCAAGTTGCCGCCGCTCGATGACGCGCAAAAGGAACTGCTCGGCAGCAAGTAGCAACAGCGCCACACGGTTGCCGCGGTACGCAGGCAGCAACAGGCCTGCCGCCACTGGTGACCGTCGCGGCATGGTGCCGCCAATAAAGTTGCCAGCAAACCAGTGGCACAAGCGGTGCGGGTATTGCGATGGGCCCCGCGCCCGTCCTCAGCTGATCGAGCCCCGCTACTTCACGATCACAAACGGCTCGCCGACGACGCGCTTGCCGAACCGGCCGACGACTTGGTGGCAAGGCGTGCCCGCATCACGCAGACGCCGCACCGCTTTTTCAGCCTCGCTCTCCGGCATTGCCAACAACAGGCCGCCGCTGGTCTCGGCGTCGAAGAATAGATTTGCGAGCGCTTCGTCCACCGCCGCGTCGATCCGAACGCGATTCGATAAGAATGCTTTGCCGCGCGAACAGCCACCAGTGACCACGCCTTCGCGCACCAATTCGAGCGCCCCTGGAAACACCGGCACTGACGCAGCATCCACCGTAAAGGTGAGCCCAGAACCTTCCGCCATCTCGCAACCATGACCCAATAAGCCAAAGCCGGTCACGTCCGTCGCGCCGTGCACCTTGAGTTCGCGCACTGCCTCACACGCAGACTTGTTCAGGGTGGCCATCTGGCGCATGGCATTATCAATCATCTGCTTGGTCGCCTGCTGCTTCTTGATCGCCGCAGAAATGGCACCCATGCCGAGCGGCTTCGTCAACAATACAACATCGCCCTCACGAGCGCCGGCATTTGGCCACCAGCGATTGGGATGCACGATTCCGGTCACGGACAAACCAAACTTGATCTCCGAGTCGGTCACGGAATGCCCACCACAGAGCACCGCGCCAGCCTCAGTGACCTTCTCCAGACCGCCGAGCAAAATCTCACCCAGGATATTGATGTCGAGGTCCTTCGGCCAGCCGACGATGTTCATCGCAGTGATCGGCGTGCCGCCCATCGCGTAGACATCGGACAACGCGTTTGCCGCGGCGATGCGACCGAACCAGCGCGGGTCGTCGACCAGCGGCGGGAAGAAGTCGAGCGTCTGCACCAACGCACGCTCGTTGTCGATGCGGAAGATTCCCGCATCCTCAAAGCCCGCATGACCCGCGAGCAAGTTGGGATGCTCAATGGCACCCAGCTTAGACAGCACCTGTCCTAGGCTGCCCGGCGGCAGTTTGGCCGCACAACCAGAGCCACTGGCGTATTCCGTGAGCCGCTTCTTTGTCAGTTCAGTCATGTTTATCGAGCCTCATGCACGACCTGGAGAATGCCAGCTGCCACATTGGTGAGATCTTCAAGCAACAACGTGCGTGCGTCGAGCACCACGTGATTGGCAGCAACACGAGCAAAAATGGGCACCGGAACAGCCGCGCGCAAACGGTCGCACAACGCCGCACCGCCTGGCACCGCAACCGCAAAACTCGGCAACGGCCGCGCTGGGTTGGCACCAGAACCGGCATACGACTCACTCGCGACAATGTGTGCGCCCAAAACAGCGAGATGCTTCAACAACAACTCGCTGCGCGCCCGCAACTCAGCTTCCTTGGCCGAAAGCATGCGCAGCGAAGGGATCTCGTGCAGCGGCTCGCCATCGCGATAGACGAACAGCGTCGCCTCCAACGCGGCGAGCGTCAGCTTGTCACAGCGCAGCGCCCGATACAGCGGGTGCGCCCGCACCTTGGCAATGCGTTCGCGATCACCAAGCAGAATGCCGCACTGCGGGCCGCCAAGCAGCTTGTCCGCCGAGAAGCAGACGATGTGTGCGGAAGCAGCGAGGCTCTGCGAGACACTCGGCTCGTCTTCGAGCAACGGGATCGGCGTATCAATCAGCAACCCAGAGCCAAGATCATCAATCAGCAAAATCTCGCGCGCTGCCGCCAGAGCACCGAGCTCCGCCAGTGGCGGCGTACTAGTGAAGCCTTCGATCCGGAAGTTACTCGGGTGCACCTTCAGCAACGCCGCTGTCGTTTTCGTGATCGCCTGCTCGTAGTCGCGGAGATGCGTGCGATTTGTAGCGCCGACCTCGACCATCAAACAGCCGGCGCGCTTCATCACGTCTGGCATGCGGAAGCCGCCGCCGATCTCCACTAGTTCGCCGCGCGACACCACAACTTCGCGGCCAGCGCACAACGCCGCCAGCGCCAGCGTGGTTGCGGCAGCATTGTTATTGACGACCAGTGCCGCACCCGCGCCAGTGAGCTCGCACAACAATTTGGCGACCCCAAGCTCGCGCTCGTCGCGTTCGCCAGTTTTTGGATCGACCTCGACGAAGCCATAGCCCGCCATCTGTTGTAGCGCCGCAACAGCGGCACCGCAAAGAGGCGCCCGGCCGATTCCGGTGTGCAACACGATGCCAGTCGCATTGTAGACACGCCGATGTCGCGACTCTGCGGCTACTGCGCACTGCGCGAGCAAAAGCCTCGCGCCCGCATCGCCACCAAACATCGTTGCGGCCGCCTCAGCAGTCAGCTCTCCTGCTTCAATCTTTTCTCGCGCGTCGTCCAGACAGCGACGCACTTGCCGCACCAACAATGCGCGCGGCACGCAGAGCAGCAGCGGATGCTGCAGCAGGCGATCGACGCTAGGTAGAGTTCGCAGTGCTTGGCCGCGTTCGGAGTCGGTTCTGTGCATCGGCAGTAGTGCGGTTACCATACTCGCTTGTATGGAGCACGGCGGAGTCAAAGTACCTGAGCCAGATCTGCGCGAACGCGCATTGGCCAAAAACTTGGCTCTGCCCGGCCTACTCTGCCGGGTGTTGCTCGCTCGAGGAGTCGATGATCCCGACAAGGTGCGCGCCTTCCTGCGACCTGATCTGAAGACTTTGCACGATCCCTTTACCTTCGCTGCGATGCCGAGGGCGGTCGAGCGGATCAAGCAAGCGCTACGGCTCCGCGAAATAATCGTCATCCACGGCGACTACGACGTAGACGGCATCAGCGGCAGCGTGCTGCTCTATCGCTTCCTGCGGATCTTGCACGCTGAAGTTAAGATCCACCTGCCAGCGCGCAGCGACGGATACTCGATCACACCTGCGAGTGAACGCGCAATTGCGGCCGCCGGTGCCAAGCTCGTGATCTCCGTCGATAACGGCACCAACGCGACAGCCTCCATCGCGCGATTGCAGGCGAGCGGCGTCGATGTAATCGTCACCGACCACCACGGCACGAGTGACCACGTAGCCGCCGCGTTTGCAGTGCTCAATCCACGCCTGCCCGATGCCGGCTATCCCGACACCGAGCTTGCCGGCGTCGGCGTTGCCTTTCGCCTCGCCTCAGCAGTCGCCCAGTCCTGCACGCGCGGCCTCCTGCAGAGCCCAGAATTTAGCGAGTTCCTAGTCGACGCGATGACGCTAGTCGCACTCGGGACGGTTGCCGACGTAGCTCCGCTGCGCGGCGAAAACCGCACGCTGGTCTGGCACGGCCTGCGCGCTTTGGCACAGAGTCGCAGTCCCGGTATCCGCTCGCTGCTTGACTCGGCCGGCCTTAGCAATCGATCCCCCGACGTTGAAGACATTGGCTTTCGTATCGCACCGTTGATCAACGCCGCGGGCCGCATGGGACACGCACAACAAGCTGCCGATCTGCTGTGTGCACCTGGCATCATGGAGGCTCAGGCGGCCGCCAAAGTTCTCGAGCACCACAACGAAGATCGCCGCCGCGTCGAGCGCAAACTGCAAGAGACCGTGCAGAAGCTTGCAGATTCGGAGACCGCCCCGGCCATCGTGCTCGGCAGCGAAGACTGGCACGCGGGAGTGCTCGGCATCGTTGCGGCACGCATGGCAGAATCGACTGGCAAGCCGACCATTCTGGTGGCCTTCCACGACGGGGTCGGCCGCGGTTCTGGTCGTTGCCCCCATGGCTTCCACCTGCGCGATGCACTTGCCGCCTGCAGCGAGCACCTCGTCGCGCATGGCGGCCACGCAGCAGCAGCCGGACTCGAAGTCCGCCGCGAAAACTTCGAAGCTTTCCGCACGCGATTCTTCGAAGTGTGCCGTCAGGCGATTCCCCGCGGCGACGGCGTACCAGTCGATGGCATGGCGTCGTTTGCCGAACTCGATCCACATACAATCCGCCGCCTCGATCTGCTTGCGCCATTTGGCATGGGCCACCGCCGTCCGCGCTTTTGCACCCATGACGTCAAAATCATTGGCAACCCGCTCATCGACACTCGTGGTCAGGGCCTCAAAGTCCGGCTCACCCACCAAGGAACCCTCTTGCCAGCGCGCATCATTCGCGCCGCAAGCCGCTTTGAAGAATTGCGCGCGCGCCAAGGCCCTTGGACCGTCATCTACACGCCCCGCATCAACCCGCGTGGCGAAGAAGGTCCCGTCCAACTCGACGTGCACCAACTGTTCGCACCCGACGAACCGATCTCAAACTGAGCGGGCGCTGCACCAGAGTTCCAACTAGTGGTGATATTGGCGTTACTGCTGCGTGAATGCCGATGAATCGCGTTGCCTAAAATCGATCTGCAACGACGACCAGAGTGCCCCACCTGCGAACCCCGCCACGGTGCATCACTGAAGCTCCCTTCAAAGTGAAAGTAACCCGTGCACAAGCACAGCGATGTGCCGCCACAGCAAGGCGTTTCTGCGCCACGTTTTTCGCAAGCGCCCTTCGATAACAAACTCTTGTGCCGAGCGACGCCGAGATTACATAGGGTAGCAGCGCGACTGTGGCCTGTTCCTCATTAATGATGCCGCGCTTCATGCGGTGCTGCGGTGCTGCGGTGCTGCGGTGCTGCGGTGCTGCGGTGCTGCCCATGGCCAAGTTGCGAAGCTCTTTCATGGCTCGCGCCATGCCCCTTCCAATAGGCAGTTATTCTTTCGGAGCCGTGCGGGCAGCAACATCCGGCCGCTTACGGGTGGCGACGTAGAACACCCCCCCCAAGACAACCACCGCGCCAACAAACCAGTAGAGCTTGCTCTTCATCACGGCAACCATCGCATTGGGGTCTTCCATCAGCTTGGGCTGATCGCCCAACACCTCATACCCCCACCACGAGAGGACAAAGCACCAGATGCCGGCCCCGATTGTCGTTACAATACTGAATGGCACAAATCGCATGCGCAGGATGCCAGCCGGAATCGAAATCAAATGGCGGACTACGGGGAGCAGACGCGCGATGAACACACCGCGCAAACCAGAACGTTCCGCAAAAAACTCGGCCAGCAGCATCTTCCGTTCTGAAATCAGCAAATACTTGCCGTATCGAAGGATCAATGGTCGACCAATCCAGCGCGCAAGCCAATAACTCACCGCCGAACCAAACCAACTACCTGCCGTGCCCGCGAGCACCACGCCCCAAAAATCCATCCGCCCCTGCGAAGCCCAATACGCAGCCGGCGGCAACACCACTTCGCTCGGAACTGGCAGGATCGAACTCTCCGCCGCCATCAGCAGAAAAACACCAACGTAGCCCCACGTCTCAACAAACTGGAACCACGTCTGGATCAGGTCGTGCATCGTGCTCGCAGAGAGTCCCTTCTGCTGCGGATTGGCGCAACGACAATACTCAATTAACAGTGGCAACAGGCCCTGCAAACGGCACTCTTATCCCACCATGAAAACAACCATCCGTATCGTAATTGCGTCAGCACTAATTGCACTCGCCTCCTGCCGCTCCACCAAGTCCACCGGCCAAGCCATGGCCAATGCCAAGTGCCCGATCTCGAACGAGGCCCTCGGCACGAAGGGATGCACGACTGAGTTCAATGGCCAAACTATCGGGTTCTGCTGCGAGAAGTGCATGGCAAAGTTTAATGCCATGCCCGCAGATGAAAAGACGGCCAAGGTGACGAGCGCGATGCCGACCAAGTGACCTAACTGGTCCGCAGATTGTGCTAGGCACTCGACGTGAGCCGATTGACCTGCTCAATCTACTGAAAGCCTATGTTTGGTAGGCACGAAGGGCCGCTCTGAGCGGCCTTTTTCGTTTTCACCAATCTTCGGACCAGCCTCGGATACTCGCGCTAGCGCCAGGCTCGCGGCTACAACCTGCCACATGGGTAAACGCCTTTTCCTAATCGACGGCACCGCGCTCGCATACCGCAGCTACTTCGCCTTCGCAAACAACCCGCGGATGAGCCTCACGACCAGAAGCGGACATCCGACTGGTGCAACCTATGGCTTCGTGCAAACCTTGCGATCCCTCCTAGAGCGGGAGCAGCCAGATGCCATCGCAATCGCTTTCGATGGACCACGCCAAGACTTACATCGCACCGCGCTCTACGCGGAATACAAGTCAACGCGCTCCAAAATGCCGGAAGAGATGGCACTCCAACTCGGCGACATTCGCGCCGTAGCTGACGCGTTTGGAATCACGGTCGTAGTAGGAGACCAGGACGAGGCTGATGATGTAATCGGAACGCTAGCAGTTCAAGGGAAAGCCGCAGGGATGACCGTCTTCATCGTTACTGGCGACAAGGATTTTCTACAGATCGTCGACGGTGACATACAGCTATGGAATCTGCGATCCTCAACCGCAAAGCCCGAGATCATTGGCGCCAAGGAGACGAAAGAGAAATGGGGCGTGTCACCCCAGCAGATCGTGGACCTTTTGGCGCTTATGGGGGATAGCAGCGACAACGTGCCTGGCGTGCCAAAGGTCGGCGAGAAAACAGCCGTCGAGCTGCTACAGCAATTCGGGAGCCTAGACCAAGTATTGGCCAGAACCGCAGAGGTGAAGAGGGTGGCGGTGCGAACGTCGTTAGAGGAAAACCGGCACTTAGCCGTGCTTTCTAGGCAGCTTGTAACCCTGCGGCTTGATGTGCCGCTACCGGTCGCAGCGGCTCAAATTGGGCCTTCGCAACCAGACTTGGACAAACTGCGCGAACTCTACTCGCGCCTGCAATTCGACTCGCTGCTTAAGTCCCTTCCCAGCAAGCCACTTCCAAATGACTCGGCCAGGAACTACCAGCCGACAACATCTTTGGACGACTTGTCCTTACTGGTCCAGAGATTGTGCAATACAACAGCTATCGGCCTGAGCGTGCTGACTAAAGGGGCCGGCGTGCGTGGCACAGAACTGGACGGACTCGCCTTTTCCTGGGCGCTCGGACAAGCACGCTATGTGCAGCTCTCTGACGAGGGCCAACTCGGCAGCAGATCCGAGATATTGGCCGCGCTAACGCCGCTTCTTACAGACCCTAAAATCACAAAGGCCGTAGCAGATAGCAAGCGAGCGCTTGGCGCTCTGCGCACGGTTGGCATTGAGGGCCATGGCTTCACGGCGGATCCGTCCCTTGCACACTACTGTGTTGAGCCTGGGACAGGGGAACAAGACCTAGCATCATTGATGCCGAGACACTTTGGTTGCGCCAAGATATCCGCAAAGGACATTCTTAGCAGCGGCAAGAAGCAGATGACCTTTAGCGAAGTTACAGAGGCGCTCGCCACCGACTACGCCTGCGAAGCAGCCGACTACTCCCTCCGCCTTTGGCCGGTCGTGGCCGCTCAGATGGACGAGCAGCGCGTTGCCGCGCTCTATCGCGACCTTGAATTGCCTCTTGTTCCTGTGCTGCTGAGCATGGAGTGGGAAGGAATCGCAATCGACTGTACAGCCCTTGCATCCGTCGGCCGCGACATGGAGCGACGCATCGCCGACTTGGAGGGGCGCGTGCATCAGCGCGCAGGGGCACCATTTAATCTTGCCTCCCCGCAACAGGTTGGCAAGGTACTATTTGACGACCTTGAAGTGCACCGGCTCGCAAACTTGCCATTACCCAAACGCACCCCCAAAGGGCAATACAGGACCGACCATGAAGTGTTAGAAAAGCTGGCGCCACATCATGAGGTTCCAGCGATGTTATTAGAATGGCGCCAACTCACGAAGCTCAAAGGCACCTACGTCGATAGCTTGCCAACGATGGTTGACAAAGTGACTGGACGCGTTCATACAACGCTCCAGCAGACGGTGACGGCAACTGGACGGCTAAGCTCAGACAATCCAAATCTGCAGAACATCCCAATCCGCACAGATGCGGGAAAACGAGTGCGCGCGACATTCGTGTCACGTGGCAAGGACTGGGTCCTGATGTCAGCGGACTACAGCCAGATCGAACTGCGCATTCTCGCACATTTATCCGGCGACAAAGCGCTTGTTGAGTCTTTCCGCAAGGGCGAAGACATCCACTCGCGCACAGCAGCAATCATACACGGGCTATTGCCACACATGGTCACACCGGACTTACGTAATCAAGCAAAAATCATTAACTATGGCCTGATGTACGGCATGGGCAGTAGCAGACTCGCAGCAGAAACTGGCATGAAGCCACCAGAGGCAAAGAAGTTTATCGAGCACTACTTCCGCGCATTGCCAGGCGTAAAGCAATACCTCGACCAGAGCATCGCCCACGCGCGAGAGCGCAAGGAGGTGAGAACGATGTTTGACCGCCGCAGGCCGCTACCAGATATCGACTCGACCAACCCTGGACTTCGCGTCGCAGCGGAAAACATGGCAGTCAACACGCCAATACAGGGCACCGCTGCTGACATTGTTAAGCGTGCAATGCTTCGCGTGCACGCGGAACTACTTCGCAATCGATTAGAGAGTAAGCTGATATTGCAAGTTCATGATGAGCTTGTCCTCGATGTAAAAGAAGACGAACTCATACTGGTCCGGCAATTGGTCAAGGACGCGATGATGGGTGCTGCGGAATTGCGAGTTCCCTTGGAGGTAGCCCTCGGGACGGGCAAGGACTGGCTACAGGCCCACTGACCTTACTGGTCCGCAAATTGGTAAAGACCGGTAACCGCTAGCACGAACGCGCCACAACCCCTCCTCGGAGCCACCCTCAAGGCTCCAAAAGGAGTCGCCCGTGACCGATCCGTTCTTTCCTCCGCGTTGCCCAAACCGGCTTTGCCACAAACACCGGTCACCCACGCCAAACTTTTACTGGCATCGGGGGGCCTACATAGTCGCTTGCCGTGCAGAGCCGATACCGAGATTTCGGTGCAAGTCATGTCGCAGAAGTTTCTCGCGACAGACTTTTCGCCTCGATCGCTGGGACAAGCGGCCAGACCGCAATGTAGAGCTATTCCTGCTGCTCACGAGCGGGGTCGGGTTGCGCCAATGCGCTCGCACGCTTGGCATGGGCACCGCCGCGGTGCAACAGAAGTTCCGGAAGCTAGCCCGGAACCTCCGATTGCTGAACCGCAATTTACTGCGCCAGCTACCGCCAAACCGATGTTACCTGCTCGACGAAATCGAAACGTTCGAACAAAAATCAATCTGCCCACTCACGGTGCCAGTGCTTATCGAAAAAGAAAGCCTGGCAGTAATCGCAACGGACTCAGCTCCCATCCGACGCATGACCAGGCGCGGCAGCCAGCGGCAACGTTGGATGGAGCGGCATGAAAAAAAACATGGGCGTCGCAAAGATCATGGCCGCCGCTGCGTACGCAAAATCTTTGGCAGATTCCAACGCCTTCTGGCCGGCCAAAAAGCGCTTCTGATAACCGACGAGAAGGCCATTTACCGAACCCTCTGCCGTCGACTGATGGGTGATCGAGTGCAACACCTTACCTACTCGAGCAAGCTGGCACGCACGACGTTCAACCCACTTTTTCCGATAAACCTTACTGAGGCCATGCTGCGCGACAACCTAGGTCGCCTGCGCAGGCGGAGTTGGCTTGTGAGCAAGCGCGGAAACCGCCTTTCGCTGCAGCTGGAAATGTTCGTGGCATATCGCAATTGGTTGCGACCCCGCACCAACCAAGGAGATCCAAATCTGTGCCCCGGAATGGTGCTCGGAATCGTGCTCCGCCGGCTTGAAGTTGGCGAACTATTGGCATGGCGACAGGACTGGCGGGAATACAGCATCCACCCCGCAAGCTCATCGGCAGCAGAAACCGTGCGGCAACAAGTCGCCTAACCCTTGACCAAAGTGCGGACCAGTATCACCATCCTTCCCCCGCATGCTCGGCTTCACTCCAGGACTGCGGCCCCCAAACCAAATGGCCCTCAAAGCTGGCATCGTCGGTCTGCCCAACGTAGGCAAGTCCACTCTATTCAACGCCGTGACGCGAACCCGCAAAGCACAGGCGGCGAACTACCCCTTTTGTACGATCGACCCAAACGTAGGAATCGTGACTGTGCCGGATGACCGGCTTGCAGTTCTGCAGAAAATCTCCAAGACCAACGTGGTGATCCCCGCCACCATTGAGTTCGTCGATATTGCGGGTTTGGTGAAGGGTGCAGCTTCAGGTGAAGGCCTAGGCAATAAGTTCTTGAGTCACATCCGCGAAGTTGATGCCGTTGTGCAGGTTGTGCGGTGCTTCGAAGATCCAGATATCCACCACGTCTCCGGCACGGTGGATCCCGTGCGCGACATAGAAGTGGTAACAACAGAGTTGGCACTTGCCGACCTCGAAGTGGTGCAGAAGCGCCTAGACAAACAGGGTAAGAACGCCAAACGTGGCGAGAAGGAAGCTGTCGCGGAGATGCCAGTTCTAACAAAGCTCGAAGCAGTCCTTAATGATGGCAAGCCTGCGCTCATGGCCCAGCTAAGTGATGAAGAGCGGGTAATTGCGAGAAGTCTTTACTTAATGACTGACAAGCCGGTGATCTTCGCGTGCAACGTGAAAGAAAACGAACTGGCAAACGCCGAGCAAAATCCTTTCGTATGCAAAGTGAGTGAGTATGCGAAGACTCACATGGCATGCAATGCGGTAGTAATCAGTGCACAGATCGAAAGCGATCTAGTAGACTTGGATGCAGAGGATGCTAAAGCTTTCCTGCATGAACTCGGAGTACAAGAATCAGGAGTTGGCGGCCTAATCCGAGCAACTTACCAACTGCTTGGCCTTAGAACCTATTTCACCGCTGGCGAGAAAGAGGTCCGCGCTTGGACGATTCATATCGGCGACACGGCACCAAAGGCAGCGGGCGTAATTCACACCGATTTTGAGCGCGGCTTCATCAAGGCAGAGACGGTCAGCTACGAGGACCTCGTGCGCTGCGGAAGCGTGGCCGTAGCCCGCGAAAAAGGGGTCTACCGGATCGAGGGAAGGGAATACGTCGTCAAGGACGGAGACGTGCTGCACTTCAAGTTTAGCGTGTAATTAGCGAGCCGCACATGGCTGACTACATGAGCACCCAAAAAAATCGAGCGTCGACAGATCTGACGCGCCTCCATTTTACGGCATTATTGTTGTCTGCCGTTAGCTGCTCACGCGAACCCGATGCAGTGCCATTGCCGGTCTTCATGTCGACGCCACTGCGCACTCGGACCGCCGTCGAAGGCACGCGCTTTCAAAGAATCGAGGCTGCAAAGTCAGGGCTCACATTCAGCAATGAATTAAAGCCGCAAAACGTTGTGCCTTACATTTACAGCGGCGGCGGCGCAACGGTGAGCGACTACGACGGTGACGGGCTACCAGACATCTATCTATTATCGCTCGACGGGCCTAACAAATTATTTCGGCAGGTGGCGCCGATGCGATTTGAGGACGTGACCATGTCAGCCGGCGGTTTGGATGGCGGCAATGCGTGGGGCACGGCCGCCGCGTTTGTGGATATCGATGGAGATGGCGACCTAGACCTCTACGTCTGCAACCTAGAGTCCCCTAACCTATTGTTTCAAAATAAGGGCGACGGCACATTCAGAGAATGTGCCGGCTCATTCGGACTTGCGATAACGGCAGCGAGCACGGGCTGCGCCTTTGCAGACTACGATAACGATGGCGACTTGGACCTTTATCTAGTCACCAATCGAGTTTTTGGTCCGCGGCTACCGCAAGAAATCGTAGATGAAGTGGAGCTGCCGAAAGATCTTCGTAAATCTCGCTTACAATTGTTTCCGCCGCCGCCGCGCTTTAATAGCGATCGTGATACGCCGCAGGTGCCAGAGGGCTACGCCGACTTCTACTCCATCACGAAGGACCAGATATTCGCCGCAGGACAGTGCGACTACCTGATGCGTAACGATGGCTACGGGCAATGGCATGACGTAACAGAACAGGCTGGCTTCTCGGGCCATGGAAACGGCCTGTCGGCGACATGGTGGGATTTTGATAACGACGGATTGCTAGACCTCTACGTCGCCAACGACCTAGAGTCTCCTGATCAGCTCTGGCACAACCTTGGCGGCGGCAAATTCTTGGATGTGACCCGGCAGTTGCTGCCGCACACCGCCTATTTCGGGATGGGTAGCGATTTCGGCGACATTAATAATGACGGGCTTTTCGACTTTTGCGTGGCCGACATGTCGAGCACTACTCATTACATGGGCAAAATGCTAATGGGCAGCATGGGAGACCGCCGCTGGTTCCTGATGAACAGCGATCCACAGCAATACATGCGCAATGCCCTGTTTATCAACACCGGCACCAAACGCTTCCTCGAGGCGGGTTACCTCAGCGGGCTTGCCAGCACTGACTGGACCTGGACGGTCAGGTTTGCTGATCTGGACGAGGACGGGCAGCTGGACCTGTTTGCCACCAACGGGATCCCGCGCTTTGAAGACAACCCGGACACAGTAGCCGAGTTTCGCAGGCTTTGGCGCATGAACAAACGCACCGAAGCACTGCAGCTGGCACGCCGCATTCCTCCGGTCAAGGAACGCAACATTGCTCGCCGGAACGAAGGCAACCTCAAATTTACCGATATAAGTGCGATCTGGGGTCTCGATGAAGAGAGTGTCGGCCAAGCAGCAGTCGTCGCCGATCTGGATCGTGACGGCGACCTCGACATCGTCATCAACAACCTAAACGCCGAGGCAAGCCTGCTAGAAAATTGCACTACGGCGACCCATCACGCCGAGGTTGCGCTTCGCGGCACAAGGAGCAATCGCTTTGGGGTTGGTTGCCGGGTCGAATTGCAGGCCGGCGGTAAAACTCAAACTCGACTCGTGATGCTAGCGCGCGGTTACATGAGCTCAGGCGAAGCCGTTGAGCACTTCGGCCTCGATTCATCTACCAGGATTGATCGGCTCACGATCCAGTGGCCGAGTGGCATCCATCAAGAATTCACCGACCTCGCCGCAGATCAATTATTCACGATCCAAGAAAGCGACGGGCAGCCCCCATTGCGGCCCTCCCCCCTCCCAGCATCGCAACCAATTTTCGGACCAGGACCTAGCCTGCCTGCTAAGCACCGAGAGCGCGACTTCGACGACTTCGCACTCCAGCCCCTGCTCCCTCACCGGTTATCCAAACATGGGCCTGGTATAGCTTGGGGCGATATTAACGGCGATGGCCGCGACGATATGTTTCTTTGCGGCGCCGCGGGCCAGAGCGATTCACTAATGATCCAAACCCAAGACGGCTCATTCAAAATACTTGAAGGTCCTTGGCGGGAAGATCTTGAGTGCGAAGACCTCGGTGTGTTGCTAATTGACACGGACGCCGACGGTGACCTAGATATCCTTGTCGCTGGCGGCGGTGTCGAGGCGATCGGGCACGAGGAGCGACTTGGTTGCCGGCTATACCAAAACCGAGGGAACGGGATCTTCGCCAAGACAGACGCAGGGGCTTTGACCAATCTCCGGACCAGTAGGGCTTGCCTTAGCGCGGCGGACTACGACCGAGATGGGGATCTGGACCTGTTCCTTGGCGGCGACGTCATTCCTGGACGATTCCCAGAAGCAACACCGAGTTTGCTACTGCGAAACGACGGCGGCAAGTTCGTGGACGTCACGAGTGAGGTTGCACCAAGCCTGAGCAATACCGGAATGGTGAGTAGCGCGGTCTGGACCGACATCGATAATGATGGCTATCTCGATCTAGCAATTGCCGCCCAATGGCAGCCCATACGCGTATTTGGCAATGACGGCGGGAATCGCCTCGTCGACAAAACAGCGGAACTTGGATTCAGCAGCATTCATGGTCAATGGAACGGGATTGCGGCTGCTGACCTGGACAACGATGGCGACATGGACTTAGTCGTCACTAATCTCGGTTTAAACTCAAAATACCAAGCGACTGAGCTGCAGCCGATGCGTCTCTACGCCGCAGATTTCGACCAAAACGGCACGTTAGACGTGATTGAGGCGAAATACCGCAACAACGTCCTGCTTCCTGTACGCGGCCGCAGCTGTAGTGCCGGAGCCATCCCAAAAATTGCCAACCAATTTCCGTCATTCGATGCCTTTGCCCGCGCGACACTGCCCGAAATCTATGGTCAAAAGGAACTCGAACAAGCTCAGGAACTGCACTGCAACCAATTACGCAATGTCGTCTTTGAAAATCAAAATGGCTACTTTATCCTTCACCCCCTACCGCATCTAGCCCAGATAGCCCCGGGCTATGGTATCGGCATTGCTGATTTCGATGGCGACGGAGTACTCGACATCGTGTTAGCCCAGAACTCTTTCTCACCCGAACCCGAGACTGGCCGGCTAGACGGCGGCCTCGGTCTAATGCTACGTGGCACTGGGCTGATGCAGTTTGTAATCATCCCAGCGCTAACATCGGGCATCATGCTACCGGATGACCAAAAGGCGCTCGCAGTCGTAGACTTGGACAACGACGCTGTGCCTGACTTTGTCATCGCCACTAACAATGGACCCCTCCACACTTTCGTAACCAAGCCCAACGTCAGCGACCATCGTCTCACGGTTAGGTTGCACGGTGGAAACGGCAACCCAACGGCGATCGGCGCCAGAGTCACATTACAGCGTCCCGACGGCACACAGCAGGTGCAGGAGTTGCACGCAGGCGAAGGCTACCTGACACAGGTGCCTGCATGTGCATTTTTTAGTCGCGCCACAAAAGACAGCCATATTGAGATCCGCTGGCCAGATGGCACGGTATCGAGTCATGCGCTGACCACAAAAACAGACAAGGTCGAATTTAAGCGCTAATGCGCTACATTATCGTGCCACGTCATCAATCTAAAATCTTCCTCACAGCATTCAGCCTTAGCCTCGCCGCTAGCCTGAGCGCGTTGCCGCAACAGCAGCCTTCTCAAAGCACAAACGCGCCAAAGCTAACTGCCGAACAAAGCCATGCTAAAATGCTCTCTGTGCTGCGGGAAATTCAAACTTCTTCGCCCGATGAAAACTATTTCTTCGGCACCAGTGGACTAATTACTAAGCGGGCTGCGTTACAGTCAGCAGGCAGCGCCGCTGATTGGCAACTCCGACTCGATACAGCACTAGCGGAACTTCAACAAGGCAATGAGCGCGCAGGACTCGCGATCCTAGAGGCAGCGAGAGCTGGCTTGCTGGATGGATCGATCCCCGGTGACGCAGCCGCGCGCGGTGCGATCCACTTTAATCTCGGCGTCGCCTACCTACGCCTCGCTGAGACGCAGAACTGCTGTAAGATCCCGACAATTGATAGTTGCGTGCTGCCGATCCGTGGTGGCGGTTTGCACCAAGATAAAGAAGGGTCGACGAACGCTATCCCGTGTTTCATGGACGTCCTAGCGAATAGCGCGCGAGAGAGTTACTGGCATCTTGCCGCACTATGGCTACTCAACCTTGCGCATATGACGCTCGGCACTTGGCCCGAAGGCGTGCCGGTAGAACACCGGATTCCCGCAGCGGCGTTCGCACCTGAAAGCAATTTTCCGGCATTCACAAACATCGCGCCGCAACTCGGCCTCGATACAATGGGACTAGCCGGTGGCATAATCGTCGACGACTTCGACAACGATGGGTATCTCGACGTCTTGACATCTGATTGGCATACGAGTGGGCCGTTGCGACTTTGGCACAACCGGCACGACGGAACATTTCTGGAACGCACCAAGGACGCAGGCCTTACTGGTCTGTTTGGTGGTTTAAATATTGTGCAGGCCGACTATGATAATGACGGCGATCTCGATTTCCTTGTGCTGCGCGGCGCATGGTGGTTTGAGAAGGGCCGTCATCCGAAATCACTGGTGCGAAACAACGGCGACGGAACGTTTACAGACGTGACGTTCATGGCAGGCCTAGGTGACGCAAACTTCCCATCGCAGACGGCGGCTTTCGCGGACTACGACAATGACGGCGACCTCGACATCTACATAGGCAACGAGAGCTCCAGCCGTTTGCGATGCGCGTCACAGCTATACGAAAATCATGGTGACGGCACATTCACAGAAGTTGCCGCACTTGCTGGAGTGGAAAACTTCGGTTTTACCAAAGGCGTTACATGGGGTGATTACGACGGTGATCGCTTGCCAGACCTCTACGTTTCCAACCTCGCGAACCCAAACCGCCTCTATCACAACGTCGGCAGCGGCCACTTCATCGACGTGGCACCACAACTCAATGTCACGGCACCCGAAGCGGGATTTCCAGCATGGTTCTGGGACTATGACAATGACGGCGTTCTAGACATCTATGCGTCTAGCTATGCGACCGGCATTGGGCACATCGCCGCGTGGCACCTCGGCGTATCGCTACCGTATGAACCAGCCAGGCTATACCACGGCGATGGCCATGGCGGATTTATCGACGTCGCAAAAACCGCAGGCCTCGACTATCCCGCGATGCCGATGGGATCAAGCTTTGGCGACCTCGATAACGATGGATTGCTCGACTGCTACCTCGGAACCGGCGACCCTCACTATTACAGTCTCATGCCGAACGTGATGTTCCTTAATCGTGGCGGAATTAAATTTGCACAGGTAACGATGGCTGGCAGGTTTGGCTTACTGCAGAAGGGGCACGCCATCGCTTTCGCCGACTGGGATAATGACGGCGATGCGGACGTCTTCGCACAAATGGGTGGTGCATATCCAGGCGATGCATTTCGCGATGTGGTGTTTGCTAATCCTGGATTCGGCAACCATTGGATCACAGTGCAACTTGTAGGCACCAAGTCGAACCGCTCCGCGATCGGCGCACGTATTCGCGCTGAGATCGTGGAACTGGGCCAACGTCGTGTAATCTACCGCCACGTTAACAGCGGCGGCAGCTTCAGCGGCAACCCGATGCGACAAACAATTGGCCTTGGCAAAGCCGAGCAACTTAAAAGGCTGGAAGTGTTTTGGCCACGCACTGGCGAAACGCAGGCGTTCGCAAACGTCACTTTTGATCGCGGCATCCGCATTGTCGAAGGTGACGCGATGCTCGACTCAATCTCGCTGCCGCCTTTGCCAACACCTCCACTACCGCCAAAGAAATAACAATCGCATGATTCATCGCTTCGAGATCGCACTCGCCGACGTCGACCGAGGCGTCTACCAAGACCTCGATCTGCGTGTTGCTCGCCATCCGTCAGAAGACATCTCGTATCTGGTCACGCGCGTGCTGGCCTATGCGCTCGAATACGAAGACGGTCTCGAGTTCAGCAAGGGACTCGATGATGGCGAACTGCCTGCCATTTGGCGCCGCGACCTCCAGGGTCGGGTTCTTACATGGATCGAGATCGGCTCCCCTTTACCGGATCGCTTACACCGCGCCTCAAAAGGCTGCGAACGTGTAATCGTCTATTGCCACCGTCGGCCAGATCTATTGATCCAAAGATGTGCCAAGGAACGCGTGCACAAAGCGCATACCATCCGTGTTGTGCACGTGCCAATAGACTTAATAGCAGACTTGGAGCCTCGCCTCGATCGTAACAACCGCTGGGATATCTCCGTTAATGATGGCCGAGTTACCGTTGTGATCGGCGGCCACGCACTAGACGCGGTATTCGTCACGGAACCGCTCGCACAGGAACCTTGACTTAGCATCGAACATGCGCCGCAAGCCGCAATCGATCCCTATTCCAGCTGCACCAACAATCAGCGCGATCCTTATTGATGGCGCGAACGTCATCGCCAGCGGACCAACACGCGCGCGTGAGCGGCTCGACCTTGCGCTTTGCTGGCTGAAGGCTTGGCAGCCAACCCTGCCGATTGAAATCTTCCTCGATCACTCGACATTCCTTCGTTGCCGCGCGGAGGTTCAGGCAGAACTACAAACGTGCCAGACTGCAACCGCTGGAAAGCCCCTAGTTGTATTGTGCCATTCCGGATTGGCAGCGGACATCCCGCTCCTGCATCGCGCAGCCGAAGTTGGTGGGCTTATACTTTCCAACGACCGGTTCTTCGATCACACAGCTTTGCGCGCCAACGCCATGACTCTGCAGTTTACATTGGACCGTTTGGATTTCATCCCAGCGCAAGAAGTTACGTGGTTTCGCAGTAAGGGTATGTCACTCCGCATTCCAATCGCAAACTTACTGGTCCGGAGATTGGTCAACCCGGCTGATTGATTGCCATTCGCCACCTCCCCATACTGGTCCGGAGATTGGTCAAACTCGTTCTCTCTGGAATGAAACTCGGCTTGGCGCGCTTCGCAGCTCGGCGCAAGAGTTGACAACCCGACATCCACTGCTTTTTTGGCGGATCTATTGCACGAATGAGCGCGCCTTGAATTATCGAATGCCCAGGCAAACAGCGACCGACTCAGACTTCGAAGGGAATATTCAGGATTTTCCAATGGCAACGTCGAAATCATCCATGCAGAAGCATCAGGGCACCAGCAATGCAGGCGCTTGACCAATCTTCGGACCAGTAGGGATGGCTAGCCCATTCAGGCCTCCAATGACCCCATCCACCGACGCGGAAATGGCCCTCGCTGTAGCTACGGAGCTAAACAGAGCGTTTCTGGTTTACAATACTGAGTTCAGGGTGATTACTCGCCGCGCCCGGTCGCGATTTGAACGCCGCGAGTGGCGCGAGGGCCAAGCAGACGCAGCCGAGCGTATCGGGCTCTACGATCTACACGTCGACCGATCTGTCCAAGACCTGCACAGTCGTCTTGGATTGCGCGCACAGGATCGTGGGCTCTGGCAATCAGCCAAAAGGGATTTTGCGGCAATGGTCGCGAACTACCCGGACTTGGAGTTCACCAAAACCTATTTCAGTTCGGTGGCGCGCCGGGCCTGCAAGATCCGCGGGTTGGAGCCAGATATTGAGTTCACGGGTGAGGAGACAATCCCGTTGCGCAACATCGGCGGGCCGCTGATCGGGCGAAACTATTTCAACTCAGGGTCTCTGGTATTTATGTTCGAGACGTTAATCCGCGACTTTGCGTGGTCGACGCCGTTTGCACATGCAGGCCGGTGCGCGCAGTTCTTAGCGGACCAGGTCAATGCACACTTCCGCAGTAAGCTGACGGGGGACGCAGTGGTCTGCATCGACGTGATGGCACCGGTTTTTTATCGCGACACCCGGGCCTATGTAATCGGCAAGGCCACAGGCTGGACGCATAGCTCGCCAATCGTGATCGCCTTTGCCAGCACTGAAAACGGCATCGTTGTCGATGCCGTAGTAATGACGGAAGACGGCGTGGAATTGATGTTCGGCTTTGCGCGCAGCTACTTTCACGTCGACGTTGAGCCGGTGGGTGCTGCAATTGTTTTCCTCCGCAAGGTCATCCCGCGCGAAACGGTGCATGAACTGTTCACGATTCTGGGTCGTGCCAAGCAAGGCAAAACCGAGCGTTACCGCGGGTTTGGTCGGCATCTGCAGTACTCGCGCGACCAATTTGTCGTCACTCCGGGCAAGAAGGGCATGGTGATGACCGTATTCACGCTGCCTTCTTACGACGTGGTCTTCAAGGTCATTCGTGACAAGTTCCCGTTCCCGAAGAACACCTCCAATGAAGAAGTTCGGCAGCGCTATCGGCTGGTTGCGCACCACGACAAAGTAGGACGGCTCGTCGATGCGCAGGAGTTTCGCATGCTGCGCTTTGCGAAGGACCGATTCGAGCCTGGCCTACTCGCTGAGTTGCTGGGCGAGACCGCGCTGACCACTTCTCTCGATGGCGACACACTACTAATCCAACACGCATATGTAGAACGCCGACTAAGGCCGCTTGACATCTACCTGCGTGAGGTCGACCAACCGACCGCAGTGCGCGCTGTTTTGGACTACGGACAGGCGCTGCGCGACTTGGCTTCGGCCAACGTCTTCCCTGGCGATCTCCTGATGAAGAACTTCGGCGTCAATCGCGCCGGACGCGTGATCTTTTACGACTATGACGAACTGTGCCTTTTGATCGATTGCAACTTCCGCGAGATGCCACGACCTCGCGACTACGATGACGAAATGGCCAGCGAGCCATGGTTCTCGGTCGGCGAGCACGATGTGTTCCCTGAAGAGTTCGCCCCCTTCCTCGGCCTGAGCCCACAGCTCCTGGATGTATTTCAAGGCGCGCACGGAGATTTACTGACCGCACGCTATTGGCAGACAATGCAAGCACGCATCCATCGGGGCGAAGTCATCGAGTTGTTGCCCTATTGACCGAGCGAGCTTCTCCCGTCCCCCGTAAAGACATGCCTATCGGGGTGCCCAGCCTCACGAGCGGCCAGCGGCCATGCGACATTTCCCTCAATATAGGATTTGCCTCCATTACGCCGCTCAGGCAATGGCGACATAAAAATGAGACTTCATTCAAAGTTAACTCCCGTTGATATCGACAAGAAAAAATCGATGATCTACATCTACTGAACTTTGGTTTCCTGCTCCCGAACCTGCTGACACTTCAAAAAGGTTTTTCAATGAACTTCCTCCCAGGTGTTATCTCTAGCCTATTTTTAGCCAGTGGCTTGATGGCACAAACATCGCATCCTCTCGGCTTCAATGCTGGAATTGACACCTCCTACATTGATCGCTTAGGAGCTAACTCGGTTGCTGCTGACTTGCTCAATCACTTTGACGATCGTGACTACCTTGATTGGATGCTTAATCCTGCCGACCCAACGGGACTAACCTTCAGTCATGCAGGAGTGTATTTCATTCTTCAGGATCAGGTGGCGTCGATCCCCGAGACATACACCTGCGTCGCCTATAACGAAGCTCCACTCCGGCTGAACGACCAAGATACGGCAGCCGGGTGGTATCGGACCGACTCGATCAATTACCCACCGATGCCTGTGGGCTTTACGCCAACAAGTCCCATTGCTTGGGGAATCACAGTCACCTTCGCAGTCCTGCCAGCTCCCAAGGGTGACAAGTTTATTGGGCTTGGCCTCCC
>BJHM01000015.1 GCA_014192625.1 Planctomycetota bacterium
GGCAGTCAGCACGCTTTCTTGGCCAGCACAGAGACCGCTCCCCGCCCGCATCATCAGGTCCTCGTCGGCAACTCCATCAGCCCCGTTATCCCTCTAACGGAAGCTCCGACTGCAGCGGTGAACGCACGGCCGCCAGCAGCGGCACGTCGGCCAAAAGCCCCAGCGACAGAAAGCACCTTCCTGATCGAATCCGGATCCTGGATCGCCGCCAGCAGCCGTCGCGGTCCCCCACATCGGGGACACAGCAAAACCTCAATGAGGTATACCCGCCGTAACAGTGACGCCCACGTGTAACGGCGGCGCGGCCCAATTCGCCGCTTGCGCCGAGCACCCGGCGCGCGAGCCGACAGCGAGCGGCGGATCGACTCAGCGAGTTGGGTCTGCTGAAGAACCGCAGCTGGTTTCGGCGCAGCGCCGCCCACCACAGCGCGGACCGCAGCATCGAGCAGTTCGGCAGCGACACCCCCCGGCTCTTGCGTGTCGCGACCACCGAACCTCCGCGCGTGCGCGCGCTGCTCGGTGCCTTCGGGCAGGTGCTGCGCACGCCCGACGCGTTGCTCATGGGCTTGCGTCGCTCGCTGCATCCGCTCTCGCGGTTCGAGTTCGGAGTGTTCGGCGTGCTGCCCACTGCCGAGGCATGGCAGGCGAAGACGAGGCGCGTCGCGTGAGAGATGCCTATCCCCGGCCCACTTCCGAACCGCGCGGAGACTACTTGCCGTCGACTGGAACCGTGGGCTGCGCAGCCACGCCGAGCCGAGACCAGACCACGTCTCGCGCAACGGTCCTCAATCGCCGCAACTCGTCGAGCAGTTCAAGACTCTTTGGGTGGGTCGACCGAGTCACGTAAATGATCGCGTTCGCGGGTCCCCGCTGGTCGTTCTTTCTCCTCGACGTAGAGTTGATGCAGAGGAAGTCGTGATTCATGCGCCCGAGGCGCAGCGACTCTAGAGCCGCCTCATTCTGCTTGCCCCTCGCGTCGTCTGCCGAATCCGGCTCGTACTCGATGATGACGTAGTGCCCTGACTCAGTGGCGGCGTGAAAGTCAGCAAATCTCTGCCGCCAGTGTTCGACCTCGAACTCCTTCGCAGCCTTGACGAATCCTTCGATCGCTTCTCGCAATTCCACAGATCGATGACGCGCTTCTGCTTTCAGAGCCTCACCAGGAAGACCATCGACGATCTCCTCCCACTTGATTCCATAGTACGCGAGCTGCCCTTTCACGCAGGGACTATTGGACTCGCTCGTGTTCAGCATGTCATGGAGGAACGGAACGTGACGCACAGGATGGTAGAACTCGTCCCGCGGCTCGAGCGCCATGGCCTCCTCAGACCAGGGTAGCTGGTTGATCTGATCATCAACCGCTTTCCGAGCGAGCACCGGCGGGGCCATCTCGACTTCAGGCGGCGACTCCTTCGCGACCTCTACGCTCCGGTCGCGCGGGCCAACCGGAACCTGCGCTTCGCGTAAGGTGAGCAGCCAGACCCCATACAAGGCTCCAAGGCCGAGAATCACCATGAGCAGCACGCGAGCAAGCATCAGCACTTCTTACACTTTACTGTGGCCGACCCACTATTGATGACCGCACCCTCGGGGCCGGTCCACCGGATCAGGAACGTGGCCTCACTATCACCCGATGTGGTGCATGCAGTGTAGAGGCTCAGGGGAAAGACGCTTGACAAGGTAGCCGTCCCGTTCGGGTGCACTTGCGTGCCCGTCCACTGAAGCGGAAACTTAACCGTCGCGAACAGAACGTCGGCTGCCGGAACGGGAAGCGGCGCAGCAGGAGGCGGGGCGTAGGGGAACGTCACGTTCACGTCGACGAGCAGGTCATGCTGGCACTGCCTCACATTCAGACAACCCTCTCGAGGGCACGCACCATCGAGAGTGCTCGGATTCGTGATCGTGCCGGCAACCGCCCATGCCGGAGGGCCGGGAACGCTGATGGCTGGAGACGTCACCGCCGTGCTTGCCGAGCACCCACACTGGGCATGAGCGAGGTCGAGCAAGCAACCAAAGAGGACCCCCATCACGTTTTTCCTCATACCCGAACCAACTACCCCCCCTCTGCACCTTTGCAAGTCGAATCACAAAAAGTTCTTCCTCGTGAGCAACCCATGCACGGGGTGCGTCCCGAGATCTAACGATCCGAGGCACGACCATAGATGCGGGCCAGTTCGGACAGCCGGGAGATTTACACGCCAGCCTGAGTCCAGCGACACCGGAGCAGATAGGAAATTCAAACACGGTCCCGGACCGCCCGGAACCCGCCTTACCACGGGTCCAAGGCCCGATCGTCGCCGTCAACCCCACAGCCGAACCTCCCTCCGGCACGGCATTCAGCACGCTTTCTTGGCCAGCGCAGAGACCGCTCCCCGCCCGCTCCATCAGCAGCAGGTCCTCGTCGGCAACTCCATCAGCCCCGTTATCCCTCTAACGGAAGCTCCGACTGCAGCGGTGAACGCGTAAGCCGCCAGGCACCGGCACATCAGCTGACAGCCAAAGCGACAGAAAGCACTTTCTGGATCGACTCAGGATCCTTAGATTGCCGCCATTAGCCGTCGCGGTCCCCCACATCGGGGACACAGCAAAACCTCAATGAGGTATACCCGCCGTAACAGTGAAGCCCACGTGTAACGGCGGCGCGGCCCAATTCGCCGCTTGCGCCGAACGACAGTCGTTGCGTGACGAAATATGGGAGGAGCGGCTGGGGGTCGCGGCGCACGGCCGCAGAACGTGCGACCGAATTGAAGCGCCCGCTCACGGAAATGCGGGCCGCGTATTACTACCGTTTCCAGTTGAAAAACATAATCGCCGCCAACGTGCGCGATGTGTCGGATTTCGTCATGAAAAGACCGGGCAAACCCATTCAAGTCTCTTTGCACTCACTGGTGGCGTGCAAACTGGCTTAGTCCGATGGCCGACATCTGGACCAAGGCCAAGCGGACAAGCCCAAGGCCGATGTGCTGACCTGCCCCAACTGCCTGGGCCGGCGCACACTCCTCGCTGCCATTCACGATCCGGACAGCATTCGCAAGATCCTCCAGCACCTCGGCCTCCCCGTCGAACCGCAGCCCGTCGCTCCCGCAAGACCGCCGCCGCAAGCTCGACTGCCCTGGTGATCGGGCACCGCGCCCGCCCTGGTTCACGCCGAGCCCCAGCAACTCCGAACTCCCCCAGCAGCAGCTCGGCCGGCGGCGCTACGTTCACAGCGCAACCAACCGCGGAATCTCACCTCGACACGGGCCGGCCGCGGCGATCGAGGGAGGCCACTTCTCCGACCGGACAGCCACGACCACCATCCCGCTCGGCTCTCGGATGGTCCGAGAGCCCCTTTGGACTTCCTATGGCGCTCGCTGTAGCCGACGCCGTCGAGCGAGTCCTCTTGCTTGAGTTGCTCGAGCAGGAAGTGGGCTACCGAAGGGGCGCGGACTAGCGGGCGTGACCCGGTGGACGAGGGCGCGCGGGTGCGGCAGGATCGCACGGATGGGTCGCCTCATTGCACAGCGGCAGGTGGCGAAAAAGTAAGCGAGCTGTGGTGCAAGAAGCAGCTATACGATTTCGCTCGCGTCGATTGCTGCCGCCAATGCAAAGTCGCGCTCGGTGACATAGCCAACGTAGTGCGTCGTTAGCGCGATGGTGACGCGATGGTAGGCGTTGCGCCAATCGGGATGGTGATCGTGCGCCTCTGCGAGCACCGCGACGCGCGTCATGAACGCGAACGCCGCAGCGAAGTTGTAAAACTCAAACTCCCGATGCAGCGCGTTGTCCGCCAACGTCCATTGCGGCAACGTGCAGAGCCTCTGCTTCAGCTCGGCGTCCGTGAAGGGCTTCATCCATGCGAGCTTGCCGGTTAAAGACCACGCCGTCTACCACGCAGTCGCAGCTCGCAAGCGGCAAAACCAGCGCAAACAAATCCTCTTTCACCCCGCTTATGGATCAGCCGCTAGGGTCTGATAGCAGTCATGCGCGGCATCAAAAAAGCCCTCACTCTGCTGCTCCTGCACGCGACCACGCTGGCAAGCCTAGCTGCACAGACAAGCCCTGCGCAAAAAGCGCGGCAGAACGTGCTGTTTATCGCGGTCGACGACCTGCGACCGGAACTCGGCTGCTACGGCGCCGGCTACATCCACAGTCCAAACATCGACCGCCTCGCGAAGCAAGGCATGGTGTTCCGCCGCGCATACTGCCAACAAGCGGTGTGCTCACCATCGCGCTCCAGTGTGATGACCGGCACGCGGCCGGACACGACCAAGGTTTGGGACCTTACGACGCACTTCCGCAAGGCGCTGCCGGACGTCGTCACGCTCGGCCAGCACTTCATGCAGCACGGCTACTTCGTGCAGGGCATGGGCAAGATTTATCATGGCGGCCTCGATGATGCGAAGACCTGGTCCGTGCCTTGGCAAACACCAAAGGCCACCAAATACGCGCTGCCTCAAAACCAGGCACTCGACCGCCGCAATCGCAGCAGCGATGCCCCGAAAGATGCGGACCAGAAGGACAAGGATGGCACTGGGGACAATGCGAAGGCCGCCGTCGATCCCGATGCGGCGCAAGCCTCGGGCTTCAATGTGCGCGGCCCCGCGTTTGAATGCGCCGATGTGCCGGACAACACCTATCAGGATGGCAAGGTCGCCGAACTCGCGATCGCCACGCTGCAAAAATGCAGCCGGCAAGCGGCACCGTTTTTTCTCGCGGTCGGCTTCATAAAGCCGCACCTGCCCTTCATTGCGCCGAAGCAATATTGGGATCGCTATGACCCGGCGCAGATCCAACTCGCGACCAATACGTTTAGTCCAAATGGTGCGCCCAACTACGCGGTGCAGCCCGGCGGCGAACTGCGCAACTACCACGGGATTCCTGAGGGCTCGATCCCTTTTGACCTCGCGCGACAGCTAAAGCACGCCTACTACGCGGCCATCAGCTACACCGACGCGCAGGTGGGTTTGTTGCTCGACGAACTAGACCGGCTCGACATCACCAGGAACACCATCGTGATTCTCTGGGGCGATCACGGCTACAAGCTCGGCGAGCACGATGCATGGTGCAAGCACAGCAATGTCGAGAACGACGTGCGCGCGCCACTGATCCTGACTGCGCCGGACATGCTGCAGCGCGGCATGAGCACGGATGCGCTCGTTGAGTTTGTGGACATCTACCCGACGCTGTCCGAGCTAGCGGGCCTGCCGCTGCCAGGTCACCTTGAAGGGGTCAGCTTTGCGCCGCTACTCGCCGATCCGAAACGCGTTTGGAAAAGCGCTGCCTTTAGTCAATATCCGCGGGAGTCTGGCAAGACCGGCAACCAAAACCTGATGGGCTATTCCATGCGCACCGAGCGGCATCGCTTGACAGTCTGGGTCTTGAGCAAGGACCACACCGCGGTCGTCGCCACCGAGCTCTACGACGAAGTGAACGACCCGCAGGAGAACACCAACGTGGCAGACTTGCCCGCCAATGCGCCGCTCATTGCGCAGTTGATGACGCAGTGGCAGCAGGGCTGGCAAGGTGCCAGGCCTTCGTTCAGCTCCCAACATTGATTGCCGAACTCACGCGACACCCATGCACATAAAAACATTCGCTGCAGCGCTGATCCTCGCCATCGCGCCTTGCGCGCAAGGTTTCGCACAGGCCCACGCGCAAGACCCCGCGCGCAAGCCGAACATCGTGTTTATCCTCGCGGACGATCTCGGCATCGCCAACGTCGGCTGCTACGGCGCGGACCATGCAAAGACCCCCAACATCGATGCGCTGGCAAAGGGCGGCACGCGCTTTACTCACGCCTACACAGCACCACTCTGCGGCCCGTCACGCGCGATGATCATGACGGGGCGCTACGCGTTCCGCACCGGCGCAGTGAGCCAGGATCAGACTGGCGAGATGAGTGCCGACCGCGAGACCTTCCTGCCAAGGCTCCTCAAACCTGCCGGCTACACAACGACGTCGATCGGCAAATGGGGCCAACTGCCGCTTGGGCCTGCGGAGTTTGGCTTCGACGATTACCTACGGTTCAGGGGCAGCGGCATCTACTGGAACACGCAGGCGCACGGCAACAACTACGAACGAAACGGCGAACCGCAGAATCTGCGCGACGGCGAGTACATGCCGGACCTGATGCACCAGCATCTTGTCGACTTTCTAAAAGCACACCGAGCCGATCCGTTCTACGTCTACTACTCGCTGTCGCACGTCCACTCGGAAATCCTGCCGACACCCGATAGCGAAAAGGGCAGCACGAATCTTTATGCCGACAACATCGCCTACATGGACAAGCTCGTCGGCAAGTTGGTGAACGAACTGGAACGGCTGCAGCTGCGCGAGCACACGCTGATCGTGTTCTTCGGCGACAACGGCACCGCCAAGGCGCTCGCCAGTCGCTCCACCATCGGTGGCCGCCCATTGTCCGGCGAGAAGGGCTCGATGCTTGAAGGCGGTGGCCTTGTGCCAATGATCGTCAACTGGCCCGGCAAGGTGCCCGCGAACAAAGTCTCGCCTGCTTTTTTTGATGCCAGCGACTTCGTGCCGACGCTTGCAGAACTCGCGGGTGCACCTCTGCCAGCCACCCTAAAACTCGACGGTAGGAGCCAGCTCGCACTGTGGCGAGGCGAAGCCGTCACGCCGCGCGAATGGGCCTTCAATCAACTTGCCAACCATTGGTATGTGCGCTCTTCCGGCTGGAAACTGACAGAGAAGGGCGAGCTCTATGACATGAGCGGAGCGCCGTTTCAGGAGACGCTCGTAGCTGCGGACACGAAGGACGAAGCCGCCATCGCCGCGCGCAACCGCCTGCACGCAGCGCTCGACACGCTACAACCACAAAACGGTGTCAAGGATAGCGGTGACGGCACCGGTCGACACGCAAACCGGCAAGACAAGTAGCGAGCAACGGTCGGCGGTCCTTCTGCAGTAGGGCCCGCCGCTCTTAGCAGTAGCGAGCGAGCAACTCGAAGTAAGGCTCCGGATGTTGCTGCAGGCGAATGAAGCGAGCCCCGCGCGGCGCGCCCTGCCAGCAGTTCACGTTAACGAGCGCCATCTGCGGCGGATCCGCAGCCCTTGGCTAATGGCACGGCCCGCAGTCGCTGTCAGCAAGCATCGGAGAAGGGCGCCTCGCCAAAGCCAGTCGCTGATTGCTGACCGCTCATCGAAAAAGCATGCACCGAGCTTGCTGAAAACGGCCACGCACACAGGCCTGGCGCCCCTGTTTCCATTCCCCGCAAAGCTGGGTAGCAGATCGATTGGCGCATTTTGCACGAGGCTTTTGCGCGGCGGCCGCAACGGCAACGGTCGGCACCGTGTTGTTGGCCAGTGCACGGTCGCACAAGCGGTCGCGCGCCAGCGGGTCGCGCGGTCACACGCTCTTGCACGCCGAGCTGATCGCCCTAGTGCTGCTTCAAGTAACCCAAAGCGAGCAACTCGCCGAGCGCGACGATGCCTTCGGTCGAGAGCACGATCTGCAACTCCTGGCCTGGCAGATCGAAGGCCTCGAGGCGGATGATCTTTGGGTCTTTGGCGGCGAGCCTCTTCAGTTCGCTGGTCACATCGATTTTATCGAGGCCCTGCTCGCGCGTCGGCGGTTGCTGGCTGACGAACCACTTCAGATCAGGCAGGCCCAGATCCTCGCGGCTCTTTGTGACGATCGATGCGAGCCACGCGACCGCTTGCTTGCGATAGGGACCAAACGACATGTCGTTTTCGCCGAGGTGATAAAAGATGCCGGCCAACTCCACTTCATGGCCCCGCGCCACAAGCTCCTGCATCGTGTCGCGCACGAACGTGAGGAACTGCTGGTAGAGGTTGCGCGACTTGGCCTCGCTGCCCGCGGGCGTCCAGTCGATGATCTGCGAACCGCTGTGCGTAAACTTGGCGATGGCGATGTTGTCCGGCAACTTGCGGGCAAGCGCTTTGCCAAAGCTAAGCTCCGGGCCAAACGTGTCGTAACAGCCAGAAGGCCCCAGCGGTTCAAAGCCATCGGAGACCTGGTAGTTGCCGAGGCTGTACTTGAAGGCGATCTTATTGTTGTCCTCGTGAAGCGCAGCCTTGCCCTTTAGCCCCTTCAAATCTTGCACGAAGGCGCGTTCGCCTTCCATGTTGCGATGCCCCGCGAGCACGAACAGCTTCACCTTGCTGCCCTTCGCATAGGGCCAGACCAATAGCGGGCGCGCGTTCTTCTGCCCCTTGCCAATCGTCCGCAGGTAGGCATCGGCATAGTTCACGCCGTGCTCAAGCTGGCCGAGCGTGCCGTAATGATAGTGCAGGCCAGTCCCGCCACCGATTTCGACGCCGACGTGCGAGGTCGGCACGAAGTAGACCAATGGATCGGCATCGACAACCTCACGCTGCCCGAGGCTGATCGCATACATGTTCGCTCGGTTGTCCATCCCCCAAACGGTCTTCGTGCAAAGTTCGCCGATGAAGAACTTGAGATCCGGGGTGCCGAGATCGCGCCGCCACCGCGCGACGAAGTTCTTGAGGTTCTTGCCGTAGCTGTCCCTGTATTCCGTCACGAACATGTCGTTCTCGCCCTGATGCCACAGGAAGCCCTCGATCCGATACTTGATCTTTTTTTGATCGAGCGAGGCGAGAGCCGCGCGAAAAAAGTCCAAGGCGAGCGGATACAGCTTGAAGCCGCTCGGCAGGTCGGGATTCCAGTCGCCCCCCAGGTGCGTGCCGCCTGCGGCGCACTTGAGGATGACGATCGGCGCCTTGAGGTTCTGCGTGACCTGCCGCGCAAAACTCAACTCCGGCCCGACGACACCGTCCACCGGCTGCAGTGGCACAAAGCCATCCGACTTCAGCTTGTCCTCGCGCCCAATGCAGTAGGAGAACTTCACGGCGGCTTGCGGTTTCTCCAGGCCCGCGAACGGCGGGAAAAGATGGATGTCCTGCACCTTTGAGTCTGAGCCCACCATGTTGGACTGACCGGCAAACAGGAACACGCGGAAGACCTTGTCGTCGTCCTGCGCTCGCAGCGAGCCCATAAAGCCGCCGAGGAGCAGCGCCGCAACCAGAAGGCGCGCGGCGAGAATGCAGGCGGAGCCCGCGAACGTCGTAGTTTTCTGGCACATCCGGCAAACCTGCGGCTCGATGAAACTCAACTAACGCCGCCACAAGCCTGCGGGGCGCTCACCATGAACGGCCGAGCTGCAGCGTGCCGACATTCAAAGCAAGGAACGCCGGCAAGTCGATGACGAAAACCTCACCGGTCGCTGCCACACGAAAAATAGTGAGCAACGACGACGCGGCGGCCGCCAAAAGCTCCCCCACAGCAACCCATAAAAAACTGTTACACGCCTTACAACAATCCCCGCCGCGCCGCATAGGTGACCAAGCGCCGCTAGGCGCATCCACCAACGGCCCGCGCAGCCAAGGCAATAAGCCAGCCAAAGCAGACCCAGCCAAAAGAATCAACAGTATTGCCTGCAGCAGCCGCCGCTTTATCGCCCGCGCTTGGCACCGCCAGCCACATCCGCAATGCTCAACCCAGCACCGCTAAGTCGCTCATTACACGCACTGCGCAATTGTGCCCAGCCGCGCCAATCACACTGCCCGCAGGATGGCATCCAGCACTGCACGAGTAGAGTCCATCCACACCCGTCGCATAAGGCATGCGGCGATCAAATCCAAATGTGTTATCGACATGGTGGATGTGGCCATAACGAATGCCAATATCAGCTTCGATTCGCTTCGGTGTCAGCACATAGGTATCGACAACCAAGTCACGAAATCCGGGGCAGAACTGTTCTGCGATACCAAAGATGTGGTCGACATATTTAGCCTCCTGGTCCTGCCACGAAGTTCCAGCGAGTTCGTATGGCACCCACTGAACAAAGAATGCTGAATTGTGATTGCCCTGCGGGTCGCGAAGTGACGGATCCACTTGCGTGTGAATGTACCATTCAATCGTTGGACACTCCGCGAGTTCGCCACGCATGACTTTCTCGAAGCCCGCTTTGATTTCACGAATGGGGTGCTCGCATTGCGGCAAGAGGTGCATCGTGCCATTGTGCTGCCCACGACTTTCTGGGAGGCACCTAAACTTCGGCAGGCCGCGCAACGCCATATTGATTTTCATCGTCGTACCAGTGCGTTTGAAATTGTCCAAACGCGTGTCAAGCGACATTGGCAAGACAGAAGGCCCCACCAGCTCGCGCAAACGAAATGGATCGGCGTTGACGATGACCGCTCTGGCATGAATCTCGCGGCCATCCGCCAATACAACCCCCGTTGCCCGACCTTGCGTAGTGGTAATTTGTGTAACTGGTGTGCTAGTCAAGATCGTGGCACCATGCGAACCGGCGGCATTCGCAAACGCATTCGCAACAGCACCCATGCCACCCTTGGCAACCATCCAGGTCCCATCCGCAGCGGGAAGCCGGCACATATTGTGCACGAGAAAGTTCATCCCGGTTCCTTTTGTGCCAAAGGAACCGGTCAAGCCAGAAAATCCATCGGTGACCGCATACATCGCCAACAGCATTTCACTTTTGAAGTCGAAGCGCGCTAAATAATCCTCAACCGTACCGGTAACGAGTTTCACAAAGACATCCCGTAACTCTGGACGAATATACTTTTCAGCCGTTGCCTCGACGGACAATGGCTCACAAAGCCAACTCGGCGCGAGATCGTTACGAATGCGGCCGATTTCCTCGGCCAGCGCGCCATTTGCACGCCAATCTTGCTCGCTAAACATTGCCAAAAATTGCGCCCGCATTGCTGACTGGTCCGTCCCCAACAGCAAGTAACGACCATCAAGCATCGGCAGGAAATAGTGTGGATTGCGCCGGATCAGCTCCACCTGCGCGCCAGTCCGCTGCATGATTTCTGGCGGCATTACGCCCAATAAGTAGGAAGCTGTCGAAGTCCCAAGCTGAGGAGCCTTTGGAAATGGATATTCCGTCTTGGTCGCACCGCCGATCCTTGCGCGCTCCTCGACGACCGTCACTTTCAAACCTGACTTGGCCAAAATCGCAGCGGCGACCAATCCGTTGTGCCCAGCCCCAACAATAATAACATCGGCTCGCTTCGTCATTTTTATCTGCTATCCAAGCTACCTTTGTGGCGACGGAAATGCATAGCCACTGCAGCTACTAATACAACTCACGTTAGGCGAAAGGAAGATTGTCAGGCGCGCATCCTTTTCAGTCAGCCTAATTCCCATACCGACCGCTGGGCGATCGCATCACCCCTTACGCAACAAAAGTACCCAGTCCTGCGGCGACGGCACCGACGGCGTCGACCACTCAAAAGCGCCGGTCACAGGGCCCAACTCAAAGCGGCGCCCCGAGGCAGGATCGAACCAGCATGCAGTGTAAAGCACCTTTGGATCGAGCTGGCGCAGGCGAAAACCGCTCCAGTCGTATAGCCCGCGCTTTGGCAGATACACGACCACGAGTTCGCCGGGGATTCCCGCTGCGAACACAGAGGCATCGACCCAGTCAGGGTGCGGTTCCATTCGTTGCCAAGGCAATTGCTCGAGCAGCTTCTTTGCAAGTCCAATTTGGGTGGCACCTGGGAAGCGCATGCCTGCTCGCCAAGTTGTGAAGTCATAAACTGGCGATATGCCGGGATCGCCTTCGACGCTCGCATGCCAGATGCCAGCGGCACCGTATGTATGACCGGCCGCACCCGACAGCATGAACGTCCAAAAGAGATGGCGCTGCACGTCCTCGAAGTTCGCCTGCATGTGGCGCTCATAGCACGCCTCGCCGCAGAGCGCGGGACGCGCGGGCGACTGCGCGAGCGTCCCACGCAGCACGCGGAGCGTCTCGTTTGCGACGTTAAGGCCATCATGGCCGATGGCTATCATGTCAAAGTCGAAGCGCTCGTTGCCACTGCGAATCGTGGTGCGCGGATCACCGGGCGCATGGTAAGTGAGCGAGCGATGATAGGGATCCGTCGTGCGCACATAATCGGCGAGCGCGGCCCAGGGCCCATTGTCATCACTCGCTTCGCCACCGAGGATCCAGACGACCGGCGCAGCACCATAGCGCGCAATGAGGTGGCGCCAATGGCGCTGAAATCCTTCAAGCCCAACCTGCTCGATCGTCGAGCGACCGCCCGCCTGCGGACGGCCCCAGCCGCCGACGATCGCGGGCACGATGCCGTGCTTTATAAGCATGTCGATACGGCGATCAGCCGCGTCGAAATACGCGGTATTTACCGCGCGAAAGTCGAGCGTCGTATAAGGCATCCCAGCCTCATTCTCCCAGCGCGGCAATAACATATTCTCGTCGGGATACGGCCCGCACACGATCTGCACGACATTAAATCCCTTCGCTGCGCGGTCGGCGCAGAGCTCCTCAAAGCCGCTCAGGTCGATACGCTTACAAAGCCCCTTCCACCAAGTGTCGCCGAGCCACAGAAATGGCGTGCCATCGGCGTGCTCAAAGTGACGGTGGTCTGGTGCGACGCGCAAAGGGCCGTGGCGGAACAGCAGATTCGTCGCGGTCGATGGCGTGATCTCAAGCGTTCCTTCGCAGTCGTGCAGGCCAGCGTCATCCTTAGCGCCGCACACCGTCCGGTAACAATGCACACCGACCTTTGGCGACGCGTAGCGCACTTTCCAGCGGTCGTTGCCCGACCAAAAGGCGGGCACGCGCGCTTCGACGCCATCGGGCGATCGAAAGATGACATCTAAATCGACGGTCGCAAAGGGATCCGCGTGGGGCCGCTGCGCCGTGAAGGTGATCTCGATGGGCCGATTTGCTTCCGTCTTTGGCGTTTCTACGACTATGGATTTTAGGAAAAACGGGGCAAGGAGTGAGACGATAACTAGCGCGACTCGACGCAGCAGACGTGGAAATTGAGTGCGGTCCATGTGCGGCAAAGTCATACCAGATTTTACTTCTGCCGATGCCCACTCGGCAAAATAAATCATGCATAGGTGCGTCTGGCTCCCATTACCGGCAGTCGCCCGCCATAAAGCCCGCTGCATGCTGTTATTAGATGCCTCCCTCAGCACAAAACGGCGAGGATATCTATAATACGAGTGCCCACCGGCGGCAAATGGAACTCTCGCACCAATCGGCCGCCCCAGTAAGAGGCATTTCAAATCCGCTCTCCCGGACGGCGTGCCAAAAGATCGCCGCATTGAAACCGATGATCGGGATGCCGACCACCTGTTCAAGGCGCAGAAAATCGGCGTTTAGGCTCATATTCATATCGCATGCACGATCGACGGATCCGCGTATTTTGTTCTCGAACCGCTCACGTTCCGGAAAACGGCTCATCGCTTTGGTCCCGCGGCCGTGGCGCATGATGCTTTTGTATCACGGCGTGCTGGCTCCCGCCGCCAATGTTTGCGGCAGGTCTAAACAACTCGGAACGGCAGCCTACGCAACTCGGCCGGCTGCGCGCGCGTTCGCAGGACGACAAGGCGCGGCGGCGACGCGCGAGTGAGCCCCCTTCTCGGAGAAGAACGCGATCACTTACAACGCAGTGCGGCGTATAAGGATCGGCCAGAGCCTTCATGAAAGTCCAATGGCGCAACGGCATGCGTGTCCTGGTCGCCAACCGTCTGAAAGCGGAGCGCGGCCTGTCTACGGCTTGTAGTTGCTATACAAAGGCCCAGTCTTGTCGTATGCGCAGAGGTTTTCGTCGGTGGTAACTATTGCGAGGCCGTTTTCCGGAACAAGGATCAGGTCTTGGTCGAGCACTTTCGTGCGAATTTTCCAGCCTGCTGGCAGCCTCTTGAAATGGCTTTCGCGATTGGCATTGTATTCCGCCAAGCTGTAAGCCGGATTCATGCAGGCTCCTAAAGCGAAAGGCTCCTAAAGCGGAAGGACTAATGACAGCCTTCCAGGTCGCCTCTCTGGTGCACTTTCTAATCAGAAAAAAGGCTGCCCGGTCGACGAGCGCGCAACTAAATATTATAAACGCGGGATACCACGACGTTGTAATTAAGCCATCCCTCGGCACGAAAAAAGCTACCCCGCCGCCCAACCCTAATATACGGAGCGCTTTGGCACCACCTGCAAAGAAAAAATTATTGCTCGCAGGTAAATACATAGAAACTGCGAAATCAATAAAACCAGAAACCATGATCCCGTCAAAGCCCACTAAGACGGCAAGCGACAAGACGGTTCGATTGCACGAATATCATCGACCGACTTGGTGAGATCACGGATCAATCCGTCGGCCACGTCATAAATCCAGCCATGCACGCGCACGTTGCGATTCTTGCTCGCCAGCAGCACGGGAGATTCGCGGACATGAACCACTTGCACGGCAATATTCAGCTCGCACAACCGACGCGCCTGAGCCAACGCAGTCAATTCGCGCTCGATTTCATCTCGATAAAACTTAGCAATGTCACGCACATGACGAATCCAATGGTCGACCATGCGCCCCTCATTTGGCGCGAGTGCCGCAGAAATGCCGCCGCAGCCATAATGGCCACACACAATGACATCCTCGATACCTAGCACATTGACCGCGAAGTCGATCACTGCAAGGCAATTTAGATCACTATGGACTACGAGATTTGCGACATTGCGGTGCACGAATACTTCGCCAGGTGGCAGTCCGATGATCTCATTCGCAGGGACGCGACTGTCGGCGCATCCGATCCACAGAAACCGCGGCTTCTGTTGCATAGCGAGTGATTGAAAAAAGCCGGGGCGCTCGCGCTCCATACGACTGGCCCATGTACGGTTGTTGGCAAGCAGGTGATCGATATTGGACATGTGCGAAAAATGATCCGTGTTCCTGACGGGATGAAAACTCAAAGCCGTGGCCCGGAGGCGCCAACAAACAATGCAGATATTCTGCCACACTGAAGCGCCCGTATCCACCCGCAAATCAAAAGCACTTAGCAACTAAAAATAGTAAGATTAGCTCCCTTTCACAAACACTGAAGAACCGCAGCAACCTGCAAAATTTTCAGCAACGAAAAAGAAGCACAATCTCAGTATCCAATTCGAAAAAAACCTAAGTCTGCTTTATCCAGCACACACAAAAACTGACAGAGTCATAGTCGTGGTTTGCAAATTACCTGCGGTGTATTCCTGAACACTACAATGCCTGATCAAAAAAGTCGCTAGCGAGCCACAAACGACAGCAGAATCGCAAACGGAAAACAGGGTTTGTCCATTGCAAAGAACTCCAAACATGCCAGTCGTCACATCGTCGAATAACAAAAACCATAGAGCAAAGTCAAAACTTAGGCCAGCGGCACCGCACACCTGCCCTCAGGAGCGCAACAAGCGAAAGGGGCGCAGACAACCTAACAATTGCAGGGGTGAGGGGGACAGTGACCTCGCAGGCGCAGAAAAGTAGGGACGCAAATATCGCGGCTTTGGGATCCAGCAAAGGGTGTGCGCATCCTTTTATGCAAGGTGAACGAACTAGGAGAAGTGTCGATCTTCCACGCACAACTGTCCTTCTTGCAGCCCAAAGGTAAGCACCTGAGGCGCTGGCTATTTTTGCCCTACGACCAGCTTAGCGACCAACTTGGGCCACTTTCGCGCGAGCCGGCAAACGAGCTTGGCATCGTGCTCGTTGAGAGCAGTTGGAAAGCGAAGCAGCGACCCTACCACCAACAAAAAATCGCGCTCATACTCGCCAACATGCGCCACTTCGCTTTAGAGCAGGCAAAGCGCGGAGTCAAAGTGCGATACTTGATGGGCGACGGGCCATATCACGCATTGTTGTCCCCTGTGATAGCCGAACTCGGCCCTCTGCGTGTGATGCGGCCAGCCGAGCGAGAACTGCGCGCCGACTTGGTGACGCTATTCAAGAGCGGCGGACTAATAGAAATCCCCCATGAAGGCTGGCTCACGACTGCAGATGATTTTGCCGAACTTGGCAAACCACCATGGCGAATGGATGCTTTTTATCGCGTAGTGCGCAAGCGGACCAATATTCTTATGGAGCGAGGCAAGCCCGTCGGTGGGAAATTCAGTTTTGACTCCGAAAACCGTAAGCCATGGCGAGGTGAACCGGCAACGCCAAGCGAGCCAACATTTCCACGCGACGAAATCAAGGACGAAGTTTGCGCACTCATCAAACGCAAATTTGCAAACCACCCAGGGACTCTTCGCGAGGATCACTTGCCAGCAACCAAGTCAGATGCTGACGCATTATGGCAATGGGCAATGCGGGAGTGCCTGCCAAAATTCGGGCCCCACGAAGATGCGATGAGCACGCACTCCACAGGCTTATTTCATTCTCGAATCAGTCAACTGCAAAATCTCCTTCGACTATTGCCCAGCAAAATTCTGGCCGCTGTCCTAAATCTACAAATTCCGCTTTCCAGCAAAGAAGGATTCGTTCGACAGATTCTTGGCTGGCGCGAATTTGTGCACCACGTTCATGAGGCAACCGATGGCTTCCGAAATCTGCCTGCAAACGTCAATGCGCCAATCGCAAATCAGAACCTGCCGCAGGCATACTGGCAGGCAAACTCGGGGCTAAATTGCCTCGACAGCGTTGTGAAAGACGTCTGGCACGAAGCCTATAGCCACCACATTACACGCCTTATGATTCTCGGAAACATTGCAACGTTACTAGCAGTACAGCCGCGGCAGATCACAGACTGGTTTTGGGTTGCCTATGCCGATGCCTACGATTGGGTTGTTGAGCCAAATGTTATGGCAATGGCCAGCCATGCATTCGGGGAACTAATGACGACAAAGCCTTACATCTCCGGCAGTGGCTACATACACCGCATGTCCGATTACTGCAAAGGATGCAAGTTTGACCCCAAAAAAACATGTCCTCTGACAAAACTTTACTGGCATTTCCTTGAAAAAAACAGCAAGCAATTATCCGGAAACATACGTATGGCGATCCCTCTTCGCGCCTCAGCAACACGCACAACAAAACAAAAAAAGCTCGATGCAGAGACTTTTATTACTGTAACTAATATATTGACAAAAGGAAACACGCTGACCTTGGCCGACATGCAGAGTCTGACTACTGAAACTACTCAGAAAAAAAACATAAAACCAAATCAGAGATGACTTTAAAGGAAGAGTAGTTTTGCAATTGAATAACTCTTGCTGTCGCGAGTTTATACGGCAAAAAAATCAGACCCGGCAAAAAGCAATGATAACTTCCGAGCAAGTGTATACACTAATTTTTGATCAACCAAGGATCGTCTTAGACTTCAGAATCTCAAGTGAATTTTAGATCGATATGCGTAACAGAAAAAAAGTTTTGCAATGAAAGATGCAAATAATAATCAATATTGACGATGGCTGCGGAGCTGCAGTTCGCTTTACTGCAAACGGCATAAAATCGTTAGCCGATCTATGCGATGCGCACGGTGCCCCAGTAGATTTCTCTTGCCGGGCAGCTAGCTGCTCGACGTGCCGGGTGCGCGTGCTATCCGGCGCGGAGCTCATCGACAACGCAAACCCGTTGGAGCTAGAACTACTCGCAGCGCTCGGCAATCCACACGACATACGTTTTTGCTGTACGGCCACACTGCGCAGCAACGCGACGGGCGAACTCAACCTGCACGCGTTAGGTCCAGCGTTTTAAACTATTGCTCAGCAGGGCGCCGCGTTCGCGCAGTTGAATCATAATCACCGAAAAATGCCTTGCTGGTCAAGAAAAAGTCGGTAATCGCAAGTATCACCATCGGTGTCTGCCCTTGATTTTGTGATTGATGAATAACCCAACGCGGAATGAAAACACAATCACCAGGTTGCACAGAAATAAAACGGTCACCAATCAATACACGACCATTGCCGGAAATAATGTAAAAAACTGTTTCGTGCGCATGACGGTGTCGCTCGTTTACATTTCCCGGAGAGATACGAACAACACGTGCATCCAACACATCCGCAGGAAAAGGAGCACGATCCACCGTGAAGTCAATGCCAAGCGCCGGCATCTGATTAGAATAAATCGGCTTTACGAAAGGTTCCGCAGGCATAAATTTTAGATCTGCATCATTCACATCTTGCGAAAGCAGCGAAGTCTTGCCCTGAATCCGATTAAGATGCTCGGAAATCCGGCGGTGACGCAACTCGCCAACGAGCCCGTCAAAGAATTCGCCCCGCAAGCGAAGTGATTCGTTAAGCGCATCTTCAGCATTTACCAAAAACCCTGGCTTAGCAGAAAAGCTAGCAAGAATCTCAGCAAGAGTCGCCGCATGCGCATCATCGCAGGCCATGTGAATACGAAAAAACAAAAGGTGCTCTTCAGCAATGCCAGCGTGAAGGAGCCCGTTCACAAAGATCTCATACATTTGCGAAACGATCGCCTCAGTGCCAAGCGAAAGAAAAGCACTCGCATGCAGGGCAGAACCATTCCGAGTGTGATCAAGAAAGCGATCAACAAAATGATGCGTGAATGGCAAAAAATTGATCTTTGCCAGATCAATACCAAGGCCATGAGTCAAAAAGTTACGGAATAACTGAACGTGACGCTGATCAAGATCATCCTCACCCGACTCTTCAAAAAGATTCTGACACAACTTCGCGCGCAAGCGATCGTCGTCAAGGTTAGCCATCAGCCCAGACAGGTACCGCGTAAAGTTCTTAGAATAAAGGTAATATTGACTAAAAATAAAACGGAAGTCGTCAAGCGAAAACAAGCCTAAACGGCAACCACGGAAAAGCTCATTGTCCCAGAACAGATGCTCTTTTTGGGCTTTCTGCAAACCAGCAATAGCTGAAAGAAAAGAATCAAACAAACCAGAATTTTCGAAATCAGAAGTTGAAACTTTTGGGCCACTCATACAGATTTGGAAAAGAAAAGATTATCAAGAATTTTACTCTAAAAAAAAACGCCCAAATGACAACAATGTTTCGAGAAATGTCTGGCCGCCAAGGCGATAAAATTGGCTAGCTTTGCATTCGACAAAAAAATGCGCGGCCAAAAAAACAAGGCATAAATCAACTGTTGAATCTGATAAATTTAGCCACATGCACGACCATGAATTGACTCGTGAAGCGCTAGCGCACTTGCCAACCGATATTGCAGCTAGCCCGCTTTTCAACGGCGACCTCGCGCCAACACCTTTAGCAAGGCGAAACTGGACTACCTACAACTTTGCAGCCTTGTGGGTTGCAATGGCGCACTGCATTCCAACATATCTGCTTGCCGGCGGACTCATCGCAGTCGGAATGAACTGGTGGCAGGCGTTACTGACCATCGGAATTGGAAATATTATTGTCCTGATTCCTATTCTACTCAATGCGCATCCAGGTACAAAGTATGGGATTCCTTTTCCAGTCTTAGTACGCAGCAGCTTTGGAACTGTCGGCGCAAATGTACCAGCTATTTTGCGAGCGTTAGTAGCATGCGGATGGTTTGGCATTCAGATTCAAATTGGTGGTGAAGCAATAAAGTTATTTCTCACTGTCATTTGGCCTGAGTTTAGCACCTTTGGTGGTGAAACAATGGTGTTGGGCCTAAATTTGCCCTCATTCATAACGTTTATTATTTTTTGGTTGATGAACATGGGCATTGTTCTGATTGGCATGAACGCCGTCAGAACACTCGAAAACTGGTCTGCACCATTGATTCTCATAATGGCTTTATGGTTATTATGGTGGATGGTAGGCCGCGCAGGCGGACTCGGCCAAATGCTCGAACGTCCATCTACTTTTTCAACCGGCTCGCAATTCTGGAAAGTATTTATCCCTTCATTGACGGGTATGATCGGATTCTGGGCCACGCTAAGTTTAAATATACCAGACTTTACAAGGTTTGGTCGTCGCCAGAAGCAACAGATGATTGGCCAAACTCTAGGCCTGCCAATAACCATGGTTGCATTCAGCGCAATGGCTTTAATTATAACAAGCGCCGCCGAAACAATCCTAAAAAAAACAGATCCAAAACTACTTTGGGATCCGATCTTTGTCCTTTCACAAATTACCAGCGCAAAAGCACCGCAAGGACTCATTGAACCTCTTATATTAGACTCTACAACAAGAACTTTTGTCGCATTTGCGTGCTTGCTTGGAGTGGCAATAGCGACTATCAGCACGAATATTGCTGCGAATGTTATAAGCCCAGCAAATGATTTCGCAAATTTTGCGCCACGAATAATATCTTTCAAGACTGGTGCCATTATTACAGGCGTGATTGGAATGTTAATCATGCCGTGGAAACTTTTAAAAAGTCCAGATTCCTATATTTTTAGTTGGCTGGTCGGTTATTCAGCATTACTAGGCCCGATAGCAGGGATAATGATAGTAGATTATTGGGTCCTACGGCGCTGCAAACTAGATGCTCCAGACCTTTACAGGCATAGTGGCAGATATGGCGGAATAAACTGGGTTGCCATGATCGCACTGGTAATTGGAATCGCGCCTAACTTGCCAGGATTTTTAAAAAGCGTGAGCCTTATTCAAGGTGCCCCAAACTTTTGGGATGAAATATACCCTTACGCATGGTTCACAGGGCTATTCCTTGCTGGCTTGATCCACATGCTTTTCAGCCCAACAAAACATGACAAGATGAAATACTTCGGAATCAATGCTTTAAAATGATCGAAGAAACTACTCATCGAAAGTTTTTTAGTCGTAGTTTTTTTGCAGAATGATAAAACTCTAGGTCAGAAATTTTCATTCCTCTACAATTAAAACATGAAGCAAGCTGACTCACGAAAGAGCATCACTCTAGCAAAGGATTGCGCTTTGGTGTTCTTGTGCTTATTTTTAGCATTAGCTCTTTTGGGCTGCGAACTGGTAAACACCGCCACAAATGCACCCGGCCAAGTTTTTCGCGCATTAACCCCGGGAAACGTCCCTGCATTTAGCGCAGACCCCGTCGAAGTTCAGAATAATTTGATGCGTTTTGCCAATGCTTATTTTGACACGATCGTCGTTGGATTTGGAACGATAGAACATAGCTTATCTGGGAAGGATGCGGCAGACGCCTTGCGGTGGAAACTTGGCCTTGCCTCAGAAGTAATAAATGTCGCAACTGGGCCGAGGCCAATTTCAAGCCTCATTGATTTGACTATCTTTATGGCTATCACCAAGCAGGCGATTGAAAAGCGTTGGCCAGTCGAAAAATACAAGTCTTCGGCTCCACTATTAGAGAGCATAACTCTCTCTGAAGAAGACGTGTGGCGGTTATCAAGTTTGGTTATAAAAAACGATCAACAAAAGGAACTAAAAGAAAGTATTGATTCATGGTGTAAAAATAACCCGAACCCTGAAACTATTTTGATCGCTAAAGGTCAAAGTTTTGCCGAACAAATATCAAAACCAAAAATTAATTCTAAAAATAATCCGGTTCAAGCTTCTAGCGTTTTCACCTTGCTAGGTGTCGACCCTCTATCCGGACTCGATCCTGCAACGCGCGAAATAGCTGAAACAAGAATGTTTGCTGAGCGCGCCTTGTTTGTAACACAAAAAATTGCCACTCTGATGAGGTGGCAAATTCAATTGCTGACATATGACACATTTGCACAGCCTGATTTTCAACAGATCATTGTCAACTCTACGAAGTTAACATCATCTCTTGATAAGATGTCTGAAGTTGCAACTGCTCTCCCTGATATCATCACAGCTGAGCGAGTCGCAATTATTTCCTCCGTTGAAACTGAATCAAAAAATTTAGCTGGACTTGCTACTCAAGTTAAGGCGGCAACAGATTCAGGCGCAGAAATGTCAAATTCACTGAATCGAACACTTGTCACTTTTGACGCGCTTATGAAAAGATTTGGTGTTGGAGAAATCCAGCCAGAGACATCACAGGAGCAAACATCAGCTCCATTCAACATTCTGGATTACGCAAAGACGGCTTCCAGTCTCGAGTCGGCGGCACAGAAGATCACAGAACTTCTGAGAACCCTGGATCAAACGACGAATTCTGCGAACCTTTCTCGAATAACAGAACAAATTAATCCATTTATAAATCAGACTCAAAAAGAAGGGAAAAATCTGGTTGATTACGCTTTTTACAGAGTCTTATTGGTCATCATTTCTGTTACAATAGCTGCTTTAATTTTCAAATTGTCTTGCTGCGTCCTGTTCAAACGTTAAATGGCAACTAGTTCGTGTTATTCTTTACAGTGCGCACCGTAGATCAAAAATGCTTTTTTATATCTGAATTGACAAAAAAACTTTGTTTGCTTGCTATGTCAAAAATTTTTGATAAAGGTTTTTTTGATGGACAACAAGCAGCCGCTTGCAAGATTTAGAGACCTGAGGGTTGCTTACTCTGATCGAATTAAGGTCTTTAAACTCGTTTTTTTTACAAACTTAGGATTAGGCCCAGTTTTGCGGGTAATCCTGTATGCATCTTTCCATGATGGTTCTTTCGAGCCTTTTGAGCTTGCCATTGCGCTTTGCATGGGAGTTATCTTTGACGCTCTGACTTTGTTTTTGGCGATGATGCCTTGCCTTTTTCTTATAGCTTTTGTTAGGCTTAAGAGTTTAGGCTGGTCTCCTGTTCGCGTAACGTTTCTTTCGACACTTATCGGGATCATTTGCTTCAACGCCATATCCGAGTACTTTTTCTTTGAAGAATTTAATGCTAGGTTCAATCACATTGCGCTCGACTACCTGATCTACCCGCGTGAGGTGTTCGTCAATATTTGGGATAGCTACAATGTCCCACTCTTGATGGGCTGCGCTGTTGTTGGTGCATTATTGCTTTCCTTACCTATTGCCAAGTTCACACGTGGTTTGACCTTTGCATATATTGAATGGAAAATGCGTTTTCTTGCGTCACTTGTTTTGATGATACTTGGTGTTTTATGCTGCGCATTGATCGCAGTGATCCCAGCTAACATCAGCACAAATCGAATCGTCAACGAGATTGCCCAAAATGGATTTGCGCAGCTCGTTAGGGCCTATCTTACCGCACACCTTGATTTCGGTCTTTATTACCGCACTTTGCCACTAGCTGAGGCTCGATCTCGCGCAGCAAGTGTTCTTGGTTACGACAAACTTAATCCGACAGATTTTGATAATCCTCTTGGGAAATTTCAATTACAGCGAACATTTGCTGCCGCGGCAAAAGATGAACAGTATGACGTTGTTATTATTCTTGAGGAAAGTTTTGGCAGCGAGTTCATAGGTGTTCTAGGACATCCGGAACGTAAAACATCGCCTGGTTTTGATCGCTGGAGTCGCGAAGGTATTTTGCTTGCTAATCTGACCGCAACTGGAAACCGTACTGTACGTGGAATGGAAGGCATTTTATGCTCTTTTCCGCCGTTGCCTGGTGACTCAGTTGTAAAACGAGATCACTCAGAAAATGTCGCCTCTGTTGCTCGAGTGATGAAGTCGAAAGGCGCTAAAACATCTTTTTTCTATGGTGGTTTTGGCCTTTTTGACAGCATGAAGCCATTTATTATGGCAAATGGATTTGATGATTTCATCGAGCAACCCGATTACCCAAAAGGCTCCTTTCGCACTATCTGGGGAGTCGCTGATGAATTTGTGCTCCAGGCTATGTTGGAAGCTCAGATCAAAGCTCGCAAAAGTGGGCAGAGATATTTGTTCACCGCGCTTACAGTGAGCAATCATAAGCCCTACCACATACCGCGTGATCGAATCATAGATCTCACCGAGAAGCCAAGCCGTGAGAATGCTGTTGCATACGCAGACTGGTCTTTGGCCGATTATCTTGATAAAGCGAAAGCAAATGGCCTTTTAGAGCACACCATTATTTTAGCCGTTGGCGATCATGGAGCTAGGGTCTACGGCAGAGAAGAGATTCCGGCTGCCACATACCGCATACCAGCACTTTTTCTCCACCCGGATCCACACTGGAAAGGAATGCGCGTCGAACGCCTTTGCTCCCAAGTTGATCTATTACCAACCTTACTTTCTTTGGCTGGTGTCAGCTACGAAGGTCCATTTTTTGGACAAGACATCCTAGCTCTACCCGAGGCTGGTGGACGTGCTTTCCTTCAGCACAACCGCGACATTGGCCTGCTTACTGACGAGTCCCTGGTTATCCTTGGCCTTCAGAAAAAACTTTACTACTACCAACGTAGCGGCCGTGATACGGATACTTTCCAACTAGTCGATGGAAAACAGGTGAATGCTGAGATGCGTGATCTGGCAAAAGATGCAACCAGTGTTTTTCAGACAGCTTATGAATTATATTGCCACGAAAATTTTAGGCTGCTTAAGTAATCTTTGTTCTATATCTTAGATTTATAAGGTTGCTGTTTTTGCTATGTAATTGATATCTGTCAAAATCATCCACTGCGCAAGTTTTGCTTTTTAGTGTTTCGAGTAATTTAGCTGATTTTAGTGATTTTTATTTTCTCTCCTAGCTTTAGCTTTTTTTGAACTTCAGCATCTGCTTAGCTTTATCTACTTAGATTTTTTTCACCCAATCGTTTTTTGTCATAAATCACTTCAATTGTCAACGAAACCCGTCCCCAGTCGCATCGTTCACTGCGCCGACGCTTTGGCATGGCTGAAAAATCAAAAACTTCCTGAAGGTAACTCGCTCTTTACGTCTCTACCAGACAGCTCTGAGTTGAAACGCCTGTCGTTTTCTGAGTGGCAAGATTGGTTTATTACTGCAGCTGAGGTGGTCTTGCGGGCTACCCCAGAGCACAGCGCTGCGATCTTCTTTCAGACCGACGTGAAACATGGCAATAGCTGGGTAGACAAAAGTTTTCTTGTCCAACGTGGTGCCTTTGCTGCTGGCGCACGCCTTCTCTGGCACAAAATCGTTTGCCGCGCCCCGGCTGGAGTTGCAACTTTTGGCAGGCCTGGTTACGCGCACTTACTCTGCTTTTCACGCCGCCTCGTCGACCTCGTAAAACATGCAACGCCCGACGTGCTTCCACAGCTTGGTACAATGACTTGGCCAAAAGCGATCGGTCTAGAAGCGGCCCAGCAGGGAGTCATCTGGTTGCGCGATCGCGCCCATGCTCACTGCATCATTGATCCATTTTGCGGTATCGGCACGGTGCTCGCGGTTGCTAACCAACAAGGGCTCGATGCAATTGGCGTCGAAATAGCCGCTAGCCGCGCTAAAAAAGCGCTGGCGTTATTTTTGTAATCGAATTCAGCGCTTGGAGTGATGCTGGCAATCACTGGGCGCATGCTGCCATTTACTTTGAGTGCTCCAGGAACCAACAGCGTTGCCGCTTGTCCATTCATCACTGGTAGCCAAGTCAATACCGCTGGTTTAAATACAGCAATCTGTCCAAGCGAGATCATGCTTATCGGCATGGCATCGCAACCTGAAATAAAGACCACGGCATCCATCCCATTCTTTTGGTTTACTAAAAAGGCTGCATCAAGGTAGCCATCTTGATTTATGTCATCGACTGGCGTGCAGCTCAGATTGCCAGATAATAGATTGCTTTCTGACCAATTGATTAGGTTTCGTTGTGCAAGTACGAATTGATCGTTTTTTATTTCATATCTATCAAACCCTTTAGCTTGATCTTGCCATTCGCCACATCGCTTTACGCCAGGCTGTTCGGCTTCGATTCCGGAAGTTCTTGTATGACTAAGGGTGCTAAAATTGGCAGCGATCCTACGTCAATATATTTTGGCGCATTCTCGATGTGTGATGCATCCTCCGGATCTGCCGCTATGGCAAAGCATGGCGGCTCGTCGCGCCAATGGCCGCCGAATGCAACCCCATCGAATATTCTAGTCAATGCCATGCTCATTGTTGGCGCTGCTGTACTGCGCATACGCACCTTGATCACCAATGATCCAGAGCCGTTTGGGGCAAAGAACTCCTGCAACGGGATGAGGTTATTGTCACTATTCATCGGCCAACGTCGCAGCGGCACCCCCTCAAAGCCCGCGTCGACCTCCAACACACCACTAGGCTCCAGATTCCCTTGCAAATAGACCACCGCCGTGCGCATTTTTTGTGGAAATCGACAACGCAACTCCACTTTCGCCTCAGTATCTGCAGCACCGTTACCAGTCATTGCCCGATACAGCACGAGGCCTAGCGCATAGATATCGGTGCGGCGATCCACCGCGCCTGGGTCGCGCAGCAGTTGCTCCGGCGCCATGTAAACCAAGGTATCCATCGCCGCGCGAGACTTCGTAAAAGACACTCGGTTTTGCAGGTCGCGCGTTAGCCCGAAGTCGATCACAACCGGCGACAAATCTTCGCGGATCAGCACGTTTGCAGGCTTCACGTCGCGGTGGATAATCCCGCTTTGGTGCGCCGCATGTAAGCCGAGTGCCACGTCTGCAAGTATTCGCAACATGCGACGCCGGTATCTTTTTGACTCCCACAAACCAGCCCCACGCACCGTCACTTCACGCAGCAAATTCAGAACCACCGGCTGCTTGCTAGCTAATGGGTCGCTGCTATTCAGCGTGGTAAGCAACATCTCTAGGTTAATCCCCTCGACCAGATCCATCACCAGCACGCCAGTCCCGTTGTCGAGGATCGAATGGTTGTGATAACAAACGATGCTTAGATTATTTTACGACTGCAGGACGCGACATTCTTGCAGGAACCGCTCCTGCGAATCTTGCCCAACACCGGCGACTTATTTTACTGCGACCTTCCCATTACGTTCACTGGTGCCGGCATACGTCACCCCCATGCCGCCAGCGCCGAGGATCCGCTCCAACTTGCAACCCAGCACCGATGAACCCTGCAATTCAAATAATCGCGCTTGAACAACCATTTGACTTCTTAGCAGACTGGCAAGCGTCGCCATCGGATCCAGGTCTTTGCCCAGTTGCGCTGCAAGCAGCGGTAGCAAATCTGGTAGTTCTGAACTTTTCCGACTGGTATTTGGTTCTTTACTCATCGACTCGAAATTGGAATTACCTTTTCTAATCGTATCGTAATCTAAGTTGCTTTTTTGATTTCCCTTACCTCAAGGCTGCTCGGCACAAAGAAAACCAGCTGCCGCGGTTTGCCTGATGCATACTCGCTTATACGCTCCGCAGCAGACGATCGGTTCCACAGTCGCCCGCGCAACCGGCCCTGCACTGCACTTCTTGGCAGCTGCAGGTCAGGGCAACGGTGCCCGGTTTTGCGGCCAAACCTAGCGGCCAAACCTAGCGGCCAAACCTAGCGGCAAGCCCGCAGGGCCCTCGCGACAAACACTGGCGCCACCTTTTTGCGCCAATAGACATCTAGATCCGTGTTATCCATCGCTCTGGCTGGCTTCATTGCCGCAGTGCCGGCAGCGGCGATGAGTTCGTCTGTCAGCGGATTGCCAACCAGCAATCGCTCGCTGTCCGTTGCTGGAATCGCATATGAGCCCACGCCACCGAGGCGAATGTTGGCTTTTTTGACTATGCCGTCGGCATCAAACCAAAGGCACACGCCGACCCCGAGCACTGGGAAGTCAAACGTGCCGCGGCGGCGCAATTTGAGGTAGCTCGCCTTCCAGCTCCCAGGTGCCGGCAGAATGATGCGCGTCAGCAACTCTTCTGGCTGCTTTGTCAGATATTGAATCCCGTCGTCACGGTAGAGATCGTCTGCCTTGATTCGGCGCGTGCCGAGAGGGGATACCAGCTCCACTTCGGCCTCCATCGCACAGACCACCGGCACCGTGTCGCTGCTCTGCACGGCCCAACAACGCGGACTACCCGGGGCTACCCAGCAGATGTCGCCGTCCTTCTTCATGCAGAACGAGATCGATTCGCGCCACTCATGCGTCTGGTCGTAGTAGTTGCAGCGCGTATCGAGCAGCAGGTTGCCACCGATCGTGCCCATGTTGCGCAGCAGCGGCGTCGAGATCTCGGCGATCGCATGAGCGAGCGCAGGAAAGTGCGCCTGCAGATACGGGTGCATCTCGAGCGCGGTCAAGTGCGCCATCGCGCCGATCGCCACCGAGCCGTCTTTTTGCACCTCGACAAGGTGCAACTCTTCGATGTCCTGCAACGACACGACGTGCAGCGGCGTCTGCTGACGGCGCTTCATGTTTGGATATAGATCGGTGCCACCAGCAACGAACATTGCGTCCTTGCCGTGCGCCTGCTTCAGAGCCACTGCTGCTGTGGCAGTCTTTGGCCGGTAATACGTGAAGGCTGGAAGTCGAAGCATGTTGGTTCCTCCGGTTACCTCGCAGCCTTTTTGTCGCGCTTGGGTTCATTCCACGCGGTGCCGTCACCACCCTGCCACGGCGTTTTGATCTTTAGCGAATCGCCGAAGTTGACCGGCGGCAGTTCATCGGGGCCATAGCGACCGACTTTGCCGGCTCGCTTTTGCACAAGTGCTGCGAAAACTTTTTCGGGCGTGATCGGCACCTCATCCACGCGCACACCGACAGCATCGAAGATTGCATTGGCGACCGCGGGCATGATCGGCAGCAAAGGGCCCTGGCCGACTTCTTTGGCACCAAAGGGACCATTCTTGTCCGGGTCCTCGACCACGTAGGTCACAACTTCAGGCATCTCCATCGTGCTCGGACTTTTGTATTCGAGCAGCGAAGGGATCTTGTGAACGAAGATCCGGTGGCCCTTGTGGCTGCGATCGCGATAGGCCATCTCCTCCATCATCGCCTCGCCAAGCCCCATATAGACCGAACCCTCGATCTGCCCCATCGCCACCGCGGCGTTGAGCGCGCGGCCAATATCGTGCGCCATCCAGACCTTGGGCACGCGATAGATCCCGGTCTCCGGATCCACTTCGACTTCCACCACCGTCGCGGAATAGCTGTAGCTCGGTGACGGACCGACACCGCCACCACGAAACTTAGCCGCCGACTTCGGCGGCGTGTAACTGCCGACCGTGCCGATCGTGCCAAAGCGCGATTCGGCGGCGATGACCGCGTCGGCGAACGACATTCCCTTGTCCGGGTTTTCACTGTCGAACACCCGCGCGTCGGCAAAGGTCAGTCGCGCAACCGGCACTTGCAGTTGTTCTGAAGCGCCCTTTGCCAAGATTTCCCGTGCGCGCTCGGCTGCCTGCATCGCTGCGTTGCCAGTCATCACCGTGACGCGCGAACTGTAGCTGCCCAAATCGACCGGGGTGAGGTCGGTGTCGCTTGTGACGACGCGCATCCCGAGCGGATCGATGCCGAGCACTTCGGCAATGATCCAGGTCAGCACGGAGTCGCTGCCCTGCCCAATGTCCGTGCTGCCGCAGAACACCGTCACGAGTCCCGATCGATCGAGCTTGAGTTGCACACCGGAGTGCGGCATCCCATTCCAGTAAATCGGCAAACCTGCACCGCTGAGGTAGCTGCTGCATGCGATGCCGAGCCCGCGAATGCGACCATCGGCAGTCCGCTCTTGCAGCCCACGCCGCGTCTTCCAACCCGAACCGTCGACGACCTTGTTAATGCACTGCATAAGCCCCATCGAGCCGATCTGCAGGAAGTTTGCAGTCAGCGAATCGCGCGGCGCGAGGTTGTCGATCCGCATCTGCGCCGGGTCGAGCTTCAGGTCGCACGCGATTTTATCGAGCTGCACTTCGAGTGCGAAGCGCGGCTGCACCGTGCCATGACCACGCTTTGGCCCACACGGTGCCTTGTTGGTGAACAACCGCGCGCCACGGAAGTGGTAGTTCTCGACCGCATAGGTCACGGTCTGCAGTGCCCCAGTATAAAAAGTGCTCGCCGTGCCGTAGCTGCCATACGCACCGCCATCGAGCAGGCTATGGAAGTCCAGCGCCTTGATGCGGCCCGTCTTGCTCACGCCGATCCGCGCATGCATCAGCACTGGGTGCCTGCCGCGGTGACAAAAGAAGACCTCTTCGCGGGTCAGCGAGATCTTGACCGGGCGGCCGGTCAACATGCTCATCTTCGCAGCGCAGATCTCATGATTGAATGGGTCGCTCTTCCCGCCAAAGCCGCCGCCATTGGGACAGGCGATGACGCGAATGTGATGCGCTGGCAACGGGTGCAGCACTCGCGCGAGCGCTTTGTGCAGGTAGTGCGGCGTCTGCGTGCTCGACCAGATCGTGAGCTTGCCGTCCTTGTCGAAGTGCGCGAGCGACGCATGCTGCTCCATTGGCAGGTGCGTATTGCCCTCGAAGAAGAACGTGTCCTCGCGGATGTGATCGCTCGCCGCAAACCCCGCCGCGAGATCGCCGAACTCGAGATTTTCAAGCCGATGAATGTTGCCACGCACGCCGTAGTCGTGAATGCGCGGCTCCTCGTGCTCAACAGCCTCTTTTATCGAACCGATCGTGTGCAGTGGTTCGTAGTCGACCTCGACGAGGCGACACGCATCCCACGCTGCGTCTTCGGTGAGCGCCGCAATCGCTACCACCGGATCGCCAACGAAGCGAACCTTGTCGGGGCAAAGAGCGTGCTCATCCTGACTCACCGGCAGGATGCCGAATGGGGTTGGCAGATCCTCGCCAGTCAGGATGCCCTTCACGCCTGGCACCGCTTTGGCCTTGCTCACATCCACGCGCTTGATGCGCGCATGCGCTTGCGTGCTGCGCAGGAGCTTCATGTAAATCATGCGGGGCAACGACAGGTCGTCCGCAAAGCGCGTGAGGCCACTCACCTTGCTGCGCGCGTCAACCTTGCGGATCGCCGTGCCAATAACCCTGAGGTCCTCTTTTTTTACGTCATGGCGCCACTTGGCGCTGGCCTGCCCAGCTGCCGCATCAGCCAAACGCGGATCGTCAAGAACCATAGATCGTCTCCCGCTTCGGCACTGGGTTCTCACCGCGCATCCGCGCCGCAGCCAACTCGACCGCCTCAAAAATCTTCAAGTAGCCCGTGCAGCGGCACAGGTTGCCGGCGAGCCCCTGCTTGATCGCCTCGCGCGACGGACAGGGGTCGCGCGCGATCAACGCTTCTGCGGTCATCAGCAAACCTGGCGTGCAGTAGCCGCACTGTGCCGCACCAAGATCGGCGAATGCGTCCTGCAATGGGTGCAGTGCTGGGCCATCGGCGAGGCCTTCCACAGTGCGGATCTGCTGGCCTATCGCGTCCACCGCGAGCATGAGGCAACTCAACACCGGCACACCGTTTATCTGCACAGTACACGCGCCGCACTCGCCGAGTTCGCAGCCGTGCTTCGTGCCGGTCAGTTGGAGGTCTTCGCGCAACACTTCAAGGAGCGTCCGATGCGAAACGAATGCGCACGCCTGCTCCTCGCCATTTATGCAGAACGTGGCGAGCACCTTGCCGGGATCGATCATGGGGGTTTTGCACGATAGCGGGGCAACGCAGCGCACCCAACACGAAGCTCGCATCTTGTTTACCGAATATAAAGGCCAGAGATTACCGCTTCGCCAAGCCGCATTTGCCAGCCTGGGCGAGGTCGCGTGCAAGCAATGGGGTCCATGGCGGCAGCGCGTGGCAGAAACGCACCATTCAACTAGGCGCAACTCGCACCCTTAGTGAGTTGGCACGATTTTGGCTTAGCAGCCCATCGGTGCAACCGGCGTTGCCCCCCAACGCGCCGTCGCACATGGCCGCCTATCCCTGTGATGCGCCGCTGCATTCTTATCGCACCCTTGCTGACGAGCGCGCTAACGGGGCAGAGCATCAACCTTGCAGGCCAGTCGAGCACCATGCAAGGGGCTCCCGCGAACCGCGCAGGATTCAAAGACTAATCACCCCGCCATGCAGGAGTGGCAACAGGCGGCGGCACAAGTCGAGGGTGCGCTGCGATCAGCTAGCGGCGAGCATCGAGCGCGATGCGCCGCCGGAACGTGGGCGACGGCCTCGACTCGACCCACCACGCAAAGCAGTACCACTGCTGCGACCGCGACCTCTTGCGGCAGGTCTTGGCGGCGGCCCACCGTCACCCGGTGCTTCGCCCTTCAAGTGGCGACGAACGGCCTCGTAAAGGTGGCGCTCGCTTGGTGCCACCAGAGAAATCGCGCGGCCCTGGCGGCCAGCACGGCCCGTGCGGCCTGACCGGTGAATGTAGTCTTCGAGTGCGAGCGGAAAATCGTGATTGACGACCAGATCAATGTCGTCGACATCGATGCCGCGCGCCGCGACATCCGTCGCGATGAGGATGCGGGTCTTGCCACGCGAAAACGCTTGCAACACCATGTGCCGCTGCTCGGCGCCCTTGTCGCCATGGATCGAGTCCGCCGGCAGGCCAGAACGCTTCAGAATGTTGCCGAGCTTTTCACAGCCGATCTTCTTGTTGACGAAGATCAGCACCTTGCCGTGCTCGTTGACCAGCAGTCGCTCCAACAAGTCATGCTTGTCGACCACCGAGACCGCGACGAAGCGGTGATGAATCGTGGCCGGAGCCTGCGAGCGCGAGCCGATCTGGACGCGCTCGGCGTTTGGCAGGAAGTCGCCGACCAAGGACTCCACTTCCTTTGGCATCGTCGCTGAAAACATCAGGTTTTGACGTTCTTGCGGCAACCGCACGAAAATGCGCCGGATCTGCGGCATGAAGCCCATGTCGAGCATGCGATCCGACTCGTCGAGCACCACGACCTGCACCTTCGCTAGCGTGAGGTTGCGGCGCTCGAGATGGTCGATGAGCCGGCCAGGGCAGGCGACCAGCACGTCGCAACCGCGCTTGAACGCCGACTCCTGGATCGACATGTCGACCCCGCCAAACGCGGTGCAGACCTTGAGGCCGGAGTAGGCCGCGTAGAGGCGCAAGTTTTCGGCGACCTGCACGCAGAGCTCGCGCGTCGGCACGACGATGAGTCCGCGCAAGCCGGGTTCGCCGCCGGTCAGGCGATGGAGAATGGGCAGACCAAAGGCCGCGGTCTTGCCGCTACCGGTCTGGCCGAGGCCGATGAGGTCAAGACCCTGAAGGATCTTGGGGATGGCATGCGCCTGGATGTCGGTCGGCTCTGTATAGCCGACGTCGCGCACGCCCTTTAGGATGGGCTCGCAGAGCCCTAGGGAAGCAAACGTCACTTAGTGGATTCTCGGTCGATGACACGCTCGCAGTTGCCGCCTGGCAACCACTTTCCCCTGAGTTCTGCCGTGCAGACCGCGGGGTGTTGCAATGATCGGCATTTCGCAGGCTCAACTAGAGACCACAGCGCCGATCCGGGCGCATTCATGACACTCCTATCCTAGTCCCGAATCGCTGCGGCTCAAGCCTCGGCGGCCTTTCAACCAACATCTCCGCATAAAAACCTGCGCCATAAACCTGCGATCCGGCCAGCAAAAACGGTCCAGCAGAAGGGTCGCAGAGAACGCCAACCGCAAGGACCGCCGCCGCGAGCCGGCCGATGGGAGCCTTGTTTATTCAGGCCCTGGCTAAAGACTAAACGCCCAGGCGACGCGACAGATCCGTCTGCAGCATTCGCTGTGGATCGAGCCTTTGCTTCAGCGCGCGAAACTGCTGAGTCGCGGCAGCGCCATGGACGCGCGCAAACGACGACTCAAGGAGCATCGCGTCCTTGGCGTAGTAAAAGCGGCCGCCGGCCTGCAGCACCACTTCGGCAAGCCGCTGGCAAAGCCCCCACAGCTGCGCGCGCTTTTGCTTTTTAGTGCTGACTGCGAAGTCCATCGCCAGCGAGTAGCCGTCGACGGAATGCGTCATCAAAAACGGGTCGGGGCGATGGCGTTTCAGCACGCCTAGGTAGGGCACCAGCTTTGCCTTCTGGCACTCCTCGATGACCGTGCGCAGCACCAGTTCGCCAGTGGCATACGGCACGAATGGCTGAAACTGGACAAGACCACCGGGCTTCGTCATCCAATGCCAGCGCGGCACGTAGTCGAGCAGGAAGTGGAACGCGCCGTGGCTCTGCACATACGGTGAACCACGCGCCTCAAGTGGCGCGGCCTTAAACTTCGCCCAGTTGATCGCCCTGACCATGCCAAGGTTGGTAGCTGCCCACATGCCGGGCCAGAGCCAGCCCTTTGGCACGACACCGAACATCGAAGTCGGCACGTCCTGCAGTGCTGGATCAAAGTAGCGCAGCCCCTCGGGGTCCTCGCCGGGCTCAAACTGGTCGGCGCGATGCATGACACCGCAGCCCAGTGCGCGGCCGCTCGCATGCAGGTTGAGCCAAGAAACGAGGTAGTCCGCCGCGCCGCGCATATCCTCGAGAATCTGCAGGTTGTGCGCGAGGTCACGCGCCACGATCGCCGCGACCTTCAAGCGGCCCGAGTGCACGCGCTTTAGTTCGATCGTCAGCTCCGTGAAGCAACCGAGCATGCCAAAGCCGGAGATCGCGGCAAAAAAAACGTCGGCGTTCTGTTCGCGACTGCAGCGCAGTAATTCGCCTTGCGGAGTGAGCAACGTGAACGCGAGCACGCTCTCGCCGAACGTGCCCATCGCAAAGTTGTTCTTACCGTGGATGTTCATCGCCGCTGCACCGCCGCACGACACAGCACTCGTGCCGGGCACGACCTTGGGCCACCAACCAAAGGCAATCGTGTGCTGCCAGAGTTTGCGAATCGTCACGCCGGGCTCAACGCGCGCGATGCCGCGGATCGGATCAAACGCGAGGATCTGATTCATCGCCGACAGGTCGAGGACGCGGCCACCACTCGCCAGGGCAGCGTCGCCGTAACTGCAACCACTGCCGCGCAACGCCATGGCACCACCCAAAGCGCGCACTTCGCCAAATGCATCTGCAACCTGCTCCGCCGTTGTTGGCCGCAACACTTTTGCCATGCCACCAACAGCCATGCCCCAGCCGCGCACCATCTCTTCGCGCCAGATCTTCGAGTTCATCGCGGGCCTCAAATCGACAAGCGACGAAACAGAACCGAAGGAATGCAGCGGATCACAAACATGATCAACCGCCACTTGCCTGGCACATAAACAATCGCCTTGCGCCGGTCGCGCGCATGCAGAATCAATTGTGCAGCGCGGTCAGCCGAGATCGCGCCTTTGAGCGCAAGGCCCGCCGTCATCGGCGTCTCAACGAAACCCGGCCTTATCGTGGTGACCTGCACGCCGTGCCGCCATAGCCGATTGCGCAGCCCTTCGAGGTAGGTGTCCATCGCCGCCTTGCTGGCGTTGTAGCCCGGCCGGCCGATGCGGCCGCGATCCTGCGCGACCGAAGATATACCGACGATGCAGCCGGCCTTGCGCTGCAAAAATCGCCGCGCGGCGGCGTTGCACCATGCCATGCAGCCGAGCGCGTGAACCATTACCTGCAGCTGATCTTTGGCCAGATCAAACTCATCGATCCGCACCAAAGGCATCACTCCCGCAGCGTAGTACAATTCGTCTACTGGACCGAGTTCTTGCTCGATTCGCGCAAACAGCGGCTCTGCTTCATCGAGTTTGCACACGTCGTGCACGTAGGCCCGCGCCAGTGACCTGCCAATCGAATCGTCGATCTGCGCCGCCATCGCTTGCAGTTCAACTTCGCGCCGCGCAAGCAACGCCACTTTGCGCCCCTGCAACGCCAGTCGCCTTGCGATCGCAATGCCAATGCCGGATGAAGCTCCGACGACAATGCAGGTCCCGTGGCGTTTATTCATCTTTAGCAGCCAAAGCATAGGCGAGTGCTGCGAGCATGGCAAAGGTGCGCAACTTGCCGCGCCTCAGATGTTGTGCAGGCGAATGGCGCCGGTCGGGCAGTTGCGTTCGCATGCCATGTCGCGCGTGCACTCATAGTTATGCAACTTGCGCACGACATCGCCAAGCGGCACCGCAGCAAAACCGTTGGTGGCGCACGTTGCCGCACAGATGCCGCAGTGAATGCAGGCGTTCGCGTCAACCTCAAGCCGAACGTGATCGCGCGGCAGTGTGACGTTGCGATCAAACTCTGCTACCACCACTGGGTCGCACAGGTAGCGCGTCAGCGGATGCGTCGTCAAGACCTCAAGTGCCTCGCGCTCGCCGACCCGCACGATCTCCCGCACGTCCGGCATATCCAGAATACCAAACTGCGAAACCTTGGGCTTGATCAGCACGGTGCGCGCATCGACGAAGCGGTGCAGATTGTGCTCGTTGAGCGCCTGTCCCATCACCTCGTAAGTCTGGGTCACGATGTGCAACCAGCTGCTCTTGAAGTTGGTCCGCGCATGCAAATCGCGATGCGACAGGTCGATGGCGATTACCAAATCCGGTTTGCGCGCAGCAGCTAGGCGTAAGCCGAGCGTCTCCGTCATGCCACCATCCACGTAGTGATCACCCTGGATCTCCAGCGGCTCAAAAACCGCCGGCAGACATGCGCTCGCATACACCGCATCGGCAACCGGCACATCGTCCGCGCCCGGCAGTCCGAAGAAGCGTGACTTGCCACTGGTCAGCGACAGTGCATTGCAAAAAAACGGCCGCGGCATGTCACCAAACACCTGCTGCGGGAGCCACCGCCGCAAAAACGCATGGAACGTGCGACCCTTGTAGAACGAGGTGTGGCGGAAGCCCTTCACCAGTTGTTTCAGGATGCTCGACTTGAAGTAGTCCTTGATCGTGATCTCGGACGCGACTTCCTCGATCCTGCGGCTGTCCATGCCGGTCGCATAGAGCGATCCCATCACGGCACCCATGCTGGTGCCCACCACCTCGTCGATGCGCAGGCCCAGCCGTTCGATGGCACGGATGATGCCGATGTGACAGTAGCCGCGCATTCCGCCGCCGCCGAGCACGAGTACGGTCCGCCGCGGCGCTTCCGGCAGCCACGGGCGGGTCGCGGCGCGGCGGCCGCCATGCATTGAATCGTTAGGGTCGGATGGACTCACTGTGGGAACACGCCTTAGAGCCGCACAAGTCGCGCGGACCGCATACCGATAGATCGGACCTGACAATGAGTTGCCTGAAGCCGGCAACGAATCGCTGTTGGGGATCTAGAGGAAGGGGACGGCGACAGGCGGTCGCAACACAAACCAAATGAACAAGTGGCGAGAAATCCAGCGCATGCCGCGCAGCGAGCAACGCGCGATGCAGGACCACTTACTGCGGCGCTACGTCAGCGAGTATCTCCAGCCCTTCAGCGCCTTCTACCGAGAGCTATTCGCTCGCGCGGGCGTCTCGCCCGACCAGATTCGCACGGTCGACGATCTGCGCCGCCTGCCGCTCACCAGCAAAATAGACCTGCTGCCGTCCAAGGAAGATCCGCAACGCTTCAAAAAGTTCATCCTGCAACCTGATCCCGCGAGCCTGAAGGCCGCGTGGCCACTGCACAAAAAACTGCCGCTCTTATGGCAGAAGTGGACCAAGGGCACGGCGGCGGTGAAGCAGCGGTTGCGCACTGAATTCTATCCGAGCTTCATGACCTTCACGACCGGCCGCTCCGCAGAGCCGGTGCCATTCTTCTACACGCCGCACGATCTCGCCAACCTGCGTGAAACTGGTGCGCGACTGGTCGACGTGATGGGACTCCACTCGGAATTCCGCGTCGCCAACGTGTTCCCATATGCGCCGCACCTCGCGTTTTGGCAGGTGTTCAGCGCCGGACAAGCGACCGGCATGATGGTGCTGTCGACCGGCGGCGGCAAAGTGATGGGCAGCAGCGGCGACCTGCGGGCAATCGCCCGTTTGCGCGCTGAGGCACTGATCGGCGTGCCAGGCTACATCTACCACCTGCTGCGGCGCGGCGCGGCAGAGGGCATTGATCTCTCGTCCATCAAGATCGTGGTGCTGGGCGCCGAACGCGTGCCGCCCGGCATGAAGCTCAAGATTCGCAGCCTGCTTGCCCAGATGGGCGCAAAAGATGTGCGCGTTTTTGGCACCTACGGATTCACCGAGGCGCGGATGGCGTTCGCCGAGTGTCCGACGCAGGACAACGAATACACCGGCTACCACCTCTACCCAGACTTGGCAATCTTTGAGGTCGTAGACCCAAAGACCGGCGAAGTGGTGCCCGATGGCTGTGACGGCGAGCTCGTGTTCTCGCCACTGCAAGCGCGCGCTAGTTGCGTGTTCCGGTATCGCACTGGCGATCTTGTCCGCGGCGGCATCCGCTACGAGCCGTGCCCGCATTGCGGTCGCACGGTGCCGCGCATCAGCAGCGACCTGACACGCGAATCGTCGCTGAAGGACCTGCAGCTACTGAAGATCAAAGGGACGCTCGTCAACCTGGAAGACTGCGCGATGCTGCTCGGCAGCATGCCCGAAATCGAGGAGTGGCAGATCGAGCTGCGCAAGAAAGACGACGACCCACTCGAAGTGGATGAGTTGGTCGTGCACTTGGCATTGCGCGATGACGAGCAACGCGAAGCGGCAGCTACCAAGGTCCGCGAAACATTCAAAGGCAGGCTCGAGGTGGCGCCCAATCGCGTCGAGTTCCTCGGCCTCGAAGCCATGCTGCGAAAAATCGGCATGGAGACTGAGATGAAGGAGAAACGCTTCGTAGACGCGAGGCCTAAACCATGACGCAGCAAGACACCGATTTGGCGATCATCGCCGGTTTTCGCACCCCGTTCTGCAAGGCCTCCGGCGCAATGCAAGGCGCCGCCGCGGCCGACCTTGCTGCGCACGTGTTCCGCGAAGTGCTCGACCGCACGGGTTTTGACCCAGCGCAAATCGACGAGGTGCTCCTTGGTTGCGCCGGTCCCGATGCGCGCGAGGCCAACGTCGCGCGCGTTGCCGCCCTGCGCGCTGGCGTGCCAGCCTCGGTGCCAGCACTCACCGTGATGCGCAACTGCGCGTCCGGGATGGAAGCGGTGCTGCAGGCGCAGACCAGAATGCGCGCCGGTGAAGGCGAAGTTTTTTTAGTCGGCGGCGCTGAGTCGATGTCCAACTTCCCCCTGCTGATGGGCCCTCGGTTGGTGAAGTTCTTCACCAACCTGGGCAAGTCGAAGAACGCCATCCAGCGAATGCGCGCGATGCTGCAGTTTCGTCCGTCGGCGCTGAAGCCGCGCATCGCGGTGATGGAAGGCCTCACCGATCCGATCACTGGTTTGATGATGGGTAACACGGCGGAAAATGTCGCGCGCCTGTTTGGCATCAATCGCGACAGCATGGATGCGTTTGCGTTGCAAAGTCACCAGCGCGCCGCTGCGGCACAGCAGAAAAATCGGTTCGCCAGCGAGATCGTGCCGTTCACGCCGCCGCCGCGATTCCAAGCCATGCTGTGCACCGACGACGGAGTGCGTCAACAGCAGACGATGCAGGCGTTGACCCAGCTGCGCCCGGTGTTTGACCGCAACAATGGCGACGTGACAGTCGGCAACTCGTGCCAAATCACCGACGGCGCGGCAGCGATGCTCGTCACCACGGTGCGGCGCGCAAAGTCGCTCGGCCTAAAGCCGCTCGCCGTGCTGCGTGGCGCCGCCAGCAAAGGCCTCGATCCCGCATACATGGGTCTCGGCCCGGTGCACGCAACGCCGCGCGCGCTGCAAACGGCCGGCATAGAGTTCAAAGACCTAGACCTGTTTGAAATCAACGAAGCCTTCGCCGCGCAGGTGCTCGGCTGCATGCGCGCGTTCAGCAGCGACTCTTACTGCCGCGACCAGCTAGGCCTCTCCAGTGCACTCGGCGAAATCGACCCAAGCAAACTCAACGTCAATGGCGGTGCCATCGCACTCGGCCACCCGATCGCCGCATCCGGCGCGCGGTTGTTGATCACGCTGGCGCAAGAACTGCGGCAGCAAAACAAGCGGTATGGATTGGCGGCGCTGTGCATCGGCGGCGGCCAAGGCCAAGCCATGATTCTGGAGGCAGCATGAACGCCACCACCACTCACGAACCAAAGAACCCCGTGCCAACGACGGCGCCACTCGTTCCCTGCACCATCGACGCAAATGGCATTGCCACAGTTCGACTCGGCCGCGCCGATGAGAGCGTGGTCACGTTCACCCGCGAACGACTGCTGGCACTCGGCGAAGTGTTGTCTTCGCTGCGACAAAACCGCGCGCTGCGCGGCGTGATCATTGCGGGCTCCGCGCCTGGCATGTTCTGCGCCGGCGCCGACATCAACCTGATTCACTCGATCGCCTCGGTCGAAGAAGGCACTGCGGCGGCAAACACCGGCCGCGAAGTCTTCCAACTCTGCCAGCAGCTGCCTGTGCCTGTCGTGGCGGCCATCGAAGGGCCCTGCGTCGGCGGCGGTTGCGAACTGGCATTGTTCTGTGACCTGCGCGTCGCCAGCGACCATCCAGCAACGCAGATCGGGCTGCCTGAAACCAAGCTCGGCATCGTGCCAGGCTTTGGCGGCACGCAAAACATGGCACGCCTGATCGGGCTGCCGAACGCGCTCGACATGATCCTCGCCGGCAAGTTGCTAAAGCCGGTGCCGGCCAAAAAGAAGGGCCTCGTCGACCGCGTTGTGCCAAGCGACAAACTGCTCTCGACCGCACTTGCCGAATTGCAGAAGTTGATTCAACAGGGCAAAAAAGCCCCCAAGCGCAAACTGCGCGGCGCAGCATTTTGGTTCAGCAAGACCCCGCTGCGAGCAATCGCCGCTCGCGCCGCGCGCAAAGCGCTGAGCGATGGCCCTGCCAAGTTCTATCCCGCCCCAAGGCTCGCTCTCGAGTTGTGCTTGCAAGCCTTCACGCAGCCAGTCGCGCAGGGTTTCGCGGCAGAAGCGCGCGCACTCGGCGAAATGATCGCATCACCGGTCAGCAAGGCGCTGACACATTTGTTCTTCCTCACCGAACGCAGCAAGCGACTCGGCAAGCAACCGGGCGCCGCCGATTTGTCGCGCGGCCTGATCGTCGGCGGCGGCGTCATGGGCGCTGGCATCGCGAGCCTGCTGGCACAGAAGGGCCTGCGGGTAAGGCTCTGCGACCTAAACGGCGAAGCTCTCGCGAAAGCCAAAGCACGCCTGCAGGATGATCTGACCAAGCGGCTAAAGCGCCGCCACATGGAACGTCATGAAGCGCAGGCCGTGCAGGACCGGCTCGCGGTATCGAGCGACTGGGGCAGCCTCGTTGGCGTGGACCTCTTTCTCGAAGCAGTGGTTGAGGATCTCGCGGTGAAGCGCAAGCTGATGAGTGAAGCGGTCGCACGCGGCTTGCCGGCCGACGCGATCATCGCCACCAATACGAGTTCGTTGCCGGTCTTTGCGATGGCAGAAACCGTGCCAAACCCAGAGCGCGTGGTTGGCATCCACTTCTTCAACCCGCCTGAGAAGATGCCGCTGATCGAAGTGATCCGCGGGAAGCACACGAGTGACGCTGCGGTCGCAACCGCATGCCGGCTCGCAGTGCGGCTCGGCAAGTTTCCGATTGTCGTGCAGGACACGCCCGGCTTCCTGGTCAATCGCTGCCTCGCGCCGTATTTGAACGAAGCATCGCGCCTCCTGCTCGAAGGCAATGAGCCGGAGTTTATCGATCGCGTCATGCTCGACTTCGGCATGCCAATGGGCCCATGCCGCTTGCTCGACGAGGTTGGCTTCGACGTAGCGACCAAGGTCAGCGAAGTCATGAGCAAGGCGTTTGCCAGCCGCATGCAACCGACCCCGCTGTTCGCCGCGATGGTCGAGAAAAAGGCACTCGGCAAGAAATCTGGCGGCGGCATCTATGCCGTGCGTGGCAATCGCCCGGGTCCAGGCGTGCAAGTCATCGAACGGCTGCGCAAGGAGCGCGGCATGCCAACGCGCCAGGCATCGCGCAGCGAAGTGTTGCAGCGCCTGATCTACCCGATGATCGATGAGGCCTACCGCTGCCTCGATGAGAAGATCGTCGCTGCCGAACAGGACCTCGACCTCGGGCTCGTGATGGGCATCGGCTTCCCGCCGTTTCTCGGTGGCGTAACCGGCTTCGCACAGCGCGAGGGCCTGAAGACAATCGTTCTCGCGCTCGACGAACTCGCACGCAAGACCGACCCGCGCTTCCAACCGAGCGACGGCCTGCGCCGCCGTTCGCTGGCCTGACGAACGAGCCAGGGAACCAATACCACTACACCTCAATGGCCACCGACAAACGGTGCCGCAGCGCGGTGCAGGGATCTGCGCCATTGGCCTGCGCCGCAGCTTGAGGAAGCGGCGCGACATTGCGGCGCGACACGCTGCGGTGCATCGCCACATAGGCCCGGATGCAGCACTGGAACGCGCTTCGCGACACCGCACTGGCCACCAGCAACCAATGCCGCCGCACGGTGTCGCGCTTTACGCCATTGATCTACGCCGCAGCTCGAGAGGGCTGTGCCACACAGTTGCCGCAACGCAACACCGCACCGGTAACCGGCTAAAACGCTGGGTTTGCGGCCGTCCCGACTCGTCGTAGCCATGCAGGTCGTCCCAGTTTGAGTTGGGAAAAATCGCCGCCAGAATTACTGCGCGATGGTCTTGCAGAAAATTTCTCATGTCATGTTTGCGGTGGCACTGGACCTTCAAACAGCAGCCAAACGGCCGCTGAAATTTTGAACTAAACTAATGTAACGGGCGTGCTATTAGCGGTGGAGCATTTCCCTTTACCTGTCGATAGGCCGTGCAGCCGGGGGATACGTCACCCTCAGTCTGACCTGTCGTTCTTTTTACCGCTTGGATTTTGTGCCGTGAGGTTCCAGCTGGCCATTTTGGTCTGTCTGCTAACCGGTTGCGCAATGCAACCGACTCCGGTCGAAACCATGACTGCAGCGAGCATCTCAAATCGAGACCTGCTACTGCAACTCGCTCACAGCAACTCGATGCGACTTGGTGTCGAGTTTTTGCCGCCTGCTGCGGATGAGCTTGCTGTTTCGGCACTACCGGCCGCAGCTCGCGCGCAAGATCCACCAAGGCCAAACTTGCAACTGCCGCGCCCCCAAATCCAGCCCAAGATTGGCGCCGCCCGTCGCGAACTGCTTTCGCAAGAAAAGCACACGTGGCTCCTCAGCAGCGACGACCTCACATCGATTCACTCGAGTCTTGAGCGCGAAACGTTGCTGTTTCTTGACGACGTGCTCGAACAGGACTACCACCGATCCACGTTTGACCTTTCCACACCAATTCTCGACGCGGAAACGATCGATCAGCAGAGCCCCTTATTTGTGCTGCCGGACGGCGACTGCGATGCGGACGAATTGGCCGAACTGATGAATGAACGCGGGCTTTCTCTCATGCGCCGCCCAGCTCAACGCCTGCTGCGCCGCATGCCGATCGTGCACGATGCCGAGCTTGAAATTCAGGATTTCAGCTCAAGCAACGTGCCGCTGTCGAAGTCCTATCGGGAAACTCACGCCGATCAGCGCAGCCTCGGCCGAGTGTCGGTGCGCGTTCACGCGGGCCAATGGAATGACCCCATCGAGGTCAACTATCTACGCCGCGGGTTCCGCATCGGCTCGAGTCAGGAGCACCTCAAAATCGGTCTGCAAAATCAGCTGACCGACAGTCTAAGGCTCGATGCGAATTGCGAGTGGAACTACGACACGCAAGGCTTTAGTGCCCGCGCCGAACTGAGCTTTTCCGCAGGACCGCAGACGAGCGTGCATTTGCTGGTGAGCGACTCCATCGACTTCCTAGTAACTTCCAACCAACACTCGCTCTACTCAACCCCATTGGATGGCTCGCCAGGAATCATGTTGTATGCCGTGCACCGGTTCTGAGTCATCCAAGGCACCGGGCCTGCGCCTCGAACACCGCTATTCCGCGCTGCTAAAATCACTGCTCGTCTGCGTTGCAACATCGTGCAGCTATGTGCCACCACCCTGTTTCCCGCGCGCTGCATTGCCGTTGCCAAGCGAAGTTGCCGCCCGCTACGCGCTACCGTGCACGCCGCAGCTAACCACGCTAACGAAGCTGCCGGGCGACTCGGCGCTCGCCGGCGAACTGACCTGCGGCAGCGAGACGATTCGATTTCACCTGCTGCAGCATGCAGACCAACAGCGCCCCGTCGTGCTGCTGGTGCCAATCCTCAGTGGCGGCGAAGACCTGATGCGCAGCATTGCTCGCCGCGTTGTGCAACGTGGCTACCACGCTGCCTGGTGTGAACGTGCGGGCTCGGCAATGCGAGTGCCTCAGCGCAGCCCAGAACTGGAACAACTTTTCGTGCGGACGGTCGTGCAGCAGAGGGTCTTGCTGGCCTTTTTGCGCGACACGACGATCCTTCGACCGCGCGCGTTCTTCGCGCTCGGGGTGTCGATGGGCGGCATCATTTCGACGGTGCTCACGGCGGTGGAACCCGACCTCGATGGCACCGCGATCTGCCTCGCTGGCGCGGACCTGCCAAATATCGTGCTCGACTCCGATGAGTCGCGCGTGGTGCGCTGGCGCAACTGGCGAATGGCTGATGGTGGCATCGGCGCGAACGGACTGCGCCAAGAACTGCAGCGCGAACTGCTCTCCGATCCAGGCCGGCTCGGCCCGTTCGTGGACACGAATAGCGTCCTGCTGGTGCACGCCACTTTCGACGAAGTGATCCGCCCGCCACATCAGGACCTCCTGTGGGAATCCCTCGGCCGGCCGCGGCGATTTTTGCTGCCCCTTGGCCATAGCAGCTCTGCCATGGCGATCGACTCGATCATCGCCACAGCAACCGGCTTTTTTCATGAACGGGAGCCGCTGGCAGAACCCTTGGCAACACGCCGCTGACCGGCCCGCCGCAACAGAGAATCGAGCAGGAGGCAACCGGCCCCTTGCGCGTCCTGTCGGCCACCCCTTTCATCTGTCAACCCATCCTTCTTCCCAGAACCTGATCCATGGCTCCTCGTCTCTTCCTCGGCCTAGCCGTTATTGGCCTCAGCTGCATCGTTCTCGCACAGGTGCCAGCCACAAACCCGCCAGCAATCCCGACGGCACCTACCAAACAGGATCCTGATCGCGCGCAGAAAACGACTGCCGAACAGATCACGGACCTAACGCGCGACAAGGAGCGGTTGGAGAAGGAGATCGCGTTCGTGCGTGACCGCGCAGTCAAGAGCAGCTCCCTGCTGCGCGAAAAATTTGCCACGCGCACGATCACCGCACGCGGCATCGACGCTGGCAGCAGCGCCATCTCCATGCCGGTGTCGGCAAGCCAACCAACCATCAAGCGCGCTCGACTGATGAGCGACGAAGAGGTGAAGGCCAACGCCAACGCGCTGTTCATCGTCGACGGCCGCGCCGTGTCGCAGGCACAGATCGATGCGCTCATCACTTACCTGCAGTCCTTCCCGAGTTCGGGTGACACCGAGACTCGCAACCAACGCGCCTCGATGGAATTGATCCGCATTGAGAGCATGCTGGCAGCGGTGCCTGATCACGCAGAAGAGGCGCACCGCCAAATCGAAGCCGCCCTGAAGAAACTGAATGAGGGCATGGCGTTTGGCGATGCCGCCAAAACCTTCAGCAGTGGCCCTGGCCTGATGGAAGATGGCAAGGTCACAGTCGCGCGCTTCAGCCCGTTTGGGATCGCCGTGGAAGCTGCGGTGTTCGGCGGCAAGAAAGGAGCGATTGTTGGCCCGATCCGTTCGGTCAACGGCTTCGTGATCATCCAGATCAACAATCTAGTGAAGGGCGAGACCCCCGACGCGGATCAGGCCGAAGTGAGCATCATCCAGATCCCCTTCCATCCGGAACCAAACGAGATGCAGCAAATCAGCGACCGGGCAAGCATCGGCAAGGTCGATGTGATCGCCCGCGATAAGGCCGCGCTCGAACTGCTGCCGGCGTTCCTGCGCCCAGCGCCAACCGTAATGCCACTGCCGGGCAAAAAAGTGATCCCCGTGGCATCGCCGGATGATGCACCGGTCAAGGCAAAGGACGAAGCGGGCGGCAAGCCGCTGGCACCAGTCAAAGTCGGCGGCGGCAACTGAGCCGCGGCGGTAGTTGTGTGGCGGTAGTTGTGCGGCGGTAGTTGTGCGGCGGTAATTCACCGGTAGCTCAGAACCGGCATCCTGTAACCCGGACGCCAATCGCGTCCCTTTTGACCGTAAGGATCAGGCCCTTGGCAGCCCTTCGCCGCAGTGGCGGTGTAGTCGTTTTCTTCTGGCAGGGCAAACTGCCGGACCCCCGCGATGCCGCGTTTGCCGAGGCCATGGCCCAGCGGCGCTTTCGCACGATCGAAAATGCTGCCAGCGAGGAAGTCTCGATTGGCTGGGTCACCGCCAATGATCCAACCGGCGACAGCTTTGCGCCGGAGGACTTTGAAGCCGGTAGCGGCCACTGGCTACGCGTGCGCATCGACAAGAAGACGCTACCGCGCAAGTGGCTCGCGATTCACCGCGATGTCGCGGAGAAAGCCAAGGGCAAAAAACTGTCCGCGCGCGAACGTCGCGAGCTGAAGGACGAAATGTCGGAGCGGCTGCTGCCCCGCGTGTTGCCCACCGTCAATCTCGTGGACGCAATCCTGTTTCACGAACGCAAGACGCTGCTTTTGTTTGCCACTGGCAAGTCGGTGCGCGAGCAGTTTGACAAGCTGTTCTTCGAGACCTTTGCCATCCCGCTCGAGCGCAGCGACCCGCTGTCCCTAGCCCAAAAGACCGCCCTCGATCGCGAGCAAAAGGCTGCGCTCGATCGCCTAGAACCAGTGCGCTGGCCAAAGCAGGAGCGCAGCGAACGGATACCAGCAAGACGGACCAGGACCGATGCGAGCGCAGAGGTAGACGCGTGACAAAACCCCCTTCCGGCAGCGAGACACATGGCTTCCTCGGCGAAGAGTTCATCACCTGGTTGTGGTTCCGTTGGGAAACGAGCGGTGGCGAGTTCATCCTGCCCGGCGGCCGCGTCATCGGCATAGCGATCGACGACTTCCTGACCTTCGCGGCCCCCAGCGATGACGAGACCGAACATACGCTGCGCCATGGCCTGCCGACGCGCACCGAAGAAGCCCGCACGGCCTTGCGCCAGGGTCGTCGCGTGCACAGCGCCCGGCTGATCGTTGCCGAGGCCAATCGCCAATGGGTGGCAACTCTTGACGGTGCCACGATGCAGTTGACTGGCGTGAAGTTGCCTGAGGACGCCGAAGAAGTGGAGTCGGATAGCGATCGCACCGCAGACCGTGTCGCCAACTGGCTTGCGCTACACGAGATCATGAAGGCGCTCTACAGCATCTTCCTGCGCGATCGTCTCGCACCGAACTACCGCGCAACCGGGGCCGAGCAGCAGGCCCAGTGGATGATGCAGTAGCGCGAGCGGGCGGTTGACTGGGAGCTACAAAACGCCGCCGGCCATTTTCACCACCGCCACAGCGGCCCCATACGTTTTAGTTGTGGGGCAAAAATCGAACAACCGACCACGCCAGTGCTGATAGGTGCTGCGCGGCGCTGCCCGAAAGCCCGATTCAAGAAGCCCACCAGAAGCGGCCCCTTTCCGTGAGCTGCCATCATGGGCGTAAGATGTGGGAAATAGGACCCACGAGAGCACCCTCCTTCTTCCCCATTGCCCAGCCCGCCAAGGCTCAGCACACAAACACACGTTGACTGGAACGTCTGGGGGCGGCTGGGCGTGACAAAAAGTGCTCAGAAATCGTTCGGTGCAGTAGCGCACAGCTCCACCTGGGCAAACGCAGCCCGCAGAATCTCTGCCAGCCAAAAAGCGGCGGCGGCTGGGCGTGCGGGTTCAGGCGCAGCAACTCCCCATACCACCGCAAGCACCCGCCGCGTCGCCGCCGTGGTCTTGGTTCTTTGCGCATCCTTCACCGCGTTCGCACACGGGCCGAGGGTGTCGAACAGGCACGGCAAACCGCCGACGTCGATCTCCTGCCCGGACGCGTTGAAGACAAACTTGGTCCCTTCCGCAGGGACCGCAATCGTCACATCCCCCATGAGCAGGTCGCGATCGACCACGCTGATCGGCAAGCCTGAGTGCAAAGAGACGGCATTGCCAGCGTCCACCACCGCGTTGATTGCCGAAAGGCGCCCTTCGGCAACAGCAGCGATGAGGTATTCGGACGATGGCTTGCCACGGCCCGTCGGCCGATAGCCACGCTGCCGCAAGACATCGCGCACGGCAGTGCACAACACAGCACTGCTCGACATCGGCGCAGTCGCATTCGGCAGCAACAAATCGCGCACCACCTGCGGCGTCGGGATCGCCGCGAGTGCCACCGGCAAATCGATGGCAAGGACCACCGGCACAAACCGCGGCAACGGCGCAAAGAGCACCACGAGACTCATGCGCTGCCTTGCGGCAAACGCTGCATTGCCTTGCGGTGCAGCGCCTGAATCAACTCAGCCGCAGTGCGAAACGTCTGCGGTAAGGTCGTGCCAAATGGCTTCACCTCGGGATCAAACTCACGCGACTGCGCAGGATCGCCGAGCGGCGGCGCTGGCCGGCTAAAGGAGCCCGCATCATCAAACTGCCACATCACGTTGCCGTTGTTGGTCGAGCGCAAGGTCCACGACAGCTGCCAATCGGCCGACAGCAGCTCGGCCTCGGCGACCGCCCGCCACTGCTTCACTGTGATCACGAGAACAGCATCCACGTTGGCATGCATCTTTAGTCGCGCCAGCGAAGCCGGGTCGCTGGCCTCACTATCGACGTTGCTATCGCGCAGCAGATCGCGACTGATGTCGAGCGGCAGCACCCGATAGCCACGCCCGCGCAACGCGCGATCCGCGCCAACTATGAGCGGCTGCAAATCCAACCTTGCCGCGTCGGTCGCGTTGCGCGGCGGCATCACTAGCACGACATCCGGCACCGAGCCAGCTAGCGGCATTGTTTTTACTAGGTCGAGCGTGCAGGCAACTGCAAACAGTGACAGTAATGCGCCGGCAAAACTTCGCCGGCATTGGCTCTGCGCACAGCGCCCCATCACTCAAGTTCCAGCAATACGGCGCCCGCAGCAACGGCCTCGCCGGCCTTGCACAGCACGCGCGCCACCTTGCCACTGGCCTCGGCTGGGAGCGGGTTCTGCATCTTCATCGCCTCAAGCACAACCAGCGTTTGCCCTTCTTCAAACAGGTCGCCGCATTTGACCTTCACGTCGACGACGATGCCGGGCATCGACGCGCGCAGTTCGCGTTTGCCAACAACCTTGGCCCCCGCCACTGCCTGCGCTGCACGTTCGCGTTCGTTCTCACAGTGAACGACAAAGCGCTCACCGACGATCTGGAGCGTCACATGCTCCCGCTGCACATCTGCCGCAACATCGTAGCTGCGGCCATCGACGAGCAAGGAAAACGCCGAGCCGTCGCCGACCAGCGAGAGGTTGAGTTCGTAGGTGCGATCACCGCTGCGCGCCAGCAGCTTGCCCGCACGCCGCTCAAACTCAAACACGCGCTCCTCACCATCCAGCTTGGTGAAATATTTCATCTGCCACCTTTGCCCAGTCGCTCACTTCTACCGATCAGCCCCCAGCGCGGGGTCACCAGGCTGCCCGCGGGATGCGCCGCTGCTGCGACCGCGCCCGCCTGTTCTGCACCAAGAAAGCGCGCCGCAGCAGCGGCGAGCATCGCCAGCTCGCGCCGCGACTGCGTTGGCTTTTTCTGAATGCGCTCGAGGATGCTGGTGTCGTAGTCGCCCGAACGAAACTCCTCGCTCTGCAGCGTGCGCAACGCAACCGGCACCGAAGTAGCAACGCCAATGATGCGCAATTCGCGCAGCGCCCGCTCGCAACGCGCGATCGCATGTGCGCGATCCTCGCCGTGCACAATCAGCTTGCCGAGCATCGAGTCGTAATACGGCGTGACCTCGAGACCGCGATACAACGCCGAGTCCATGCGCACGCCAGGACCACCCGGCACATTGAGCCGCGTAATGCGCCCGAGACTCGGGAAAAACGTTTCCGGGTCCTCCGCGTTGATGCGCACTTCAATCGAGTGACCTCGCGGCTCGGACACCGGCAAAAGTTTTTCACCAGCGCCGATGCGGATCTGCTCCTTCACGAGGTCGACGCCAAAACGCATCTCGGTCACCGGATGCTCGACCTGCAACCGCGTGTTCATCTCCAGAAAATAAAAGCGGCCCTCGGACCACAGGAACTCGACCGTGCCGGCACCCACGTAGCCAACCTTGCGCGCGAGGTCGCACGCGGCCTTGCCCATCTGCGCGCGCAGCTCCTGCGTGAGCACAGAACACGGCGACTCCTCGACAAGTTTTTGATGGCGACGCTGCACGGAGCACTCACGCTCGCCGTAGTAGACGACATTGCCGTGCTTGTCGGCCATCACCTGGATCTCGACGTGGCGCGGCCGCGTAACGAACTTTTCCAGGTAGATGCGGTCGTCACCAAACGCGCTCTTCGCCTCGGCGCTGGCAAGCTGGAAGGCTTCACGCAGCCCCTTCTCCTCGCTCACGATCCGGATGCCCTTGCCGCCACCGCCGGCAGCAGCCTTCAGCATCACTGGGTAGCCAATCGCCTTGGCCGCTTCCGCGAGGCGCGCTTCGCCGATCTCTTCCTGCAGACCAGGAACTAGCGGCACGCCAGCCTGATACGCGATCTTGCGCGCCTCCACCTTGTCTCCCATCGACAAGATCGCCGCTGGCGGCGGGCCGAGAAACTCGATGCGCGCATCGAGGCAGGCCTGCGCCAAGTCCTCGTTTTCGCTCAAGAAACCATAGCCAGGATGGATCGCATCGGCTCCCAGCCGCTGCGCCGCGTCGAGCACCTTACCGATGTCGAGATAACTCTCGCTCGGCTTGCTGCCGCCAAGGTGCACGGCGTGCGATGCCTTGCGGACATGCAGCGCGTTGCGGTCGGCGTCGGAGTAGACGGCGACCGTCTCGATGCCCATTTCCTGAGCAGTACGGATCACGCGCAGCGCGATCTCGCCACGATTGGCGACCAGGATGCGGCGGAACAATGCCATATGGACGGCAGACGTTAGCGGACACAGCGCGGCCAAGCCATTGCAGCGTGTTGGTGCGTGGAACGAACCTCCACCGTATCCTGCTCCCCCCATGCGCCGACGCTGGATCGTCATGCTTGAACTGCTGTGCCTGTGCGCGATCCTTGTTTGGGTTGGCCTTGCACTCAAAAAACAAAGCCAGGGCCCAGAGGGCGCGATTGATCTGAAGGTCCAACTGAAGGGTGCCGACGATCGCGCGTTCCTACTCCGGACAGCGGACGGCGCGCTGCGCTACGAGATCCGCCTTGCAGACGGCAGCGCGCAACAGCTCGCGCCCGATGAGTTCGCGCAGCGCCTCTATCACGACCAGACCTCGCGCGGGATGATCGAGTCGCTGCTCAACATCACTTCACCGGCGGGCATCGTGTGGGTCACCCTCGGGTTCCTCGGCCAGCTCCTGTTTACCGGCCGCATGTTGGTGCAGTGGCTCATCAGCGAACAGAGCCGCCGTTCCGTGATTCCAACGGCCTTCTGGTGGATGAGTCTCGCCGGCGCATCGATGCTGCTCGCCTACTTTCTGTGGCGGCGCGACCCGATCGGCGTACTCGGCCAAGCGACGGGCTGGTTTATCTACGTGCGCAACCTCTGGATGATCTACCGGATCGCGCCAGCGGCAAAGTGACGAATCGCAGCAAATACCGCCCGCCTCGTCGCCGCTAGTCGCATCGCCACTCAAATCGCCGTTCTCAGTTGCTCGCGCCATTGGTGCGAGCCCGATAATCTGCCGCACCACATGGCACCTCTCCGCGTTCTCGTCATCGGCTGCGGCAACATGGGCACGTCCCACGCCCGCGCCTACCACCGCCTCAAGAATGATTTCACGATCGTCGGCCTCGTTAGCCGCGGGCCTGAGTCGCGCGACCGACTGGCGAAAGAGCTCGGTGACTTGCCGACGTTTGCCGACTATGAGCAAGCATTCGCGTTGACGAAGCCCGATGTGGTCTCGATCAATACGTATCCCGAAACGCATGCGGCAATCGCGCGCATTGCGCTTTTGGGTGGTGCACACCTGTTTGCCGAGAAGCCGCTCGCAGAGACCGTCGCGGAAGCGCAAGAGATCGTCGACCTTGCCAAGCAATACCACCGCAAGGTCGTGGTCGGCTACATCCTGCGCGTTCACCCAGCATGGCAAAAGTTTATTGCGGTGGCGCAGACGCTTGGCAAACCGCTCGTCATGCGAATGAACCTCAACCAGCAGAGCCGCGGCAAGGACTGGGCGACACACAAAGCACTGATGAACTCGATGTCGCCGATCGTCGACTGCGGCGTGCACTACGTCGACGTGATGTGCCAGATGACACGCAGCAAACCGGTGCGCGTGAACGCGATCCAGGCGCGCCTGTCCGACGAACTACGGCCCGGCATGTACAACTACGGCCAGCTGCAAGTGACATTTGAGGATGGCTCGGTCGGCTGGTACGAGGCGGGCTGGGGCCCGATGATGAGCGAAGTCGCCTACTTCGTAAAAGACGTGGTCGGCCCCATGGGCTGCGTGTCGATCGTTGAGCAGCAGGGCGAGCGCAAGGCCGGCTCGGCAGATATCGACTCGCACACGAAGACCAACAGCCTGCGCGTGCATTGGCAGGAGCGCGACGCGAGCGACCAGTTCGTGCGACAAGACGAGTGGCTCGACAGCACCGACGAACCCGATCACGACGAGCTGTGCCTGCGCGAGCAGCAGTATCTGTTGCGCGCCATCCGCGAAAACCTCGACCTCACCCTGCACCTTGCCGACGCGGTAAACAGCCTTCGCATCGTGCTCGCCGCCGACCGCGCCGCGCGCGAAGGACGCACGATTACCCTGTGACCCAAACGGTTACCTGCGGGTAGCACCGGCCTGCGGCACGATGCGACCGAAGAAGCGCAACGCCTCAGCCACCAGCGCAGGCCGGTCACACCCCTAAGCGTAATACTGGCAGCGGTCACCGCTCACCGCGCAAATTATTACGCCGCGGAATCTTTCGCCGCTTGGTCCCCAAGGGCTTTGCAATGACAATCACTGTTAAGCTGACTGTTCCAATCTTCGGCCACAAATCACCAACCATGTTCGTCCAAAAACCCTTCCTTGTTGTGGCATTCGCTTCACTGTTCTCCACCACGCTTGTTGCTCAGACACTGAGGATCGACAAGGTCGGCGGAGGCATCGGCAGCAGCGTTAATTTCCCGCTGCGCGGCCCTGCCAGTGAGTTCTATGCGCTGCTGTTCGCTCTCAATGAGCAACCAACCCCGATCCCGGCGCTCAACGTCACGCTCGACATACCACTTTACCTTGCGGGCCCAGTGAGCGGGTTGCCCGGCTTTATGAACTTCTTCAATGCCGCGGGCACGGCAACCGCCTCGACGCCGATCCCGAACATCCCAGAATTGGCGCAGCTGATTTTATCGTTCCAAGCCCTAACGATTCCAGAGCCTGGCACGGCCGGCCAGTCGGTGGTGAGCAACCTCATCCGCTTGACGCCGCAGGTGCCCGGCACCTTTGCGCCGTGTTTGTCGCAACCTTCCATCCCAATCATTGGCGGCTCATTCGCTCCCGCTGGCGCTGGTGAACTGTTGTTTTGCGGCGGCTCTGGCCCGATTGCGCAGCGCTACAACTCAAACACGGAGAGCTGGTCGCTGTCGGGCGCGGCACTGAGTTTTGGCCTGCTGTCACAATCTACCGGGTTACCGGACGGGCGCATCCTGTTCACGGGCGGCATCGACGTGGGCACCGGCCAGCCGACTGCCGGCGCAGCAATCTATGACCCTGTCTTGCAGACCACGACGCAACTGACGATGAATATCGCACGGGCCGGCCACGGCGCCAGCGTGATGGGCAATGGCCGCGTGCTGGTCTCCGGCGGCTCTGCAACCTTTACCTTCACCAACATCCTGTCACTGTTCACCGGCATCTCGGCCACCACCGAAATCTTCGACCCCGCAACCAACACATTTGCGCCGGGTCCAAACATGCTTGAGGCGCGCGCCTTCCATACCTCGACCACCCTGACCAATGGTCAAGTGCTGATCGCGGGCGGGCTGTCCGTGCTGCCAATCATCAACCTGCCGACCGTTTCATCTACCGCCTACAAGTTCAACCCAGCGACCAACAGCTTCGGCTTTCCCGCGTTCATGAACGGCGGCCGCTTCCTGCAAAGCGCAGCGCCCCTCAGCGATGGCAAGGTGCTGATCGCTGGTGGCATCACGCTCGACCTCACAACTTTCCTGACCACGCTCAACGTGGCCGACATCGTGATTGGCACGCGCACCGACTGTCAGATGTTTGCGACCGCATTTTTTGGCTTCGGCACGTTCACGACCGTGAACGGCATGTCTGAAGGCCGCGCGGGCGCGGCGATCGCACCACTGCCAAACGGGGGCGCACTGATCGCGGGTGGATTCCAACTGCTGCTCGATATTTCCAATGCTCAGTTCGGCTTCAACCCAACCTCCTCCGCTGACAAGTTTGCGCAAGGCCCCAACCGCCTGCTGCCAACCGGCTCGATGGCCTCATCGCGCCTGTTCCCAGTTGCCGCCAATCTGCCAGACGGCACGGTGATGATCGTCGGCGGCGGCGGTCAAGCAGAGATCTACCAGAACCAGTAGCAGCGGGGTCTGCAGTAAGACCAAACGGGGGCTAGGCGCACGCCATGGCCCCCGTTTTCGTATCCGCCGCGAACAACAGTTTAAGCATCGCCCGCAGGAACGCGCAGCCCTGCCCACCTAGGCGAGCACGCGCGGTTGCTCGCACGCTCGCTCGCAATACGCGCGCGGCCCATTGCACCGGCAATCGCTCGCATGTTGGCGGCGAACCTGCGGGCTTGCGGGGCGGGCACGTTCGAGCCGTCCATCGGCACCTAGCCTCAGAGCGGGATGTTGCCGTGCTTTCTCGGTGGGTTTTGGTCGCGCTTTCCAGCTGTCAGTTCGAGCGCCTGAATCAACATCGGTCGCGTCTTGCGCGGCTCGATCACATCATCGACGTAGCCACGTGCCGCGGCCAGCCACGGGTTGTTGAACTTGGCCTTGTAGTCGGCGACGAGCCGCTGCTCCTCGGCCTTTGGGTCCTTCGCCGCCTGAATCTCGCGGCGGAAGACAATCTTTGCGGCACCCTCGGCGCCCATCACCGCGATCTCAGCACTGGGCCACGCGAGGTTGACATCCGCGCGAATGTGCTTTGAGTTCATCACGTCGTAAGCGCCGCCGTAGGCCTTGCGCGTGATGACCGTGATTTTTGGCACCGTCGCTTCGCAGTAGGCGTAGAGCAACTTCGCGCCGTGCGTAATGATCCCGCCCCACTCCTGGTCTTTGCCAGGCAAGAATCCGGGCACGTCCTCAAACGTGATAATCGGAATATTGAATGCGTCGCAGAAGCGGATGAAGCGCGCACCTTTCAGACTCGCCTTGATGTCGAGCACGCCAGCGAGATGCGCCGGCTGATTGCCAACAATGCCAATGACGCGGCCACCGAGGCGAGCAAAGCCAGTGATGATGTTCTTGGCGTAACGTGCGTGCGTTTCAAAAAACTTACCCTTGTCGACGATCTTCTTCACCACCTGCCGCATGTCATACGGCTGATCGCTGGACTCGGGCACGATCGAATCGAGCGCCTCGTCCATGCGATTGGGATCGTCATCGCTGGCTTGAAACGGCGGGTCATCTCCGTTGTTGAGCGGCAGGTAGCTGAGCAATTCACGCACTTGCATGAGACAGGCCGCGTCGTCGGGCGCAGTGAAGTGCGCCACGCCGGAGATCTCACTGTGCACGCGCGCACCGCCGAGTTCTTCACTGGTCGTATCCTCATGCGTCACCGTCTTCACCACATCGGGACCAGTGATGTGCATAAAGCTCGTGCCCTCCACCATGAAGATGAAGTCCGTGATCGACGGCGAATAGACCGCGCCACCAGCGCACGGGCCAAGGATGGCGCTGAGTTGCGGCACGACGCCGCTCGCCAAGGTGTTGCGCAAGAAGATGTCGGCGTAACCACCGAGCGACACCACGCCTTCTTGAATGCGCGCGCCACCCGAGTCGTTCAGGCCGACCACCGGCACACCCATCTTCACGGCGAGATCCATGATCTTGCAGATCTTGGCCGCGTGCGTCTCCGACAGGCTGCCACCGAAGACCGTGAAATCCTGGCTGAAGAGATAGACCGGACGACCGTCGATTCGCGCGCTGCCAGTCACCACGCCATCGCCCAAGATCAGATTTTTCTCGGTATCCATCCCGAAGTCGCGGCACCGATGCGTCACAAAACGGTCGATCTCGACGAAGGTGCCTGGGTCCACCAAGAGATCAATGCGCTCGCGCGCCGTCAGCTTGCCCTTCTGGTGCTGCGCGTCGATGCGATCCATTCCGCCGCCTTGCAGCGACTTCTCACGCATCTCCTGCAACTTTTTGTGCGCCTCGTTCATATCTAGCTCAGTCCGGTTCGGGGCGCGGGAATGTAGCCAGCGGAGCAACTGCGAGCCACAGCGCACACCAAGGCGTGGGCTTTCGCGCGCGACAAAGCCCGAGTTTGGCGGCAAACAAAAAACCCTTGCCGCGGCTCAGCGTGCGTGCGGATCCTCAACCAGCTCGACGAGCACGCCATGCAGATGTTTTGGATGGACGAACGCCACTTTACAATCGTGCGCGCCCTTGCGCGGTGCCTGATCGAGCAACGGCGCGCCCGTGGCCGCGAGTGTGGTGATCTGTTGCTGACAATCCAAGACTTGAAACGCAAGGTGATGAATAGCAGGCCCGCGCTTCGCCATGAACTTCGCAATCGGCGAGTCCGGCGACGTCGGCTCCAAAAGTTCGATCCGGGTTGCACCCGCCATCAGCACCGCGACCTTCACCATTTCACTGGGCACTTCGTCCACACTGTGCAGCACGAGGCCAAGGCTTTGCCAGTGCGGCAACGCCTCAGCGATGGACTTTACGGCGACGCCGATGTGGTGCAGGCCCTGAAGTTGGTTTTCGCTCATAGCGCAAACACGATAGCGAGCGGCCGCCGTGCTCGCATCGCTGCAGCTAATCGGCAGGTGCAGTTGCCGGCAAGGCCGAGCCAACAAAGTAACTGGCGGACAGCGGCCGAGTGCCACTTCGCGACGCGTAGATCACTACCCCGCCTGCGTTCCTTTCTGCGGATCGACCGCCATTCGCAGGCTGGCATACCCACAGCAACTTATTACTAGCCAAACCCCGCCGACTTTGCTTAGGACTGAACCATGATCCGGCTCGCACTCACCGCCTTCGTCGCATTCACCCTGACAGCCCAGCAGCCAAACCCCACGAGTAGCACAAAGGAAGCGCCGCCAGTAGCACCGCAGACCGTGCCTGAGCGCACCGATCATAAAGAGACCTCGCGCGCCGCCGATGTCGCCGGGTTTCTTGCGGGCCTAAGCACGCTGCCCCACTACGACCGGCTGCAGGTCACGGTTGCCGGCAAGAGTCATGAAGGTCGCGAGCAGCAGCTCGTGCGCGTGGCGCTGCCCGACGTGCGCAAGGACGCGATTCGGGCCTTAGTCATCGCCAACATTCATGCCGGCGAGGTCGAAGGGAAAGAAGCCGTGCAAGTGTTGTTGCGCGAGTTTGCGCAGGGCGAACATGAGGCGCTGCTGCAGAAATGCGTGCTGTGGTTTTTGCCGATCTACAACATTGACGGCAACGAGCGCATCGATGCAAAGAGCCGGCCAGAACAAAACGGTCCGGACGCGGTCGGCCAGCGCGCCAACGCAAAGGGCCTCGATCTCAACCGTGACTTCGTAAAATCCGAGGCCCCGGAGACGCGCACGTTGCTGCGGCTGATGAACGAACTCGACCCGCACTTGTTCTTCGACCTGCACACGACGGACGGCAGCTGGCATGGCTACCACCTGACTTACGCGCCAAGCCTCTCGCCCAACATGGATCGCGACCTTGCCCGCCTGTCGCGGGAACTGCTGGACGCAACCACAGCATCGCTGCAACCCAAGTTTGCAACCTTCGACTACGGCAACTTCGAGACGCACGACTGGGACGGCAGTGGCGCGCCCGAATCCCAGCAAGGGGTGCGCGGCTATTGGAGCTACGACCACCGCGCTCGCTACTGCGTAAACGGCTTTGGCCTGCGCAATCGGATTGGCATCCTCAGCGAGGCCTATAGCAACGCCGACTTCGCCACCCGCATCGCGGCGACGCGCGCATTCGTGCTCTCTGTGCTAACCGCCGCCGCCGCACGCGACGATGCCGTGCGCGCCGCGTGCGCCGCCGCCGACCGGCGGCTTACCACGCCTGAAGCACCGGTCTACTTCGGATTTGACACGGTATTTGGCGACCCAGAGACGATGTCGCTGAGCATTGGCGACTGCGACAAACTGGAACTGCCCAACTCGCTCGGCAAGCGCTTCATTCGCAAGGCAGAGACCAAGAACGAAACCATGCCGGTGTTCCGTCGCTTCCGCAGCCGGCAACAGATCGCCCTACCCATTGCCTGGGCCATCCCCGCGCCATTTGCGGGCGTGCAAGAACAACTCGAGCGACACGGCGTGCGCTGCGAAGTGCTAACCACGGAACGCACCACCGCAACGGCCACCTTCACCATAAAGCAGAAGCGCAAGCCCAAGCGACCTTTCCAAGGGCACCAAGAACTGCAACTCGAAGGCACCTGGGCCAAAGCTACTTCCGCCACCTTGCAGGCGGGCACGCTTTTTATCGATGCCCATCAACCACTCGCGCGCGTAGCCGCGCAATTGCTGGAGCCCCAAAGCGAAGACTCGCTATCAACTTGGAACTTCCTCGAGGCCATGACGATCGACCTGTATCCGGTGCTGCGCATAGATCAACGGCCCTGAGCACGCCGCCACAAACCCCAATGACGGCATTTCCGAAAGCGTCATTCAATATCTCACTGCCAATAACCGCCATCCGTTGGGTCTGGAATCGTTTTCCGAATACGCAATCAGCGTCCAAATTCTGAACCCTGCCAAAGAGCGGCAATGTCTGACGCGCCATGCAAGGTAATCCGAGACGCCGCTAACAAGGGCCTCACACAGTCTTGATGAAGTCATTACTGCAATTTAGCTTGCAACAATTCCTCAATAATGGCTAGCTGCAGACTCTTGCGCCGACGGATGTTGTGCAAATTTCAGCAAAACTTGAAATCGTCCGCGTTGGCACTGTTTATGCTAGGAGTCATCTCGCCCCTCACAGACTTTTTCAGCCCTCTGCCTATCACGTTTTTATGCCAGCGATACTTTGCATTGATCTTCTTTGTGCTCGATCCAAGTGGCGGCGCGGCGGCGCGGATGCGGCTCTTAGCTGCTTCGAGGACTTTGCCGACCTCGCACTTGATACTGCGAGCACACTCGACGTAGCAGCCGAAATCCTAGGCGATATCGAAGGCGACTGGTGTGCCCTTGTGTGCCCAACTCCTGCATCTGCCTTGGCACTTGGCCGCCGCATTTTCCGAAGAGCTTGGCTCGAAACCCGCACCCCAGACGATGCACGGTTGTGGCTGCGCGGTATCGTGATTGCAGCCGATCAAATCATTCCTGCTCGCAACACCGAAAAAGACGTCGAAATGCCGAACATACGGCGGACGCAATTCACGGCAGCTGCGATGAATGCCATGACTGCGCTGCGCACTGGTATCCAAGGCATGCGTCTGCTGGTAGCTGACTCGATCCTGAACGATCCCCTTCGCGGCACGTTCCGCATCCCACTCGGAAAGCTTGGTGTCATTCCGTTCCGCCGGATGAACTTCACGCCTTACCCGGGCAGTGTGCAGACCGGCTTTCAGGACTTCCTCTGGATGGCAGAAACGCCGCAGGAATGGGGCAACTACACGATGCGCATCAAACAGCGCATGCTGTGGTCGGCCGCTGACCCTGAAGAGTTTGCTCATGCGGCCGCGACGCAGGTCGTGTTCCATGAATGCGACTCAATCCTTCAGTCGGTAACGCGCAAGAACATGCAGCGCCTGCCCGAAGCAAGCTTTGGCAATGAGACTCCTGACCAAGGATTGGCCTACGAAGCCTGATCGCGCTGATCTGCTAGGTCCAGCGGAACAACCGCAGCGCAAGGGTGAAGGACAGCGCCGCGAACCCGCTCAGAAAACAGAGCGGGTAAGCCACGTCGGCGAGTCCCTTTGGCTCGAGCATCAGGTCGCGCAGCGCATTGTTACACTGCGTGAGTGGCATGGCGGCAGCTACTGCACCGAGCGCCCCATCGAGATGCTCCGTACTGAAGAACGATCCGCCCAACAGCCACATCGGCAGTTGGCAGAGGTTCATCAATCCGGCAACGCCTTCGACAGTGCGCGCACGACTCGCCACGAGGATGCCGAGGCCGACAAACGATAATGCCGCGACGATGAGTATGGCGCTTGCAGCAACCATGCTGCCGCGGAACGGCACATCCCAACACAGCATCCCGAAAGCGAGGATCACCACGGATTCGGGGATGAGCAACGTGAGCCGGCTCAACAGGAACCCCAGCAAAAACTCACTGCGGCGCAACGGCGTCACGAACAAGCGGCGCAACAGTTTCTTGCTGCGGTATTCGGTGAGATTGAAGCCGATCCCCCACATGCCAGCGCCGAGCAGGTTGAGCCCGACGAGGCCAGGCACCAAGAAGTCGATGTAGCGCGCGCCGGGCCGATCCTCGGCCTCTTGGTGCGGCCCCTGCCAATCGCCGCCGCGCAACGCTCGCTCGATCTGCAACCGCGCCAACTCTGCATCTGGGCGCATCGGGTCCGCGCGCACGGTCAGGTCGCCGCTCGGCCCGCGCACGAGCGCCTGGATCCGACCACGCGCGAGCGACTGGTCCGCGGTGGCCGCATCAAGCACTGCCACGGCAAGCCTTGGATTTTTCGCGAGCACCGCGCACAAAGCGGCCGCATCGGCACTCGCCACCACCGCCACCCGGATGAGCGGCGGTGCAGCTGGCCGAAACGTAAAGCCGAGCACAATCGTCATGAGCAGCGGGAAGCCGTAGGTCCAAAACACCGCCTCCGGTTGTCGAAAGAACTCACGGAAGGACAGTTTAGCCACGGCGAAGACTGCGGGCATGTTCATGCGGATTCCTCCTCACGCAGATGACGGCCGGTACGTGCGACAAACACATCCTCGAGCGTCGCGTGGCGCGTCGCCAACTCCAACAACTCGGCGCCGCGCTGCGCAAGCCATGCAAGCAGCGGCGGCACGGTGGTGTGCACCAAAGCAACCGTCAGCGTCACCTTGCCACCGCGGATCTCGCAGCTCTGCACGCCAGGCAGCTGGCGCATCGCACCTTCATCGAGCGCATTAACATCGCCGACGGAAAACTCGACCACCGTGTCGGCGCCGAGCGAACGGATCAACTCCTGCGGCGAACCCAGCGCGATGAGTTTGCCGTGATCCACGATGCCGATGCGGTCGCACAGCACCTGCGCTTCTTCCATGTAATGCGTCGTCAACAGCACGGTGGAGCCGCGCCGCTGATACGCGCGCAACACATCCCACAACTGCCGCCGCGACTGGGGATCAAGCCCCGTGGTTGGCTCGTCGAGGAACAAGAGTTCTGGCTCGCCGAGCATCGCCAGAGCGACTGCCAGCCGCTGCCGCTGCCCGCCGCTGAGCTGGCTCTGCCGTGCGTCTGCTTTCTCTTGCAGCGAGACCAACGCCAAAGCGTCATCAACGGAACAGCCGCGGCCCTGACAGGCAGCAAACAACTGAAGCGTCTCGCGCACGGTCTGCTTCTCGAAGAACCTCGTCTCCTGCAGGCAAACGCCAATGCGGGCGCGGATCTCCTGGTCCATGCCAGTGCGCCAACAGCGGCCAAGAATGCGCGCCTCGCCGGCAGTCTGCTGCGTCAAACCTTCGCAAATCTCGACAGTCGTCGTCTTGCCAGCACCGTTTTGCCCCAGCAGGCCAAAGACCTCACCGCGCCGCACTTCGAGGTCAAGACCATCGAGGGCGACCGTCGTCTTCTTGCCGCGCGTGTAGACCTTGCGCAAACCGCGCAGCTCAATCGCTAGTCCATCGCTTTTCATCGCGGGAACGCCTCCGGCAGTCCACCATCAACCGGCAACACCGCACCAGTGGTTGGCACCTTGCCGCTGGCGAAGAACACCACCGCTTCGCCGACATGCCGTGGCAGCACCGCAGTCTTTAGCAGCGAACGCTGCCGATAGAACTCGCGCAATCCAGCCGCATCGAGGTTGCGTGCGCGCATGCGATCGGGTCCGACCTGTTGCCAGAGCTGACTCGGCACATCGTCGTCACCAAACACCGCATCGGCGTTGACCATGTTGACCGTGACACCCAGGTCCGCCAACTCGAGCGCGGCAATGCGGCCTAGTTGCAACACGGCCGCCTTGCTGGCCGAGTACGCGCCAAAACCATAGCCCGGTGCGAATGAGTTTTTGCTCGCCTGCACCACGACACTGCCGCCACTCCGCTGCAAAGCAAACATCCTTGCCGCCGCCTGCAAGACCAACATCGTGCCGGTTGCATTGACCTCGAACACTTGCTGGAAATGCTTTCTATCCATGTCCATTAGCTTGCTGACGTGCGCGATGCCGGCATTGGGCACGACGCAGTCGATGCCACCAAAGGCAGACACACACTGTGAAAACGCGCTGGCCACCTGATCGGAATCCGTGAGGTCCGCAGTGACCGCGAGGATCTGGTTGCGATACGCAGCAAACCGCTGCGCCACTTTGCCAAGCCGCTCGCCGTCGATGTCGACGAGGCAAACGCACGCACCGTGCTGCAGCAGCGCCTCGGTGATGCCCACGCCGATCGCACCAGCCGCGCCAGTAACCAACGCAACCTGGCCGGCGAGTTGCAGCGGGCGCTGCTTGCCGAGTTTGTTGAGTTCGAGCGGCCAATACTCCATCTCTGCGAGGTCGGTATCAGGCAGCGCCTCGTAGCACCCGAGCGCCTGCGCCTGCGCCTTCACGCGCAACGTGTGCTCGGCGATGTCGGCTGCGATTTGCGCCGCCTTGCGCGTCGGCCCAAACGCGACCAGTCCGCAGCCTTCGATCACGAAGACAACCGGCATCGGCCGCAACATCGGACCAGCCCCGCGTGGCGCGGCATTGACAAAGTATTGTTTGTAGTCGGCAACATAGCTGGCGATGGCGCGTCGGCTCGCATCGGGATCCACGGCTTCGTCACGCGACAAGAACAGGTAGCGCCCCTTCGTGCGGATCACATGGTCGGGCGTGATCGGATTTTTGGCGCACAACAAGCGCGCATCGAGATGCGAAGCAAACGCGGCCACTTCATCCGTGCTGCGCGATTCTGCGAGCATCCTAAGCCACGTCATGCCCCATGGTTCTTGGCCCTGCATCGCCACTGCACCGCGCAACACCGGCAGCGTCTTGGCAAGCAGTGCCAGCCGATCCAAAGGTGCGAGCGTCGCCTTTGTGGCCTGCAACATTGCTGGCCGCAGCGCCCCACGCGCAGCAAGGAAACGCTCGGCGTCAGACACCAGTGCGAGCATCCGCTCGTAGCTCTCCTTGGCCGTGTCGCCAAAGGTCAGGATGCCGTGCTTTAGCAGAACGATGCCGCGGCAATCTGGCTGCTGCAAAAACGCTTTTGCGACGGCCTTTGCCAGCGGGAACCCGGGCATGCACCACGGCAGCACCGGCACATCGGCGCCGAGTGCCTCGCGTACTAGTTGCGCGCCGTCCGACTGATTGGTGAGCGCGAGCAGCACGTCGGCATGCGTGTGGTCGACGAATCGGTGCGGCAAGAACGCGTGCAGCAACGTCTCCACGGACGGCATCGGCGCATCCGGATCGAGCAACGCCAAACGCACCGACGCGACCATGTGCTGATCAGACAACTGCGGCAGCTCCTGCAGTTCGCGCAGCGCTGCGAGCCGCACCGCGGGCAAGCCATCTGGCTCCAAAAGGGCGAGGTCACTGCCGCTGCCCTTCACGCAGAGCACTTCAACCGTACGCCCCAAGAGATCGCGCGTCGTTGTCTTTACAGAAGTGTTGCCGCCGCCGTGCAGCACGAGTGCCGGTTCGGCACCGATCAGGCGTGAGGTGTAAACGCGCAATGCGACATCGTCGCCATGTGCCGCATAGCGTTCGCGGTAGTTCTGCGCCTCGTGCTCGTCATAGCGACTCTGCATGCCCCGGATGGTGCAACATGCGGGCTAAGTGATCCACAAGCTGCTGCGCGATCCGTGCTCAACGCCGCAATGGACGATGCGCGCGCAGCCATTTGAGCAGCATATTGAAGTCGTCCGGCAGCGGCGCCGCAAACTCCAGCGGTGCCTTGGTCACCGGATGCAACACCGACAGCCGCAGCGCGTGCAGGCAATGGCGATCCGGGGCTGGCGCTTCAAGCGGCAAGTCTTCGTGTTGCACCTTGCGCGACTTGTAGACCTTGTCGGCGACCAGCGAGTGACCAACCGACATCATGTGCACGCGGATCTGATGCGTGCGGCCCGAACGCGGCTTGCAGGTGAAGTAGGTAAAGCCACGGAAGCGCTCCAACACTTCAAAATACGTTGACGCTTCACGACCACCCTCGGTAACGACAGTCATGCGGTCTGGATGCCGTGGGTCGGTAGCGATCTGCCGTTCGACCCAGTCCGACTGAAAGCGGCTCTCGCCGTAAGTGATCGCGCGATATTCCTTCTGCGTCAGCCGTTCGCGAAACTGATCTTGCAGGCCATGAAACGCAGCCTCGGTGCGCGCAAGGACCATCACTCCGGAGGTCTCGCGGTCAAGCCGATGCACGATGCCGGGCCGATCAACGCCGGCCACTGTTGGCAGCGGGCCAAACTGCGCCACCGCACAACTCGCCACCGTGTGCCCACGAAACTTCTTGTTCTCTGGCGGGTGACTCGCAAGCCCCGCAGGCTTGTCAATCGCAACAATCCACTCGTCCGCATACAACACGCGGAGCAATGGTGGTGTCGTGGCATCACTCCCAAACGGGTCGTCCGGCAAAGCCGTGGGCGCGGTAAAATCCACCGTTAGCCCCGCCAACAAAAACGCCCCCGGCTTGGCCCGCTGTCCCTCAATAGAAACTCGACCCTGCGCAATCAGTTCCTTGGCGCGGACCCGGGTCCCAACCTCTGGTTGCTTGGCCAAAAACACGTCAAGGCGCATACCTGCCTCCAGGGCGGTAATCGGTCGTGAAATCAATTGCTCCATGGCGCAGCAAAACAGTGTGCAGACATTTCAAGGCATTGCCAACAACTGAAGCAAGATCCTGCAATTGCTTAGGATCGGGCTTCACTACTTGTGGAAAACTCTAGAAAAGTGCTGGCTAGACGGTGGGGCGCAGCGCCATTCTGGTGGACCGTCTGGAACCCTCAACCAAGCCACCGGCCATGCGTCTGCCTGACTCGCCGCTAAAGTTCCGCTCCAGCGAACTGGATCCCATCGCCCATGCGGGCCGGCTCCGGCAGCGGCACCTTCTGAGCAGCGCGACGGAAGGCCTTTCGCCGACGCCCATGCCGCTGCCGAACGGCCACTGCGTCCTACTGCTCGACGATGAGGTCGAGGTGCTGGAAATGCTGCGGGATATCCTGCTGCAGGCGGGCTACCAGGTGCTGGCAACTACAAAGCTCGCGACCGCCCTGGATATTCTGCAGAAGCATCGCCTGCACTTGATCGTCTCCGACCTCTACCTCGGCCACGAAGATCTCGGCTACCAGATCGCCGATGCGGCACAACTAGCGCGGCCGCGCGTGCCGGTGCTGTTGCTAACTGGCAAGCCCTCCTTCGACAGCGCGGCCGAGGCGATGAAGAGCCGCGTTGCCGAGATCGCCAAAAAGCCGATCGATCCGATCACCCTGCTAAATTGCTGCCGCCGGACGATTGCTGAGAGCCAACTCAGTCAGCGCAATGCCGACCTTGAAGCACAAAACCTTGTGCTGGCTGGCGTGTTGCCGCGCGCCATCGAGGCCAAAGATCCGACCACCAGTGGCCACGCCGAGCGCGTGGTGCACTACGCAGACTCGCTCGCAAAGCGCTGCGGGGTGAGCGAGGACGAGCGCGCCTCCTTGCGGATGGCGGCGCTGCTGCACGATGTCGGCAAGATCGGCATCCCGGACGCGATCCTCACGAAGCCCGGTCCGCTGACCGCGGACGAGCGCGAGGTCATCAACCGCCATCCCAAAATGGGCTACGACATCCTGGCCTCGCTCGGCGAAAACCACGTCGTGCGGACTTGGGTCTACCAACACCACGAGCGGTGGGACGGCAAGGGCTACCCCGAAGGCCTTTTTGGCGATGCTGTATTATTGCCGGGACGGATTCTGATCCTCGCCGAGGTCTACGACGCGCTAGCAGAAACTCGTTCCTATAAAGCGCCTTGGCCAGTGCCCAAGATCGTCAACCTGTTCCGCGATCAAGCGGGCCGCCAGTTTGATCCAGACCTTGCGCATCTGGTCGCCGATGGACTCGAACGCATGGGCAGCCGCTTTTTTTCCGCGCAGCCAGGCATGCTGTTCTGAGTCAGACCTGAGGTCCGACTGCGTGCATGGGATCGAATGCGAGGTGGATTGAGGAGCTTTGCACAATGTGGAGAGGCATTGAAGTTGAAGTTCACGCTATTCGTGATGACGGGGAGACATACTACTGGGCTGCCGCGCCACAAAGCTTGCTGGGCGACAGTGCTTGCTGCAGGCATTTTCCCACTGTGCCGGCCGCGATGACCGGCCGCTTTGCCGCACCGCGATACTGGCCCATTCCGGCTTGCCATCCCGTGCTGCCATTCTGCTGAGACGTATCGCTCTAACCTGGCACGGGCTCGCTTCGCGGGGGAAAAAAGTATGGCGCAACAATCTCGCGCCACTGGACCTAGAGAACGGTAGGCTTACGCCACCCAATGGACGGGTTTGCCCCCTACCCGACCTGCCTTCAAGAAACCAACCCTCGCTGATGCTGACCCGAACCCTTCCCGCTGGCGTTTCGGCGCTGTTTTTTTTTGCCCTTGCCACAATCGCTGATTGCCGCGCCCAAGGCGGTGAGATCCCTGCACCCCAGCAAGGTTCAACACAGGTAGGCCTGCCGACCTTTCTGCTACCAGTGCCGGGTGGCACCACCACCACGGGCGTGACCTTCGACCAGCTCATGCTGGCGATTCAGGAAACGCTTAGCCCAGGCAAGCCCGAACGCGCACTCGCGGCACCGGACAAGATCGTGCGCGCCCTGAAATACACCGCGTCCGAACTCGGCCAGAGCAAGGAGCAGGTCGAAACCTTCCTACTCGGCAAATGGCCGGTGAAAAACAGCGAGTTCGAGATCTACGTCAAGACCTTGCGCGAGCAAGGAATCAAAGTGCACGCGCCATTCCACTGGTGGCAGCGGGGGATGAAAGCGGACTACGAGAAGCACCTCGAGGACATCAACAAAGAGTTCAAGGCCGACGGCAAGCTTGGCCCAAAGCTCTACTGGGAACGGCATGGTGATGATCTGCCTTACGCGGTCACCGACGAACAAGGCAAGTCCATCGCCGAACTGCCAGTGACGTTTGTCAGCTACCGCGATGCGATCCAGTTCGCCGGTTGGGTTGGCATGCGCCTGCCGACCGAGGCCGAGCGCACGCGCGCGGCACGCGGCGATGGCAACCAAATATGGCTGTGGGGCAGCAACAAAGCTGTCGGCGACAACTTCACCGACAAGTCCCTGACTTTGCTGCAGCTCGCCAACATGCGCGAACGCGAGGTCAAACCAACCGGCACCGTAAAGTCCACCGTAGGCCCGTTCGGTCACGTCGATCTGACCGGCCAAGTCTGGGAGTTCGTTGCATCACCCAAAATGACCTTCGGCCCGATCAATGGCATCGCCAAGTTTGATGCCGAGTGGAAGGCCCTGATGAAGGACAAGATCGGCTCGCAGGTGAAGGAAAAGCCGGGCCAGAAGGACAACGTCGCAGTGATCAAAGGCGGCAGCGCATTTTCTGCCAACGACCCCATTCAGCTGCACATCGACGCGCGCGACAAGCTCGATCCGACCGATGCGCTCGACGTCGTCGGCCTGCGCCTCGCGAAGAGCCTGAAGCCGGGCTACGACCTCTTGGTGAGCTGGGTCAGCGCTGGCTACGACCAGACCATGTTCGGTGCCGATCAAGCCATCGACTATAAAAATCAAGTTGGCGTCGAACGCTACGTGCTGGCCGAGAACGGTTTCCCCAAGGAATACCACGCATTCTCATTTGCGCCGGTCTCTTGGCTAACCAGCGACAAGAACCCGTCGCTGCAGAAAATCGAAGAAAAGACCCAGCAGTCGCCGATTGCCATCGGCACCATCGCCACTACCGAAAAGATGCTGGTGCCCGCGCTCCCGGCGAACCAGCTCTACACCCTTGGCTATCGCAAGGAAGGCTTCACGAAGGAACTTTCGGAAGCGATCAAGGCCGGCATCAAAGAACTCCAGACCGCCGAAAAGAAGAAAGAGCACGGCGAGAAAGACGAAGGCGCTGGGGACAACAAGAGCAAGGGACCAGACTGGCGGTCGATGATCGCCAAATACGGCCTAAACGAGAAGGACTTGGCAGCCGGCGCGCCCGCCTTTGTCCGCGTCAATGGCTACGAGATCCCGACCGACAAGGCGGCATTCATCTTCCAGGACAACGCCGGCAAGATCATTGCCCACCTGCAGACCAGCAGCAGCCTGAACTCCAGCTCGATTGTGGCGAATGACCTTTTGTTTGACAGCGCGAAGACCAAGGAAGGTGCGAAGGCCCACGTCGAACTGCGTGGCTGCGTGCCATTGCAGGCTGGCCAGAAGAAGGGCGTGTCGTTCAAACTTGAGTTCACCATCGATTGCAGCCCAAACTCACCAGAAGTGCCGTGGCGCCTGCCTCAAGCTGCGAACGCAGCTGCGTCGAATACTGAAGTCGGCACCAACAACAGTGTGAATAAGGATGACAAAGGTAACTAACCCATCGGCGCATCCTGAAGCGATTGCCACCATCAACGCGACTGCGAAATCCGCCTTCTTCTTTCAGGACTATGCCGGCAGGCAGCGGATCACCGGTGTCGAGATCGTCGAGTTGAAGCGCTTCAACGATGACGGCGGTGCCATCACGGAGCTTGGCCGGTTCGCCACCGGGATGCATTCGCAACTGCCTGGTTTTGAGTGCAAGCAGGTCAACTACTCCGAGATGGAGCCTAACGCGGTGAAGGCATTTCATCTGCACCATCGGCAGACCGATGTGTGGTATGTGCCGCCGTGCGACAAGTTGCTGCTCGTCCTGCACGATTGCCGCCATGGCTCGCCGAGCGAAGGCTCGACGATGCGTCTCGTGCTCGGTGATGGCAAGGATCGGTTGGTGCGCATTCCACCGGGCGTCGCGCACGGCGCTGGCAATATCGGCCAGAAAACCGGCCGCATCATCTACATGGTCGACGTGCAGTTCTCACCAAACCCAAACGAGTGCGACGAAGGCCGCCTGCCATGGGACTTCCTCGGTGCTGAGATCTGGGACGTAGCCAAGGGCTGAGCCAGTCGCGCGGCAGCAGTGTCGCGCTTTTACGCCTGTCACGCGTCCGCCAACATCGCCGCAAGGTCGCGTTCGGGCCTGAACGTGCCAACGAGTGAAACGTCGCGGGGCCGATTGGATGCCTGACTCTCGACGGGCACCAAGAGAGCGCGCGGCAGGCCATGGCGCGCACACAGCAAGTTGCCGAGTTCCCAGCGCGACAGCCGTTCTGGCCCAGCTAGATGAACGATGCGCGGACCGCGCTCGGCGAACAGTTCTTGCCGCAATGCGGCGGCCGCATCGACAACGTGCAGTGGCGTTCGATACTCGTTGGTAAACAGCGTGACCGGCTGCCCCTGCTCGATTGCAGCGCGAATCATGCCTGTTGCACCGCGCCCCTTTGCGTCGCGACCAAACAACAACGGCAGCCGTACTACGCGACCGCCAGCAGCGAGCACCTGACGCTCACCAGCAGCTTTGCTCATGCCATATTCCGACAACGGCATGGGGAGATCGAGCGGCGCGTAGGGCGCACGACAACCGTCGAAGACGAGGTCCGTCGAAACCAATACGAAGCGGGGACCAAAGCCCACAGCGATCTCGCCCGGCGCATCGGCGTTGAGGCGCTGCGCCATCGCAGGGTCTCGTTCGCAATCGATCATGCGCGCCATCGCCGCAAGGTGCAGGACATAATCCGGCGCGGCTGCCGCGACCGCAGCGGCCGTAGCACCGGGGCTCGCCAGATCGGCGCACACATCCGCATGCTTGCGCGCCAGCGTGATCACTTTGGCAACATTCTGCAGCGCGGCAACCACGGATGGGCCCAGAAAACCCGTGGCACCAGAGACCAGAACCCGAGGCTTCGACATTGAGACCGTATGGTTACGCGCACTGTGCCGCAAAGAAAGCAGAAGCTGAGGCAGTGGTGACGCGCCGATTGCTGGTCATCGCAAATCCCATCGCTGGCGGCGGACGCGCGCGGCATTTGGCACCAAAGTTGTGCAGCGCATTGCAAGCGAGCGGGTGCGTGGCCGAGTTGTATCTGACACAAGCGAGCGGCGATGCCGAAGTGCGCGCGCGGAGCGCTTGCAACGAAGCCTTCGATGCGATCATCGCCGTCGGCGGTGATGGCACCGTCAACGAAGTGCTCAACGGCATGCCCGATCCAAGCCAACCGCTCGGCGTGCTGCCGGTCGGCACCGCCAACGTGCTCGCACTCGAACTGCGTCTGCCCAAATCATTGGCCGCCGCCGCGCAGGTAATCGCCAAGGGCCGCACGCAGCGCCATGCAATCGGCATCGCCAACGGTCGGCGCTTCCTGTTGTTCTGCGGTGCGGGTGTCGATGGCGCCGTCGTGCAACGCATGCACGAACTGCACAGCCGCACGCTCGGCAAGCTAAAGTGGCTGTCGCCGATCCTGCACACCGTCCGCCATTGGCCGCGCTTCACGCTCCGCGCCACGCTCGCAGACGGCGAAGTACTCGACGGCCTCAGCTCGGTGCTGGTAACTCGCGTTCGCAACTACGGCGGCGTGGTGCAATTGCCGCGCGGCATTGACCCGCAGCAAGACACCCTGTTTGTGCTCGGCTTCCGCCAGCGCGGCAGACTTGCTTGGCTCACGCAAGGCAGCCTCGGCCTAATCCGCTGCATGCATCCGAGCCGGAACTTGCTGCTGCGCAAAACGCACGCCCTGCACATCGACAGCACTGCGCCATATCAGATCGACGGCGACTTTGGTGGCGTGGGCACACTGACCATTCAGCAGAACGCCATCGCGGCAAACTTGATCGTGCCGTGAGCCCATCCACGCAGTCGGGCTGACAGCGAAAAGGCAGGCCGATTGCTTCCGCGCCAGCACTGTCGCCAGCACTGTCGCCCGCACTGTCGCCCGCACTCGCCGAGTGGCATTTGCTGCAAAGACTCCACAAGGATCTTGCGGCGGCACGCACGCGGTGGCGGCAAGTATTTTCCATGGCGACGCTGCCCGCGACGCACGCGGCGGCAGGATTCTGGCCAGCCGCGATGCGACAAGAATGCTGCTTTGCCGTGCAACGCCTGCGGACTTCAGGGGCGGGGCCGTAGCATCCCTGCCATGCAGAAGTTCGATACCCCACTCTCGCGTAAGGTCCAGATTGGCAGTGCCACGTTTGGCGGCGGCGCACCATTTGCCTTGATTGCAGGACCGTGTGTGATCGAGAGCCGCGATCACTGCCTGCGGCACGCCGAACAGCTCGCCAAGGTTTGCCAGACACGCAAGATCGATCTCGTATTCAAGAGCAGCTTCGACAAGGCCAACCGCACTTCAGGTGGCAGCTTTCGCGGCATCGGAATCGACGGCGGGCTGGCGATCCTCGCCGAAGTGAAGCAGCACCTCGGCATACCCGTTTTGACGGACGTGCACGACGCAGCGCAGTGCGCGGTCGTCGCCGAAGTGTGCGACTGCCTGCAGATCCCAGCGTTCTTGTGCCGGCAAACCGATTTGCTGCTGGCCGCGGCGGCAACCGGCCGCACGGTCAACATCAAGAAGGGTCAGTTCTTGGCACCTAATGATGTCGGCAACGTGTTGAGCAAAGTGCTGCAAGCCGGCAACGCCAACGCGATGATCACCGAGCGCGGGACGAGCTTTGGTTACAACACGCTGGTGGTCGACTTCGCGGGGTTCCCTTTGATGCGCGCGTTTGGCCAGCCACTCGTCTTCGATGCGACGCACTCGGTTCAGCGCCCCGGCGGTGAGGGCAAGACGACGGGCGGTGATCGCACTAAGGTCCCCCATCTCGCGCGGGCGGCAATCGCATGCGGCGTCGACGGGCTATTCCTTGAAGTGCACGAAAACCCCGACCAAGCACCGAGCGACGGCCCAAACATGCTCCGCATGAGCGACTTTCCAGCACTGCTGGACGCTCTGCTGCGCGTGCAAGACGCCGTGCAGCAGCACTGATGCCACTGCGTGGATCATCCGTTCACAACGAAAAAAAACGGCCCACTACAACCGGCGCGGCACTGCAAACCAGCGCGCCAGCGATGCCCCGTCAGCGCGAACGAAAAAATCCGCCACGACCACCGCTCTTTAGCACAGTAACGAACCGATGGCATGGCGCAGTCAGGGTTAGAGGCTCGAATAGCGACTGCGAAAGGGCCGCCACTTAAGCAACCACGCCCTACTGAGCTACTATTGCGCAGGACCCGATTGCGCGGTTGCGCGACCGACCCCAAAAACAACTGACTATGCGACCTCGCGACTTGGTGCTCGTTGGCGCGGCAGCCTTATTGGCCTCAGTCATTGCCATCCCACTGCTGGGCAATCCCACGCAGGCAAGTGAACTGCCGCGGCCACTACCGACTGCGCCCGAGGGCGAAACGGCACCAACAACGACCGAGGCCTTAGGTGGCACGGCACAACTGAGCGCGGTCGCTTTCGCCGACCCAGTCTTCCGCAAGAGTGAGCAAGTCTCGACCACTGGCTGGACAAGCGGCGTGATCCGCGGCGACATCGCACTCTCGACCTCCATTCTCGATGAGATCCAGACGCTGCAAGTCGTCATCGACGAACTGCGGCCCGCAGGCAATGACGGAGGGCCGCGGCCATTCCGCTTTGTCCAGCGAGTCGACATCGGTGTTGGCACACCGACGTTCACGATCCGCAACATCCCATTCTCGGCATACGGCTACGTCGTCAGCGCATACGCGGCGGGCCTCAACGGCAACCAGATGACCGTCGAGATCAGTGCAGAACATCCACTCGTCGAAGATGTGCAGCTGGCGATCATGCCAGGGGCACCGTTCTCACTGCTCTTGCGCGACCAAGAAAGCAACCCGATCACTGCCACCGAAGTGCGACTCATTCCGAGCGGCTCGCCGCTGGGCCGGCCGCAACAGCACAAGCAAACCGACAACTTCGGCAGCGCAGTTTTTCAGAACCTGCTCGCTGGTGACTATCAGGTCGCCGTCGGTCCAACCCACGCGCCATTGATGGAGCCGCAGGTGCTCACGGTGCAGTCGTCCGGCATGACACTGCGCAATGGCGTCCCGCAACCACAAGGAACGACACTCGTGGTGCCCGCCGGCGTGCCGGTCGAAATCGTGGTGACCGATTCCTATGGCAGCCCGCTCGCCAACGCAGCGGTCCGCATGCAAGCCACCGACCGCAAGCAATTGACGATGCTCGACGGAGTCACCGACATCCGCGGCCACCTGCGATTTGCCCGCGTTGCGCAGGGCCTGTGGCAGATTGATGTCCACAAGCCAGATCACGATCGACGTGTAAGCCAGCTATCCCTCGACGGCAAGCAGACGCCGCCCGATCAACTGTTCCAGTTGCCGCGCCTGCGCTGATGGTTCCTTCGCGACCGCCAGTCGGGTATGAGTCTCGACACAAAACCTATGGCTCGACATCTGCTGGACCTCGCCGCGTTGGATCTGTCACGCAACGTTGTTGCTGAGGCAGAACTGCGCGAACTCGTGCCGCACCGCGACCACTTTCAACTCCTCGACGGCATCTGTCACTTCGATCCGGCAGGTCAATACGTGGTTGGCTACAAGGATTGGCCTGCGGATGCGTGGTGGGCCAGTGGCCACATCCCAGGCAAGCCGCTGATGCCAGGCGTTTTGATGATCGAAGGTTGTGCACAGGCGGCGACTTTCCTGATCAAAAAGGTGGTCGGTTGGGATGCGAACCAATTTCTCGGCCTCGGCGGCGTCAACGATGTGCGATTCCGCGGCCAAGTGATACCGCCAGCTCGCGTCTATTTCGTCGCCGGTCCAGGGGTCGTTAGCGGACGTCGACTGGCGCGCTATCCAACGCAGGCGTTTTGCAATGGGCAGCTGGTCATGGATATGGAACTGCTCGGCGTCCTGCTCTAAGCGCATGCGAGCCTCTGACCCCATTCGCAAAGTGGTAGCTGCTCCGTCGCTACCGCACTGGTTCTGGTTCTTACCGCTGCTCGCAATCGTGCTCTGGTGGCCCATCGACGCGTTCTGGGCCAGCGACGATTTTTTCGCGCTGCACTACGCACAGGATCGAGCGCACGCACTCGCCGACTTCACCGGCTGGCAATACGGCGCAGAGGACCTTTGGTTTTTCTGGCGGCCGCTGATCACGCTGAGCTTTCACCTGGATGTTTTGCTAGCGGGTGGCAACCCGTTCTGGGCGCATCTGGAAAACGTGCTCGCTCACGGGGCGTGCGTGCTGTTGGCGGGACTGCTGTGGCGGCGGGTTCTATCGAACGGCCTCGCCTTCGCTGCCGCGCTGCTCTGGAGCATCATGCCCGGGCACACGGGCACGATCGCATGGGCCGTCGGCCGCGTTGATGGCCACACCACCGTTTGGATCTTGCTCTCGCTACTCATGTTTGTGCGCTGGTGCGAAGGCAAGGATCGAACGCGCGCCTTCAGCCTGATCGCAATGCTTTTGGCGCTCGCCAGCAAAGAACTCGCGTTCGCGGTAGCACCGCTTTGCACCGTGATCGGCTTTGCCATTCGTCGCTCGTGGCTAGCAGCCTTCCCGCACTGGCTGCTGCTCGGCGCTGTGATCGCATTCCGCATCGGTGTACTCGGCCGGTTTGGCGGCTACCTGGAAACCGCCTTTGATCCGCTACCGATGGCGTATGGCTACCTCGACTACATCGGCAACGTGCTGAACCCGTGGCGCTGGCACAATCTCGCCGTAACGGAATCCACGATCGGCGCCGCCGCCGATGCGTTGCGCTGGCTTGGCTTTTTGCCAGCGCTGATCGCACTTTGGTTTTGCTTAGGCCGTAAAAGCGCTCCGTTGGTCGCGCTTTCGCTGTGCTTGTTTGCAATCGCCTCGGTGCCCATAGCTGGCTTTTTCGCAAGTTCCGAAAACCCTCACAACCTGCGCTACTTCTATCTCGCCTCGCTCGCACTGACCGGCTTGCTGGTCGCCTTTGGCCGTGTTGCAGTGGTGATCGCATTCGCGGCATTTGCACCAGCCTTCATGCTCGCCCGTCTGGATCAGCATTATGCCGATGCGGAGAGCGCAGAGATGCACCGCAAACTCGTGCGCCAGACCGACGGCCAGCAAGGCCTCTGGTTTGCTGCTGGCCTACCGCACAGCAACAACATCGGCAACGTGGTGCAAATGCACTTCGGCATTGACCGTATGCTGCGGCCGCCATTCGCCGATGGCCAAGCAAAGCTCTACGCACACCGTCCGTTACTCAATGACTGGAATGCGCTGTCGCTGCACGACCAATCGGATCAGCCGATCGCAGTGCCTGGCGCTCACACTGTGTTGTTCCGCAGCGCGGATCTTCTGGTGACGGTGCCAGAGTTGCCCATGCAAGAACTACCGATCAAAGCGGAGTGGCGCACTGCTGCGCAAAACAGCAGCCAACCCGGGCCTTGGCTCGACGTCACCGCTACCGGCCTCGACCTGTCCAGCGCGCGCATGCAGCAGCTGAAGGATGGCGGCGACAAAGCCGTGGGCAGCGGCATTGAAGCGCGCCTGGTGACACCCAGTATCCGTCCCGCTGCATATCGCGTGACGATCTTCACCGCCAACGGCTACCTCTGCTCTGTGGTGCCCGCGGATGCCAGTAGTGAAGGCACCGACGGCACGATCGACTTGCTGCGCTTTTTTAGAGACACGCAGTGCGTGCCTCTTGGCTATCTGCTGCGGCTACTCGAGGTCCCTACCATCGTCGATCTCACGCCATCCTTCCCGGTGTTGATCGAAGCTGGCCGCATCCGCAATGACCAGTTCGTGCCGACGCACCGAGCGCGCACACTGCCAGTCATGCACTTCGATCGCGGCTACCCTGCCGTTGTGCGGCGCATGCTCGGCATCGACCGCTGAGTTCGCCTCACTCCGCGCTCACTTGCACATCGACTTGCAGCGACAGCGCGACGAGATCTTCGAGCACTGTGCGATCGAGTGACAGACCGCTCATCTGCTCACGGCAGCCATAGAACTGAATCGTGATCAACGCCCACTGCACTGCGGGATCCGCAACGACCGTGCGCCAGCCAGCGCAAGACCGCAGCAGCGCGAGCAGTTCTTGCACCTTCTCTTCGGCGTAGACCATGGCTGCCGGTAGCACTTCGCGGATCCAGAGCCCTTCCCCACGCGCACTAAGGGGCGCCTCGACATCACCTTTGGCCCAAGCCCGCGAAGGCTCGATGCCGAGCTGCTTCGTGATCCGTGCTGGATCGCAATCGTTTAGCACCAGCCGCAGCGTCACCGAGGCACCAGGCACGATCTGGCAATCGCGCTCGACCCATTGCTCGCCTTGACGGTGGAAGTGGACCTCAACAAAGAACGAATCCGATCGCAACCGGTAGCGCGCGATCGCATCGTCGCCAGCCTTATTATCCACCTGTGGCAGCACAAACCCCCACTGCGGCTCGCGCGTGAGGAGCGAGCGCAGCCGCTCCGTGCTGCTGCAGCGCAGACGCAGCAGCGGCAGCCGCGGCGGTCCACCGCCCACGTTCATCCCGCTTCGCTCGGCATCTTTTGCTTTTGCGGCAGACGCGGGCCGGGCAGGTCATCAGTCATGACGTCCTCGACATCGAGAACTACACACTTGCACGGCGCTCCGAGCAGCGACGACAGGGACGGGGTAGTGCGCCCATCGTCACTGGAAATCCATTCCTTCACGTAGGTGCCGTGCTGGCACAACACGCGCAGTTCGACTCGATCTGAATCGAGTTCCAGCAGCGACAAAACCTGCACCTGCCGTTCCCGATCAAGGTCCGCGCGTCGGTGCGCCACCCGTTGCGGTGTGCGCTGCACGATCATGCCACTAAAGCTCCGCGCCGCCGTAAAGTCGGCCACGGTCCCCTGCACCTGCACTTCGGCGCGGTAGACCTTGTCAAACTGTGACTGCTTCCAGAACACCACGCGACTCTTGTCGACGGTCTTGAACGGCGCGAGCTCAATCGAGCCGCCGGCCCGCTCAACGATCTCCTTGCGCAACACTTCGAGGTCTACATCGAAGCATCTCGGGCCGATCACCTCGTAGACGAACGGCCGGCCGTTGCCGAGCATCAACACGTCGATGTCCTCACGGCCTGCGCCGTGGAAGTTGCCGGTGCGCGCCGAGAACGCGGGCAGCGCCCGTCGGCCAATCAATTCCTGAACCGATTCCTTGGTCAGTTTGCCGAAGCCTTCGCAGTTGGTGCAACCCTCGCGTCGGCGGCGATCGCCTTTGCAAACTGGGCAATAAAAGATCGTCTGCGGCAGGCCACGGAGGAGCTTCCTGTAGCGAGACTCAAGGTAGATCTTGCTGCGCGGCGCTTTAGGCCGGATGCCAGGGTCAGTCACGCATTTGAGTATAGGTCCGCGGCGGCCCGCTGCCGACCATGCAATCTATCGCGACGCGCCCTTACCAGCTCGTTTGCCCTTTGGCCTGGGCGTACTGTCGGCCTGCTGCTCACCAGCGTTGGCATGACGCTCACGAAAACGACCGATACAACGAAACAATTCGGCCGGGTCGATCGGCGTCCGCAAGAAGGTGTGCACATCAAAGCGGCCCTTGTCAGCAGCCATGTCCTTCACGTTACGTGCCGCCGTCACGACGATCACCTCGGTGTTGGAATCGAATCCACGCAAGTGCGCCAACAGACCAGCGCTCTCCTTATTGCGCAGATCAATGCCCAAAAACACGCAGTCAAAACGCCTGTCGCGCAATTCGTTGACCCCGCTGTAGCCACTGGCGACCGTCACCGAGCACTCAGGGAACTGCTGCAATCCGACCTTGATATGGTCGCGCACCAAGGGGTCACTCTCCACCAACAAAATTTCCAACGTCATACAGTTCTCCTTGCCGTGTATCGGCTGCCACCGGCCTTGCGATGAACCTCCTCCGTACGATCTGCACCGCAACGGCGGAAAGCTTGACCCCCATAGCACGGATGGGTTCGCTGCACTCATGCAGTGGCTCGCAGGTGTCGACGAAGCTGGCCTCGGTCCGATCCTCGGACCGTTGGTCATTGCCGGGATTGCTTTCACGGGTGAGGCGGGCAGTGACCCATGGACGATCCTGCAATCCCATGTCAGCCGTTTGCGCCATGAGAAGGGCAAGGTGCGCGTCGCCGACAGCAAGAAGGTGCACTCCGGAGTTCATGGCCTGCGACGGCTTGAAGAAACCTCCCTCACCTTTTGGGCGGTGCTGCACGGCGAACTGCCGGCGACTGTTGAGCAGTGGCTCAAACAAATCGGTTGCGACCTCGATCCGCTACGGCGCTGCCCTTGGTATCAGCAGCTCGACATCCGCTTGCCACTGTTCGCTGACGCTGGTTTTGTACTGCTGCAAGCCGAACTGATCCGTCGAACGATGGCGCGGCATGGCATGGCGTTATCTAAAATCGTGGTGCGGCCAGTCGACGTCGAAGAATGGAATGGACTGATCGCGCAAACCAACAACAAGAGTCGCGCACATTTTCACGCCTACGGGGAAGTGATTTCGCGGCTGCTCGATGCGCTGCCCGGCAATGGCCATCTCGTCGCTGACCGCTGCGGCGGCCGAATGCACTATGGCACCGAACTACGCCGACTGCGGCCAGGTGCGCGCATTGAGATCCTGCGCGAGGAGCCTGCCATTTCCAGCTACCGACTGCATCAGGCCGAGCGTGAAGCGTTGCTCACGTTCGCCGAAAAGGGGGAAGACCGCGCGTTTCCTACGGCGCTCGCCAGTTGCTTCGCGAAATATACGCGTGAGCTGATGATCCACGTGCTCAACGAATGGTTCGCGCACAAAGTAACAGGCATCCTGCCGACCGCAGGCTACTTCGTGGATGGCCACCGGTTTCTCAATGACCTAGCGCCACATTGGGATGCACTCGCGTTGCCGAGAGAGCTCCTAGTGCGCGTACGCTGAGCCTTAGGTGTCGTGCTTGGTGTCGTGCTTGGTGTCGTGCTTGGTGTCGTGCCGCCGCTCTCCGTACCAAAGTTCGAGACCGCGGCGCGACTGCAGCGCACGATTGCCCCGCAAGAACACAGCTACGAAAGGCTTCATGACTTCCCAAGGTGAGTGCGTTCGCATCTTGCGGCCCGAACTGAGCACCGCTCGCGGTAGCACGACAAAGCGGCCACGCTTTTTCAGCGCGCGACTGAGCGCCACTTCCTCGCCCCCGAAGAAACGCTCGTCAAAGCCACCGACTGCATGGAAGTCCTGCTGGCGGCAAAACACAAAACAACCACAGGCCCAGTTCAACATTCGAAACAACGGCATGAACATCGCCTGCATGAACCGGGCATAGGCAGGGACTTTACCGTCGAAGGCCAGGCGACAACCGCCGCCTACCGCACCCGAGCGCAGCAACGCCAACGCATCGCGCAGCAACTCCTCGTCGATCCGCGTATCCGCGTCGACGAACACCAAAAACTCACCGCGCGCCAAGCGCCCGCCGGCATTGCGGACCGCAGCGATATGACGGCGGTTGACCTTCAACACGTGCGCACCGAAGGCTCTCGCCACCTCGGCCGTCGCATCTGTTGACGCGTCATCAACCACCACGATCTCGAATCGCTCGCCGACCGCCGTTGCCGCGAAATGGATTGCCCGCAGCGTGACAGGCAGCAGCAGCTCCTCATTGTGCGCTGGTATGACGAATGAAATCACGAGTCGAATGATGTCCTGCTTCAAGTAATGCAGCAACAGCTACGAAACTTGCGCCACGCTACACTCTGCTATCACCACTCCCATGCGCATGCAAAACGCCACTGTCTTGCTCGTCATCAGCGTAATCGCGCCTGCACAGCAATCGCAGCAAACGCTATCGACCGCTCTGCGCGCGCTCGATAGCGCGACCCAAGACCTGTTGCGCAACGGACGCGTGGCTGCTGCGCGGCAGTTACTGGCCGTGCTGACCGAGCTCGGCTACGACGGCAAGACATTGCAGAAGCTGCGGACTTCGATCGAAAATCAGAAGCCAGGCAAACCAAAGGATCCCGCCGACAAAGCCGCCGCAGCCCTGCGCAAGGCGGTGCTACCACTCATAGCCGAGTTGCCAAAGCTCCCCATTCAGCAGCGGCAAAAAGTGGCGGCCGCGATCCTGCGGATTGACGGCGAATGCGAAGCGGCGCACGCCGCGCTTTTGCAACAGCGTGAAGGTGCAAAGTGGCTCGACGCTCAAGCAGCGCAGTGCGCAGCCCGGGTTCCCGTGATCGAACGAGCGATCACGGATGCGCGAAGGCTGCCATTCACAATCGAGGCAAAGTCCACCCACCATCCGCTCTACCAGGCTCTCGGCATCGATCCTGTGACCGAAGTGCGTCTAGGCGATCTGACCGTCTATACCGAATGGCCGATCGCCAAAGCAGCGCGCGCCGTTCGCACTGCAGCGCAAGGCTGTGCGCTATCGCGCTGGCTAATGGACCAGCCGCTCGCATTCGTACCTGGCAAACGCACCTACCTGCACTTTGCGCAGCAGACGTTCTACCAAAAGGCCATCACATGGTTGCAAGAGCAGAAACGGATCGACGATGCCGAAACCATTGCCGTACGCAACTTGCTTGCTTTCGACATCGGCAATGAGCGGTTGCTACAGGATCTGACGGAAGCCGCATTCGCCGTTTCCCTCGTGCACGACGATGCCTACTACCGATTGCCGCAACGCTGGCTGCTTGCCGGCCATGTCGATTGGATCGGGCGCTGCGCCATTGGTGCCGCCTTAGGCCGATTCACATCAGCAGTGGATCGGCACAGCACCAGGGCACAAAGCCCAGACGATGCCGAACGCGTAGCGATGGCACGACTAGCAGCAGCCGGAATGCTGGGCGCAAAGTGTTATCTACAGTGGCTCGTTCAACACGACCAAGATCCCGCTTGGTCCACAACGTTCCTCGATCAACTCGGCTTGATCCCGCCCGACGGCGTGACCAAAGACCTGTTTGTGCATGATTTCTTAGTGCAGCGCGGCGTGCTTGCGCAACTGACAAAGGCGAGCGCGAAGCCGGGGGAGTTTGCGATCTCCGTCGAACAGGCACTTTCCATACCTTGGCCCGAGTTCGAGCACGCATGGCGGCGCTGGTTCACCGGTGGCAATTTTCTTGGCATCGCCGATCGCATCGCTGGCAAAGACGTAGAGCTGCTGTCCGCCGACGAGTTGAAAGCACTTAATTACCTCAACGCACTGCGAAAACAGGCACTGCTCGTGCAGCGCTACAAAGCAGACCCAGCACCCGATGTCACGTTCGAACGCGAACTCGCTGATGCGACAAAGTTGCACGCGCTCTACCTACACGAGAACCCGGCTCAGCTGGCAGCATGGCCCGACGCGCACGAAGAATGGCCGGACCGCAAAGGGTTCACACCAAAGGGCTCGATGGCTGGGGGAAACTCGGTGATCGCCGGAGCCAGCGACTGCATACAAGCGATCGACGGTTGGATGGGAACTTTTTACCACCGCCTGCCACTGACCGCTCCAGGCATGCTGCGCACTGGCTTTTGCGTCGAGCATGGCGTCGCAGTGCTCGATGCCCAATCGATGGCGATGCCAAGCAACTCAACTTTTTTGATCTCATTGTGGCCAGCCAAGGACGCGAGCGACGTGCCGCTACACTTTGCGCCTGAGTTACCCAACCCGGTGCCAAGCCAAGACCAAAGTAGCTGGGGATACCCAGTTACCTTTCAGCATCATCTAGCCACGCCATTCGATCCAGCCGCCGTCACGATGACCCTGCACGAGGGGAAAGAGTCGGGCCCGATGGTCGACTGCTACTACAGCTCCCCCAATGCGCCAACAAACCCAGAAATGTCGCCGAGTGACAGTTACTGCCTGATCCCGAAGCAGGCACTCAAGGGCAAAACCGATTACACGGCAATAATATTAATGCCTGAACGAGATCCATTGGTCTGGACTTTCCACACACGCGCGAACTGAGCAACCAAATTGTTGCTGGCAAAGAAACTCCATCACGAAAAGCAAAACGCCCGCGGCGGCGAACCGCTCGGGCGTTTTGGACGGCAGTCACCGCCATCGGGCGGAGCTACGATCAGTCATACTTCATAGCGTGCCCAGCTTGACCTCAACGCCATTTGAGGTGATAAGGCCAGCAGCATTAACTGCCGGAGCTAGCTCAACACCCTGCAAATACACCGAGACCCCGGAGAAGACCGGATCAGCTGGCCAAGTGTTAATAACAGTGACAGTGGGCGAACCAATTAGCAGCGAACCAAAAGGGCTTGACAGAGCCAGGTCGACATGACCAAAGCAACCTGGCGCATCTAACCCGTAGATCAGCAGCGGAACAGGCAGGGTCGCAGCAAAGCTGACAAGAATTGAACTAATGCCCAAGTTCGACTTGATGTTGCTCAGCGTGTAGGTCGAAGCTATCCCCAAAATTGGGCGTGGCGCACCGGCGAGTTTCAGGCTTGGGGCATCGACCGAGGTCGAGAATGAGCCACCTAACAGGTTTTTACTTCCGCCATCCAACGCAGCTGAGCCGCGCGAGAAGCCAGAGGTTGCGTTTCCAGTGTTAGAAGTCGAGTCATTGGCTTGGGCCACGTATCGCAATTCAAACCGATCGTCTGTGCCGTTGTTGATCAGAGCGAGCTGCATGGTATTTACGGCCCTCGGAGGTAAAGAACCATAGCAAGGCACGTTCAACCAGCTGACCAAGAATTCATTTGCGTTGGTCGGGTTAACTTCTGCAAAGATGTTGGCTGTGTTAACTAGACCGTCCGGCTCCAAGTCCTGCACGGAAACACCGATAGCGGGGATGAGTGGATTCAAGAGAGCTGCCGCTGCGGTGCCACCAATAATAGACAAAGTCGTCAAGCTAAAATTAACGCGGCCATTTGAGTCAATATAGATAGCTGATGCGGTGCCACCCGGAAATTCAAAGCTGAAGGGCAGCGCAATTGCCGTAGACACTGCATCATCTCCTAGAGCGAGCCCTGGCAAGATCGGCGCGGTGAACAGAGCGCCTGCTGCAGAGCTGACGTCGTATCCGCCGGCTACGTTTAGCGAGGCAGAAACCGTGTTACCAACTAGTGAGCTGGTAGCACCAAGCGCGAACTGCTGGTAGAAGGAATTTACGCTATTACCGCAACCAGAACCGTAAGGAACATTTAGGGCCGTTCCAGGAAGCACTGAGTAACCTAGGCGAAGAATTGGGCAAAAGGCAGACAGAGTTCCTGTTAGAGCAGTGATGGAATTTACTGAACGAACTGAATTGCAAAGGTGAGCTGGGTTAGAAAATCCAGTGTTGGTACTTGCCCCAAGTAATGGGGAAGGAACCGCTGAGATCACCAACTCCACGAGCAGATCACGCCCCAATGTCGAGTCATAAATGAAAGGCACGGTGAGCGGCATATTGATGAACCAACTTCCAGTAGGCCCAGCGACCGCACTAACTGCGCCGCTGAAGTTGGGGGTCGTTGGCAGTGCTACTGAGCGATTCGTCGCAAAAGTAGTACTCGGAGCCGAGAAGTCAGTGCCCAGTGCCGTGTACGAGACGTAGACTTGAACCGCCGGATAAGCAAGCGAACTCGCCAATACGCCGCCCAAATTCCATTCAATATTATTAATGGAAATCGGGTATCCTAGCCCCGCCGCACTCAAGTTGGTCGAGTCGTAAAACTCTTGAACGCGGTTGATACCAGCCCTCCAAACATTAGCGGTGCTTCCACCGCCAGGAAAAACTACGGGATTTGGCACAATAGCCTGTTGCGCAGCCGCAACGGAGCCAAATGCCAAGAGCGCAAGCAGACAATTGAGATTAGTCATTGGTTTTTTATCAATCTTTCACAAGGGATTGTACAGTTTTGAACGAGCTCAAAATGATACCAAATTTTAATTTTCTAGGTCGCTTGCTCTCAAAAGATCGACGAAATATTTTAATTTCTCTGAGGCGTATATAGTATAAAAGCTCCTTGCCATGGCTATTTGGGGCTGAAAAAATGAAATCTTTCGATCGTCATTTTTTACAAAAAATTGCGCGGCAGTGCACACTCAGCGGTATGGCGACACTTCCTTCACCATCCGCTGCGCTTGAAACCATTATTTTCACTCCCGAAGGTGCGCCCACAACGCTTCGCGCACATCTCTGCGGCTCCATGCTGCTCGTTGTTTTTGTACGCCACTTTGGTTGAATTTTCTGCCGAGAAAGGGTCGCGCAGTTGTGCGGCCGGAAGTCCGAAATTGAGCAACGTAGAACTAGGATAGTCTTCGTCGGACCAGCTCAGCCCTATATGGCGTTATCGTTTGCGCGCACTTTTGGCTGCGGCATACCAGTGCTCGCAGACCCCGAGTCATCTGTATTTCGCGAACTGCAACTCAAACGCAGCGCCGCAAGCTTGCTAAATCCACGCGTGCTATTGAACGCGCTGCGGGCTTTCCGCGCAGGTTTCCGACAAACCAAATTACAAGGCCACCCATTGCAGCAAGGCGGCGCGGTTTTATTCGGCGCCGATGGGACGATTCACAATTTGATAAAAGATTCAAGCGCAGGCGATAAGCTCGACATCGACTCCATTTTATGCGCCCTCGATGTGGCCAATGCGGCGAATGAGACCCGGCCAAAGTAGCGCTTATAAAAATGCGACAAATATTCAATATATGCCTTGTGGCACAACTCGTAGCCGCCATGTCAGCGCAAGAATTGCGCTGGAACCTACCGCCGCACGGTGCGGCTATCTATCAGCGGACTTGGCAGCAGGAGACCTCCGCCGAACCAAAAAGTGCCGACCATAACGTGCCTGGGCTCGACCAGAATAGCGCGCCCGTTGTTCTTTCGGACGAGCTCGATGCGAAGGGAATGCAGACAACCGAGCCCGTGCTTCACATGCGCGCACTGTTTCCTTTGGTCGCACTGAACCTCGCCTTCGTCAAGCCCTGCAAGGTTGCGGTGAAACTCAATCAACAACTGCGCAATGCCGCGATGAACGCCGAGGCCGAATATGGGCCGTTGAGCAATTCCGGCGAGCAGACAATCGCTGTGACGCTGGGCCCTGGCCCCAAAGAAACCGTGCGGCTGCCTGGCAACAACGGTGGGCCGCAAATCAGTGGCAAGATTATCGGCAAGCGTACGATTGACCGGACCAACGGCCGCGTCGCCTCGTTCACCGCCAAGTTCGAATTAAACTACGAGTTTCAGAACCCCGCTCGCATAGTCCATCTGGACGCCACCGAAAGTTGGACGTTTGACAAGGTGCTCGCACATGGAGACGCAGAGTTTCGCTCGATGGTGACCGCGGGAATCCGCAAAGCCGTGGCCGCTCTGCGCACCGAACTCAAATCCCAGCTGGGCCAGCCACTGAAGTCGGGCGGCGATCCGCATTTTAATATCCGGACTGGTCAACTCGCACTTTTGCTGCTTTCACTGGTGAAGGGGGGTGAGGATCCAAGCAACGAACTGATCGCCAAAGGCTACCTCGAACTTCGGCAGCGCGTGATCGAAGGAACCTACTCACTCGCCTGTGCGATCCTCGCAATCGAAGCGCTCTACACGCCGCCGAGCGAGGCGCAGGAAATACGCGAAGGCCGGCTGAAAACACCTATCCCACGCGTTCTCAGTGGCGGCGACCGCGCGTTAGTTACAGAATGGACTAAGGCAATGCTGAAGAACATCGACGAGCGCGTTGACGAGGCAAGCATACGCCGCTGGTTCTATGGTCCTGGGAAAGACTTCGATAACAGCAACACGCAATACGCCTTGCTCGGCTTGTATGCCGCACAACTTTGCGGCATCGACACCCCGGCAGTGCTTTGGACGACAGCCGCCAATCACTGGCTCCGCGTAATAGTCCCTGCCGGTGAATCGGGCAGCCCGCTATTGGTGACTCACACCGACCTAGAAAAGCAGCAGAAGGGCGGCAAGACCCGCACCACTGGGACCAAGATCCCGTGTGCTGGCTGGTGCTATAAATCGGACGAGCCTCCAACTGGCTCGATGACCTGCGCTGGTATCAGCGGGCTAAGTCTGTGCTCTTCTGCGCTACGCACCTTGAAGAAGAGCCCGCTGAAACTGCAGCGTGAGATCGACGAGGCCCTTCGAGGCGGCCTACTCTGGCTACAGCGCAACATCAGCGTGCGTTACAACCCAGGCCCAGAAGGAGCCTGGTCGAACTGGCACTTCTACTATCTCTACGGCCTCGAACGGGCGTGCGAACTCAATCAGATCGCCCTGCTCGGCGACACCGATTGGTACTTTGACGGTGCCATGGAACTGCTGCTGCGCCAGACCAAAGAGGGCACGTGGGACAGCCCCGAGAACACTTGCTTTGGCTTATTGTTCCTGAAGAAAACGGCGCTGCCGGCAATCACGCGCTGATCGCGCGACGTCATCTAAGCCCACGCTCGCGCAGGAGCGGCTCGACCTTGGGGTCACGACCTCGGAACGCGCGATACATGGCACCGCACTCAATCGTACCGCCGCGCGATAGCACCATATCGCGATACCGCTTGCCATTCTCGCGCGTCATGCCGCCGTGCTCGACGAACCAGTCGTATGCGTCGTGATCGAGCACTTCAGCCCACATGTAGGCGTAGTAACTAGCGGCGTAGCCCCCACCCCAGATATGCGCAAAGTAGGTCGACCGGTAGCGCGGCGGCACTTCCGAGAGCGCCAACCCAAAGTCCCGCAACTTGGCAGCCTCAAAGGCATGCACGTCCACCGGCGCATCGGCGACTGCCACCGAATGCCACGCAAGATCGAGCAACGCCGCGGCGAGATACTCCGTAGTCGCGTAACCCTGATCAAACGTCTTTGATTTTTGGATCTTCGCAACTGTCTCGGCCGGCATCGGCGCGCCAGTCTGCCAGTGCTTTGCGTAGTTGGCGAACACGCGCGGCTCCATCGCCCAGTGCTCGTTGAACTGCGAAGGAAACTCAACGTAGTCGCGCGGCACCGCGGTCCCGGAGAGCAGCGGATAACGCACTTCTGACAAAAGCCCATGCAGGGCATGTCCGAACTCATGAAACATCGTGGTGACGTCGTCAAAACTGAGCAGCGCCGGCTGGCCTGCTATCGGCTTCTGAAAGTTGCAGACGTTGAAGACCACCGGCAGCGTTCCAAGCAGCGAGGCTTGGTCGACAAAGCTGTCCATCCAGGCGCCGCCGCTCTTGTTGTCGCGCTTGTAGTAGTCGGTGTAGACGAGCGCGATCACACGATCCTTTTCGAGCACTTCGAACAAGCGCACATCCGGGTGGTAAACCGGTAGATCCTTACGCTCGATGAATGACAGGCCATAGAGCTCGTGCGCGGCGAAGAACACGCCGTCGGAGAGCACTCGGTCGAGCAAAAAATAGGGCTTGATCGCCGCCTCATCGAGGTCGTATTCCGCCTTGCGGACCTGCTCTGCGTAAAACTGCCAGTCGCACGCGGCAAGCGGGAAACTTGGTTTTCCTTGGTCCACGATCGCCTGCATCTTTGCAACTTCGCCGCGCGCCTTTGCCACCGCAGCCGGCACCATGTCAGTGAGCAAAGATATCGCCGCCGCTGGCGTCTTCGCCATCTGATCATCGAGCGCATAACTCGCATAATCATGGAAGCCGAGCAGCAAAGCCTGCTTTGCGCGCAACTTGGCTATCTTCATTACAATTACGCGAGTGTCATCGGCACCATCTGTGGCGCCGCGCGAAGTCGAAGCAGCTAGCAGACGCTGCCGTAGCGAGCGATCCACCAACGATGCGAGCGGCGGCTGCTGGGTGGTGTTCTGCAAAGGCAGGACCCACTTGCCATCGATTTTGCGCTCCTTCGCCGCCGCAAACGCAGCCTCAATTTCACCGGCAGCGAGGCCAGCGAGCTGCGCCTGGTCGAGAACGACAACCGCACCATCCTTGGTTGCCGACAACAACACTTTGCGGAAGTCGGTCGACAGCGATGACAATTCCTGATTGAGCGCGCGCAGTTGTTCCTGCGCAGAAGCGGGCAATTGGGCACCGGCGCGGACAAAGTCTCGGTGATAGCGCGCAAGCAACATCGACTGCTCCGCATCGAGCGCGAGCTTGCCCTTCTGCTGATGCAGCGTGTCGATGCGCGCAAACAATTTCCCGTCGAGATAGATCGCGTCGCGGTGCGCAGCTAGCTTCGGTGCAAGCTCGCCTTCGATCTGCTGCAATTCATCGTCGGTGTTGGCTTGCGTCATGGCGGCGAATACTTTGCTCACACGCAATAGCAACTGACCGCTCAGCTCCATCGCCTCAATCGTGTTGGCAAACGTCACGGGGTCCGCGTTGGTGGCAATCCGGTCAATCTCTTTGCGCTGCTGCTCCATGCCGGCGAGCATTGCCGGCTGGTAATGCGCGGTGCGGATGAGATCGAAACGCGGCGCGTGCAGCGGCAAAGAACTCGGCGCGAAGAACGGGTTGTCTTTATGGATCATGTTGGCAGCGGACATTTCGGTCGCCTGCTCGTGCAGCGGCGGCGCCTTCTGATGCGCACAGGCAGCGGCAAACAAGGTGATGCCGAGGGTGACAGGAAGACTGACTGTTAAGAGGCTATGCATACGGGGGATGATGCTACCGGGCACACCGTGCCGCCCCCATACTGGCCAATGCGGAAACTTGCGAAACCAAAAACGGAGGCACGCGCACAGGCAGGCGGACTTGTCACCACGCACTGCGCTTAGACAGCACTGCGCTAAGGCATCACTGCGCTTAGGCATCACTGCGCCTAGGCAGCACTGCGCCTAGGCAGCACTGCGCCTATGCAGCACTGCGCTTAGGCATCACTGCGCCTAGGCATCACTGCGCTTAGGCATCACTGCGCCTAGGCATCACTGCGCCTAGGCATCACTGCGCCTAGGCATCACTGCGCCTAGGCAGCTACTGCCGCCAGTAGCTGGCGACAACCCGCGGATTCGGCGTATCGATCGACGTCACGCGCCGACCAGTGCCCAGTTCGAACACGTCGACCTTGCCAACATCGGACAGCCCGACAAACAGGAATCGCGGCGTGATGACCGGCGCGTTTTGCTTGATCGCGTCCTTGCCAGAGTGCCCCCAGAGGGGCGTCTGCAGACCACTATTGAATGGCGTCGTTTGACCAATAGCACCACCCTGATTGCGCAGATCATCGAGCGTAAAGTCGACGATCGAGTTACCTGACATCAGATCGTGCAACGTAGTCGTGGAAGTGACGCCGCCAAAACGCTGCAACACCTGCCACTCTTTCTGCCGGAAAGTCGGCGGTAGCACGAAGCCGCCCGCACTTGGATTGAGTGGGGTTTGGCCCGGGGAACTGGTCATGTCGAGCTTGGACACAACCCCAAGTCCGGATGAATCTACATGGCCGATCAACACCGAGCCGGCTGCAGATGAATAGTCGTAGCGCATCCGACGAGCGCGTTGGAACGTCACGTTTGGCACCGTGCCGATCATGTCGTTGAAGCCGATGCCATTTACGCCATCCGGTCCCGATTCGTAAATGGCGATCGACCCGTTCGCATTCAGGATGTAAGCAAAATAAACGCCCTGCGCGAAGCCGGTGCCGACAAAGCGCGGGGTCACCGCGATATCAATCGGCAGGCTCAAGAAGCCTGCGACTTCCCGCCGGACCGTGAAATCCAAGCCCGAGATCAAGGTCAGCGTGTTGCTAATGGTCGACAAAGCGAGGACGTCTTCGCCATCTGGCTGCCATACCACAGCAATGGGCGGACCTGCGGTGCGCGTGACGGCAACTACCTGGTGAAAGGTCGGACTAAGCGGATTGATATCGACAAACTGGATGTTCGAGCTCGCGTAGTTGGCTACCGCAAGCCGCTGCATGTTGGGCGAGATCGAGAGGTCTACCGGGTCCGACATCAAGATGCTGTCGATGATCGTGAATCGATTGCTGTTGAGCACGAGCAGGCGCCGGTTATCGGAGTCGAGCACATAGAGAAAGTGCCCCACCTGCTGGCGGATATTAAATGGCGTAAACGCCACCGGCGGCGGCGGCGACAATGGCGGCGGTGCTGGGCCGTTGAAGACACCAACCAGGACCGTGCCATAGATACCGATCTGGCCAATCTGACTGGCGAACGGATTGCCCTGCACTAACAAATTGCGCGCGCCTGCCTGCGTCGGCTCCTCGCCAAAAATCGCGCGATTCAGATTGGGCGGTGGAAACACCAGCTTTGGCGGGTTGGGATGCGGCGCCACCGAAATGCAGTTCCCGGGGTTGTTAGCAAGGTTAGTGATCGGGTTGACCTGATTGGCGCGCGTCGTATTGACGTTGATGTTCTCATCGTTGAAGACGAGATCGAGTGGCGCGCCAATCTGCACGTCGGCAACCGAACCGACCAACGGGTCACGAATCAGTCGCGTCGAAAGATTGGAGTCCTTCGCCAGCGTCATCGCGCCACCACTACCGGCATCAAGATTGGTCGTGCCCGGCGCCAGCGCTGGCACAACACCCGGCGAACCAACATTTGGATTGAGCGGGAAGCGCGTAATGTTGATGTCGCCGGTGCCCTGACCAAAGCCATTGAGATCGATGACCGACACGCCCGGGGTTTCGCCACCGAGGCCTACGTAAATCGCTTCGGGTGCAACCGGCGCATTGGTGATGCCCGAGCCCGCACCAGTGGTAAACGGCGTGGCCACGGCTTGGCCGAGCAGCAGGGTGTTGGTGATGCTCTTGATGCGGGTCGTATTGACGTTGACGCTGACCGTAGCCAGGCCCGGCAGATTGTAGGCCGGG